>JAQSYQ010000041.1 GCA_029256015.1 Gammaproteobacteria bacterium | reverse complement strand
TGCCCTTGCCGCAGCTTATGCCGGAGTGTCTTTTACTGACTCTGCGTCAAATGCGGTAAGTGATCCTAGCAACTCATTACAAATTCCAAGCAATATAGCGGCCCCAGTGGTCACTGTAGGAGTGGCAGCATTTTTTGTGCTAGTTGCTTCTGCTTTAAGCTCAAGCTCAATGCCAACTGCAAGCAGACAAGCTCAAACTGCCGAAAGATATGCTTATGCCCTGCTCGGCTTAGTTTCTGGTGCAATAACAGGCTTAGCTGTAGGCGCACTAGCTGATGGCACCGAAGGGGCCGTCGTACCATTTCTTGGAACCGATACCGTAAGATATCAAAACTACGCTTTGCTGGGCTTAGCCTGCGCAGGGCTAGGCGCTAATATGTCACTTCGACTTAGTTCAGCCCAAGTAAGCAAGCTCACTGTCGTTATGGCCCTTATTGCAGCTTATGCCGCAGTGTCTTTTACTGACTCTGCATCAAATGCGGTAAGTGACCCTAGCAACTCATTACAGATCCCAAGCAATATAGCGGCTCCAGTGGTCACTATAGGAGTGGCAGCGTTTTTTGTGCTCGTTGCTTCTGCTTTAAGCTCAAGCCCAATGCAAACTGCAAGCAGCCAGCCTCAGGCTATTGTGAGAGATGGAGCCCGGTATGAAGCCGTTGGGTCCCCAGCACATCCTCGCGCAGTGGCAAGAATAGCGGATGCTGAAGCCAATGCAGAGCCGGCTGCAAGTGCGCGGGCTCTTCCTATGGCGGACCCATTTGCTGAATTAGTCGGTGCCTCAGCTGCTCAAGAACCTATTCACCACCCGTCATTTAGCTAACCAAAGTGCTATTAACGCTTTGACAGATTCAGCTCCTACCACACCACCACGAGCAGCCGATGCTGTTGTAATAGGCACTGGAGCCACCCCAGGTGCCCATTCCCCCGCCGGCCCAAGACAAAGACGTACGCCAGCAAGACCTCAACAATCTGCTGTAGGCACAGCAATAGCCATGGCACGATAATACTGAGACTATCAAAGGCCAGCTTGCTGGCCTTTTTTATTTTCGTTATTTCTATTTGTTCTACTTTTTACTAAAATAAACCCATATCAATCCATTAGTGAGCCCCTATGAAAAACTTTGTCCTGATCGGTTTGTTAAGTGCGGTGATGTCTTGTGCCTGGGCTGCAACTCCTACAACTAACAACAATACTGCAAGCAATGGATTTGATCAGGCAGCTGATACCATTGGAGTGGGCACTCAAACTTTTGCCCCTCATCTGTCCTCTTCTCATATTAAAAGCCCACCCAACGATAACGTTGATGATGTACTTCAAAACGGTATTAGCAATCCAGACCCCAACAGCCCTAACAATGTCACAAGCTCAACAAGCTAATATTTGAGCTTTATTTATTTGACCAATTCCTATATGGTAAACAACGCTACTTGGACTATTGAGCGTTTACTTAAAGGAAAAACTTATGCCTACATCAAAAGAATTGTTAGCAGGAACAAAAAAAGCAGCAGCGGTAATCGGGGGAGCGGCAGTCGGATTGACAGTAAGCACACTTGCCCCACGCCCGCAAAATGGCAGTCCGTTTTTTGACCTCATCGCAAAAGATGTAAACACACAAGCTGTAGAAATCGCTCAATATACATTATTCGGCTTGGCGGGCGGATTTATTGCTTATCTTGCTGCAAATACCACAGCAGGGACTCTTGCTGAAGATACTCGTCGTTCCTGGTTAGCTTTCTTAGCTCAATTAATGGGCTTTATGGTAAGCACAGTGGTTGCTGTTGAACTTTCAAGCCAAGCTTATCCGCAAACTCAGCCTACCACAAATGCCACTACCAATGAGGCTCTAGCCGCATTGCTTGCCGCTTTTACGATCGGTGGAGTAGCTTATCTTAGCAGCATCCCGTTAGCTAATGGCTGTACAAGAGCCAATAATAGAGCTAATGATGCCTCAAGCTGGGCGAAACAAGCATTGACCTGGGGATCTGGCCCTGCACTTGCTATCGATGACAGCTTTTTTATTAGAAAGCCTGGTGCTAGCCATGATGCTGGCCAGCCGCTTTTAGATAACCAGCCTGCTTAATTAATGCAAGATCCGCAAGCCGCCTAGTGCGGCTTTTTTATGCCTACTATTTTATTAAATAGTTGCAGCATTGTATTTTTCTACTATAAATAACAATATCTTTCCCATTTAGTTACAATAAAAAGACCCGTCTGAAACGGGCTCCTATTTATTCTTAGTTTAGAGCCTCTTGTTTTGCTTTTTTTTATTTCGCTGCCCCATGAGATTTAGCTTCAAAAATACTTATTTATAGAAATTAAAGTTAGCTCAAAGCGGGATTTTTATATCGGCATTTTTATAAGTTTACTTGCAATTTAATTTATTCATACTATAAATACACTTGGAATAATAATAAGATTGGGGAAAATATGAGACTGTCTTTATTAGCTTTAGCAGTAACTGTGGCACTAAGCCCTATGTTAGCTTTTGCAGATGCCGCGCCTAGCCAGGCCTTAACCAATGCGATAGCAGCAGACCCTAACCTTGGCAGCTATCAAAGCTCATCGTTAGCGCCTGCTCCTTTGCCTAGCTACAAAACTCCAAGTCAGCTAACTGATGCTGATAATAACATTATTAACCAAGCGGTCAATCAAGTTACCAATGTAGGTGATGGATTCTCGGCAGGTGTACAAACTGGATTTTCTCAGGGGGTTGCTCGCTCAGACATCCATGTTAGCGCCACAGATGTTCAAACCAGAGGTATTGATGGGCCTATAGCAGGGGTCAATGCTATTTATGGCCATAGCTTTGCCAACCAGTTCTATTTAGGTGCTGAAGCTTATTTCAACTACGAAAACTCATGGCAAGATTATACAAACTCGGATATCACAAGCTTTAATACTGAAACGAAAATCGGCAATAACTTTGGCTTTGATATATTGCCCGGTTACCACCTAGATCCAAATAGCCTTTTATATGCAAAACTTGGCATCAACTACGCAGAACTGAGCATTGACAATAGCAATAATCCACACAGCCCAACCCCCTATAATGTTACCTCCCCCGGAGTTGATTTGGGCTTAGGCTTTAGACATTCCCTAACCCAAAACTTAAGCTTAGCCCTTGAGTATGACTGGATCTATTACTATAACGCAATAAGTCACTATACTTATGGCTTTTCTTCTAGCAACCTATTCAGCCAAAATATGTTTATGTTAAGCCTTGATTATCAGCTTGATCAAATCGGCCAAAATACTAGTTCCAGACCCAGCTTGCAACTAACCGGCCCTTATGCAGGCGTTAATTTTGGCGTGAAATCCCAGCGTCTTGATGTAAATAATAATATCCAGTCTACTGACTGGTCTTCAGATGGTATCGCTGAAAGGTTAAAGCTAGGTTATAACTATCAAGTTAATTCATGGTTTGATATTGGCACAGAAGCTTTTACCGAGTTTAGCCAAGGGCTAGGAGCGCAGCTTCTAGGTACCACCATTAACAAAGAAGGCACCGGCTATGGTCTTAGCATTTTACCAGGCTATATTATGGATCCAAGCGATTTATTGTTTACCCGCATTGGCTTAATGCGCACAGACTTTGAAGGCTTGCCTCACATGTCCCCTACCTACAATGATTCGGCGCTTGGCTATCAATTTGGTGTAGGATTTGAAACTGCCCTTACTCATGCTTTAAGCTTGGTAATAGAATATGACTACACTGTTTATCAGACAATTACAGTCCCTAACTCTCCCAATTCCTTTAGCTATTTCGACAACTTATTTAGCTTGGGGCTTAATTATCACTTCTAAAAAAAACCCGCGTTAAGCGGGTTTTTTATTTATGGCTTATTATTTCTTTTTAGGCGGGATCAAATCAGTAATAGTTCCTTCATACATCTCAGCCGCCAACATTACAGTTTCAGACAAGGTTGGATGTGGATGAACGGTTAAGCCGATATCCTCAGCATCACAGCCCATCTCGATGGCCAGAGCCACTTCTGAAATCAGCTCTCCTGCATTAGGGCCAACAATACCAGCGCCCAATACTCGGTGGGTTTTTTCATCGAATAAAACCTTGGTCATACCTTCATCTCGGCCAATGCTTAAAGAGCGGCCGCTAGCTGCCCATGGGAATACGCCTTTGCCATAAGCCACACCTTGTTGCTGAGCCTGAGCTTCAGTTAAGCCTACCCATGCAACTTCAGGATCAGTATAGGCCACGCTTGGAATGCATTTTGGATCGAAGTAATGTTTTTTGCCCGCAATCACTTCAGCCGCAACTTTACCTTCTGGCACAGCTTTATGAGCTAGCATAGGCTGACCTATGATGTCACCGATGGCGAATATATGAGGTACATTAGTGCGTTGTTGTTTGTCCGTTGGAATAAAGCCTTTTTCATCCACTTTCACGCCGGCTTTTTCAGCACCGATGTCTTTACCGTTTGGAATGCGGCCTACTGCCACCAACACGCGATCATAGCGAACGGGTTTTTCTGGAGCGTTTTTGCCTTCAAAGCTGACATAAATGCCGTCTTTTTTAGCTTCGACTTTCACGACTTTGGTTTCAAGCATAATGCTTTCATAGCGCTTGCTGATCCACTTTTCGTAGACTTTGGCAATATCTTTATCAACTGTGCCCATGAGTTGTGGCATAAACTCAACCACTGAAATTTTAGAGCCCAACTGAGAATAAACGGTAGCCATTTCAAGTCCGATAATTCCGCCACCAATCACCAATAAACTGCCTGGAACTTCTTCCAGCTTCAAAGCGCCGGTTGAGTCCATAATTCTTGGGTCATCTGGAATAAAGGGTAATTTAACTGGGCGAGAACCCGCAGCAATAATAGCATGCTCAAAACTTACTGTGGTTTTTTTGCCTTTTTCATCGGTCACTTCAATTGCTTTGTCTGAAACAAACTGACCGGTTCCATTTACTACAGTGACTTTGCGTTGCTTGGACAACATAGACAAGCCGCCTGTTAACTTGGTGATAACCGAGTCTTTATAAGCGCGAATTTTGTCGAGGTTAATTTTAGGCTTGCCAAACTCAATACCATGAGCACTCATCTCATGGGATTCTTCCAATACTTTGGCCACATGCAATAAAGCTTTAGAGGGAATACAACCTACGTTTAAGCATACTCCACCCAGGCTTGAATAACGCTCAATCAATACCACTTTTTTGCCTAAGTCGGCCGCTCTAAACGCAGCGGTATAGCCTCCCGGCCCGCTTCCCAAAACTACTACTTCAGTCTGTATGTTTTCATTCATTTTATAATCCCTTTCTTACAATAATAAATTACGAATATCGCTTAAATATTTAGCCACTGTCACAACGAATTTAGCACCTTCGGCCCCATCTACTACCCTGTGATCTACCGATAAAGATAATGGCATCATCAGGCGTGGCATAAACTCTTTGCCGTTCCAAACAGGCTTCATCGCTGCCTTGGACACTCCTAAAATTCCCACTTCAGGCATATTTACGATTGGGGTGAAATAAGTAGTCCCGATTCCACCCAAGCTTGAAATGGTAAAGCAGCCACCTTGCATATCAGCAGGCTTTAGTTTGCCTTCACGTGCCTTCACACTGATCTCAGCCAGCTCTTTGGCTAGCTGATAAATCCCTTTCTGGTCAACATCTCTAATCACGGGAACCATTAAGCCATTTGGCGTATCCACAGCCACCCCGATATGAATGTATTTTTTCATAAACAGGGTTTCACCGTCGCTGCCCAATGAGGCGTTAACATTGGGGAAGCATTTTAGCGCTGTAGCCACTGCTTTTAATAAGAAGGCCAATGGCGTGAGTTTGACTCCGGCTTTTTCAGCCTGAGCTTTCTGCTCGTTACGGAAAGCCTCAAGTTCTGTAATGTCGGCTTCTTCACACAAAGTGATATGGGGAATTTTCACCCAGTTTCTGTGAAGATTAGCGCCTGAAATCTTTTTAATCCGGGAAAGCTTTTGAGCCTCTACTTCTCCAAACTGAGCGAAGTCTACTGTGGGGTCGGCCAATAAATTTAGACCCGCTCCACCGCTCGCTCCCATATTGGATTTAACAAAGTTAGCCAAATCTTCGGTTGAAATGCGACCTTTTCTTCCGGTACCTTGAACTCTTGATAGCTCAACTCCAAGCTCTCTTGCCATGCGCCTAACCGAAGGTCCCGCGTGAGCGCTGGCATTGGAAGACGTTTGAGCTGCAGCAGGAGCTTGAACTGGAATCTCTACTTTAGCTGGCGCCGGCATTGCCGCAGGCTCAGCCGCTTTAGGAGCCTCTGCTTGAGCTCCTTCTGCTTTAACTAAAGCGATTAAATCTCCTTGGGAAACCTTGTCACCCACTTTCACTTTAAGCTGATCAATGCTGCAGGCAAAAGGTGCTGGGATTTCCATGGTGGCTTTATCAGTCTCTATGGTAATTAAAGTTTGCTCGGCTTTAACGCTACCACCTGCTTTAATATTGACTTCGATAACATCCACATTCTTATAATTGCCGATATCAGGTACTCTAATTTCCTGAGAAGCACTTGAAGCTTTTGCAGCAGGGGCCGCAGCTTCGTTAAGACGCGTACCTGCAGGCGCTTCCGTTTTCGCAGCCGCAACCTCGGTATCTACTTTCAAAATTAAAGTTCCCTGAGAAACCTTGCTTCCGACTTTAACCAAGACCTCTTTCACAGTTCCTGCGAAAGGCGCGGGGATTTCCATGGTAGCCTTATCGGTTTCCAGGGTCATTAAGCTTTGTTCTTCTTTTATGCTATCGCCAACCTTAACGCTGAGTTCAATAACATCAACATTTTTATAGTTTCCGATATCAGGAACGGCTACTTCTTTAATCGCCATAATTATTCTCCAAAATTTTACCCCTCTCCACTAAATCCCATCCAGCCTCCCTTTTTAAAGGGAGGAGTACTATACGGTCCAAGGATCAGGTTTATCACTTGTAATCTTGTATTTTTTAATCGCTTCTTTCACCGTGCTGACTGGAATCATTCCATCGTCTGCTAAGGCTTTTAAAGCGGCCACTGCAACGTAATAACGGTTAACTTCAAAAAACTCACGAAGTTTTTCTCGGCTGTCGCTTCTGCCATATCCATCTGTTCCTAATGTGACATAGGTTCTTGGCATAAACTCACGCAGCTGCTCAGTATAAAGCTTGACGTAATCGGTTGAAGCGATGATAGGCCCGCTTGTATCATTCAAGCATTCTTCAATATAGGATTGGGGCGCAGCTTTATCAGGATTAAGCATTTTAAAGCGTTTAACCGACATGCCGTCTCGATATAAATTATTGCTGCTGGTCATGCTCCAGATATCAGAAGTCACCCCAAAATCTTTCTCTAGCAATTCAGCAGCGGCTTCCACCTCGAGCAAAATACTGCCTGAACCCATTAGCTGAACGTGCATTTTTTGCTTGGTCTTATCTTTGGACTTAGCGTTAGGTTTTGCGGACGACTTCAATAAATAGAGACCTTTGATAATGCCTTCCTCACAGCCTTTTGGCATAGCAGGATGAACGTAGTTCTCGTTCATCATGGTGATGTAATAAAATTCATCATGCTGTTCTTCGTACATGCGTTTTAGGCCATGCCAAATAATGACCGCCATTTCATAAGCATAAGTCGGGTCATAGGAAATACAGCTGGGGATCAGGTTTGCCATGACATGGCTATGACCGTCTTCATGTTGCAAGCCTTCACCGTTAATAGTGGTTCGCCCTGCAATCGCCGCCATTAAGAAACCTCTAGCTCGCATGTCTCCCGCTAACCAGATAAAGTCCATAATCCTTTGGAAACCGAACATAGCGTAGTAAGCATAAAATGGAACCATAGGCTGATAGTGCACGCTATAGGAAGTAGCGCCGGCAAGCCAGGAACCAAACGCTCCTGCCTCGTTAATGCCTTCCTGCATAAACTGGCCATCGGCTGATTCTTTGTAGTACATTACCTGAGCACGGTCTTCAGGCTCATATTTTTGACCTTCTGAGTTGTAAATTCCAATTTGACGAAACAGGCCTTCCATCCCAAGTGTTCTGGATTCATCAGGGCAGATAGGGACCACTAATTTGCCAATATTGGGATCTTTGCACAACGCGGTGAGGATTTGGACATAAGCGGTCGTGGTTGACATCGTACGCTCTGACCCAGTTCCTTCCAATAAGCGGCGAGCAAAGTCTTTGTAGCTTGGAATAGCCAACTTCACTTTAGGGTCAAATCGAGCAGGAATGGAGCCACCGAGGGCCTTACGGTGTTCCTGCAAATATCTCATTTCAGGGCTGTTAGCCTCGGGTTTAAATCGTTTGAATTCTTCGACATCTTTATCGGAAATAGCTAATTTGAATCGATCTCGATAGGCCTGAAGTTCGTGCACGGCCATTTTCTTTTGGTTGTGAGCAATGTTCATTGCCTCACCGGCTTTGCCCATACCATAACCTTTTACGGTTTTAGCTAAAATCACGGTAGGCTGGCCTTTGTGATTGATGGCTGCCTGATAAGCCGCATACACTTTTTTAGGATCATGGCCGCCGCGCATAAGCCCGATAATTTCATCATCTGACATATCAGCAACTAAGGCTTTAAGCTCTTCAGATCGGCCAAACAAATGCTCTCGCATATAAGCACCGCCTCTGGCGTGCATGGTTTGGAACTCACCGTCGCACAGCTCAGACACGGCTTTTAATAAAGCGCCTGAAGTATCTTTGGCGAATAATGGGTCCCAGTTAGATCCGAAAAT
>JAQSYQ010000014.1 GCA_029256015.1 Gammaproteobacteria bacterium | reverse complement strand
ACATAAGCTTTAACAGCCTCTTTTATCTCCTTGATGGCATCTGCACATTGCGATGACAACACAGCTTTAACTCGAACGGCTTGTTCAGCAGCATTAGGCGCCTTTTCTACATAGTCTTCAATAAAAGCTTTTATCTCTTTGATGGCTTCTGCACATCCGGATGACAACACAGCTTTAATTCTAATGGCTTGTTCAACGGCATTAGGCGCCTTTTCTACATAAACCTTAACAACAGCTTTTATCTGTTTGATGGCTTCTACACAGTGCGATGACAACACATCTTTAATTCGACCGGCTTGTTCAGCAGCATTAGGCGCCTTTTCTACATAGTCTTCAATAAAAGCTTTTATCTCTTTGGCGGCTTCTGCACATCCTGATGACAACACAGCTTTAATTCGAATGGCTTGTTCAGCAGCATTAGGCGCCTTTTCTACATAAACCTTAACAACAGCTTTTATCTCTTTGATGGCATCTGAACTCTGAGATGACAATACATCTTGAATCCGAATGGCTTGTTCATCAGCATTAGGCGCCTTTTCTACATAAACCTTAATAGCAGCTTTTATCTCTTTAATGGCATCTGAACAATTACATGACAACACATCTTTAATTCGAATGGCTTTTTGAGCAGCATCAGATGCCCCTTCTACGTAGGCTACGATCTTACCTTCCGCTGCTAAAGTTTTAAGCCTTGAAAAATCACGAGCCGATAAAGAAGCCTTTATTGCTGCAACTTCTTGTCCATTCATTTTACGCCTCATAAAGTCAATTTGACCTGCAAGTAGACGGCCAATTTTAACATGTTGTGCGCTGTAATTCTTTGTTATCAGAAAGTTCTTTAAAACAGGAAAATTTGTATATACCAAAATGATAATTTTTAATCCATGCCTTTTAAAGCATTTGAATACAAAGAACTTCCAGCCCTCTCTTCGCGCCATCCATCACACTGAGGCTTCTGCTTCAACCGCTTGTTTTTTTGAAGATGACTCTTCTGTTGCGCTCTCTGTTTCATCAAGCTCAGCTTTTTTCCGCTTTTTACCAGTGACTTTAGCTAAAGCTGAGAAGTTTATAGGTTCAGAACCAAACAGCGCAGCTACAGAATATTCACCTGACGCGCTGCTTTGTGCTGGGCCAGCAGCTCCCTGTGAGCCTGCTAGAACCTCTCCTATGCCCAACTGAGCTGCTTGGGCTTTAAGCTTATTAACTTCCTGAATAAGTTTCTCTAATCTCGAACTGTAACGGTAAGCAACGGTTAAACCCTCTATCACTATATTTTTTTCAACAATAATTGGGGGCACTATAGCTAGAATTTTGTTTTGTTTTATGTGCGAACAAATAACTCTTTTTAATCGCTCTAAAACTTCAGCGGGTTCAGCAGAGGTTAAATACCAATTGATAACATCGGTATTGACCAATATTTCAATTGCATTACTGCAACGGGATGACAATATCTCTTTAATTCGGTTGCCTTTTTCAGCTTCAGGCACACTTTCCACATAAACTTTAATCTCACTGTTTATTTTTTTGATGGCATCTGCACAGTGCGAGGACAACACAGCTGTAATTCGAGTGGCTTTTTCATCTTCAGGCGCTTCTTCCACGTAAACTTTAACAGCATCTTTTATCTCTTTGATAACATCTGGACACATAGACGATAGCACATTTTTAATTTGGCTTGCTTTTTCAGCTTCATCTGCTGCCTCTTCCACGTAAGCTTTAATAACACTTTTTATTTTTTTGATAGCATCTGAACACATAGACGATAGCACAGCCTTAATTCGGCTTGCTTTTTCAGCTTCATCAGCTGCCTCTTCGACATAAGCTTTAATAATGTTTTTTATTTCTTTGATGGCATCTACACATTGAGTTGACAATACAGCTTTAATTCGGATAGCTTTTTCAACAGCATCAGAGGCTTCTTCTACATAGGCTCTAATCTTACCCTCTTCAACTAAGATTTTAATTTCTGGAGGCTTTCTGGCAGTTAAACAAGCTTTTATAGCATCAAGCTCTTGGGCATTCATTTTATACCTCGGTGGTTCATGAACTTGAAGAATTTGTGAGAGCTTAGCATATACTACATCATGATTCAGTATTGCACGAGCTTGATAAAAACAGACCTAAATATATATACCAATATGTATATTTTTTAAACTTGGACTTTTACAGCCTTTAAATACAACGACCTTTCAGTCCTCTCTTCGCACCATTAAAAAGATAAACACCCAAATTGCAATATCGATGCGAAATTCAATAGGACGAAGAAGCTCTCGCCGAAGGCGCGAGGGTCGACTAATTTGACTGGATCAAATTAGGGCGCACTTTAGAGCACTGCGAAGCAGTGAAACCCATGGATGGGTTTCATCAATTCTCACTTCGGCACCATCTTGAATTTCCAGTAAATTCCAAAACATCCTTGCCGTGTAATAGTTAAACACCTACTCACCCACACTACAAATCATATGCCTCGCATAAAATTTAACGAACCAACTCAATTTATTACAAGCTGAATAGCTTGGCGCGCCTTTTCATTTAATATCCAACTCGATAGATTTGTCCTGTCTGCGCCCCTTCCACACTTCTCACGTAAGCAAGAGCAACCAACGCCGCGGACGCAGGTACAAAACCAGGAAAAAATGATGCCAACTGTGGCATAGACTCAACTACTACTGTTGGGCTTACAGCGTTAATACGATGCCCTTTTAATAGATCAATTGCCGCACCTTTAACAAAACCATCAATTGCGCTATTTATGGCCGTGGCACTAGCACCCATGCGAATAGGATCAAGCGCTAGCACACCGCTTGTGAGCGTAAAAGAACCATTTTCATTTAAATACTTTTGCCCTTGCAGTACCAAATTTACCTGCCCCATAAACTTACTTTTAATCCCAACGTAAAATTGCTCTTCCGTCATAAGTTCCAGGGGGCCAAAATGCATTACTCCCGCGGTAATAATTACCGCATCGATTGACCCTAATTTTTTATACATTTCCTCTATTGATGTGCTTACAGTCATATCAACTTTGACATCGCCACTTTTTGACCCAGCAGTAATAACATCATGTCGAGATCCCAGTTCTTTACATACTGCTGACCCTATCACACCAGTTCCACCGACTAATAAAACTTTCATAAATACTCCATTGTTTTTTTGTTTAATGATATGAATAATATCATGCCCTAGCCATCATCTAGAAACAAGGAAATAACATGACTCAAACTTTTACCTCAAAAATTAAGCCGCCTGTTTTGTCTACAGCTCCTGCACTTTGGTTTATTTTTCATGGTGATGAGCTTTTATTACTTAAAGCTTCCAATCTCTACAATATACCCACACTTTTAAATATTGATGCTCTTAATTTAAACATTCAGCAGCAACATTATCTGGGCACATATGGCAATACAGATTGTTTTGCAGTTCAAATACTTCAAAACTCCCTTACTGTGCTTCCTGATGCATTCGAATTTATACGCATTCGCCAGGCTTATCTCGCCCTAAATGACGAAGCTATTTTTCTGATTGCGACTCGGGCCATGGAAATTTTATTTTGGGATAGAAGAACACAATTCTGTGGCTGTTGTGGTGAAAAGACCCAACAAAGTGAAACTGAACGTGCTAAGAAATGCCCAGCCTGTAACAACCTATTTTATCCACAAATATCTCCTGCCATGCTAGTTTTAATTTGGAAAAACGATACTATTTTACTTGGGCGGACTTCTGAATTTTTACCTGGGATTTACAGCACCTTAGCTGGTTTTGTAGAGCCAGGTGAAACACTTGAGGAAGCAGTTATACGTGAAGTGAAAGAGGAAGTAGGCATTAATATTAAAAACTTAAGCTATTCTTCCTCGCAACCCTGGCCTTTTCCCAGCAGTCTCATGCTTGGCTTCGTAGCAGAATATGATAGTGGTGATATTAAAATTGATACCTCAGAACTTGAAGATGCTCAATGGTTTTCATTAGAAAATCTACCACAACTCCCCAGTAAACTAAGTCTTTCTAGACGCATGATTGATGCGTATGTGGCCTCAAAAAAAATGTGATGTTCAGCGATTTATGCTGACTATATGCGCTTAGGATCAAGAAAATCAAGAACTTCCCCATTGCCGCCAAACCCAAATTCATTTCGGTCGATGTGTTTACTCGAAAAGATGTTCCCGCGTTTTGTCTTCTTAAGCGGGAACTCCTGATAATATTTTTCTACGAGTATTCTAAAGCAACTAGAGGATATTAAAATTATGCTTTTTCCAATAACATTGCCTCAGCTTCATCTTTATGGCCTCTTCGTTGCCAAACTGATCCAGGCCATCTAGTATGAGAACCACTTTCGCTGCTCGCAAGAGCCGTGCCTTTCAATACCCTCACATTTTCTTGTAAATTATGGAAAGTTGCCGTATCGCGAGAAAATTGCTCAGGGTCTATGCCCAATATTTTTTGATCTTCCGCTGAATAAGCCCCAATACTTTCTATTAATTTATCATTGTTCATTTGCTGCAACCGATTACATAGTGAAGTTGTCTTTACCATTAATCTTACTGCTGACTTATGCTCACCCTCAGGTCCAAATTTAGAAACTACTTTTCTAGTAGCTCCTGAGAACAACCCTATCAATGGTATAAAAGATAATATAATTGCGGCTGGAATACAGATATCTTGCAAAAATGGACGAATAGGGTCCCATGTCTTATCACTTAACGTGGTATTAATTAATTGCTCTAAAGCTCCATAAGCAAATGCTGAAACATATATATTAAATAAAAGAAAAAGCGCAAATGTTTTTGGGTATAGCCTAGCTTCTAATGAAAATTTATCCATTAGACCGCCCCAAGTGGACAAATACTCGTAAATCTGTTTAAAAATAGCCGACCCATAAAATGAGCATAAAACAGCTGTTGAGTAAGCGGGCAAGAGTCCGACAGCAGTACTTGAAGTAAGATCTAAGCCCCATGTAGTACCGAGGTAAATTGGACTAACAATCAAGCCGGTGCATCCTAAACCTATAAATGCCGTACCCAACATTCCAACAACATTATCGCATCTACGGCTCTTTATTTCAGGAAGCTGGCCCGCCATCCTAGCAAGCGTCATAACTGAGGCATCAGACTCATTAAGAGCCACCCTGGGGGCAAATACAGATCCTGCAGGCTGTTTTGTGTAATTGGCAACAAGATTTTCAGCTGCATGTGTATAAAAACGTACTAATGCTCCCTTGTATTTCTTACAAATAAGCTCCTGCTGTTGTTGAAAATCTAAAATTTTTCTTTCCTGAGAGCTAAGACCACTCATCTTGTAATATGCATAAGCTTTTTCTAGCGGAAGATAAGGTATTCGGTAATACCATAACTCCGGTGCGAGCATTAAGCCCCAAGAAATAGCATGCAAAACAGTATTGGCCACCCATGAATGAGCAACAATTCCAGCAATACAAGCTTTCGTATCACAGTCAGGCAAAGGAAATAAATAAGTAGTAATACCAAAAGGAATTGCACAAATAGCAGAACCCATCATTATAATGAGATATTTCCTAGCTAGCTCTTGATGGCTAGGTGTACTGATAATATCATTTAAGGCCATAGGTACACTTGACTCTGAGGCAAGTACCTCAAAGAAATCGTCTGTAGCCTTGAGCAAAAACATTGTGTTACTTATAGGATTGGTAATTGCTAAACTATATGACACCCATGGTGCTTTATCCTGTCCATACCTTTGAGCAGGTGGCCATGAATAAATCCCTGCTGATGCACCTATCAGCTCTAGCAGCAAGCTTAATTTTTCTCTTCTATCAAATGGAATTGGATCACCATTTACTTCTTTAATAAAATGATCATGAAGTTTCTCGAGTGCATTTTCATTTTCATTAACTGAAAACATAATTTTCCTTATTTTATATTAAATAATCATCGACTAGTTTATTCGGGAGACCATTCTCTATCATCGACAGGGTGCGTTTCAAGGCTATCATGAAAAGTAGATAGCACAAGTCTCTGAGCTGATACAATATCCTTATCCTCTTCTTTCTTTTTTGTCACTACCAGAGGCTCTGGATATTTTTGCAATACGCTACCATTATAAAAATATAACGAAGCTTGTTTATGCTCTCTTACAGCTGCAATAACTGATGCCATACCAGAAACGCTTTCTTCTACAGTTAAACTTGCGCGAGGCCCGCCCATATCTGTTTGTACCCAACCGGGTGAGATTGGAAATGCACAGGGTCTTATCTGATAAGAATGGCCTTCAGCTAACCAAGTTGCTGCCAGCTCAATATTCCAATTTTGCATAATCATATTTCCCGCAGCTTTACTGACCCTATAGGCATGGTGGCGTCCTCCTAAGTTCTCATCTGCATTGCTTAAACTCGAACTGACATAAACAGCACAGGCATGTGGGTTTAATAATTGCGGAAATAATGCACGTATTATATTGTCGGGACCATACACATTAACGTCCATTGTATCGCGCATTTCTTGTGATTTATCAATTGACGGGTGGCTTCCCGAGATACTCAAAAGAATTCCTGCATTCAAAATTAAAATATCAATTGGTTGTTTAATTTTTTCTGAAAAACTAGAAATTGCAGCCTCATTCTTTATATCCAATTGATAAAAATCTAGCGCATCGGGAAAAATTTCTTTTATTTTTTTTAATTCTTCCAACTTTTCAGGATCTCGGTATGTTGCGATCACGGAACACCCTTTGGATAGATAATTTTTTACAAACCCCAAACCAATTCCACGATTTCCGCCAATAACTACTACAGTTTCTCTACGTTTAATCTCTTCGCCCAGCATTATTTCTTCTCCTTAATTTCCACTAATTCCAAATGATTGCCACAAGAGGTACCATATATAGGATCTCCAGGTCGCACATTTTTCTCTATGTCTTATATTAGGATATTGAGTGGGTTCCTTCTCGGCAATATTAGCCTTTATACATTTACGATGCATAGAATATGCATAAAAAATTGCTTTCATATACTACTCAATTTTTTATAAGATACCAAAGCATTTTTTCTATGGAAGACTTTGAATTAAATCAAGCTTAGTTAATTGATTTTAAAATGATTATGAACCAGGTTGCAAACAGACTTTAAGATATGGATTTTTGAACGACTCTATTGTAATATGCCACGAAGTATAATTCGTGTACACATGGCTCAAGGGGTGCAATTAAAATGCTACAGGATTTTTCCCACATCGAAATCTTCACAGCAAACATATGCCAATCAACCCTTTTTTACAAAAACATCTTTGGCTTTAAGTGCTTGGAACAAACTATGGCCAGATCTAACACGCCTACATGCAGCAGTTATCTCAAACAACAACAAATAGATATGATTTTAACCTCCCCCATTCTGGGTGAGTCAAGAGCATCTAAGCATATTACAATTCACGGCGATGGTTTTAGTGATATTGCATTTAGTGTTAAGGATACTGAAAAGGCTTTTAGCAATGCGGTCAAACACGGAGCAAAACCTATTTCTGAACCAAATACTTATGAAGTGATAGGCCGAAAAATACGAGCCTCGCAAGTGTCGACAATAGGGAATATCATTCACACTTTAGTTGAAGCTCCTGGCAAGGAAACAGATTTCTACTTGGGATTGCATGGCAAATCGGAAACATTGAATGATTCATCTCAACACCCAATGCTCAAGCGAATAGACCACATTGCAATCTGTGTCGAAACCGGCTCACTTGAAAAAAGCGTTGAAATGTACATGAACGCCTTTGGACTCATCAAAACACATGCAGAATCAGTCGATACTGGAAAAAGCGGCATGAACTCGATAGTACTTCAATCTCCGGATAGTGTTGTTAAGCTTGTTTTCACAGAATCGATGCCACAGTATGAAAAATCACAAATAAAAGAATTTTTAAATTTTAATCATGGGCCTGGCGTTCAACATATCGCATTTGAAACAGATGACATCATTCGCGCCGTGGAAATACTCAAGAAAAATGGTCTTTCTTTTCTCAAAGTACCCAAAGAATATTACTCTGTTCGCCTGGCTGAGCTCCCAGAACTGGAAGAAGAAATCCAAAAGATTGATGGCACCAATATCCTCATTGATCAAGATGAGAATGGCTATTTGTACCAACTGTTTACATTGCCAGTTCAAACAAGGCCCACTGGATTTTTTGAAATCATTCAGCGTGTAGGTGCCAAAGGCTTTGGCAGTAGCAATATTAAATCATTATTTAAATCAATAGAACTGGAGCAGCGCAATCGTGGAACATTTTAATAATGGCCCTCTACTTGCTGACTGGGTAAAAACACTCAAACCATCAGCCATGCAAAAGTCCATCGCTTTTGCAAATGATCCTGATTTTATTTCTTTTGCGCTTGGACTCCCTGATTGCAAATTATTGCATATTGATGCAATAAGCAATGCTTCGGCTGAGCTCTTAACTGAAGGTAGCTCTATTACTCAATATGCCAAGCCTCTAATAAAACTAAAACAGCAGATTGTCAGCTTGATGAAAATGCGGGGCATTACATGCCGAGAATCGGATATTTTTCTCACCTCAGGTGCTCAGCAGGGGATAAGCCTACTCGCACGCATGCTGGTGAATGAAAAAAAAGATAGTATTGCTGTAGAGGATTTTACCTACCCTGGTTTTTTACAAACAATACAACCCCTTCAATCAAAGCTCCTCACGATTCAAACTGACTTTCATAGCGGTATAAGTATAGAAGACACTGAAAAGGTACTTGCAAAAAGGCCAGCCTTACTCTATGTCGTACCGGATGGCGGAAATCCACACACTGTGACAATATCTAGGGAAAAAAGACAACAACTTGCTGAACTTGCCAGAACTTACCGTGTACCCATTATTGAAGATGACCCCTATAGTTATCTCAATTATACCAGCAACATGCTGCCACCTATTAAATCGTTTGAGCAGAATTGGGTTTTCTATGTTGGTACATTATCCAAAATATTAGCCCCCTCTCTTAGAGTTGGATGGATCATTGCTCCTGAACCTTTTCATCAAGCACTTTCGTTCTTGAAAGAAGGCTCAGACTTAGACATCGCAACCTACTCCCACAGGATAGCTTCCAAAATTCTTGGGGGTATTTCGATAGAGTCACACATTGCAAATCTGATCCAAACATACCGCTTAAAACGTGATACCATGTTGCAAGAAATCCAAAAGCACTTTCCAAAAAATTGCGAACTGAAACAACCTGCGAGCGGTCTTTTCATCTGGGCCAAATTGCCAGAAAACTTTGATACGAATGAAATACTCAAAATTGCCATATCAGAATTTAAAGTTGCTTTTATCCCTGGCGCTGCTTTTTATGCTGGAAATTCCACTAATGCTCCTTCAAATTTCATCCGCTTAAACTTCACTTATTCAGATATAGACGTAATTAAAGAAGGTATTGAGCGCATTGGAAAAGCAATTGCAATATACCAGTCTTGCCAGCAGGAAAAATTAAGTGCATAAGAAATTATTAAACATCAGGGACTTCGAAACAGCTGCAAAAAAAAGCCTTCCCAAACCGATTTTTGATTTTTTCTATGGTGGAGCGCTTGATGAAATTACTCTAAAGCGCAACGAGCAAGCATACTCTAATCTGATGTTGTTACCACGAGCTTTAAGAAATGCCTCACACTGTAATACCCATAAAAAATTATTGGGCTTTGAATTATCTATGCCAGTGATTGCAGCACCTATGGGATTGCAATATCTTGCTCACCCCTCTGGAGAAATTGGACTTTCTAAAGCTGTGGCAGAAGCAGGTTTAGCAAATATCCTAAGTACTATGTCTTCAGAATCGCTTGAAATTGTGGCTGAAAAAACTAACTGCCCCTCCTGGCTACAACTGTATATTTTTAAAGATAGGGCCCTTACTCTCGATCTTATTCAAAGAGCAGAGTCTCATGGTTATCTAGGTATTGTGCTCACCATTGATACTCCACTGATGGCAAAACGTGAACAAGATATTCGCAATGAATTCTGCCTGCCTTTGCACATATACCCTAAGAATTTTAATCTCTTCACCAAAACACTTTCTGCAAAAGACCAGACTTCTACCTTACGCACCTTTGCTGCAACACAATTTGATCGATCCCTTACGTGGAGAGATATTGATTGGCTCAAATCAGCAACCAAGTTACCCATTGTTCTGAAAGGAATCTCTCACCCTGAAGATGCAATGCTCGCCGTTGAAGCAAATGTGGAAGCTATTATTGTTTCAAATCATGGTGGAAGACAATTGGATGGCATGCCCGCCAGCATCGAGCTTTTACCGGAAGTCGTGTCCGTAGTGAAACAACGCATTCCAATTTTGGTGGATGGTGGCATAAGAAGAGGCGCGGATATTCTAAAAGCACTAATATTGGGTGCAGATGCTGTTTTGATTGGCCGACCATTGCTGTGGGGACTTGCAACCGATGGACAGCAAGGTGTCAGTCAAATACTTAGAATTCTGCAAGAGGAACTTGTCGAAGCGATGGCTCTAACAGGAATTAACAACCTTTCAAAAATAGAACATCCGGGGAAAATGCTGTACAGCCCAAATCTGAGGAATTAAATTATGCAAAAATCAACTGAAGCTGTCGAATTATACGACTTACTAAAGGGTTACCAGGTTACTCAGGCAATTTCAACCGCAGCAAGACTCAAGCTCGCTGACATGCTAAAAGATGGCCCAAAAAGTTGTGAAGCAATTGCAAGCATTACAGGCTTGTGCCAAAAAAAACTTTATAGATTACTGCGGGCACTGGCAAGCATTGGAATCTTCGAAGAACGGCAAGAACAAATTTTTGCTCTAACACCCAAAGCCGATCTCCTAATATCAGACGCTGAAAATACACTATATCACTACGCTGTCAGATCAGGACGAGAATCCTATATGGCCTGGAGCAAATTATTAGAAGGCTTGCATTCTGATGTAACACCATTTACTGAACATTATCAGGATAGTTTTTTTTCATATTTAACGAAGCATCCAGATCTTTCAAAACAATTTAATGCTGCAATGGCTGAACATACCCAAAAAGATATACCTAGTATTTTAGATGGATATGATTTCAGCAAAGTGGATAGTATCGTTGATATTGGTGGTGGAACCGGGCAGTTGCTAAAGGCAATCCTAGCAAAACACCCAGATATTCACGGCACACTCTTCGATTTAAAAGGCATTATTGATGAGGCGAAAGATAACTCTATTAAAAAAGATACCCCGTATATGTTTGTGAAGGGAGACTTTTTACAGGCTATTCAAGTAAAGGCAAATCTATACATTCTCAAACATATTCTTCACGACTGGAATGATGACAAAGCGGTCATTATTCTAAAAAACATTAGAAAAACAATTCCTGAAAATGGTCGTTTGCTTATTATCGACACACTGATACCTGATGGCAATGAACCAGATGCAAGTAAATGGCAAGACCTGCACATGCTTACTCTCTTTAATGGCAAAGAGCGCTCTAAAAAGCAAATGCTCGCACTCATTGAGGAGGCTGGATTCAAACTGTCTTTTATTAAGTCATTACCACGAACAGGTCTTACTGCTCTGAGTCTTATTGAAGCACAACCAGCCTAATGCCTATTGGCTATATAAACTTTGGGGGCGGCTCTAAAAAACCAGACTTAACCAGTGAAAGGAGCTGTCTATCGACCATCTCATCATAGCTAGGTGTTTCAATGATATAATTTGGTTTTAAATTAATTTGCTCAATTCCATCACTAGATTTATCTTCTGGTCTCAACGCTTTGTATAATGATGAAAAAGCGTAAAGTGCATTCTCTTCACTTAGCGAATCTAAAAGATTATTCCACGTTTCGGCATCTTCCAAAATCACAATAGGCCATCCCATTTTCTGCGCATTTGATAAATAATCTAGCCATGAGATCGTCACTGCATTATTCATATCATAAATGAAATGCATTGAGCTTTTTGCAGCCTGCCGAATCGCGGTAGACAGAAGATCAACTGGCATCATTTCAATGTAATCTTGCGGACTAACATACGCTTTACCTAGTTGCAACATTCCTTTTAGACGTAATAAAGTGTGATTTTTCTCAGGCTCATAAATACCTTCTTTACCAGCAATGATATTGCCAGGGCGATAGATATGGCATGCGATGCCTCGAGATTGTGCTTGGTCCAAGAGTTGCTCTGAAACCCATTTTGTTGTCAGATAGCCATTCGTGTTTAAGCGTGCCTCAAATGAGTTATCATTAAGCTTTGGCAAACGCTCAATCGGTGAAATGTATTTCACTGCATAGGTTGAAATAAAATGAATCACTTTATTCTTTGAGGTTGTTGCCAATGATAAACATGCTTTCAATGACTGGACATTAGTATCATATAAGGTTGCATAATCAATGATATGATGGACCCAAGCACCAACGTGAAAAATTGCATCTACCTCATCACATATAGTTTTGTAATCAATATCATTCATACCCAAATTTGATTCCGCTAGATCTCCCAAAATAAATTTGATGCGAGATAAGTCTTTAGAGTCTAATAAATTGTATTTCTGTAGCTGACCTCTCAGCTTCAACATGGCTCCTTCTTTCGAAGCTGCACGAACCAAACAATAAATGATTGCGTCAGTTTCCATGAGCATCTCTGCAAGCAAGTGTATACCCAAAAAACCAGTAGCCCCTGTAATTAGAATTGCTTTTGGGGTATAAATTAATGGGTTCTTAGCTTGGAGAGGAAGAATTCCATCCTCAAGATTAATGTCCTGCTTTAGACGTGCCCATAATTGTTGAGAAGCGTTATCAATATCAGTGGCCTCATCGAAAAATGCCGCAAGTGAGGAAAGCGTCGGAACGGAAATAAATTGCCCCAAGTGGGGCGCACTGCCAAATTGTTGCTGAACCTTTGCTAACATTTTTATGACTAGCAGGGAGTTTCCACCCAAGTCAAAGAAATTAGATGAGACACCTATTGCATTAATATCAAGGCATAATATGTCTGACCAGATGGCAGCAATACGATGCTGGCAATTAGTCTCCAAAGGCACTAAAGTCTTTTCCACTGAAAAAACATCCTTCAAGACCTGCAATTTAGCGCGATCTACTTTTCCATTAATAGTCATTGGAAATGAAACCAACTCCATAAAGGTTTTGGGAATCATGTAATCAGGCAGGAAATTCCTGATATGATTTGCCAAAATATCCGGATTAATTTTGAGATCAGCCTCTGTGGTATAGTAGGCGGCAAGATAAGCCTGATCACCTTCGCCCTTTAATAAAACAGCTGTGTGAGAAATACCAGGATAGCTTCCTAGAGCAGATTCTATCTCTCCCAATTCAATCCGAAAACCTCTGAGCTTAATCTGAAAATCTTTTCGTCCAAGGTACTCAATTGAACCATCCTCACGCCAACGGCCCAGATCACCTGTGAGATATAATTTTGTATTTGCCGGCAACCCCAAAAAATCACTGTAAGGGTCTGTGATAAACTTTTGTTGTGTCAAATCATCTCGATACAGATAACCTCTTGATAAGCCACGCCCACCAATACAAATTTCACCGACAAATCCAATTGGACACCATTGTAAGCTTTGATCCATGACACACATGCTAAACTGTTCCAAAGGCCAGCCAATGTTATCACGCCCTCTATCAAGATCTATTTGATTAATGAATTTATTATTTGTATAAACCGTTGTCTCTGTAATGCCATACATATTTGCCAATTTAGGCTGCTCTGTGCCATATTTTTCAACCCAAGGCCGGAGAATAGAAACTTTTAATGACTCTCCAACAAAAGCGACATAACGCAAATGCTTGAGTTTTTCATGCGCTTTAGCATCTTCAGCGATGAACATTTGAAATGCTGAAGCAGTTTGCGTAAGAACCGTCACCTCTTCAGATTTGATTAATTTAAAGAATCTCGCTGGATCACGAGTAACTTCAAAAGGAATCACCAACAGCGCGCCACCAAATAAAAAAGCACCCCACATTTCCCACACTGAAATGTCAAAACAAAAAGTATGGAATAAGCTCCAGACATCAGTAGAGTTCAAATCAAATTGTTTTTTAAGTGACTCAAATAGGCAGATTACATTTTCATGAGTTACCGCCACCCCTTTAGGCCGACCTGTTGATCCTGATGTGTAAAGAACATAAGCAATATCTTCTGGCTTATTCATAACCTCATGAGGTCTGTCGATAAAGGCTTCTGAACTCTCTATAATAGGATCATCCATATAAATCGTCCGCTCAGGTAAAAAATCAAGAGCAAGTCCATCATGGGCATGATGCGTCAGCAGCAGAGCGGCTTTACTGTGGTCAAGAATATAGTCGATCCGTTCTTTAGGGTATTCAGGATCAATTGGAACATAGGCAGCTCCGGCCTTCAAGATACCTAAAAGCCCAAAAATCATATCTTCATTTCTGTCAACGCATAGCGCAATCAATGTATCTCTTGGCATTTTTTGTTGATAGATCAATTCATATTGATGGCGGATATAAGAAGCCCACTGATTAGTCTTCGATTCCAAAGTTCGATAGCTATACTTTTTACCCGCATAAATTAAAGCGGTATTATCCTGATGCGTTAACGCTGATAAAGAAAAATACTCATTTAAAGTTTTATCTACTCGCCAATTGAGCTTTGATTGAAAAAGAGCTGTCTTCATATGCTCTTTTTCTCGAGCATTAAGCATATTAATCATTGCAAGTTGCTGCAACGGTGTATCCAAAATATTTTCTATCAGCGCATAAAAACTGCGTGACAGATTTTCAATTAACTCAGGTGAAAACAAATCTGTCCGAAACTCAAAGTAGGCAATTATTTTCTCTTTTCCCTCTTCCAGCATAAATAGTGAAAGATCAAATTTAGAGGTCTTTGCATAATAAACATGCTCTTGTTTTGCGGTCACGCCATTCAAATTTAAACTGAGCTTATCAACACTACCCAAGACGAACATCGCCTGTATCATTGGGTGACTGAAAGGATTGCTTTTCTCTAAATTGAGATGCTCCGCAATATGTTCGAATGAAAGGTCCTGCTTAGCAAGACAAGAAAAAATAGTTGTTTTAACACTCGACAAAAAGGACTCGAAGCTATCACTATCTTTCACACTTATCCTGACAGGGATATTATTCACGTAGTAACCCACAGTACGCTGCTCATCCTTACTACGGCGATTGGCAAATGGGACGCCTATTACTACGTCTTGACTCCTAGCATACTTTCCCAAAAACAGTGCAAATGCCGCATACAAAAAATGAAAAGGAGTCACTTTTCGTATCTGGCAATACTCCTTTATCCTGCTACAAATTTCTGAATTGAGATCGAAATAAACTCGGTCCCCCAAAAAAGGATCATTCTTCTCGTTGGCATATGGCGTAGCGAGAAAATTCAATTTTTTGTAGCCCTCTAAAGACTTAGCAAAAGATTGCACTGCCCCATGGTATTCGGCCGTTTCGCTACGTTCCTTTTCAGCTGCCACATGATCAAAATAGGATAAAGAGGGTAGCATTGACTCAGATGAAAGTTCGCCTACAATTTGATTATAAGCCTCACTCAAATCACTGATTAAAACACCAAACGAAGTGCCATCTGTAATAATATGATGCATTACGATCAGTAATATGGATTGCTTCTCACCTGTTTGCACAATTGATACACGCATAAGTGTGGGCTCATCAAAATGAAACGGCTTTTTTATTTGGGCATTGATATATTCTTTAATTGAATCATCACAACTATCTTCTTTAACATTAAATTCAAGGCGCCCAGTTCCATGTAGCTTTTGTTTGAAATCACCCTCATCATTCTGAATGAAAGATAGTCTCAAAACTTCATGTCTTTTAATTAGCTCAAGAAATGCATTTCTAAGTGCATCAATAGAAACGCTCCCTTTGAGTGAGTACACGAGAGATTCGTTATAAGCAGATTGTGCTAAACCACCCAAAGAATGAATAAAAAACAATGCTTTTTGGCCACTGCTTAGATCTAGATTCTCATCAAGACAAGTTTCATCTATAGTTAATTTTTTTTGCCACACTATTGCCTACCCCTGTGCTTTATTCTTTATCAATGCATGCATTTCATAAAATTCGGTACATGCAACGACATCATCCAAACTCAGCTCAACTTTAAATTGTTTTTTCATTTCATCAAAAATGTCTATAAAGCCCAGTGAGTCACCTCCTAGCGCAATAAAGTTAGACGAATCACTAATATCCGTTGATTCAAGTCCTAAAACTCTAGCCCATATTTGCTTGAGCCGATCCTCATAGGAGCTTAAGTTTACGATTATATCATCGCTCGAAGCTTGGAAGTTTTGTACTGAATAGCGTTTTGGCAACTCAAAATGTTTTTTGTTAAATGGATAAGTAGGCATACGGCATTTTTTGAGATTCTCTGCTCTCTGGTAAAAACGATCCCATACAATGGGAACACCATAAGTCCAAAGCGTTCCAATCGAATCCAGGAAAACTTGCTCAGTATTCTGTTGCCTACTTGAAATACAAAAGCTTACTTTATCTGCTGCGTTAGTCATCACTCTTGGCTCAGCAAGAATAAATAAAATTGATGATTTAAGGCCTTCTACTACTGATTGTCCAAGCTCATGCGGATCATCAACACTTAATGCTTCCTGCCAAAAATCTACATTTAGCCAATCCGAAGAGGAAAGCCAATGACTTTCAGGATGGCGCGCGATTTTTGTAACCTTATCAAACATAATTTGATGCTGTGTAAAAGTAAAACCTTTAGCTATTCTTCTGTCTATATGTAAGCGCATAGCCTCATCAATGGATACTAATCCTAACATTGCCATGGCAACACAAGCACCTGAACCCTCCACAAATATACTTTGTGGCTGAATACCCAAGGAAATAACTAAGTGAGTTAGCGCAAATTGAAATGAAAAAGAGATTAGCTTTGCAATTTCAGAACTGGATGGTGAGCTAGAAGGCTCAAGAGATGAGATCTCTATTGTATGCCCAAAACATTCCCGAATAATTACTATGCATTGATCGAAAGCTTCCGCAAAATCCACATAAGAAGCGTATAAAGAAAGACAAGGTGCATATGAATTAATACTAAGATTCAACATAGCAAAAACGAGTGTTGGGTTACTTACAGCCTCAATGCCTTGTATACTGCGCGAAACAATAGAGCGAGACTGATCGCCTATGACAAAATAGCCTCGTTTTTTAAAAAATTCAGATCGCCCCTGCTGTGCTGTGTATGCTAAATCTCTATAATTAATGCCATGTTGAGATTCAGCAATAAAATTAGCTAGATTCTTTTCCATTTGTATAAATGATTCTTGAGATTTGGCTGAAAAAGGAATCAAATAGAAGGCCTCTGATATACTCTCTGGTTCAGAATGTGCCTGAGCAGCATCAACAAATTCCTCCAATATCATATGAGCATTAGTCCCACCCAAGCCAAATGAACTTACAGCAGCGCGTCGAGGTGCAGCTTTAACTTCCCAGGCTTTCAACTTATTAGTCACTTGAAATAATTTATTAAACGAAGCAATATCTGGGTTGAGCTTATTAAAATTCAGGGTAGCGGGAATAGATTTATGATGCAGCATTAAAGCCGTTTTAATCACTCCAAAAACCCCGGCTGCAGAATCTGTGTGTCCAATATTGCTTTTGACTGAGCCTACATGGCAAAAATGTGGCTGGCTTGTGTATTTCTCATATACATTATGTAATGCAGCCCACTCTATTGGATCACCTAATAAAGTGCCCGTTCCATGCGCCTCAACGTAAGAGATTGTATCTGGCGAAATAGCTGCATTTTGCAGAGCTTTTTTAATGACCGAGGATTGGCCTTCGATGCTTGGCGATGTAAAGTTCATTTTAGAAGCACCATCATTATTTAAAGCGCCCCCCTTGATAACAGCGATTATTTCATCCCCTTGAGCAATAGCATCAGAGTATCGTTTCAACACAACAATTCCAACACCACTCGTAAGCACTGTGCCCTCTGCCTTTTCATCAAAGCTTCGACAGTACCCATCTGGAGACTCGATCATTTCTGCTTGGTAAGGATAACCATAGTTATAGAAAAACGAAACGCCGCCTGCCAATGCCATATCACAGTTTCTTAGCCTTAAGCTCTCGCAGGCCATTTGAATAGCAGTCAAAGAACTGGAGCAAGCTGTCTGCACGGTCATACTCGGACCCGTAAGGTTAAGCTTAAACGAGGTCCTTGTGCTGAGAAAATCACGACCATTGCCCAACAGCGCTTGAAGCAAGCCCTTGCGTGACAATTCATTCTCATCCACATAAACACGATCAACAAAGTAGCTATCCCTTCCCTGACACGCAAAGACTCCTATATCTCCTGAAAATTTCTCAGGGATATTTCCACTATGCTCAAGTGCTTCCCAAGCACACTCAAGAAAATGGCGGTGTTGCGGGTCCATAATCTCAGCATCTTTAACGGAATACCCAAAAAAATCTGCATCAAAGTCAAAAATATCCTCAAAAATAGCACCGCGCTTAACATAAGATTCATCATCAAGATATTTTTTATCCACATGCATCTTCAGTACTTCAGCGCTCAAATCATTTATAGTACTTTCATCATTGATCAATAATTGCCAAAATGCATCTGGATTCTTAACGCCTGGAAGGCGACACGCTATTCCTACAATGGCAATGGCACTGTTCTCAATAGTATTTATATTTACTGACTTCTTTTCCGCTGAACTAAGTTGCGTATTTTCTTTAGAAGCCCCACCCGACATAATTAATTCACTAATCCGCCCTGCAAGTTTATTAACAGTGGGGTACTTGAACATCTCAACAATATTTAAGTTAATATTAAATGCTATCTCAAGCTTTCGCCTAACATGCATGGCTGCAAGAGAATTGCCTCCCAAATTAAAAAAAGATTCGTCATGACTAAAATTATGAATGCTAAGCACTTCAGTCCAAGCCTTCTGAATGCTTTCTTGTACCGACTTTGGTGCAGTTGACGAATCACTACTTTGAGCAGTGAACTCAGGATTAGGCAATCTATTTCTATCCAACTTCCCGTTCGTTGTGATAGGCAGTTGTTCCAAACGCATAAACTTACTAGGGATCATGTAATTGGGTAGTTGCGTAGCCAAATGCTCGCGAATCACAGCCTCTTCTATAGGGGCTTCGGCAACATAATAGCCAATCAGATACGATAAATTTGCGTTCTTTGCAAGTATTACAACACTGTGCTTAACGCCAGAAATCTTAAGCATGCTAGCTTCAATTTCGCTTAGCTCAATACGATAGCCTCTCAGTTTTACCTGAAAATCATCCCTCCCCACATATTCCAAAGTACCATTTGGAAGCCAGCGGACCAAGTCGCCTGTTTGATAAATTCTATGATGCCTATATCCACTCTCATCCGAAATTGGATTAACAATGAATCGCTCCTGTGTCAGCTCAAGTCGATTTAAATAGCCGCGAGATAAACTTGGCCCCCCCACAAATAATTCACCGATTATACCAACAGGTAGCAGCTGGTGATATGCATCTAAAACATAACCTACTCGATTTGAAAAAGGCCGCCCTATTGGCACAGAAGAAAATTGACTAAAATCATCTTCAACCTTAAGCTCATTCGTTATGCAGAAAGTACTGTTTTCACTTGGGCCGTATGAGTTAACCAAAGTTTTGGGCTTATATTTTGAATGAGTCAGTCGATGCATAAGACCTTTCGTTAATGCTTCACCACCCACAAACAAAAATTTCAGTGATTCGAAAACAGTCTCATCGCCAATATAGAGCAAATCAAATAATGATCGTGTTAGCAGCATTATGGTAATTGCTTGTTCACGCAAAACCTTTTTTAATGATGCAGAACTAGACAATAAATTAAGTGCGTCACTAGGGATATAGAGCCTAGAACCATTTAAGAGAGCGCCCCATATCTCAACTGTTGTTGAATCAAAAGCTACATCAGAAAAGAAAGAAAAGGTATCTGAACTATCTGCATGAAAATAATCTGCACATCGAGCTTGCGCAACCACATTGATATGCTGAGCCAAAACTCCTTTCGGCTTACCCGTGCTGCCAGAGGTATAAATCACATATGCCAAATCAGTTGGGTAGATAAAGCAATCGAGGTTGTGACTTTCATATTTCTCATAAATTTCATGATCAACAACAAGCTGTTCTAAACTAGCGTGATGCATTGAAAAGTAATCTGTACTTAATTTATCTGTTAATATCAAACTAGCCTTTGTATCATCCAGTATGTAGCTAATACGCTCAGGTGGATAAGCAGAGCTAATGGGCACGTAAGCTGCGCCTGCTTTTAGTATTGCGAGAATACCCACAACGAAATTCACACTGCGCTCAATGCTAATAGGAATAAGTAAATCAGAGATTAGAATAGAGCCTGCTAGAGTTGCCTGGTATCTATCTCTAATACATCGAGCTAGCTGATTAGCCAAATTATTTAAATCATTATAGCTTAATTCTATCTCGCCATATTTCACTGCAATAGCATCCGGCGCACTCAAGACCATTTCTTCAAATAGTTGACAAATTGTCTTCACCGCATAGAAATCTTCACTTGCTTGCTCAATGGTGTATTGCAAGCTATTTTCTTTCGCAATATATGACACTAAAATTCACCTAATTTGTATTTTTTAAATGTTTAAAATGGCCTTTTAAAACCACCAATATCCCAATCGAAATAAGCACTGCCCCAACAATAAATGGAACACCTGGACCAAAATGGTTTAAGGCACCTGTTAACAGCGGCCCACTTCCCCAAGAAATAGATGAAAGCGCAGCAACTACACCCATAATACGGCCCTGCCACTGACTATCAGTCGAGTCAGAAATCAAGGTCAATAATCCGATATACATGACTCCAGCAAAACAAGAAATAATGGTAAACAAAGCAACATTTGTCAGAAATGATGCTAAACAAATTGATAGAGCGATGCATGAAACCACTTGTACTAGCTGGGATAACATAACTGTCTTGTCTTTACTGAAACGTGCGAATAAATACTTACCTGCAAACATGAGTGTGAACGAAAAAAGTATCGCTTCGGCGCTTAGCAATAGGCCGGTAGAGGCAGCATATTCCGGAAATATGCGCGCCAAGAAAATAGGGATATTCGCAAAAAATAAGACAAATCCCGTCATGGCAAACAAAATTGAATACAAATACTTACTTACAATCGGCATACAGAACGCCGTTTTGATATTGGCGAAATTTTGCCAAAAATTGAGCTTTTGATTCAAGTTTTCTCGAGTATAGGTCTCACGGAAAAAGAAAAGCAACGCCAGAAAACCAATTAAACTCATGGCCGCACCGATTAAAAAAGTCAATGTGCCAACCGGCAGGTTCATCGAGAAATGTTCGAATACACTGCCCAATACTGGCCCTAAAGAAAAGCCTAAAGTATTAGCAAGCATCAGTGTAGATAAATTAAAAGATTTTGTTTTGGCTGTACTAATATCGACAATAGCAGCCTGAGCAACCGAAACAGAACCAGCCGTTATACCAGATATAATTCGCCCTGCAATCAAAAACCATAAACTACCCCAGTAGCAACCACTAGCGCACATCAAAAAACCAATGGTCAAACCAAACATTGAAATTAACAAGCCTGGCTTTCGTCCATAGTGATCTGCAATCCCACCCAACACAGGGGCAAAGATAAACATGAACAGGCTGTATATCGCCAATAGAAACTCATATAGCATATAGCGAGATGAAGCTGAGATCGAGGCCGACAGAATACTTGGGTGGCTATTTAAAAAGAGAGTAGCAAATACAGAAAATGCAATTCCCCACCCTAAAGAATCAATAAATACGACCCAAATGAGAATCGCTAGAGTTGTGATCTGAGAATGCTTTAAACGCATACTTTATCCTTTTTTTATAATGAGTTGGGCAAGGCTTGCTTAAATTCAAACCTATGCATCATATGACATGAAGCCATGGGCGCACCAGCAAAAGATTCAAGCACAATTGAGGCACCAAGCAAAAGAGCAGGAAAACAGGATAAAACGCAATTTGCTAATTCACCCTCCTGTACTACCTCACAAACAGATAGAGTGGTGATAGAAAATTTTTGTGCATACCAAAGCGCGTAATTTATTATCTGTTTATGAGATAACATAATACCTTCACATGCTACATCTGCTGCTACAAAAAATACCGGGAAATGCTCATCATCATCAAGTTTACCTGAATAAATATGAGATAATGAGTAAGTAATTCCATCAAAAAAAATACGTCTTATCTGGCCGTCACTCTGCGGCTGGGCAACATCGAGAAAATTACAGATATGGTTTGCTCTTAGAATACCCAGACAGGCTACCAATACATCACTTGAAAACAACGAAGTGTGAATCGTAATTATTGAGTTTTTTGGTAAACTTAAACTTTGGAGGAAAGCACAAACTTTCTGAGATCGCTCATAAAGCATATGATATGTAAGGTTTTCAGAACGCTCATAAACTGCAATAGCATCAGGCATACAACGCACTCGCGCATCAAATAAAGTTACAAGTGTATTTGCTGGAAGCGCTCTATATTTTCCTACACTCCAGCCTAATATATTGCGTTGCTCATACTCACTCAAAAAACTATAGCTATTTAATTTTGCCTTAGGTTCATTCGCAATCCGATCAAAAATATTCGATATATGTTCATTCATATTCAGCAGAAGAGGTTTTAAAATTCCTCCCTGCGCATTCACATCCACTCGATGGTATATTGTCAAGACGCCTTGCTCAGGGTTCACATCGAAGTGTAGCAATGCTTCTGTATCTGGAGGAAGACTAGGTGATTTTGAGACTGAGATAGAGATACGTCCTTCCCAAGCCATAGATTGCAATAGAGGATGTCTGACAACAATATCATTAAGACAAGAGTTTTTTTTCTCAAACGCAACTAAGGCTTGTTGGATTTTCTCTTTAACTTCCGCATGCGCCATATCAGGCAATATAGAAATTGCCAAAGGCAAAAACTCGACAAAAAGCAACTTACTTAATGGGCTACATGCTGAATGGTTTAAGAAGATTCTAAAATTTTTGTAGTGATTAACTCGCATTAAGTACACATAAATACTGGCTATAACATTGCATACAAAATCATCTTTCTGAACAAGTGATATATCAAAAGTACATGAAGAAAGCTGTGATATCTTATCAGCCCTAGCAAGAATCCTATCATGAAACGTATTATGCGCTTCTACTTCTTTTGATAGTTGAGACAACCAGTATTGGTCGTTCCCCAGTGCAGTTTGATATGAATCAGTTATTATTTTCTCAAAATCTATATCGATAGCAGGTAAAATATCCCCTACCTTCAATTTATAAAGATCAACAAGCCTATCCATAGACACAAGAGTACCGTCAACTGGCGAGACAAGACGACGTAAACGAATTTGGCTATCCTGAGTCGAAACACATAAACCGCTAGGATCTAAGTCTATTATGGTACCTGGGCTGCTGCTTACCATAGCAGCACATACTTCTATTTCTGTAATGACTAGATAAGAAACACCTAGATAGAGCTTTAGTGTTCCAACGTTATTGCTATAGCCTCCAAAGTTCAACGCTCTACACATTCTCTCAAGCGTTCTTGCATTAGCCGACTCCCAATGAATAAAACCCAAGTTGGGCAACAAATGTTTTGGACTAAAATAGCTCCGATTTGCTAAATTCTGTGTTGTTCCTATTAGAATGCCATCCGAGCCCTCAATTTGGTCAAGTATTACCGAAAAGCCTTTTATTGCCGCTTCAAAACAACGCAGATTGAGTGTAAATGCAGTATCATCAGGATCGATGGAAAATGGGGCCTGATAAACAATATCACCTTCATCAATTCCTATGGCAATTTTGTGCCATGTAACTCCATGCGTTTGCTCACCATTTAAAATGGCCCAGGTAGTTGCATTCACCCCTGCATATTTTGGAAGCGGTGCATCATGATAATTAATGGCTCCAAACCGTGCACATGATAGATGCTCTTGGGATAATATCTTGCCATTTACAATACTGAAAATATAATCAACTGATTTTTTTTCAAATAAAAATTCTTCAATACTTCCAAGACAAATAATTTTATGCTCGGAGCACCAGTCTTGAATTGGCTTCTTTTGAGAAACCACATATGATATAGAATGACCACGCGCCAAGAGCATAGTTGCACATTCAATCAATAAATTATCTTGCCCAATCAATAAACAATTTATGCGCACAAAAGCTTCTCCATAACATTCCCCTTGACCTCTACTAAATTATTTCCTACACGAGAAATATGCCAATCAGGCCGGATCAATAAATAGCGATACGGGTAAAGGTCTTTTTCAAACCTTATAACCTCTAGTGTATCTATGCCAAAATCATCATTTGGGCTTAACAAGCGGCTCTCAAATGGTTCATCTGCAGAAACAAGCAGCGTCCATTTTACCGGAGATAATTTGCGATAAATAGGTTCAGCTTCATGCATTATGTGTGGAAGAAAGAAACCAGGCTCAGCCTGAGGAATATACTCAAACGGCGACCCTTGTTTTGCATTCGTTGGAGAAACTAAAGGAGTCTTTAAATAGGCGTATCCAAGGGTTAGGCCCGAGGAGCTCAGAAATCGATCCCCCAGATTACCAAAAGCCCGTCCAAAAGCCTTAGCATCTTTCTTAGGTGGAAATTTTTCGGTCAATTTTGTGTATTCTTCCGCATTCTGTTTAGCAAAGTTCAGATTATCCTTCCAGATAGAATAACGTTCTTGTTCATAGGTTTTCAGTAACTCAGGTGGCGCCATCCCATTGATAACCTGCGCTAATTTCCAACCCAAATTTTCCGCATCACCAAAACCCGTATTAAGGCCCAGGCCACCCGTTGGAGCAAAAGCATGCGCTGAGTCGCCAAGCCAAAAAACACGATTTTTAAAACTGAAAAAGTCCGCTATTTGAACCTGCATATCCCAGAAATGATAACCTTCAATTCTCTTCTCAACCTTAGCACCGATAAAGTCATCAATCATTTCGGAAAGTATCTGTTCATCAGGTTCAACATCCACTTTATCCCAAACAATTTGGGCTAACCATAAGCCATCAGAAGCACTAGAAAGATCGATAGGGCCAAAAAAACCCATTACTTTATCTGACATAACAAAATACATAATGCCATCTTTAATCGTCTTAACATCAAAAATACCAGATGGGAAAAAAGTTACACCAAGCATTCTCGATTTATCTGATAACTTAGAAAAGCTATTGTCAAAATTTTTCTTTGTTGGCCCAGCAGCACCATCACAGCAGGACAAATAAGAAGCTGTATAGTTCACCTCTGTATTCTTTTGCTTGTCAAAGGCCCGAACTGATACTACTTCTCCGTCTAAAGAAACTTCCAGAACATTACATTCTCTTACAAAGTCAATATGAGGAAATGATTTCAATTTTTCACGAAGTACAGCCTCTGTTATCCAAAGAGGTACCCGAACACCTTTCTGTGGCGAGACATTTTTACTAAGACGATTATCCCCCCAACACGTTTCAAGGTATACCTCCCCGCAAAGTGATGAACACCAAATTGCTGCTTGTGGAAATGACTTTGGGAAAAGTATTCGTTCTTCCAGAGCGCTATCAATGCCCCAGCGCATAAAGAACTCCATAGATCGAGCGCTCAATGATTGAGCTCGCGGGGTACGTAAGGGCTCAGAATGTTTCTCAAGGATCAAGGTGTGAACACCATGAAGACCAAGCTCAATTCCTAGCGCAACCCCAACAGGGCCGCCGCCAACAATAATAACTTCATAATCTGGTTTCATATCAATATTGCTCAAATTAGGGAGCTAGGCTGTATCTTTAGCCTTGATATTCTCATGCGGAATTTCGTTCTTGAGGTAATTAGAATTAGGAAAATAAGACATCCATACTTCCTTAATTTTATTGTTTGCAACTGTATAAAGCATGATTGCCTCAAACTTTAAATCACCCGAGCCATCGCTGAGTACATGTCTTTGCTTCATCCTGACAGCAACTTTACCCTCTAATTCATCAACAAATATATCATCAATTTGATAATGAGACTCTGCAAACTTCTCACAACCGAACTTTAGGCGAGTCATAATATCGCTCACTGTGATTTTCTGAAAATCAGAATACCCTATAAGATTTTCATCATAAAAATTTTTGATTCTATCAGCATCACGGCTTTTCCAAGCATCATAAAAATCCAAGATGAAATCTTTTAAATTTTTAGCATTCATTCTTCTCACCTCTGCAAATAAATTAATGGCGCAAATATAATCTGATCAGTTAAGATGCAAAGACTATCACAATTATTTTTATTCTGCAAAAGCGAGGCATTTAGCTATAAGGAGTTAATTATTTTAAAATTCTGGTCAAAAGCTCCATAAAATGCATTCAACAAATTTTGTAAAAACATGCGGAAATAACATAGTAATTTCTAGCCTATATCCGTATACAATATAGGCTGCAATCTTACCTTTCAATGCCAGAGTTTTAAGCTTTGAAAATCCCGAGCTGATAAAGAAGCCATGATAGCTGTAACTTCTTGTTCGCTCATATTGCACCTCTATAGTTAATTGAACATAGAGAACAGACAAGAAGTTTAACATGCCATATGCTGTAACTCATTATTGCTACAAGCTTGGCACATCAGATGATAATTTATATATACCAATGCGTATGTTTTTTAAACTATGTCTCTTGAAGCCATTACATACAGGAACGTTTCAGCCCTCTCTTTGCACCATTTAGCGATTTCAAGGTTTAGGCCCAGAACTTGCGCTGGCACTGCCGCCAGCACCGCCTAAAGCCCTAAGAGTTAAAGGGCCTTGAGCTATAGCAAAGGCAGGAACAGGTAAACTATGGCCTTGACTAGCCATAAACTTAATATAGTCGATTGCCAGATCTATTGGACTTAAAGAAGCTCCCAGCCATCCCAATGAGCCCTTCATACCCTCTCCTTGAGCAAGCATGGTCTTTTGGATTGAAATAACAGCAAGAGAGCTGTCCTCTTCCCCAGAGTTATTATAGGTATGAGATTCTGGCGGCACTGTGATAAGTTTTGAGTGATAGGAAGCAGGGTCAATGACATTGCCCGAGCGGTCAAATAAAGCGGGCTCCTGTTCCTTGTTATACCAATAAGAACTATTATAGTTGTAGCCACATATCTCCCCCGCTTCGATATTACGACAGGCATAGAGTGCAACCACAGCGCAAGTATAACCAGGCCCTGCATCAAAAAGATGGACTGTATCCCAGTCTATATTAGCTATAGCTACTTTTGCTTTTTCTTCCGAGCTTTTAAATTCATATAAACCATCAAGCAACTCTTGATTTGGAAGATGCTGCATGAGACTTGCATGGCAAAACATGCCAGGAACATCAATGACATATTTTTCTTTAGCAGTTAGCTTGCTTTCATCATTGCATAAATTTAGCCTATATAAACTTCTACTCTCCAAAACTTTTGAGCTATTGGGAAAAATTTCACCAAAATAATAGCAAACTAAAGCATTTTTAGGGATAGGCTTAACAGCCCTGACGCCGTAGCCAAAATCTCCCATATTGAAAATATCTAAGTAACTGTAAGGAACAGGCATCACCGTTTTCAGTTGATTTCCCATAGGATAATGGCATACAAGTTTTTCCTGACAATACTTCTTGAAAGCATCATACTCAGTAGAATCTATACCGAAAGACATGCACAGGCTTTTGCCAAGCGCCCGCTCCACCTCTGAAACAGGTGTTTTAATCCCGTTGAACAACAAATTCTCAGGTTTTTTAAAGCTCATTATTTTAACTTTGCTATCTGAAGTCGCGTGCATATTTTATCCTCTAACTTACTTTATGGATCTTCACAAGCATTTAATATGTATATTTAGCGAGAATTAACAAACACCATCATATAACCGCTAAATAGATGAATACAATAGCTGATTTCTGTATGCCATTATGTCTACTTTTCAAACCATGCTTAAAAAATTACATTATTGTAACAAGCTGTTGCCTCATTAACTTTATGCTAAAGTAAAATCACGTCAAACTAACATTACGCCTATTAAAAGACCGTACATAAGCCATACAGTAAGCAAACCCAGGAGAGCTAAAATGAAAATTATAGTCGTTGGTGCCACGGGAACAATTGGTAAGGCGGTCACAAAAGAGCTTGAAGCTAGGCATGATGTTATCAAGGTGAGTCAAACTGATGGCGACTACCAGTTTGATATGTCAGATGAAGAGCAAGTCGATAAATTCTATAATCAAATAGGCAATTTTGACGCATTAGTTATCACAGCAGGCAAGGTCCATTTTGGTTTATTGGAACAAATCACAACTGAGCAGTGGTATATAGGACTGAAAAGCAAATTGATGGGACAAGTCAACTTAGTTACCCACGGTCTTAAATTTATCAATGATGGCGGATCATTTACCTTAACTTCAGGCATATTAAATCAAGACCCTATTAAATTCGGCGCTTCAGCCGGTATGGTTAACGGTGCATTGGAAGGGTTTGTTACAGCCGCCGCGATTGAAATGCCAAGAGGGACCCGCATTAACATAGTCAGCCCAACAATGATCCAAGAGGCTGCCGATAGTTATGGGCCCTATTTCCGTGGATATATTCCCGTTCCAGCAAGTACTGCCGCTCAAGCTTACGTAAAAAGCGTTGAGGGTTTACAAAGTGGAAAGACCTATCGGGTAGGATGGTAACAAACACAAAATTCTGACGGCCTGAACTTGTAATAAAATCAATCTTGCTTGCTGCCTAGCGGGTCCTGATAGCTTAAGCCAAAATTGCTTGTAAATATCGCTTTTAAACTAAAGCTTTCGAGGTCATTGAATATAAGGATGTTCCATTTCTCTTTTCGGCACTATTTTGAATTCTCATTCAATCCCAATATATTGGCAATATATAATAATTCTATGCTTACAAGCCATTATTGCATTTCCAAAATCCATTCTCATATTTATGCCATCTAAGCACAAAAGCTTTTAAACCAATATTCTTAAAATTATTAACCTTCAAAGTTGGAACAAGCTAAATTTATGCTATTAATTTTTTTCAAGTACACGGCTTGACAAAGGTCAATAAAAACAGTTGAATCTTCAAATCACCTTCCTAGCAACGGGATATTTATGCCAACTAATTCACCTCGCAAATTTACTGGCCATACTGATCACGCTTGGTCGCTACTTCCCCTTACTGAAACTACCTTTTTAAGCGGCTCTTACGATGGAGCTGTAAAATTATGGAACATTGACAATCCCGGACCAAATGCTCAAAAAACTTTTATTTGTCACCCCTCTAATAAAGTTTATGCATTGCTTGGTTTAACAGAAAATACATTTGCCTCTGCATCTTCTGATAATACTATTAAAATATGGGAGCTCAATTCTGGATATAACATCAAGACTCTTGCGGGGCATTCAAAAGCCATATATTCCTTAGCAAAACTAACAGACGGCAAAATAGTCAGCCAAGCTGAAGATTCCACTATAAGAATTTGGAATACAGAATCAGAAAGCTTTACCGGTGTTATTCCAGATACTACAAATTATGTTTGTGCAGTTATGGTTCAATCAAATAATACGATTATATGTGAAGACAATAAGTTCATGATCGGCATGTGGGATGCTACAACACTTCAGCGCGCAGGGTCTTTAGGGGGACATCCTAATAAGCATATTAGAACACAAGCTCTTATGGCAACTAATGTTTTAGCAACGGGTTCATGTGCTTTTGATATAAAAATTTGGGACCTTAGAACTGCAGTATGTAGCTATCAACTCTCTGGCCATGAAAATTTTGTCAATGCTGTCACTCCACTTAGCGAATTTTATTTGGCGAGTGCCTCAGGCGATAAAGCCATAAAAGTTTGGGATATTCGCACAGGAAATTGCGTTGCCACAGAGAACACATATCACGAAGGTAAGGGTGGCTGGATCCAAGGCCTAGCAAAAGTAGGAGATTGGGTTGTCTCAGCATCAGGTGACAACACATTAGGGGCCTGGCCAGTCGATCACTTTTTGCCACCTGCCCCTGAAACAACCCGTAGACCTTCAGAAAGAAGAGCTGCTCTACTAGCACCGACGGGTGGATCAGGCGGCGCTGCAGCAGGCTCAAGTGGAAGATCAGCTCCTTCTGATATGACAGCTAGACAAGGTGGCGAAGCAAGAATGTTTGCCACACTTTCAGAGGAACAAGAACATAGCCCTGATGCTTTGGCAAGGCTCCCGCAATCAAATGCAGATGCCTCAGCATCCATAGCGCCCATGACAAGGGCCACTAGAGCTTTACCGGCAGAACAATCTGCCGCAACTATGGCTGGTCCTAGAACTGAGCCAAGACAAAACAGCACCCCAGGCTCTCCCGCGTCACGCCCATTGTCTGCCCTTGTTATGGGATCGCCCTCAGCTGCCAGAGATGATAGTTCAAGCTCAGATAGCGGAAGGATTGAAATGCCCACAGTAGGGGCCACAGGAAGAAGCAAATATCATTACTATTTTATATCCCCAAATGGAGAGTCTCTGATCTGTACAATTCAGTGTAAAAATCCATCAGCCATAATAGACAGGCCTTTTATAGGCTCCCTGCTTAATACTATTTATGTATTTAATCTTGATAGTACAGCTAAAGTAACCTTCAGCACTAATTTTGAACAATATATGCAGGTGCGGTTTCCAAATGTTAGTAATCCTAAGATTCACCAGCTAATCGAACAATTCATCCAACGATTGATGCAATGGGGCATTCCAGAGTTACATGAGAATGGCGATGCTCTTTGGTTCTATACCAACGCTGGTGGAGACCAAATCTTAACTTATACCAATTACCCTCCTAGCTTACAGCATTATTTAAGAGAAGAGTTTGAAACTTGTGCGGCAATCATAAGAGGCAAACCTGACAACACTGTAGTAGTCGAGGTAGGTTGTGGCGAACTTGAAAACCTAGCACTCACCACTGTTCAGAGCCCTCATTTAGCTTATATTGGCTTTGACTTTGCTGCTGAAAGAATACTTGCAGCAAACCAAAAAATAGCAAAACAAGGTATAGGCTCTCGAGTAAGGGCTGAATGTTTCAATATTCTTGGGATCGATAGAAAAAGCTTAAAACTAAGAGAAAGCCAATCACCTATACTGCTTTTTCCTTTCAACTTATTTGGTAATATCGCTCCTATTTCGTTACTAATATGTCGCTTGGTTCAAGCTCGCTTGGAATGCTTGATCTCAATGTATCAAAATACGCCTCAAGCCTTACAAATGAGAAGAGATTATTACACTAACTGCGGCTATCAACACCTGGAGAGTGTAGAAGGACCAACAGGGGTAGTATTTAAATCAGATGAAGGCTTGTATACCGTTGCTTACAGCGAAAAATATGTGGGTGACCTATTTAGAACTTTTGGTTATGTTGTTAACGTGCACTATACTACTAATGGCATTGTTTTGCATGCCGTGCCGCCAACAAGACCCTTACTACCGCTTTCCATACATAGACAACTAAGTCAGGATAGCGCCGATGGAACCGCTTCTCCTTCCCCGTCGCCTATGGCTATTCAAAACCAAGGGCAACAAGCAACTGCTAGCTCAGCTTCTCCTTTAGCTCAGCAGAGCCAAAGGTCCAACTCAAACTTATATTTATGGGCTGCTGGCTCTCTCGCTGTAGCTGGCTTATTGCTGTTTCAGTGGTCTAGAAGCGATCTAAGGCCTTTTTCATTTAAATCAAAAACTAGTATCGCAGCCATTGCTTCGGGACTAAGTAGCTTTGCATTCGGCAAGCTCTCTAACCCAAGACAATTGCAAGCTAACGCCCCAACTCTTAACTAATAAGGATAAGCCATGCCGTTACCAACTATCGCTAATTATCAGTATGAAGCAAAAGATAGTTCCCTTACATTAACGCTTAATCTGAATACTGCCATCTCAGGTGAAATGCACATGGATGCCAGTGTACTTACAGACATTGGGGACCTCTTAGAAAAAATTCGAGAAATAGCACAAGTGATTAATGTAATTATGAAAGGGAGCTATAGCGGAATATGGCAGAAAAATGATGGCTCGCCTACTAATGAAGCAAAACTTAACACTATTACAATTGAACGCGGTACAGTTAAACTCACTTTTTCAAATTTAAACCCAGAGAAATTAGTCACTTTTTTATCCAAGCTGAATTTGAAGGAACAAGATAAAGTTGATAAGGACATAAGTAGACCATCAACAGGAGGCCATATGCCGCTAAGAATTAATGTCGCCAAAGAAATATTTGCTGCAAATCCAGACTTTGCAATGGGAATTGTGAGAGCAAGAGTTAAAGTTGCCAAACGCTCTGAAGAGCTATGGAAACTAATGCAAGCATGTTGTGAAGCCGTTCGCACTGATGAAAAATATAAAAGTGTTACTGAAGTAGCACAAATTAAAGCGGTCCGTGCAACCTATAAATCTCTTGGCAAAAACCCGGGGGAATTCCAAGGTTCAAATGAAGCTTTAGTAAGACGCGCACTTAAAGGCCAAGAATTATACCAAATTAACACCGTCGTGGATTCAAATAACGTAGTCTCTGTTGAAGCTTGCCGCTCAATTGGATCTTATGACGTAAGCAAATTAGGCGCTGATATTGTATTTCGCCCTGGTGCTGCTGGTGAAAAATATCCCTCTACCAAGAAGCGTTCGATTGATTTAAAAAACCTTCCATTACTCGCTGATGAAAGCGGCCCTTTTGGCAGCCCAACTAGTGACTCCGAGCGCTCTTTAATTACGGAAGAAACTCAGGAAATTATTTCTACCATTTTCAGCTTTGATGGACCTGAAGGCTTAGACGATCAAGTTAAAAGATTAGCGTCTCTATTCTCCTTATATGCCGAGGCAAGCATGATTGAAACTCAAGTCTTAACTCAAAGGCGACCTAACTGTGAGCTTAGATCTGCAGGCGCAGTGGCAGGAGCTGAAGTTTCTGATAGCTCTGTAGCAAGAGGTGGAGCTGGCGGTGCAAGTGCTTATCATGCTGCAAGCCCTTTCCTAGATGAAGCAACTGTTACAGCTGGCGCACATCTTAAAGCTGAAGAAGCAACCCCATAGTTCTAACATGAAAAAAGGAGAGCAGAGCTCTCCTTTTTTTTATTTATGCTCTTTTAGGTGAATTATGTACAAACACCCTAAGTCAACTCTTAGTTTGCTATTATCAAGTGTCAAAAAGCAAAAACTCGCATGGCATCATGCTATTACAAGCAATAGTCATTCGAAAGATGCTGTCTGTATGCCTCTATCAGATTTGAAAAAATTCATGGATGCTATTCAAAATGCCTTTCCCCGCTTGCAAAAGGGATTGGCACCTATTTTAGAGTTATCAAGAGAATTTAGTGAATACGCTAGTTATGTGATTCTGAGCGTACTTATTAAACATGATAGTTCCTTGGTTGTCTTGATTGAAAAGCACTCTAGCGTCCCCTATGAAGCGAAAACAGCTGATTTAACTAAACTACTGACAACAACTAAAGACCTCAACGCTACTTATCATGGAGTGAAAGAAGACGCAGCTAAAGCAACCAAACATATCATGAAATATGTTGATTCATTTTGTGAGCTTAATTGCATTAGCTCTTTAGATTCCGTTGAATCACATATTTTATATCAATATCTATTATTGGATTTAGCAAATTTAACTAATGAATTTTTTCCACAGAAAATACCTTGCGCATACTTAGAATTATTTGGCAAGGATGATTATGAAAAACTATATATTGCCTCACGTTATCTCATATTCGCATCAGAAGCTGCACAGCTTGCAGCAGAAGCCAATAGCTTATACAACACAAACTTTATTACTCTACGAGAAGTACAAGCGTATACAGAGCTAATTAAGCGGCGAAACTCAGAAATTAAAGTAGGATTACTAAACCCTATTATTGATGGTGGTATTTATACTTGGTTTGAAAATTTAATCTGCACCAGGGGGGTTGTTTTAAGACAGAGCGCAATGGTAGAGGCTTCTTTAATTCCTTATCTAAGTCAATTAACTTATAGCTATGCTGATTTTACTGTTCATAGTTTACTTAAACACCTTAAAATCACAGGGAAAGATATTCAAAGTCTAGCTGAATTAGAAAAGCATTTAAACGCCGCTACTGAAACAGAGCTTTCGCCTACGCTCTTAGATATTTTATCCAGTGAATTTGCCAAAAGCTGCCGGGAACTTAAAAAGTCTAGCATTGATAGAAACGTCATCCTAAGCAAACTTGTTGAAATAGCCATTATACTCCATAAGGTTGCTAGAATAAGCAAGTTCACAGATGATACCGTTGATTTCAATAAACTTGATACATTTGGTATAGAAATTCTTGCTTTCTTCACAGGCTTTAACGATGAAACTGGAAAGCTCTCAAAAGCTATGGCTCGTTTTCTAAGCGAAGATGAAATAAGTTTTTACCTAAGAGCACTTAGGGCGCTTATGCCTGCAATACAGCTTATGCAGCTGACTGTTGGAATTGCCTTTAAAAACAAACAAATTCGCGAAATGTTATCACGGCCGCAAACTGCACCTACTGAGGCACTTATCAGTCATGCTGAAGCCCAAGCGAAAGCCGACGCTATTGCCGCTGAGCTTCTCGTAGAAGAATCACTCACTAAGCCAATAAGCGAAAGCAAAACTCTCTCTCTTAAAAAGGCTTCAAAAATACAAAAGCAAAGAGAGCATATTGCTCGCTGCCTACTTATTCAAAGCCCTATAAAGACAGAAGAAAAGCCCTTGCCACAAAAGGAAAAGCCTGTATCAGAAATTGATAGCTCGCGGCCTGAACTGGCGGTAAGTGCGGATATAATAAACATTGCAGAAGGCAAGAAAAAAGATTGGAGCTTAGATTTACAAACATTGGTTAAGCATTTTTATCAACAACAATCTGAAATATCAAAACTTATCTCAGATTTTAGTAGAAAAATAAGAGGACAGAGCGATCCAGAAGAATTCCATATTCAATTAGAAAAGCTCAGTTTATGTTTAATAAAAGCTGAGCCTATTCTATCTTCTATAGAGGCGCGGAAAGAAAGCGCTACTCGATTTGAAAGTGGTATGAATCTAGGCTCGTCTAAGGATGATATTTATATTATTTCTATGGAATGGAATGCCCGCTTATACGACCTAATCAATGCACTGACTCAGTATAGAGAAGATTACCCAGCCTTGCTCGATATTTTAAGCCAGCTTTCAGAGCTTTACTTTGTGCCTACTTTTGCGAGCGACCGACCTGATTGGGCGAGCGCATTTACAAGTGATTTTATTGTTTATCGTGCTGATATAAAACCAGTGCAAAAAGCGCTCAATGCTTATCGGAGGAAGAAAGCCCTGCCTGATATTAGCTTAAGTTATGACCTATCTCCTGATCATTATGTATTAATTACTAAGTCTGACGCATACCGAGTAGAAGATTCTGCAATAAATTCACTATTATACGCTAATGGTTTTAGCCATGTGAGAAAATTAAATGGGAAAAACAAGTTCCTTGCAAAGAAAGCTGACAATAGCCAATACACTATTGAAATTCTCGATGGAACAGATGCTGATAGGGCTAAACTAGGGCTTAATAATAGCTTGATTGTAACCACTGCTATTAGGATCAATTTAGACAGCGGGCAGATTTTTACTTTGAATTATACTTTTAAGCATTTATTAGCCAACCCAATTTCAATTGTACTGAACAATTTAAGAGAATTATCCGCTTTATCACCGAAAGAACAGGCCGCCTTAATTAGTGATTACATTCTATTTACATATGGAAGCTCTCAAAGTCAGCTAAGAGTGCGCAAAAATCTAATAGATTATATCAAAAGCCTGACTGTGAGCGGCCTCAGTTGGGAAGTTTTTAAATTTATATCACTCTATTATTTTGATTTGTCACCAATAGGCTTTCATCAGTTCTTTGTAGTAAACTGCCATGGCTTAAAGAAAATAATTGAACGAGAAATTCCACTTAGCCTGGAAGACCTTAGCCCTGAACAAGATAGCATGCTAAGGGAACATTGCGAAAATATAACCGGCTTACATGAGGCTTTTTTATATTACCTAGCAAAACTTTGTGAGATCTATAAATTAAACCCCAGCCAAGTGAGTGTCATTTTACCATCATTCGGGATCCCAACTTTTTTATTTGCTAAGGTGCTTGAGTGTATCACTTTCCCCAAAGAGCTTAGCGAGCCTGCTCCCTCCTTAACACAAGTACCTGCTCTTGAATCTTCTGGAGCAGCAACTATGCCTCTTCCGGCAGAGCCTATACCTTTACAATCCCAACTTGCATTTGCCCCACAGATGATGGCTCCATATACGCCAGCTATACCCGTAAACTGTTATAGCTCTGGATATGTTTATCCTGTTGGCAGCGGTATGTCAGTCCTATTGATTGGGCCTCCATCTGCTGTTACTGTGAACAATGGAGGGCTCGCTGTAGCTTATCGAGCATGGCAGATGCCAGCTAATGGAGGAGCAGGAATGCCCAGACCTTAAGGATATTAGCTAATGGGCATTGCTATCAAATGGAGTCTTTCTAGCTATTATTTCTCATTAGCACCCATGAATTGAATTGCTTTCAGAAAAATAATATATTTATGATTACATGGCGAAATTGCGTTTCCACTCCACCTTTTTTTTAACATTCCCAGGTTTTTTTATACAGCTATACTTATAAGGCATAAGAGGGTGATCTTTCTTCATGAATTTTAAAGCCATTCCTAAGTGATAAATTGTTTTCTGAAGATTAGCTTAGTATTACATTGAGCTTGATGGTAATACCGTAATCTTACTCGGACAGTTTAACTAATAGATGCTATGACTATTGGAGTTAAACCATGAACATAAGCTTTATAAGAAATCGGGAAACGAGTTTAGAAGGAAGACCACAGCTATTTAAATGGACTATGCTCGGGCTAGCTATATTGCTGACATTTAGCCTTAGTGTTGCCGTTCTTGCGATTGCCGCTGCAAATAGAAAACAATTATCTCTTAGGCAACTGCCAAAAGGCGGCATTAGCGGCTTGATGCCAATAGGAACTCCAATTTTATACCCGCAGCCCAGCGCAGTCTATGTCCCGCAATCAGGTGATGCAGAAGGAGTCATCGGCGAATTTGCCGTGTTAAATACTTTAGCTATTGATAACGGCTTAGCGGATGCGCCGACAAGTTGCGAGGTGTGGGCTAACAATCAGTTGATTGTCAATGCAACTAGCGCCCTCTCTGGAGCAAACCAGGTAGACTATGTTAACCCAAGGCAATTTGGTAACTTGGCGGATCTTGAAATTATATTATGCGATGGGCCAGCAGCGAACATAAGCTTAAGCAAACAACTTCGCCAGGATTCACAAAACCTATTTCAGAGCGCCCAGACTATTTTTTCCTTTAGTGGCGAGCCTACTCAGACGGACAAGGTCCTAACTTTGACTAAATAAAATCGGGCCCTGCTTCGTCATATCTATTCATTAGCCAAACTTAGAATGGGCAACTCGTTACATTTTCCACTTTCCCACCCGTTATTTCGGCAACTTTGCTGCTTGCATCCATAAAAACCAAACCATTGTTATGAGTAAAATTAATGGATTGCACAGTGGTCTTATCCAATACACAAACTTGGGCTTTTTTAGCTTCTGAAATAACAGAGATATCTCGTATGTTAGAGCGATAGAATGCTATTGAATTAGAATAGAATGTAGAGCTTCCTAAATGAGCATAGGTTCCATGGAATGTGCCATGCAGTTCATTCACACCTTTTAAATAGCTAGTTGTCAGAGTGGCCTTGCCCTCTATTACGCTATCAGAATGTACGCTTGAACCTACCATGTTAAGCACACCATTCACTCTCAAGTTGCCATAAATATTGCTGTCGTAAGTTAGATCGGCAACACCATTAACTGAAAAATTACCCTCTACATCTGTAGCAAATAACTTTGCAATTCCATTGAATGCTATTGAGCCCTCAATGTAGTCATCAGTGCAGTAAAGTTGCCCAGGTAAAATTAGACAACGACGGGTTACAAATTCTCGAACACTCAATGCAGGCTCAACCCTACTTAATAAAGCTAAAGCATAAGCTAAAAATGCCAGTGGCCTGAACATAATGTTATCCTTTGATTTATATGCAAACTTTTAGCACTTTACCTTGTCAAAGATATTTTGCACTGAGCAGCAGCCAAGTTCAGTAGCTAAGCTCACACCGGCAATCTCTAATGAATAACTAAAAAAGAAAAAATCACAAAAGTCTTTTCTGCCTGCTTAAACTACTTTTCACTATAGTGCTGAGCCATCCCAACCTACTACTAATGACCAGAGGAACCTGGATTTGGTTGTTGCCCTCTAGCTGGCTTAACATTACGAGAATGTGAGGCTTCTGCTTCGGAAAATGCTAAACTGAAAGCTCGCTTAGCACCTGTAGCTTTTGCTGTCGGCGCAGAAATGCCAGAAGAGGCTAAAGCTAATGAGCCAGCAGCAGAACTAGCACTTGCCTCAGGCTTCGGAATATTAGCAAAGGCTGGATCATCGTGATGAGCGAGCGCTCTAAGGCGCTCAAGGGCTGATGCATCACTAATAACTAAACGCCCTTCTTTATAAAATTCACTATAGCATGGGTTACGCTTAAATACTGACAGATATTGTGGATCTATTACTATTATGTGAGGAAATTGATTTGTGTTGAAATCAAGTTGGCCCATCAGCCAACCATAAGCTTGGTTTTCAGTTCTATCTCCAACAAAAAGATTGCCGATACCATAGCTGCGATTTTGATAAAGCTTTGCCATATATTCAGCAACATGCATTGTACTGATTGGCCTTGGCTCTTCATAACCTAAAGCAGTACATAATTGCTTAATAGCTTCTTGATAAGGCATTCCGGTAAATTGCTTTATTAAGCTATCGGCAATACTTTTATCAGAATGTATATGGCGGACCTGTAGACCCGGCTTTAGCTTATCAAGTCCTAAATCATTTTTAATATAGCAATGAGGATAATTTATTGCTAGCTCCTGAGAAATAGAAGAACTTCGACGATTAAACTGAATTTCTTTGATGACAACAATCCCTTCTGCTTGCTTTTCAAATTTAACCAAGAAATTTTTAGTTTCAGCGCAAGGAAATAATTCTGACAAAGCCTGGACCTCGGCGATATATTCTGGAGACCTCCCTTTAAGGTCGGCTGTAAGAAAAGAAAGTGCCTGACTGTTACTACCGCTCTTCTCACGCAGGTCGCACCTAGCCTTTTTTTGAATCAGCATTTGAATACAATCAGCATGATGTAATTTAGCTGCATAATGAAGAGCCGTATAGCCCTCGTCATCTTGGGTGTCTAAATCATAGCCATCAGCTGCCATAAATTGTATGGCTTTAGGAAAACCACGAATAGCCGCAAAGTGAATAGCCCCCTGGCCTTTCGCATTTCTAAGTAAACTGAAATTTACTTCAAGCAATTTTTCAACAAATTCATCATCGCTTGCAATAGCCTCTAGCTGATCTATCGCAGAAATAGTGCTAGCACTTGATGAGGAAGAGGCAGCAGCGCCAGAGCTTGCAGCAGCTGTCATGGCGCGGTCTGCCGCCAGTCTTGCCCGATGTGAAGCTAATAGCATATCATCATACATCATCTCAGTATTTTTTTCTAAATCGTAAATAGTTAAATGTTTATCATGATAAAGCTCACCACGTCGATAAGCTTCAGTCTCACAATAGCGAGCCGCTTCTTCTACACTATTAAATTTTTTGCCAGGCAAGTGACACTGTTCTTTAAATTTATCATAAGTGCCGTAGTAAACTCTGTTAGAAAGAAAATCCACTACTGCGTAATAAGCCGGACGTTGATCTTTAGGCATAACGTACTCCATCACAATTATCAGTAAACAGTCAGAGCTTCTTATAAAGCTAGTTATTCTAAATCTAACAAGTACGAACTCTTTAGCAACTTTTTAAAACAAAGGATTACGCAAAATAATAGTTTCCTTGCGATCCGGCCCGGTTGAAATCATATCGATTTTAATGCCGATATGCTCTTCAATCACCTTGAGATATTCTTTGGCTTTGGCAGGCAACTTATCGTATTCCGTAATACCAAATGTAGGCTGCTTCCAGCCAGGCATGGTGATATAAACAGGCTCACAACGGCCAAATAAACTAATATCAGCAGGCAGATAATCGATCTTTTTACCGTCTAAGTGATAGGCTACACAGATTTTAATTTCCTCAAGCTCATCTAGCACATCAAGCTTGGTAATACACAAGCTGCTTATGCTGTTAAGCTGAACCGATCTTCTTAAAGCGACGATATCTAGCCAACCGCAACGTCTTTTACGCCCAGTTACCGTTCCAAATTCTTTACCCACTACGCCGATGTGCTCACCCACTGCATCAAATAATTCAGTTGGGAAAGGCCCTCCACCGACTCGAGTTGCATAAGCTTTAGCAACTGCTACAACCTCATCTAGATATAGCGGACCAAAACCCGTCCCGGTTGCAGAAGCCCCCGCAGTGGTGTTGGATGAGGTGACATAGGGATAGGTCCCATGGTCAACGTCCAAGAAAGTTCCTTGCGCCCCTTCAAATATAATGGATTTACCTTCAGATCGAATCTGATGCAATAAAGCGGTGGTATCGGTAATCATTGCTTTAAATTGCTCAGCTTGGGCTAAAGTTTCTTCAATCATTTTATCAACATCAAGGGCTTCAATTTTGTAGTAGTTCTGAAGCATAAAGTTATGATACTGCATTATATTTCTAAGTTTTTCAGCAAAGCCTTCAGGATGCAGCAAGTCCCCGACTCTAAGCGCTCTTCTTGCCACCTTGTCTTCATAAGCAGGCCCAATCCCGCGCTTGGTGGTTCCAATTGCGTTATCGCCCAATGCGCTTTCTCTGGCTTGATCTAAGGCAATATGAACCGGCAAAATGAGAGGACAGTTTAAGCTGATTTTAAGTCTTTGTTTAACGGGAATGCCTTTTTGCTCGAGCATCTTCATCTCATTGCATAAAGCCGCGGGGGATAATACGACTCCATTAGCGATAATGCTGATAATGCCATCGTGCAAAATTCCTGAAGGAATTAATTGTAATTTGGTGACTTCGCCATTAATGACCAAAGTATGCCCCGCGTTGTTGCCTCCTTGAAAGCGAACAACAGCTGACACTTGAGGGGTTAGCATATCGACAATCTTACCCTTGCCCTCGTCGCCCCATTGTCCGCCCAACACTACAATATTTTTTCCCATAGAAATTGTCCTTTAAAAGCCAGCAAATCCTCTCAGGATACTGAAAATTAAGGGTTCTTGCAACTATAACAATTTGTACTAGAGTTATGTTGAAACTCAGCAAAAAGGCAGCCTTATGAAAACCACTTACCAAGTTCCCGGCACTGAAATTATTCATGAAGTATTAGACAATGAAGTCATTATCGCCAACTTAGATTCCGGCGTCTATTACAGCATACGTGAAAGCGGCGCTCCTATCTGGCAGTTACTATTATCAGGCTATAACTTAAGCGAGGCTACTAGCATGGTTGCCGAAAAATACAGCATGAAAATCGAAGATATCTCTGCCCCATTACAGACCTTTGTGAATCAACTGCTTGATGAAGAACTGCTTGTAAATGGCAGTTCACTCGAAACTCAAATTAAACTTCATCTGGATTTAAGCTGGCCCACTAAATTCAACAAACCCAGTTTAGAAAAATATGAAGAAATGAAAAACTTGCTTATGCTTGACCCTATTCACGAAGTGGATGAACAAGGCTGGCCCCATCAATCCTAGTCAATGACATAGGAAAATCCCTTGATTGCATTAGAACAATTCGAAAGCCTGGATAAGGCCTGGGCCCATTTTAAAAGCATACAGTCCAATTACTATCAAATTGGGCCATTTACTGTGTGCATTAATTTTATCAATGAGCACTTGGCTGCAAAACTGACACAAGCATTTAGCCATTTAAAAATTGACCCCGTGGGCAAGGCAGACCTTTGCATTTGTCTTTGGGATGGCTCAATCATAGAGGGAAAGCTTCCTACTTTGGATTGGAATTTGATCAATCAAAATGGCTATCAGGGATATTACGACCACCCTGTTTATCTGCATTATTTTGAGCATATCCATGCTCTTAGCGTGCTCAATACAAACCAGAATAAAGCCTATTATGCGGTTCGAGATCTTGAATCGCTGCCTTGGTGGGTTAGCGGCTCCCC
>JAQSYQ010000013.1 GCA_029256015.1 Gammaproteobacteria bacterium | reverse complement strand
CCTTGGATCAGGCATGGCTACTCGGCCAACATTGGGCTCAATGGTACAAAACGGATAGTTTTCAGCCTGAATACCGGCTTTGGTTAAAGCGTTAAATAAGGTGGATTTGCCTACGTTAGGCAGACCTACTATTCCACATTTGAATCCCATAATATTTCCATTTTTTAGTTTACTATTCGTTGTTTCTCGGCCAAGTTTGCTCATGTATTAGTAATCGTCCGGTACTTGGCCTGTGGACGCCTTTATTAAACCAAAAACTGAAAATATTATAGTTTTGGCTTACTTACTTAGCGAGTGCAGCTTGGTCATGGCCTGCTGCATTTTGCCTTCCAACATATCAGGCAATACTTTCATTGCATCTGCTATCGAATGATGAATGCTAAGCTCTTCTTCTTTTGAAGGCGCATGCAAGACATAGTCCGCGACCCTGTCTTTGTTTCCAGGATGGCCTATGCCTATCCTGAGTCTATAAAAATCTTGGGTATTGAGATGAGCCATAATATCACGCAAGCCGTTATGCCCGCCGTGACCGCCGGCCAACTTTAATCTCACCTCGCCTACCGGCAAATCTAACTCATCATGTACGATTAAAATTTGCTGAGGCAAAATCTTATAAAAGACAGCTAGGGACAATATAGATAGCCCGCTGTTGTTCATATAGGTAGTGGGAATTAAAAGACGGCAAGTATGATTATTTAGCTCAAATTTGCCTGTGAGTCCATGAAACTTATTTTCATGCTGCAAGCTGGATTTGAATTCGGCTGCTAGAGTTTCGACAAACCAAGCGCCTGCATTGTGCCGAGTCCGGGCGTATTCTGCGCCCGGATTGGCCAATCCTACAATAAGCTGAAGTCCCGACAAGACTATTCTGCTTATTTTTTAGCTTCTGGTTTTTTTGCAGCGTCTGCAGGTTTAGCAGCAGCGTCGGCTTTCTTAGCGTCAGCAGGAGCTGCACCTTCAGCGGCTTCAGCAGCTGGAGCTTCATCTTCTTTAACTGCTCTTGGCACGTGTACGCTTACTACTGGCAAGTCATTACCATGTTGCAAGGTAACCAGTTTAAGGCCAGCTGGCAGTTTGATTTGAGACAAATGAATGGACTCGTCCATTTGTAAGCCGGAAAGATCAACTTCGATAAATTCAGGCATGTCTTTAGGTAAGCAGCTCACTTCAACTTCGTTCACCATGTGGTTAATAACACCGCCTGCTTTAACTGCAGGGGAATCGCCCACGAAGTGTAATGGAACATGTACGCGAAGTTCGGTTTTTTCACTAATACGCAAGAAATCAGCGTGCAAAATCTTTGGCTTGTATGGGTGACGTTGTAAGTCTTTGATAATGACTTGTTGGTCAACACCGTCAATGCTCATATCAACGATTGAGGTATAGAAGGCTTCGTTAGCCAAAGCATTGGCTAAAACGTTATGATCGATCACGGCAGATTGAGCGGGCTTTTCAGCTCCGTAAATCACCACTGGAACCATACCATCACGGCGCAGGCGGCGGCTCGCACCCCTCCCCAAATCACCACGGGTATTGGCATGTAATTTTAAATGTAGTCTCATGTTTATTCCTTAATTTAAATGTAAGCCCGCTATCGCGACCAATAGCAAAGGCGAGCGGATTTTAACACAGGAATTGGCGAAAAAGCTAGCTTTTATTAGAAGACAACATCTTGCAGAATAAATAGCCTTGCTCTAGGGCATCATCAAGGGCGACATGAGTATGAGGCAAGTCCTCTCTAAACCACTCTTTTGGTAAATTAACCTTAACAGATTGCTTATATTCTTGCTTTAACACAGCCATGGCATAGGTCTTGATATCCAATGCATTAAATCCAAAAGGATTTTCGCCGGCAAATTTTATCAAATACCAATAAATGAAGCCAAAATCAAAAGCCACCGGATAGCCCACAAAAACCAGCCTGCCTTTTAAAGACTTTAGCCAGGCCAAATACTTGAGCATTGCAATGCGCGGGGACTCCAAGTTTTCTCGAGATTTTGCCCAAGCTAGAGGCTCAGTTTGCCACCATGCCATGGTGACAGGGTCTGAGCTTAAATCAGGCAAAAGCTCTAAATTAGCTGAGAAACTGCCGATTATGCTCCCGTCTTCCAAAAATGCAGCTGAGGCAAAACTTAGCATGGAATGAGCGCCCGGCATGGGGCCATTGGTTTCAATATCGGTACTAATATAAATTTCTGGCATTGCTATCCTATCAAAATTCCCAGCCGCTGCTAGTATCGCTTGTAGGTGACTCATGCACAACAGGCATTTGTATCCCAGAAGGAAGCTTAAGGCTCCGCATTAGTGCCGCTCTTACTGCTGAAGCTGATGCAGGAAGCTCTCGAGTACTCTCGCCAGGCCGTTGTTCAGGCGAGGGCTCCGACACTGGCTCTAAACGGTCGAAGTGATTAAAATCAGGCTTATGAAATAAATGAACCGGCGGCCCATTAAAACTTTCTTGACGAGACTCCAAAACCAACTCACCCTCTTGCCTACCAGGCCTCCAAATGAACAAATTTACACCTTTTTCTCTGGCATAAAGGCAAGCACTAGTAGGCGCCAACCAATGAAAGTCCTTTAAGCCCATTACATAATAACTATACATCCTTTTGCTTTGGCAATAATCATCGATGACTTGTTTTACTTCTTCTTGGTTGAAGAGCGTATACATCATATATAAAGCAGCGATTTCTTTTGCTTCTTTAGCTAACTGAGGCCTAAGAACAGTAGAAATCTCGCTGCCCGTTGTTCGATGAAACCACTCTCTATCAAGTATCAGAGTGAGAATTTCTTCGCCCAAGCTATGGCGGTCTGTTTCATTGTTTCTCAATCGCCACAAAGTTTTGGCTACATCAGTTCTTACCTCTGATACAGCTCCTATGCTGAAATTTTCCGCAAAAGCAGCAAAACCACAATTGCCATTCGGAGTGATAAGCGTCTCTTTAAAAAACAGCCTTTGCCCAGACTCCGGCATAATGCCCGTGAAAAATTTGGGCCTGCTTTGAACAGGCGGCACTGACTTAAGAGGTTGAGCTTTATCTTGAGTTGCAATGTTTGATGGTTCTTGATCTTGCGGCTCTTCTTGAGGCTGAACTTGATCTTGAGCATCATTGCTAGCTTGCTCTTGGGTCTGCTGTGGGGGCGTAGGATCAAACCGATGCTGTTCTCGCCACCTTGCAGTGTATTCTTTTAGTAAACTTGTCGCTTCTAATAATTCATTTCTATTAAACCTCTGCATATTAAGAACAACGGTGGGGTCTGCACCTTTCTGAAGCAGGATTTTGAATGCGCGAAATTGGCCTTGAGCCGCAGCGAATTGTAAAGGGGTAAAATTATTGATATTGACTGCGTTCACGTTAGCTCCACGCTCGAGCAACAACTCAATACATCGAGCCGATCCATGATATGCAGCTGCATGAAGCGGGGTGCTGGCTTTTAAGTTAAGAGCCTCTATCAATGCATCGTTGTCCAACAATAGCTTGGCCATTGCCCTATTGTTTTGAGCACAGGCAACATGTAAGGGAAAGTTAGCATTTCTGTCCGGAATATTAGGATTTGCTCTCTCTGCAAGCAAAGTTGCAACAGTACGCAAATGTCCGTTCTTTACGGCTTTATATAAGGCTGTTTCATAATGTGAGCTTGCTTGATTGGGATAGACCCCATGGCGAACTAAATAACCTACAGTAGAAGTAAGACCCCAATCAGCAGCCCCGCGTAAAATGGCATTAAACACAGTGAACTCCTTCTCTACCCTGCCTATTTTACTTTATGACAGAATAAATAAGGATGCAAAGGCGCACAGAGCTGGCTTAGTATACCCAGTTTGAATTGATTGGCATTAATCCTGGTATTATTGTCGTTGCTCGTGGTCGCAAGCGCTTGGAAAAATAAGGCTCAAGATTGTAGAGCTGAAGGATGTCGCAACGGATGCAGCATGAGGCATACGAGATCAGGAACGTCTGTTATGCCTGATCTTAAGCTTGAGTGACATTTTTACAAGAATAAGCTTGTGCAGAGTAACGAAAATAATACCAGGTTTGATTTAATTCAAACTGAGCATACCCTGATATACTTATTTATATTCCGAAAACATTACACTAATGGATTCTTCGTTGTTAACTCGTCGAATGGTCTCAGACAGCATTTTAGCCAGACTTAATGACTTAATTCTGGAACATTGCAAAGCAGCTCCGCGTAATGGGATAGAGTCAGTAACAACAAGCTCTTCTAGTTCTGAATTTTCAATATTTTGAATCGCATTGCCCGATAAAACAGGATGAATGCAATAAGCTGAAACTTTGGTTGCACCATGCTCTTTTAAAGCAGTCGCTGCTTTACACAAAGTACCGGCGGTATCGACGATGTCATCAAAAATCAAGCAATGACGCCCTTCTACTTCACCAATAATATGCATAATTTGAGCTTCGTTAGCTTTAGGTCTGCGCTTATCAATAATTGCTAAATCGCAGTCCATACGTTTCGCCATGGCTCTTGCTCTTACCACTCCACCGACATCAGGGGACACCACGATAGGATTATGCAGCTTTTGATTTCTTAGGTAGTCAAATATCACGGGGCTACCATAGACGTTATCAAGCGGGATATGGAAAAACCCCTGAATCTGCTCAGCGTGAATATCAACCGTTAAGATTCTATCGACCCCTACGGTTGCTAAAATATCAGCCACTACCCTTGCAGTAATAGGCACCCTGGAAGAACGAATACGTCTATCTTGTCTGGCGTAACCAAAATAAGGCATGACCGCAGTAATACGAGCTGCTGATGAGCGACGCAAAGCATCAATCATCGCAACGAGTTCCATTAAGTTATTATTGGTTGGAGGACAAGTAGATTGAATAATAAATACATCTCGACCACGAACGTTATCGAAAATTTCAACTTGGGTCTCACCGTCACTAAAAGTGCCGACTGTGGCATTGCCAAGGCTAATTCCTAAATTATCAGCAATCGCATTAGCTAAAGCAGGATTGGCATTACCGCTAAATAACATATAGAATAGAACAAAACTGGTTGGGCTGCCAGGATTCGAACCTGGGAATGCCGGGATCAAAACCCGGTGCCTTACCGCTTGGCGACAGCCCAATTGATTGCAAGCAGCAATCAGTTAGCGAGCGGTATTTTCGCGAATTGAGCTGTCGCTGTCAAGGAATTTTCTCACACAAAATTATTATAGTTGCCAATCATTGATTACAACAATGATTCGCCAAGGTCCTTGCTGCATAATTATCTTATGCGGCAGTGGAAGACCCTTAACCACAATATAGCTTTGGTAAGCAATAGTCCAATTCTGTTGGTTCAACGTAGCTAAACTACCGTTATTATTAAGCGTTGTTTGTTGAGAAACACCGGGCACCGGCAAGGCCCTAATCCAGTATACAAGCCCCTCAACCGGCATAGACCAACCCAGCTCTTGCTGCATTAAATCTTCTGCATTATCAGCTTTTACAACTTGACCTTTGCCATCAGTCAAACTGATTTGACCAGGCTGCCCCTCTAGCATTTCCTCGCCTAAGTTAAGTGGGCCTGAAAGTGAAATAACAAACTGGCTGCCGCTTTGCTTCCAGTTGAAATTCGCGCTCACAGCTTGATTAGCATTGCGGATTCCCATTTCCCCGGAAGCCTGCCAATTACTTATTGCATTCATCTGAATGGAATAATGCTGCCAAGCTGCCGAAGGGTTCGCTACAGGCTTTAAAACTTGTTGAGGCGCACAAGCTGCCAGCAAAGCTAAGCACAGACCTAGCAGTAAGTTTCTTATCAATCTCACCTTATTCTCCTAATGAGTTTGCTATATTTAAACACGCAAAATGGATGAAGACCAGGCTAAGCTGTGCTAAGATTTGCACAAGCTAAATTAAAACCTGGATTCCCGATCAAGTCGGGAATGACAAGCAGAAGTGATAATATGAAAGATTCTATCCGCAAAAAACTTGAACAACTCTTGGACCGCTATCAGGAAGTAGGCGCTTTATTAAATACTCCTGAAATTATCAACAATCAAAATCAATTTCGTGATCTTTCCAAAGAATACGCGCATATTGAGCCTATCGTAAAATGCTTTAACGAATTTCAAGCCAATGAAGAAAACCTGGCTAATGCCGAGCAAATGCTAAACGACAGCGATGCCGAAATGCGCGAACTGGCTCAGGAAGAATTAAAATCTGCCAAAGCCAAACGAGAAGAGCTTAACGATGCATTGCAGGTACTGCTCTTGCCAAGCGATCCCAATGACACCGCCAACGTATTTTTAGAAATCCGAGCAGCCGCAGGCGGAGATGAGTCCGCTATTTTTGCCGGAGACCTGTTTAGAATGTACAGCCGCTATGCTGAATCTCAAAGCTGGCGAGTTGAAGTCATTAACTCCAATGGTGGAGAGCATGGCGGCTATAAAGAAATTATTGTCAGAATTGAAGGTGATAGAGTTTTCTCTCAACTCAAATTTGAATCCGGCGCTCATAGAGTGCAAAGAGTCCCCGTCACCGAATCTCAGGGCCGAGTACATACCTCAACTTGTACCGTTGCGGTGATGCCAGAAGCCAAAGAAATCGAAGAATTTAATATTAATCCAGCCGATCTTAAAGTCGATACATTTAGAGCCTCAGGTGCGGGCGGTCAGCACGTTAACAAAACTGACTCAGCTATTAGGATTACCCATATTCCAACTGGAGTGGTCGTAGAATGCCAGGATGAGCGCTCCCAACATAAAAACCGCGCCAGAGCAATGTCATTGCTTCAGGCTAAACTGCTTTCTTCTGAACAAGATAAGCAGCGAGCCCAGCAAGCTGCCACCCGCCGTAACCTAGTAGGAACGGGTGACCGCTCAGAAAGAATCAGAACTTACAATTTCCCACAAGGCCGCCTCACCGACCATCGCATCAACTTAACGCTTTATAAACTCGATGAAATTATGGAAGGAGACCTTGGCCCTGTAATAAGGCCATTAGCAGCAGAACATCAGGCCGACCTGCTAGCCCAAATGGGAGAATAGAATGTTCAAAGCTAAAGATATCAAACAGGAAGAAATGCTTGAACTGGTCACAAAAGTAAGAAGCGCTATATTAAGCTCAAATCATCTTTTGCCAAGGCAAGACCACCCTTATTACCATAGTCACCCTGGCGTTCCTCAGGCATTACAAGTATTCAAAGAAAAATTTACCAACGCGCGAATGCTGGCCTCGCGTTATATACTTGAGCATTTCGAAAAAGAAACCCACCCCATGCTAGGGGACTTTAGCCTTGGCAAGTTCCCCCATAACTTCACGGCAAGCTTAGCTGTGGGATCCTTGCATATAGGCGAATGCGCTGAGTGTTCAGATAAACTTGCAGCAGAAATGATATTAAGGGGCTTTGGCAATCTTAGCATTGTACATGTCACATTTCCTAAAGCCAGCCCGGGAATGGAAAGAGGCCATCAATTTATAGTAGCAAACTTGGCCAAAAGTCCCGATCGTTCTTTCCAAGGAAAATCGATTGTTGATTTCCTCCGGTCTTTACCGGCTGATGCCGTTATTGGCGACCCTTTCCTTGGACTCGTTTTTTCACCTAAAGATACTCCTCGAGCTTTACTAAAATATATTGAAGCCTATGGCGGAGAAGCGGTACTTGCTGGATGCTTCCACTTTACCAACCTTGGAATGGCATTTTTATCTCCATTCTTAAGTTATGCGGACAGAGTGGCAAAAGCGATTGCCGATAAAGCCGACACTACAATAAGCTTTTATATAACCGAAGGCCCCTGGAAAAAGCTGCTAGAAGCAAAAAAGACAGAAATAGAAGCTGCCGCAAAACCCTAAGCCCTAGGGTGATGTTCTTTGTATAACGCCTGCAACCTTGCCTTGGCAACATGCGTATAAATCGTCGTTGTGCTGACATCAGAATGCCCCAATAGCATTTGTACCACTCTTAAATCTGCCCCGTGATTGAGTAAATGAGTAGCAAAAGCATGCCTTAGAGTATGGGGCGACAGTGAAGTTTGGATATGGGCAAGTCCGGCATAATGCTTGATGCGATGCCAAAAAGTTTGCCTGGTCATTCCCTTGGCATGCTGACTGACAAACAAAATCGAACAAACCTTATCTCCCAACAAATCAGCCCGAGCATTTTCCACATATTGAGTAACCCAATCCAAAGCTTCCTCTCCGATGGGAACTAATCTTTCCTTACTGCCCTTCCCCATGACCCGAATGACTCCCTGCCTGAGGTTAATGGAATTTAAATCAAGGCTCACAAGCTCAGTAATCCTAAGCCCACTGGCATAAAGCACCTCAAGCATAGCCCTATCGCGAATACCCAGAGCCGTAGTCGTATCAGGCGCGTTCAATAGTGCCTCGATATCTTGTTCACTTAAGGTTTTGGGCAAAGGCCTGCCTAGTTTTGGGCTTTCAATATTTAAAGTTGGATCTAATTTGATTTTGCCAGACTGCAAGGCCCAGCGATAAAACCGCCTGGCACAAGATAAAAACCTGGCGGCCGATCTTGCATGCATGCCCTTCTCATAACGATAAGCTAAATAAGCAGCAATATCAGACTCCTGAGCTTGCTCAAGCATAATACTGCGAGATTGCAAAAACTTAGAATAATCACGCAAGTCAGCCCGATATGCTGATATGGTATTGCGACTTAAACCTTGCTCCAGCCAAACTGAGTCGGTAAAAGAATCAATAATGGGGTCGAATTTATCCATGATATGGCCTATCTTTTTAGACCTTTAGAGTATAGCTGGATTCCCGCCTACGCGAGAATGACAAATTATTGAACAGATAAGCTTATGATGCCTCAGCATATCCGCCGGCATTATAACCACTGGCCTGATAATCATTTCCGCCAAAGTCATCGTAATCGTCAAAATCGATCGCTCCCCCTGAATGAGGGCGATGGGTCTTTCTAAGAGCTATATCTAAAGCAGTGGCAGCTGATTTAAACTCGCGATTGCCCTCTTCCATCTCCACGGCACTAAGCATGACCGCTACGATGTCCTCTGCGGCAATATTTTTATCATCTAATAAATCGGCAATAACAGAGTCACTGCCCGTCCAGTCCCAACGCTCGGAATACTTAGCTAAAATATGTTTAATCTTGGCTAAACTATCTCCTTTAGCCTTATTGAATATCTCAATATATTCATGGACTTTATTCATCATTTCCCTCGTGTATATCTTAAACTTAATATCCATATATAAACATATAAAAAAACATATAAATAGCAGGCGACTTTAGCAGGGATTTTAAGGGGGAAAATCCACCCATAAAATAAAACTATCTTTCCTGGCCGCCATCTAATCAATTAACATATTGATTTTTACATTTAACTAGCAACCGTCCAAGTCGCTGCCGCGAGCTGAGGGCTAAATAGTTCTATTTTATCGCCAGCTTCTATACTTCCCACCCCAGCTGGAGTTCCTGTATAGATTAAATCATTTGCTTTTAAATCCCAAATTAAACTTAAAGAAATAATTAGCTGCTCAATTGAAAACAGCATTTGTCTGGTATGGCCCTTTTGCTTAAGCAATCCATTTACATAGCATTCGAACTCTATATCGGCAAGATTGATATGAGGCTCATAAGGCACAAAGCCACCCAGAGGCGCACTGTGCTCAAAGGCTTTCGCTTTTTCCCAGGGCAAGCCTTGACTTTTTAATTCGTTTTGCAGATCTCGAAGCGTTAAATCCAGCCCAAGCGCTAAGGCTCCAATCATTTCTCTGGCCTCTTCATGGCTCGAAGGCTTCCCTTCTTTGGCAATTTTTACAACAAGCTCTGCTTCATGTTGCAGCAGTTTGCCATGTTTAGGATACACAATAGGCCGGCCTTCAGAAACCATGCATTCATAAGGCTTTATAAAAACCACGGGCTCTTTGGGAACTTCATTACCCAGCTCTTTGGCGTGGTCACTATAATTTCTTCCAATGCAAAATATTCTCACAATACATTCCCTCGTGTGCTCTATTTCAATAGCTTATCAAAAAATTATATGATGAATTTGCTACATCTCAATGTAGCAAATGCTAGTGATTTTTCCTACTCACACAATCAGGAGAATTTCATGCAAGGCGCTCAGAACCCTAATCCAAACGCAGATGCCCAAGAAACCGAAGCTATCTTTGAAAAAGTAAAAGAAGATAATCTTCAAACCCTTAATGACTACATTGCAGCAGGTAAATCACTCAGTATTTCCAAACAAGAAGGTAAACCTTCAGAAAAATATGGGCCCTTTTTAACCCTAATAGAGCAAGCAGCCACACATGGCAGCCATAAATGCCTTGAAGAACTGCTAAAACCTCAGCGGTTAAGAGAAGTGCTAGGACCACCTACATCTGATGAGAGATGCCAATCTTTAAAAGATGATGCTCTCAGGCTTGCTATTCAAAACCAATATTCTCACTTAGGTCCTCTAGGACAAACATTGAAACCTAAAGGACCTGGAACCCGCCACTACCAAACTGCTAAGCTGCTGCTCGAAAATAAGGCCAATCCTAATAACAAAGTCGCAGGTTCACCTCTTATTACTGCTGCTTCACAAGACGATACAGCCATGCTAGGTCTTCTTTTACAACATGGCATTGACGTTGATCAGCGAGGCGGAGCTAATATGACAGCGATTATGTACGCTGCAATGAATGGTTCCTTTAGCAATGTAAAGCTATTAGTCAATGCTGGAGCTAATATAGACTTAGCAGATGACAGCAGAAAAACCGCTCTAATGTATGCTTCTGAAAGAGGGCATATTGGGGCCGTCAACCTTTTAGTTTGGGTTGGTGCAGATATTGACCTTGAAGATTCAGGTTTTAAAACAGCCTATACACTTGCATTGGAAGCAAATAAGCCTGAAATAGCGAACTATTTAGAAAAAATGCGAGAGCAGTTCAACAGCCTAGAAGCTGCTATTGGAACAGCCCAAGGCTTAGCAAATATCGAAGATCTTCGTGCTTTCTCAATGAACATAAAAAGAGAGCTTTCTGAAGCTATACGCAGAAATAAAGAGGATCAAAATAAGCGCTTAGAAGAAGCAAAAATTGCATCACTTGGCGGTGGCTTTGTAGAATATTATCAGTCCCTGCAAAAAACCTTGAATGAAGCACTTCAAGCTATATTTATAATTCATTCAGGTTTTGTCAGAAACAATGCTTCTACCACCTCTCAAAGTGCCATAAGAACAGCCATGCAGATTGCTGGCTATGCTGCCGGCTTTTTCCCTTTTGCAGCTAGCGTAGCCCCTATAGTTAACGATTTAATAGTCGAGCCATTGATCAGCCTTAATTGGACCAGAAAAATTAACCGAGCAAACCGCCTTATACCTGATGGCAATTTAGTGACTTTAACAGAAACCAATAATTTAATAGCCCGCATCCTAACTCTAAGCTTTAGCTTTACTGATAATCTAACGCACAAAGCAGAACTCATGAACGATCCGGCAATAGTGGATTATTATCATAGATTTGGCAATTGGCTGACTGATAATGAGCAAAGCTCAAACTATCAAAAACTAGGCATCTCACATGCATTAATCATCATCGCCTTGGTGATGGAGGGCAAATTCAGTCCTGCTAGCATAAAGTCACCTGAAACCCTTCTGCCTATTTTTAACCCTGGTGTATCAGTTCAAGATTTCAAACAGCACAGAGAAAATATTTTGAACAATCCAACAAGCACAATGGCTGCCGGCAATCAACTTGCGCCCTCTTATTTTAGCGCAGCTGAGGAACTGGCTTATAGTGATTTCAAAAATGATGTGCAAACCATATCAAACCAAGCGATTAACCTTGCTTTTGGCAATAGCAATGATTTTTTATTTCGCTATAGTGACCTTAAAATGAAAGCACAAAAGCTTTCTGACCAAGGCTTTTCAGTAAGGGAGCAGGTCCAACAATTAGATGCCTTGTTCAGTGAAATCTATATGCCAGTAGTCAGGTTTAAGGCCTACAACTGGACTTTTGACACTGCCTCCAGCATAATTTACCGGCATGTTCAAGCAAGCGCCCCCAACATAGCGGTAGTAGAAAAATCCGGTTGGTTTAATTGCTGCTGCGCCGTCAGCATTCAAAGCGGATTACGAGGTTGGAGTCTTTTTGAGCCTTCACAAGTTTCCGGCGTTTCGCTAATAGATTACATGAAGAAACAGGGCTGGCTTAACTATGATGGAAATGGACTTAAATTCGTTCAGGACTCCCTCTCAGCGCCATAGGTTCAGTTATATCGATTTTTCAATAAGTCATATATACTACCTCCAATTGGGGGTAGTTTGATGAACAACATATCTAATCAAGAATTAGTACTTACAGCACAGCAAAAAACTATTCGAGAACTTTCCGACAGAATTGTCGCCGCCCAAAGACCCATTCAAATTCTCGATGCCATCAAATGGAACAACGAGATCAAGCAAGACTTTTTCAAAAACAAATTTAAAGAACTGCCTAAAGTCGGTCCTGAATACTATCTAAGCCGCCCACTCTCATATGATATTCAAGAGAAAAAAGCTGAATTTCAAACTATTGAAAGAGATATTAACCGCCTTCTAGGCCAGTTTAGCGGAGTAGGCGGGATTATGCTTCGCATGTGCCAGGAATATCGAAAAGCCTTGAGCATGCTAAAAGCCCGCGGCACCGAAGACTTCACCAGCATTGCCATTGATCTTTATGGTTCCTCGGAAGATGCTTTTTATCCAGGCGCACCCTTGTTAAAAGATTTGGCCGAGCTGTTGTCTCATACCTTAAGCAGTCTTAACCAGCACTTAGTCTCAGAACTGGATGAAAAAAAATATACCAGCCATGAAGCCGCTGAAATTTTAAGGCAGCGATTTAGCGAATATTTTATAGGCCGCGCCCAAGAAGTTGTTGTTGAACAAAGCGATGATATTATCGCCGATGCAGCAGCGGGTGCTGACCGAGTTAAAATGCGTACCGATGCAATGTTTAGCGAAAGAGATATCCGATTACTGGAAGTCCATGAAGGCTGGGTCCATGTCGGCACTTCTCTAAACGGAGCTTTGCAACCTATCTGCACCTTCTTAGGTAAAGGGACCCCTTCATCCGTTATCACCCAGGAAGGCCTGTCTGTCATTACGGAAATTATCACCTTTTCCTCTTTCCCAAGAAGGGTCACCAGGATTACCAACCGGATCAAAGCCATTAATATGGCTGAAAACGGCGCCAACTTCTTGGAAGTATTCAACTACTTTAGAGAATGCGGTATTAGCGATGAAGATAGCTATAGCCATACCGTGCGGATATTCAGAGGCAGCACCCCAGAAGGCGGGCCCTTTACCAAAGATTTGGCCTATGCCAAAGGCTTTATTTTAATTTACAACTATATGAGGCTCGCCGTACAAAAAGGCCTGGTCAATCATATTCCGGCCCTATTTGTCGGCAAAGTAAAACTCGAAGATTTGCAGGTATTGTATGAGCTTATTGAAGAAGGCACGGTGATGCCTCCTCAATATATTCCGCCTCACTTCAAAGATTTGGCGGCATTAAGCTCCTGGATGTGCTTCTCGCTATTTTTAAACCAACTGGATTTAAAAAAGCTGTCCGAAAACTATCGCCACATTTTACATTCTTAAGGGGCAGGCTTGTAGTCATATTCCGCTGAAAGCTCAACTCCTTCAGTTCCTGTTGAATCTGCCGAATCTTCATATCTGCAACATACCGGCGCTTTTTTTCGGGTAAGCAAAAAAGCAAACGCCCCGACTACTGCGGCAAAGCCTACAACTCCCACCCACCAAAGATTGCTTGGGTTAGAGTCATCTGGAGAGGCCGGCTGGGTGCCATTGCCGAATAAAAGTGCAGTATCATTTAACATGTTCTACTCCTTGAACTTAGATTTCCATTACTTATTTTAATTCGTTTAACACTTCTAGCATCAATTTAGTCATAGCATCAGCCGCCTGATGGGAAAAAATCAGCACTTCTTCGTGGTTAACCATTTGCGGGCTTAAACCGGCCGCATAGTTGCTGACCGCAGAAAGCGCTGCCACCCTAATTCCACAATGCCTAGCCACCATGACTTCTTGTACGGTAGACATACCAACAAGCCCACCACCCATCTGCTTATAAACTTGAATTTCAGCCGGAGTTTCATAGGTTGGACCCATGACTCCACAGTAAATTGCTTCCGGCAAATTAATGCCATGCTTTTTGGCCGCTTTTTGAAACAACTGGTTCAATATAGGTGAAAAGGCTTCTTCCATTCCCGAAAAGCGTGGGCCATATTCCGGATTATTTGGACCGACCAAAACGTTAACTCCGGTCAAGTTAATCTGATCTTTGATTAAAACTACACTGCCTGGGCTAATGTCGGTGTTTAACACGCCGGCTGCATTGGTAATCAGTAAATTTTCAACTCCCAAACGCTTCATCATGCGAATGGGGGTCTTCATTTGCTCAAAGCTTGCCCCTTCATACAAATGCACTCTTCCCTTCATGCATACCACAGGAACGCCTTGCAAATGGCCTAGAATTAATTGTCCCGCATGCCCTTCTACGGTGCTGACAAAAAACCCAGGCAGCTCTTTATAGTCAAAGCAAGCGACTTGTTCGATGCTATCGGCCAATGCTCCAAGGCCTGAGCCTAGGATCAGCCCAACTTTGGGCATGAATGCTTTTGGTAATCTAGCTTGAATATATTGAGCAGCTTCTAATGCTTTATCCTGGTGCATATTATCCTCTTACATAAAATTAAATCAGTCTTCTGTCCTGCTATTTGATAATGCAGACAAAAGCCCCAACAGCCATTACAAGCTTATCAGCACAGTATATTAACGGCATCCTGTCTCTGAGCCAAGGGAGAACATAATATTCTTGCAAACATTTTTTTAATGTTTGGGAATGCTGGCGACCTTTTGGATGACATCTTTCGCCACCTTGACGCAATTTAACTGTCACCTGAGTCCAGTCAAGCTTATCTACTTCCAAACCTTGGTTGGCTAAATACTCTTTGCTTAGGAGTTCAGGCCAAGTTGGAACTTGCAAAGGCTTATTTCCATCCCAGCGTACTGAGTAATTCTGTGGAACTTCTGGCAAGGCTTGGATTAAATATAACTGAGCTTGATACCGGTGAAACTCCCAATCCCCCCATTTTAAATAAGGCTCAGCGTCTTTTGCGGCCGAAAGTAAATTGCGTCGAATGCTTTCTAAGAGCTGACGACCTGGGGTTTTCTGACTGATTTTATGAGCCCAGGTCCTTAGTAATAAATTTTGTTTGGCAGAACTAAAATGAAGCAAGGCATCTATAGCTAATGACTGAGTTTTTGTCTGAGGACAAATAAGCGTTTCTGCTTCAATATACTCCTGCAAAACTTGTTCTTGTTCAGCGCAGTTTTGGGCAGCTCTTGATATGAGCTCATTACAGGAAGGCCATCGCTGTTTTAAAACAGGCATCACCTGGTGCCGAATAAAGTTGCGGTCAAATCGCGTATCCTGGTTGGAGTGGTCCTCTACAAAAACCAATCCATGTTGTTTAGCATAAGCTTCCAACTCTTGGCGGGAAATAGTTAGAAATGGCCTGGTATGAATGCCTTCACTAAATGTGTTAAAAGCCGGCATCGCCGATAAACCCTTGGGACCGGCCCCTCTCATTAGCTGAAGCAACACGGTCTCTGCTTGATCGTCTTGATGATGGGCTGTTAATAATAAATCATCCTTTTTAATATATTTAGCGAAACAAGCGTAGCGCCCTTCTCTAGCCCAATGCTCAATGCTCTCACCGGATTTTGGTTTGTCTGCTAACCTCTCAATATGACAAGAAATATTAAGCTTTGCAGCCTCATTTAGGCAATGCTGAGCCCACTGATCGGCTAAAGGAGATAAACCATGATGAACATGAATGGCTTGTACATTGATAGAGAGGGATCCCGAGTTCTGCTGCACAGCCCCAGGATGACAAAGAGAAGATGCAGCATGCAGCAATACGGCAGAGTCCAAGCCTCCACTAAAGCCGACCCACACTGTCTTAGGCTTAAATTGAGACAGCACAGAAATAATAGCCGAAACAGGCATAATTACTCTTTGATCTCAAAGCGGCCAAATTCCATAAGCTTTTGGTATCTTTGCGCAAGCAACTCTTCCGTGCTTAAAGCTTTTAATCTCACAAGCTCAACCATTATGGCTTTTTTCAGGCTATCCGCTGCAACCTGAGGATTACGATGCGCCCCGCCCAAAGGTTCTTTGATAATATGATCGACTACCTTTAGCTTTTTTAATCGGCTGGCTGTAATGCCCATAATTTCAGCAGCCTGTGGTGCTTTTGCTGCACTTTTCCATAAAATGGAGGCACAGCCTTCTGGGGAAATGGTAGCAAAATAGCTGTATTCAAACATTAATAACACATCGCCAACGCCAATTCCTAAGGCGCCGCCTGAGCAGCCCTCTCCAATTACCGCACAGATAATAGGGACTTTTAAAACGGACATTTCACGAAGGTTTCTGGCAATCGCCTCACTTTGACCACGGGCTTCTGCATTAATTCCTGGATAAGCTCCGGGTGTATCGATTAAAGTAATCACAGGCAGATTAAACTGCTCAGCCATTTTCATTAAGCGCAAGGCTTTTCTGTATCCTTCAGGATGCGGCATACCAAAATTACGATAAATTTTTTCTTTGGTAGTACGGCCTTTTTGCTGACCGATCACCATCACAGGCTGATCATCAATTCTAGCCAATCCCCCCACGATAGCAGCGTCATCGGCAAAACTTCGATCGCCGTGCAACTCATCAAAATCGGTAAATGCCTGCTCAATATAATCCAAGCTATAAGGGCGATTAGGATGGCGGGCCAACTGAATCACCTGCCAATCTGTTAATGCGGAGAAAACTGAAGTGGTCAGCTTTTTGCTCTTATCTTCCAGTCTTTTGATTTCTTCGTTGATATTGACTTCAGAACCATGCTCTACTTTTCGCAAAGCATCAATTTTGGCTTCAAGCTCAGCAATCGGTTGTTCAAAATCTAAAAACTGCATAGCCTATCCTTTCAATTAAAAATGCTAAAAGTTTATCACAAGCCACACATGAAGTCTGCACCATTAAATCAATAGAAAAAGCTTCCTATGGCAATATTTTCAATTTTTAGCTTAGCCAAGGCGTCCGCAGGCCAAGTACCGGAGTTTATTAAAATAAATGAGGACTCTTGGCCGAGAAACAACGCAGGATAAGTTAAAAAGTGGAAATATTTTAGGCATAAATCCATGTATTCAAATATAAGGCCCTAACCTTAGTCCAAACCTCATCCCCTTCCATCATAAGATTATGGCTCAGCATGTCCTGAGACTGCTGATTAAAGCCTGCTAGGTCAGAAACACTGGCATAAAGCTCCAATACTTGCATACGAAGTTCAAGATTATAGGGATCAGTTTCAATTTGTTGCAATAGAGCTTCAATTTCAGGAGTTGCTGGAACTTCCTCAGGCTCTTCCACTTCATCTTCAAGCTCTTCCTGCTCTGATTTTTGGACAGCGGTGGTTTCATCAGCAGGAATATCAAGCTCACCTTGCTCAAACGGATTTTCAGGTTCTTTTTCAGAAACTGAAATAATAATCGGCTCAGTTTTGCCTCTAGCTTCTTTGAGTTGTTCATTTAAGCTTGGGTCTTGGTCTTCAACAGCGCCTCCACGCTTATAATGGCGGTAAACCATATAAAGAGAAATGCTGCTCAAAGCCCATAAAATAAACCAAAGGCTGGACCAGGGGAAGCCACTACTATTTCCATCTAACTGCTGCTCTAATAAGTCTACTTTTTGGTTAGCCGCATTCAGTTGCTGCGTGAGCTGAGCAATTTGAGCCGCCGCGGCTTGATTAGCTGCCTCAGTAGACTGCGATAAAACTGGGCTGCTATAGGTTTTTTTACTGAGATAAGGCTTAGGCTGATATTTTGGCTTTTCTGCTGCGAGCTTAGGCTGGCTTTGGGTTTTAGCTTTTGCATGGTTAACGCTGACAGCATTAAGACCCAAAGCGGATTTAACCTCGGTTGAAGTCGTCGGCAATCTCAAATAAGAATGAGGCCGCAGTACGAAATCCGCCCCTTGGAAAGCTTTTGGATTTAACTTGGCTATTGCCAAGGCAGCCTGATCTACCGTCACTTTAGCGGGACGATGGTTCTTGGCAATCGACCATAATGTTTCATTCGTTTTGGTCGGCCCATAACTCTGCATAGCAAAGGCAGCATGCATACCAAGCAGACTGCTTAATGTCATTACTGTGATAATAAACCTTAGCTTCACATTGATCCCCATAGACCCTGTTATGTTAATTCTAGCAGAATAGCGCTCTTTAGGAAGGCATAGGCTGAAGATAATGGATTTGGCACTGCAGGCTGCGCTGCTCTCTAAACACATTTTCTGTCAACGAAAATACCACATGGACCCTGTCCTCTTCAGCAAAAGCCAAAGTAGCTCCAGGCTCGCAAGCATTAAACCAAATAGCAGTAAGCACCTGCTTGTTAACACACTGCAAGCTCAGTTGCACATGCTTTCCATCCTGGCCAACAGGTCTTAAGCTTAGCACCTTGCAATAAGCCTCAAACACAGGGGCTTCAAATTCCCTACCAAACGGCAATAATTTATTTAAATGGCTTAATAAGTTTAAATCTGCCACTCCCTCAAGCTCGCCATCAGTCCACAACACAGGCCCCACTTGCTGCGGCGAAACCTGTTTTCGCACAGCCTGCTCAAAAGCTTGAGAAAAGGCTTCACAGTCAGCGCGCCTAATGGTCATTCCAGCCGCGCCTTTATGCCCGCCAAACTTTAGCAATAAGCCGGGCTTATTATCAGCAATATCCTGTAAAACGTCCCGTATATTCACCTGGTCAATACTGCGGGCAGAACCTGTAATCAGCTCTACTTCATTCATTTTGGAAGAGAAAATAATAGTGGGCCTGCCAAATGCGTCTTTGATTTTGCTGGCAGAAATGCCATGCACCCCCGCATGCCCCTCTTCTAAAAAAACCACGATAGATAACTTGCCTGCATCCACTTGTTGCTCAGCTGAAATCATCGCCTGCTTGGTAATATCGGCTTGGATTTTTTTCCTGGTTTGATTATGCCGCCATAGCTGCTCCGCCCATGGCCCTGCTTCTTCTATGGTTTCTGCCAATAAAAAGCTGACCGAGCCAAAAGCATCTGACAGCCTACCATCGCTGTTTAATAAAGGGCCGACAACAAAACCTAAATCCTCCACTGTAACAGCCGTGTTTTTTAACAGTGGCCTTAAAGCCTGCCAGCATGCCCTTTGCATCTGATTAAGCCTGTGAAGGCCATATTGAACCACTACTCGATTGTTGACACTTCTTGCCATACTGACACAATCTGCTACGGTCCCAACTGCCACGTAGTCCAATAATTCAAGCATAGAGGGCGTGCTAGGACTTAACAATTTAGCCTCTATCATCAAGCGCCGGGTTGCTGCCATCAAAAGCCAAGCCACCATACATCCTGCAATGTAGGGGTCAGGAAATTCACAGTCATCCCGAGTAGGATTTAAACAGGCATAGGCACTTTTGGGAATTCCCTCGCTTGGAACGCCATGATGATCGGTGACAATTACATCAATTCCAGCTGCTTTTAATAAGGCAATGCGAGGCTCATCAGCGCTTCCATTATCTGCTGTAATCAATAAACCAGGACGCACAGGATTGTCCAAAATCCTTTTTGCCAAAGCCTCTGATAGACCATAACCCTCTTGCATACGATGCCCAATATAAGACTGAATTTTATCAAGCGGATGTCCCAATATTTGAGATAAACCTTTTAAAAGCACCGCATGGCTAGTTTGCCCATCGCAATCATGATCCGTTTCAATAGCAATGACCTCACCTGCTACTATCGCTTTTAATAGCCTTTCTGCCGCAAGCTGCATATCCTTCATTAAAAAGGGAGAATCTATATCTGCAAGCTGACATTGCAAAGTCGCTAAGGCGCCTTTCTCATGAACAGGAATAGGACGGGCCGCAATAATTTTAGCCAAAACAGAATCAATGCCTGCCTCAAGCAATTGTTTGAATATTGCTTCATCAATGCTGCGGGTTTGAATTTTTGGCAGAAGCTTAGACAAGGGCCTTCCTTTAAATAAAACTTTCTTAGTATATTAACCGAAGTTTTGGATACAAGGGAATGAATTAACAGATGGGAACACCTGTAGAGCTCAAATATGCATCAGGGCTAACAAGAGAATGATCAGAAGGACTTAGCAGCGGCGCACCTACTACTAAAGCGGCCAATCCTCCACTACTTAAGGAAGTTCCCACCTGAGTTTTTCCATCTCTTGCTGGAGTGGCAGATGATACACCTGGCCTCCCTGCGCCGCCATTGGCTGGAATATCGGCCATTGCACTGCCGCTTGGGGCTACTGTAAAGCTCCTACCCGCTGGACTACGCATCCCTCCTATACTCAATCTGACAGAGCCCTGTCTGGATGGACTTGCCAAGCCTGCAGAGGCGGCATCGACTATGAGCACTTCTTCTAAACCCTTGTCTGGCTTTAAATAAGGCCGGGCTAAAACTTGCACCTGATCTCTCACCTCAAACAAACGTTCCGCCCAAAGATTAATTAATTCAGAAAAATGAGGGGCCTTATTAAGATTCGACTTATTTATGCCCTGAAGCTGCTCCAAGAAATTAAAAAACACCCAGAGTTTTTTAACAGGATGCCAGTCATAATATTCCTTAGTCTCCGGCTTGTTTTCTAACAATTGCCCGGCTAATTCTTTCAATACACCAACCCATTGCAGCTTCCCTTCGCCGTCTCCTTCACTATAATCCTCACAATACTTATTCAAGCTTGGCAACAATCCTATCAAAGCCTCATTAAGCTGCTTGATAAAATCAGCATGGTCAATATTGCCATAAATTAAGTATTCGTTTAGATCGACACTGTCGTGTTCTAAATCTACAAAATGAAATAAGCTAGGAGGATTTTTGAAAGAACTCGCGTCTACATTGTCTCGGTAAGCCTTGATCAATCTATCTCTAAGATTACAATAGTCTGTTGCCCAGATATCAAAATTGATAAATTCTTTAAAGTAAGAAGCTAAAGTATCGATAATCCTCTGACGCTTTTGTGTTATGTCTTTTAACACAGGCTTGATTATTTCTATGACAGCTTCGTAATGATTTTCTAATTTTTTTCTTACTACAGCTTCTGCTTCTGCGCTGACAGTAACGCGCAAATTGTCTTCTGGGCTTTCATCAGGGCATTCAAAACAGCCATAGAGCTTATGAATCTGTACAGAAATTCTGTCTCTCAGCACTGGAGTCAGTAATTTTTTTCCACTGGCATCAGCACTTGTAGCTAATCGAAGGTGTGTTAATTCTTCAGTCCGCATATCCATTTCTTTACCAATGGTCTTAACCTTAGCAATAATCTCTGGTATAAGATCGTTAACCCGCCACTGGATATCTTCTATCTTCTCAGTTTTCTTTTTTAAAGCTTGAGCAACCTCATGCCAGACCCGTTCAAAAAAATACATTAAATTACCTCAATAAACGCATTATCTTAGTTAAAAGTTAATCAGATAGTAGTCTCATAAAAAAGCCCCGCTTAGCGGGGCCTTGATAATTGGAACGAAAATTACCATCCTGCCATTAGATCGGGCGCTTTACCTTCACCCTCTACCGGGGCAGGAGCTGGGGCAGCTTCTTGACCAGGCGCTCCAACAGCAGCAGCACCGTGACCCACTACAATTGCAGACCGAGTTTGAACTGGAGCTTTGCTACCCCTAGGAGGACTAGTCTGTGCCTGCCCTGAACCAGCTTCATTACTAGGCATAACAGCCGCAATACCGTGACCAACTACAGCTACAGTCTGAGTTTGAACTGCAGCGCCTGCGGCACTAGAAGGGGCAGTCTGTCCTTGATCTACAGGGCGTCGGTAAGGCCCTGTTTCTGCCATACTATGCCCTACACCAGCATAGGTCCCTCCAGTTGCTGCATAAGGCTCTTCCTTAGATCGCAATGCCACAACTTCTGCTGCCATGCTAACTGTTGCAGGAGTTTGACTATGATCTTCGCTAGTATCCAACTCTGGCGCGGCAGCTCCCGCTTGCGCAGAGGCAGAACCGCCTGTTGCACCAGAACCTTCATGGGCTAAAGCGACAGGCATTGCTGGGCCAGCAGGCTTTGACAATTCAGCAGAACTGGCATCAAGAGCTTCTTTGAGTCTTTTGCTTTTAGACTTACTTCCATCGTACTCGATATCATTGATACGACTGATCACTGCAAGCGCCTTCAGCAAAGCATATTTCGCCCAAGCACAGTTAATTTGTCTATCACTTACGGCTAATTCTTCGCCTATTTTCTTACAGAATAAGATGACGAGTTCAGCCAGCTCTTGTTTTGCATGGGTTCTTTCTTTTGCTTTAGCTAATTCAAAAATGCCTGAAATACTTAACATACCTGGCTTATAATTAATGTAAGCGGCCATATGACGTTGGATGGCTTTAATAGAGCCGGAGAGTTGCTCAGCTGATAATAAAAGCCCTGCATCAATCACTGTAGCATCTTTATCTCTATTTTCATATGACTTTAAGGCCCAGTTCTTGCGCTCAGCCTCATTTGCTAATCTATTACCTATCCACCCATCACCCTCTCTAAAATGTCTTTTGGTTGGCTTGCCTTGAGCTTCGGCTTGTTCTGGGAGCAATTCATTATCCCAAGCGACTACTACTTGGTTTCTTATATATTTATAGTATTGTTCTGGGTAACGTATTGAACTTGGATCGATTGCGGCGCGAAAATCCTCTGCTTGCTCATCCAATTTTTCCATTTTAGCTTCTGCTACTGCAATTTCTGCAGCTAACTTGGGGGAGACTTGATCTAAGCCTGTTCCAGCTGCGCCAGCGCTGGCTCCTGTTTGTGCCGCTGTACCAGCCGCAGCGCGATCCAAACCTATTCCGGCTGCTGCATCTGTGCTAGCCGCTGTTCCGCTACTTGCTGCTGCTGGAGCTGAAGCGCCCCCCATTAATCTAGCCCACATAGAAACTCCTTATAAAAGCTTATGTTATTAGTATAAAAGATATTGTTTTTTTATAACGCTGCTCAGCATATTAATAAATCACACGGCTGTCTAGCTTTTCATTGATTAAATATCGACACTGCCCAAACGAGACTGTAAAGAAAGAGGACGCTTCCACCACTTCCTAAGATTGCGACGGGAAATACTATGGCCTCTACCCTTGCAAAAATCGAGCACGATGGAATCAATGACTTTATTTTTCAAGGCCAATAATAAAGGCAAAAACAAGCCCTGTTCCAATTTTAATACCTGAGCCTGCCACTTAGCTAAGTCACCTGCTTCTAAAGCAAGCTTAAGTTGATGCGAAATAAATAATATTTTTTGATAAGGTCCGTCCAATATTTGATTCATCTGCTCAGGTATAGGGAAACAAGGTAAATTGGATGCCAATGCTAGCGCCTTTGCAAAATCGCTGTCCGCATACATCACATCTTTTCGTGAACGCAGCAATCTAGGATATTGGCCTTGCCCCCATAGCCATAAGCTATCTACTGTGGGTAAATGCAATTTTTGGCGCTGTGTATTCACAGGATGCGTCTTTAGCAACATTTGAATTTCGGTGAGCCTTTTTTGCCATGCTCTGTTTTTAGGTAAATAATCCAGAATAGGCTTGCCTATAACGCGGCTCAAAGGAACCGTATGCAACTCTTCTGTAAGCTGCACGTACCAATGCAAAGGTTGATTTCCCATGCACAAATGCAGACCTTCTTCCTGCAATAATTCGTTAATGCTGTCTATTAAGGCTTGGGCTTCTTGAGAAGCCAAGTTAAGATTGTGCTGACCCAAACAATAAATGCTATCTTGAGAAATCTGCATTCGTACGGGATCCGCTCTTAACCAGCTTCCTTCTTTTCCTGACAGGCCTTCATATTCAGCGCTTAAGGCAGCCACACCATGAGGAGAAGCTACATCAAGACCGCAGCTTTTAGCTAGATTATACTCTTCATCCAATAAAGATTCTTCATCAACGGCCCCGTCTAGCAGCATGCTCAAGCTGGGCAAATCAAGCTCAAATAAAGGATGAGCTCCTTTTTGATTGCCCGGCCGGCTAAACAACAGATCTGGAATTAACAGCTGGATATGCACTTCCCTCTCCCGACAAGCTTCGCATGTCGACCTCTCCCGTGAAGGGCGAGGTAATTTTCAATTTATAATATGTTAGTATATATTATTTTTAACTGAGAAGAATATTATGGACATCTCACTGGAGCTGCCTAGCTCTAAATACTTTATCCGCCGTTTTAAGCCGGGTGAAATTGTGATTAATGAAACCCCCTACCAAAGCAGCGTGGTGCTAACAGACTCTCTGCTTATTAGCGATTGGCCGCCTCAGTCTATTGATGATTTGCAACTTGAGCACTTAGAAACTTTATTAGCAAAGCAGCCGGAAATGATTTTGTTAGGGACTGGAGCAAAACAGGTTTTCCCTTCATCAGAACTGCTAGCTGCAATCCAAGCTCAGGGAATTGGAATTGAGGTCATGAGCACCGAGGCCGCTTCTCGCACTTTTAATATTCTGGTATCTGAAGACCGCAGAGTGATGGCAGCCCTATTCCTATGATAATGCTCTCACTTTTTAACTTCTTCTGCGTTGTGCTCAGCCGGGGTTCCTTATTAGCTTATTTGGTAAAGCGCTATGAAATCTATTAGCCACTTATTGCAAGACGCCGCTCAAAATCTCGCAGCCTCAGGTAGCCCCAAACTTGATGCAGAACTGCTAATGGCCCATGTTTTACAAAAGCCCAGAACCTATTTGTATACCTGGCCTGAGCAATTAATAGAAGCCGCTCAAGAACAAGCATTCTTAGCACTCGTTCAAGCCAGACAATCAGGTGAACCTATTGCTTATTTGCTTCAAGAAAAGGAATTCTGGTCGCTTCCTTTAAAAGTGAATTCAAAAGTCTTAATCCCAAGACCTGATACTGAAGTTTTGGTGGAAACTGTTTTAGAATTAGTCCCCTTCGATAAGGCTTTGATTGCCGATCTTGGAACAGGCTCCGGAGCCATTGCTCTGGCCTTGGCTTCTGAGCGAGCTCACTGGCAAATTGTCGCAACAGATTATTCTGAGCAGGCCCTTAAAATAGCCGAAGGAAATGCCAAGCGGCTCAAGCTCGATAACATCGATTTTTCCCAAGGAAGCTGGTGCGAAGCCCTGCCCAGTTTACTATTTGATGCCATAGCCAGCAACCCGCCTTATATTGACGAAAATGATGCACATCTTACACAAGGCGACCTTCGGTTTGAACCCCGCTCAGCTTTAGTCGCAGAAAATCAAGGCCTTGCTGATATAGAAAGCATTGCCAAACAAGCTAAAGGCTATTTAAAGCCAGGCGGCTATCTTATGGTTGAGCATGGCTATGAACAGGCTGATGCGGTTCAAGCTATTCTTCTCCATTATGGCTACCAAGAAATTGGCTCCAGAAAGGATTTATCAGGCCACACAAGAGTCAGCTTTGGGCTTCACAATTAATGCTTGGTATGGCTGCCTGAAAATAAAGCGGCCTGTTCCATAAAAAACTCAGCGGACTGGCGCTCACTATCACGCAGCTCTTGATAAACTTTCCCGGCTGCTATTGCCTGATGGAGCTGATAACCTCTCCAGGCTTTGCTTTTATTTTCAATGTTAACGGGCATGGCACTGGCAATACTGGCGGCCAATTCAAACAGGCAGTCGACTTGCTTGCCCTTGATAAGCTCAAGCTCAATTTCCTGAATGGGAACTGAAGCTTTCTCTACAGCCACCTCTCCAAGGTCCATAACAAGCTCTACTTCACACTGATTGGGAAGTGCTAACAGCCACTTTGTCCTTGAAAATCGAGTTTGAAATAAGGGAATAATTTTATGCTTTTTAGCGATAGTCTCTAATTGCTTACGCAACTCAGGAGGCTCAATCAGGCTTAGATCAATCTGCTTGGAAGAGAGATCACTATGCCATTCTTCTCTTTGATGCAAGCCCTGAGTTTCTTTGCCCTTGGTTTTAACAGTCTGCACAAATTTACCGTCTTCCTCTTCGCGAATGCGCAAAGCAATACCTAGCTTGAGGAGATCATAATCTGTGGTGTCGTAATAAGTGGTAGCAAGGTCAAAAGTAACAGGCGGCTCTATTGAGTAATGATTGATCAAAGTATGCTCGTGCAAGCTTCTTGGATTATCTTCAAGCAGATTCAGCTTTAGCTCAATTTCCTGCATTAGGCCATCTCTGCTTCAGCTTCATTTTGCTTAGCACCTGAAGGCTTGCCAAACACTTTCATCAATCCCTGCAATAAATGGCGCAAAGTTTCAGTCATGATGGTAAAGTCCGCATCGAATTTTGCTTGAGCGGTTTCGGTAAACACGTCTTTGGCCTGGTCTTGTACCAGCTCTAAAAACTTCAAAGATTTCACAGAAAAGTCTTCTTTCAAGACAAAGCTTACCTGATCACTCCAGGATAAAGCCAACTGCACAACTTCTCTTCCACCATCCAGTAAAGATTGGATTTCATCCGATAAAAGGTTTTGCTTTTGGCAGCGAATCACACCCGATTCTTTGGTATCTCGAATGACACAGGAGTCGGCTATAGCGAATTCGGCCGGATATTGATTGGTCTTCAGCCAGTCTGTTAATAAAATGGAAATCTCTTGAACTTCAGGCAATTGGATTTTTAAAGATCCCAAGGTTTTGCGTAAAAAACCTGTAAATTCTTCGGCTTTGCTGCTTGAAGCTGCATTCAATATAAGCCAGCCCCCTTTAGGGTCGATATAAGCATAGTGCAAGCTGGATTTGCTAAAAGCCCTGCTTAGGAGATTATGATAAATATCTTCCCGGATGGTTTCTTTTTCTTTTTTACGGACTTTTCTGCCTTGTTTGTCTTCAATTTCCTGGGCTTTTTCATCGACCATTTGTCTGACAACAGAGCCCGGAATAATTTTCTCTTCCACTTTCAAACAAAGCATCATAAAACCGTTAGCAGCATGTACCAAAGGTGCCCCCTCTTCCTCACCGATGGGAGAAACCCAGCCCATGCTTACAGGATCGATGCTTCTGCAAGGCTGAAAGGGATAGCTTTCTAACTGCTTGCCCAAGTCTTCTGCTGATAAATCAAAGTCTTCAATAAACTGAAATAATTGCAAATTTTTAAACCACATGGAATTCCCTTACTGTTGAAGCCAGCAGTATAAGGAATTCCAAAAAAAATGTATAGCCTGCTTATTGAGCTGGATCAGGGATAGGTCCTGCCACTCCGCGTTGTCCTAAACCTAATTGCGCCCTAAGCGGGCTTTGGGTATCGGTACAAACCGATCTGCGCGCAGGAGCGGGGGCGGCCGACGATGCAGCACCTGCGGCTAGGATTGCAAAAGCCGAGGCTCTAGCAGCTGGAGGTCTTGCAGGAGAAGTCGCAGAAAAGGATGTGCTGACAGCAGACGCTTGGGGTCTTACTGGAGTGAATGCACAAGCTGATCCTCTTGCAGAGGCTTGAGCGGGAGAACCAGTAGCTGAAGGAGCTGCCGTGACACTTGCTCTGCCAGGGCTAGCAATAGCCACAGCTGAAGCTGATGGCCTTACTGGAATAACTGCTTGCGGAGCTTGAAGTGGGACTTCCATATATTTAAATATTACAGCTATGGCTGCTTGGTGACGATGCTCTCTTGCGAGATCTAAAGCAGTTTTATCTCGAAAGATCCCTTCAGCAATTTTTATTTCTAGGCTATCTTGAACTGAAACAGTCGAAGTCCGAAGTCTAAACCTAGTATTAATAGTCCCACAAATAGCTTCGAGCGCTTTGGCTTGTCCACTCCAGGCAGCAAGTTGAATTGCATTTCGGCCACATCCATCAAGCTGAAAGTAATCAGCTCCTTTTGAAATCAAATAATCTACTATTTGTGTAGCCATTTCACCCGCTGTCATGCAAGCTCTATGAAGTGGAGTATAGCCATTAGTATCATTAGCCCTAACTCCTGAAGCATCTATTTCTAATAAGCTTTTTAGCACCTCGTAATAGCCTTTAGCAGCAGCCAAATGCAAAGGCAGCTCAGCCTGACTATTTGCAAAAGCTAGCAAAGGCCCTAACTGTCTCTTTTCTTTCAATACGGCTACTAGAAGTGGGGTAATACGAGGCTGATTTAACATCAAACTATAATGAAGCGGTGTATTGCCCTCGCTATTTTGTATGCTGGCTGAAAATCCCAAACTAAGCAAAAGCGCAATCTTGCCTTTAGCCTCGGGATCAGAATAGCTTGCAGCTCTCTTTAGGAAATCATGCAACGGAGAAGCTTCTCCATGCTGCAAGGTACTGAGAATGGCAGCTTTAACTTCTTCGAATCTTAGCAGCTGAGTAGAAGATTTATCTGCAATGCATTTATTCGCTTCATCGATAAAAACCTGAACCATATTTTCAGATTCTAAAAATTGTCGATACTTTTCATGACCCAAGATTTCATAAAAAGCTTGAACAACTTCATCACGACCACCTAAAGCAAAGGAAGTCGACGCCTCGCTAGCTTTTAAATGGCAAACTGACAAAATATCAACCTCTTTCTTATCATCCATAGCCGTTTTCATGGCTATAATGCTTTTAGGCATTTTTGCCCAAGAGGCTGGAAATTTAATATCCAGCAATCTTTGTAAACGCATTATTCGCGGATCCGATCCTTGCATGATTCTATCCTTATGAATGAGTAGAATTAAATTTATATAGTATAAAGCTTAAGGAAGTATTAACAGATCAAAAAAATACCGCCGGCAATATGTTATAATGCCAATATTCAATGGGAGCACGCTATGTTTATCAGTCTTATCATCATATTGGCCTTGCTTGGGCTTAGCACCACAACGGGTCTTTTAATTTTACATCAACTTAAAAATCAAAAAGAAGAACCCTTGGATTTAAAACTACAAAGTCTGGAACAAAACCTTAAAGCAGCTCTTCAGGAAAAAATGGCCCAAAACCGGCAGGACTTGATTGAAAAACTAGGCGATAACCATATTAAAAGTCTTCAGATATTGCAAGAAGGCTTGCAAAAAGGCCGTCTTGAAACTTCTGAACAGGTCAAAACCGCTTTATTTGACAGCGCTAAAAGCTTAAGCGAAAGAATTGAAAAACTGACCGATAGCACTGAAAACAAACTCAAAGAAATCTCAGGCCAGGTTGATAAAAGGCTCTCGGAAGGCTTTGAAAAAACCACCATTACCTTTGCTGATGTGGTAAAACGCTTAGCTTTAATTGACCAGGCCCAACAAAAAATCTCAGAGCTATCCGGCAACGTGGTAAGCCTGCAGGATTTATTGGCAGATAAACGTTCTCGCGGCGCCTTTGGTGAAATTCAGCTGGCCAGCTTAATCCGCAATGTTTTGCCTGAATCCAGCTTCGCTTTACAGGCCACCTTGAGCAATAGTAGCCGGGCAGACTGTTTACTCTATTTGCCTGAGCCCACCGGCAATATTGTCATTGACTCAAAATTTCCTTTAGAAAACTTTCAGCGTCTGATGAATTCAAGCATATCTGAGGCTGATAAAAAACTGGCTGAGCAGCAATTTCGCCAGGACATTAAAAAGCATATTAAAGATATTAGCGAAAAATATATTATCAATGGTGAGACTTCAGACGGTGCCATTATGTTTATTCCGGCAGAGGCGATTTTTGCTGAAATTCATGCGCATTACCCTGACTTAGTGGAAGCTTCTTATAGAGCCAAAGTATGGCTTGCCTCCCCTACCACCATGATGGCGATTTTAACCACCGTACGCGCGGTATTAAAAGACGATGCCACCAAAAAACAAGTTCACAACATTCAAAAGCATATCCAAGCCCTAAGCAAAGATTTTGATCGGTTCCAAGGCCGAATGGACGCTCTGCAAAAGCATATCGAGCTTGCCAACAAAGATGTGAATGAGGTCAACATTTCAGCTAAAAAAATCTCAGGGGCCTTTGATAAAATTGAAAAGGTCGAACTACAGGCCAACAACATGCTTAGTGTAGATGACCTGCTAGGAATGGATTCAGAGACGGAACAGAAATAAGAGTATTAAGGATTTGGAGTTTGCCTTACTCGACGCCCTCTATCTGTGGTGGTGCTATGTTGAAAAGGTCCAGCAACTGCAGTGTTAACTAAATCACCTTTAATAATTACATTAGCCACTTTTGCATGAGCTTCTGAGCCTCGGGCCACATTGTCTATATCGCCGTCAATAATTGCATAAGCCACTTCCGCATAGGCTTCAGGACCCTGGGCCAAATTGACTGTATCTCCATTAACTTTACAATATCGGATAGAGGAATAATTTTTTCCGGTACTACCAACAGACCCATTGGTTTTTTGAGAGGCAGTCTCGCTTTTTGAGTTTTTGGATAGCACATAACAAACAATACCAAGAGCAGCAAAAGTTAGACTTGCACTGATGAACTTAGGATTTGCAGCAACACAACCATATAGTCTATCTGTAACTGATTTTTTAAATGAAAACATAACTTACCCCAAATGTTTAATCTTACGGGCAATATATGATTATTTTGCAATCAGCACAAGCTGCTAGTTAAATAAATTACTGTATGAGCTTAATCGATTTTATAATTTCCTATCAATAAAATCTATTAAGTCACCAGCAATATCCAGATTGCATTGCTCGTTAAGCTCTTTAATGCCGGTAGGGCTCGTGACATTGATCTCGGTAATATAATCCCCAATCACATCTATGCCCACGAAATACAAGCCTTTTTGCTTTAAAACAGGCCCTACTTGCTCACACAGCCATTTATCTCTATCACTTAAAGGCTGGGCCTTGGGCTTGCCCCCTGCTGCCATATTGGCCCGGGTTTCCTTTCCTTGCGGAATTCTCGCCAAAGCAAAAGGCACAGGCTCACCGTTAATTAGTAAAATGCGTTTATCACCCAATTTCACTTCAGGTAAATATCGTTGTGCCATAATATGTCGGCGGCCAAATTGGGTCATGGTTTCAAGTATCACATTGATATTGTGATCAGCTTCAGTCAGCCTAAATATAGAAGCCCCGCCCATTCCATCCAAGGGTTTCACAATAATATCTTGCTGCTGCTCCAAAAACTGCTTAATCCTAATTGGGTCAGCGCTGACCAAGGTATCTGCAATACACTCCGGAAACTGAGTGATAAAACATTTCTCATTAGCATCCCTTAGTGACTGAGGCTTATTGATTACACGGGCCCCTGCTCTTTCAGCCAGCTCTAGAATATAAGTCGCATAAATATAGTCCATATCAAAAGGCGGATCTTTTCGCATTAAAATCACATCAAGGCTTGCCAGCTCTTGAGTTGAGCTGCTGCCAAGCTGATACCAAGGACTTGATTTAATATCAACAGACAGTATTTCTTGCATACTGGAAAAAGCTTTAGCCTGCTCGATAAATAACTCATTAGTCTGCATCGCAAAAACCTGAAAACCACGTTTTAATGCCGCTTCTATCATGGCAACCGTGCTGTCTTTATAGGCTTTAATTTGATTTAATGGATCCATAACAAATCCGACTTTCATAACGCCTCCGATCGCTCCTTCTTAAAGGAAAAAGCCTTGTCTAAAATAATTTTCAATAAACTGTTCAAAGCTTAGCTTATCGCCTGCTTCTATCTGAAGCTGGCTTATCAAAGATTGCTTAGCCATTTTAGCGAGCTCCTGCTGATTTGACGGCAATGGCAGATTATTAAAATACGCTTTATATTGTTTGGCCTGATTTAACATGAGTTGCTGAAAGTTCTTTTGCTGGCTAGTCATTAAAAGCAGCATTTTGGCTGAAGGAGTTAAACTGCTATCCGATATTTTTTCACGCTGTACTTTTACGGCCTCGCTATAAATTGATTTTGTGCCTGCATCCATAATGACTGCAATTTTTTCAAGCTGATTAAATAGGCTTTCAGCCCAATCCGTCATCGCCACCGATTTACCCTGATACTGTAAAAGCAAATCAGGCCTGCGGCCTTCTATCACGACTTTACGCACATTTTCGCCGTTTTCCTGACAATCTGCTTTGCATAAGCTTTCAGAGCTGCTTAATAGGCAAAACACCAAAAACACGTCAATAAACGCAGCTTGCTCCTGATCAATCCCGCAAGGCAAAAAGGGATTCACGTCCAAGCATCTGACTTCAATGTACTCCACCCCTCTTTCCATTAAAGCCACCGCGGGCCTTTCTCCCGATTTGGTTATTTGTTTGGGCCTAATGGGACTGTAGTACTCATTTTCAATTTGCAATAAATTGGCATTTAACTGCTTGTATTCACCCTGTTCATCCTTTAAGCCAATCTTGGCATAAGCCTCGTAAGGCGTCTGAGTGGTTTTCAATAAATCTTTGGCATACTGAGAAACATTATCACGAGAGACCCAAATGCTGGCCTGTGAGTGATTATTGTATCCAAGCCCACTCATTCTTAAAGAAGTGGCATAAGGCGCAAAGTAAGTTTCTTTGTCCCAGGCCTGAAGATAATCTGGGATTTCATGAGGTAGCGAGCTTGCAGCACAGGCAGGAGAGGCGCCGAATAAATAAATTAGCAGCCAATAAAATTTAAGATAATTGCGCATCAGTCTAAAATAAGCAGCATCTGTAAATTCACGCAAATCGCATTGCGAACCCGAAGCTTTATTCCATAAATCAAACAAGTCTTTTGGCAATGAAAAGTTATAGTGAATACCGGAAATCACCTGCATCATTTTGCCATAGCGATGAGTAAGCCCATTTCTATAGACTTGTTTCATTTTGGCAACATTGCTTTTGCCATATTCAGCAATTTTGATCTGACTCGCCTCTTCAACCATCGGTGGCATACTGGCCGGCCACAGCCATTCATGGTCTAGCTGCTGGTAGACGAATTGATGCAAAGATTGCAAATAAGCCGCTAATGAGTCCAAGCCCTTAACAGGTGGAGTGACTAGCTCAATTAAAGCTTCACTGAAATCGGTAGTGATAAAAGGATGGGTCAAGGCCGAGCCCAAAGCTTTAGGATGCTCAGTTTTGGCAATAACTCCTGCCTCAGTCACTCGAAGGCTTTCTCTTTCAATGCCCCGAACAATATCGGCAAATAAATCAGCATGCTGCTCAATTAAACTTAAGCCTAGCTGATCCAGCTCAAAATTAGCTTGCATAACGCTTAGCCAAATATGCAAACATGGCCCTCATTCCCATGGCCTCTCCTCCTTCCGGCCTTCCTGGCTGGTTGGAATCGTTCCAAGCCATTAAGTCGATATGCATCCAGGGAATAGACTCATTCACAAAACATTCCAAAAATAAAGCTGCCGTAATCGCCCCGCCCATCCCTGTTGAAGGGTTGTTACTCAAATCGGCAATTTTGCCTTTAATAAAACGCTTATAGGGAGCAAATAAAGGCATTTGCCATAACGGATCATTTTCTTGTTTGCCGGCTTTAACCACAGCCCAAGCCAGTTCATCCTGATTGGAAAACAAAGCAGGCAAGGCGGTACCCAAGGCTACTCTCGCGGCCCCGGTAAGTGTGGCAAAATCAATTAAAAGATCAGGCTGCTCTTGTGAGGCTTCACTTAAGGCATCAGCCAAAACCACCCGGCCTTCTGCATCAGTATTGCCAACTTCGATAGTTTTTCCATTTTTTGAAGTAATAATATCGCCGGGACGATAAGAATCTTTGGACACTGCATTTTCAACCGCTGGAATTAACACTCGCAGACACACAGGCAAATTCGCCTGCATAATAAGTTTGGCCAGACCCAATACATGGGCTGCTCCGCCCATATCTTTTTTCATTAACAGCATATTATCGCCAGGCTTGATATTCAGCCCCCCGCTGTCAAAGCACACTCCTTTTCCGACCAAAGTAAGCTTAGGATTTGAAGCCTTGCCCCATTTAATATCGATTAATCGTGGGCTTTGTGCCGCTCCTTTGCCGACCGTATAAATCCCGGCAAAACCTTGCTTTAATAAATCTTTGCCCGCTACTTCGTTAAATTCGGCTTGATAAGCCTCTGCCAATTTATGTGCTTCAGCAGACAACTGCTCTGGGCCCATATCTTCAGCAGGCGTATTGATTAAATCTCTTACTAAAAAGCAGGCCTCAAGAACAGGCTGTACTTTTTCAATAATTTCCTTGGAAAGCTTTAATTGAGCAGAGGTCCCTTTTTTATTACTGGCATAGCGATCAAATCGATAGCAAGCCAAGCCCCAGCCCAGAGCAGCTTTTTCTGGGTCCAGCAAATGAAATGAATCTTGCAGCTCATAAGTACCCACAGGCAATTGCTTAGGGCATTCAGCCAAACTCCATAGACTGTTTTTAGGGTTAACCGCCACCAATACTTGTTTGATATGGCCTGAGTGATCAGGAATACTGCACATTTTCCCGACTTCGGCATCGAAGTTTACCGAGCTCAACCATTGGCGAGTAAAGTCATCTTGGCTTTTCAAATAATCATCTAAATGGGCTTTATCGATAGGCAGTAAAACCACCGAGTGATCGGCCTGGTCTGTAAGGGAGGAAACTAACATAATCGTTCTCTTTAATTTTATGCTTAGAATGGCTTGGAATGACCCACTTATTATATCGATTCATCCCAAGCTTGTCGAAGGATCCTACTGGCTTACCTGTAACCAGCTATTTAAATAAGCCAAATCAGCCGCCCCTAAAGTGCCCGCATCCAATTTTAGTTGCAATCCGCTTAAAATGTACTGATATTCAGCCTGTGAAAAATTTTGCTGAGCTTGATAGAGGTTTTGAACGGCATTTAACACATTGACAATGGTTTCATCGCCCACTTTATATTTAGCTTCAAACTCTTGCAAAGAAAGTGCGTTAGAGCGAACAGATTGGCGATATGCTGTCACTAGGCTGATATTGGCCATAACGCTTAAATAATCTTGCTTGGTTTGGCTAATAGTTTGCAAATAAAGGTTGTCTTCAGTCGATTCAGACGCCTCATATTGCTTAGCAGCTTGCATGGATGCAGCATAAAGCCCGCCGCTTTGGAACACAGTCCAGTTTAGCTGCAAGCCAATCGTAGCGTCTTTTTGACTAAATGTGGTAGAAACAATGCTAGGCACGTTTCCGCTATATCGGGTTTGCCCATAAGTCCCTACTAAAGAGACGGTTGGCAACTGATCGCCCACCTGGGTAGTCACATTTTTTAAAGCTGCAACAGTAGTGTATCGCTGAGCTTGTAAGGCTGCGTTATTTTTTTCAGCCAACTTAATCCAGTGCTGTACATCCACGGGATGAGGGCTGACGAAGGGGAAATTAGGTTTTAGTCTGGCCAAGTTGCTTTCACGCTGGTTGGTCAGTTCATCTAATACTTCATAGGCATTTTGCAGGCTATTTTCATTTTGCAGCTCGGTCGCATAAGCCTCATCATATTGAGCTTCTGCCTGTTTTAAATCGGTATCCGTTGCTAAACCCACCTCAAACTTCTGTTTGGTTTGCTTCAGGGTTTTATCCAAGAAATTGACCTGAGCAACCGAGGAATTGACATTGTCCTGCGCCTCTAAAATATTAAAATAGTCAGTGGCCACAGTGAGAATAAAGCTTTGCTGCTGAGAAGTATAAGTCGCCGATTGGGCCTGAGCTGTAGCCCTAGCATTTTGCAAAGTGCCTACTTTATTGATATTTAATAATTGCTGAGAAAGCTCAAATTCATAATTTTGGGTTTGATAAGTCGCGCTGACCGCATAGTTTTTGACTTGGTTTTGCGAAGCATCAGCAGTAAAAGCCAGTTGAGGCATCAAAGCTGCCGCGCTAATAGGCACACTTTCGGCCACTGACATATTGGTTGCTGCATCGCTTTTCAATACCGGAGCGTTGGCAACAGCCTGTTGATAAACCGTCATTAGGTCTACAGCAAAAGCATATTGTATTGATAGGCCTAGTCCTAAACCAAGCACAACCCAACGTTTCATAACAATCCTTTCATGCCAAAAGCTTTAATTAGATTCTGCGAATTGTAGCATTCGAAAGCCTATCTGCCCAGTAAAATGAAAACTCTTAATATTATCTTAAGAATTAAACTATATAATTTTTATATGAACAGGGTCATGGAGGACCATTTCATGCAGGGAAGCAGAAATACTTTGATTTCAGCTATAACCGACAGAAACAGGCAGGCTGTTCGTGCCTCTCTATTAGGCTTTGAGCTAAACAAAGCCAAGCTTAAGTGGTATAAGCTTAAACTTCGAGCACAGACCCACTCTGAAAAAAAGCTGGTTCAACAAGGCTTAGATCATGCCCTAACAAACCAGGACTATGAGTCCGCTTTTATCTTATCAGCCTTTATCAAGCCAAAGCAGGCCCTTGATCTAGTAAAATCCAAACAATTTGAAGTAGACCCCGGCTCGATCGAGGCTTCAAAAGCTATATTGTATGCCATTAGCCAAGGCGACACTGGTGCAGTAAAAGCCTTGTTAAAACAAGGAGTTGACCCCAATCTAAGCGATGAACAGGGCAGCAGCCTCCTGCATAAAGCTGTGCTCACTAAAAATGTGGAGCTAGTCAAAACACTTTTGTACATAAAAAGCGGGATTAACATCAATGCCCAGGATGCTCAAGGAAATACCGCCTTTATGTTGGCTATAGCCCAAGGTTCGGCTGAATTATTAAACTTTTTAGTGCAAAATGAGGTAGACCTAAGCCTCTCTAATCATAAGGGCCAAACAGCTGTTGATATTGCTCAAAACAAAGGGCTTATCCCTCTAGCCAAAAGTATTCAAAGACAAATTAATACAAAGCTATTGGACCAAGCTGTAAGAAACAATGACGTAGAGGCTGCCGGAAAGCTTCTTTCCCAGCCAGTCCAGATCGACAAGCTTAACAGCTATAACATGACCGCTCTTATGGAAGCAGCAAAGCGCGGCAATCTAGAAATGGTCAAGTTACTGCATGAAGCCGGAGCAAAAATCAACTTCATGTATAGAAATAACAATGCTTTGATGCTGGCTACCGTAGGCAACCATCGCGATGTTATGAGATATTTACTTGATAATGGCGCTTTGGTCAACGACAGAACAGACCAAGGAAATACAGCAATCCTTCGAGCAGCAAGCATGCGCTGTGAGATGGAAACCATTAAACTGCTGCGGTATTATGGGGCTGATTTTCATGTCAAGAACAATAAATCCCAAAGCATAGCCGATATTGCAAAAGAAGCCGGGCACTCTGATCTAGTGGATTATATTAACAAGGCGCCAAAATGCCCGCCAAGCCCTGTTCTAACCGTGGATGTTAAACAGCCTCTGGTCCACTTCAGCATGACCCCTCGCCGACTGGAGTTTAACCCAATGAGCCCGGCTCATAAAAGCCCTTCAAGTCTGGTTCTTGCTAAGCTTGCTCTCAGCCCAAGACAGCAGAAGTGTCGTACGCCGCATGCGCGCCGGGTAAGAGAACTTTAAACGTTCATTTTATAGACTTGCTGAAGACCGATTAAGACCAAATCAGGCTCAATCACGTCAAAAATTCCGGCTTTTTCAAATAGCCTTGAAAAGCCGCCTGTGCCAACGACAAGCACTTTTTGCCCCATAAATTCTTTTTGCTTAACATGATTAACGACTTCTTTGACCATGCCCAAAGCGCTGTAAAATAAGCCTGACTGAATATATTGAGGGGTATTTTTGCCGACAATGACTTCAGGCACTTTAATTTCAACGGTAGGCAATTGAGCAGTTTGTTGCTCCAAAGCCGCCATCGACAGCCTGAGCCCGGGAGTAATTACTCCGCCTAGATACTCGCCTTTGGCATTGATCACACAACCTGTATTGGCCGTACCAAAATCAAATACCACCAAATTCTGATTCGGATATAAATGAACCGCCCCGACCGCATTTGCCAATAAATCGCCCCCAAGCTCGTCCGGGGTGTCTATGCAAACTTTTAAACCGGTTTTAACAGACTGGTCCATTATCATCGGCCTGACGTTAAAATACTTGATGCAAGCAGAAGCGACCGAGTGGTTGATTTCAGGCACAACAGAAGACATCACAATATGCTTAACTGCGGCAGGATCAAAGCCATTTTCCCTTAGAGCAGTACGCAGAAATATTCCATATTCATCAGAAGATGCCTGATCTTTAGAAGTCCGCCTAAACCGCAGTAAAATTTTATTGCCTTCAAATAGGCCTGCGTAAACTTGAGTATTACCAATATCCAGGCATAGCAGCATCTTGCTCTCCTAATTAAGATTAGCCTTATGAAGTTGAGCATAAATACCCTGGTCTTTCATTAAGCTTTCATGATTGCCCATTTCCATGATTCGGCCATGCTCCATTACTACGATGACATCAGCCTGCTCAATGGTGCTTAAGCGATGGGCCACTATCAAAGTAGTTCGGCCCTGCTTCAGTGTTTCCAAGGCTTGTTGTATGGCTCTTTCTGATTCATTGTCCAAAGCTGAGGTGGCCTCATCCAGTATTAAAACCGGTGCATTTTTCAAAATAGCCCTGGCAATTGCCACTCGCTGCCTTTGCCCACCTGATAAATTAAGGCCGTTTTCACCCACTTGAGTTTCTAAACCTTGGGGTAAATGCTGAATAAACTCCCAGGCATGGGCGGCCTTACAAGCTTCAATAACCTCTGCTTCAGTCGCGTTATTACGCGCACCAAAAGCAATGTTGTGAAAAATACTATTATCGAACAGAGTCACATGCTGAGAAACCAGTGCGATATGAGAACGAAGATTAGCAAGTTCTAATGACTGAATATCCACTCCATCCAATAAAATTTGGCCCTCAGTTGGCTGATAAAAACGGCCGATTAAGCTCATCAATGTACTTTTACCAGAGCCACTTCTTCCCACAAAGGCAATGGTTTTGCCCGCTGGAATTGAAAGGCTAATATTTTTCAAAGCCCACTCAGCTTCAGGGCGGTATCTAAAGCTTACGTTGCTAATCTCAATTTCGCCTTTTACATTGCTTAAGGTTTTGTCTCCCGAATTGATTTCATCAGGCTCGTCCAAAAGCTCAAATATGCTTTCAGCCGCAGTCACTCCTCGTGAAATATTGTTATTGATTTGGCTTAAGTCTCGCACGGGTTTTAAAGCAGAACCCATTGCAGTGAAAAAGGCCACAAAGCTTCCCGCCGAGATAACATGAGCATTGCGGCCTACCGAAAGGTAAATCACCAAGGCCAGCATTAATGAGCAGAGAAACTGAATCACAGGAGAGTTTAAGGCATTGGTCAGGTTCATTTTCATTTCTTGAATGAAGTTGTAAGTCACCGCCTTATCAAAATAAGTATTTTGTTGCTGCTCTGCTCCAAAAATCTTGATTTCTCTATAACCCACCACGCTTTCTTCAGCCAAGTGCACCACGTCCCCCATCCCGTTTTGAATACGGCGGGACAGCTTTCTAAAGCGGGTGCTGACATATTTCACAAAGAAAATAACAAAAGGCAGAATTAAAAAAGTGATTAAAGTAAATTTCCAGCTAATGACAAACATTACCACAACCAGGCCTATCAAGGTAAAGCCCTGGCGTACCAAAGTCGTTAGCGTATCTCCCGTTGCCTGGGTAACCTGATCTACGTTATAAGTAATTTTAGACAGGAGCTTTCCTGAGGCCGCTAAATCAAAGTAGCTCGCGGGCAACTTCATCAACTTATGAAACATCTGCTGACGGAAAATAAGCACAATTTTACGGCTGACATAGCCCATAAAGTAGGTAGAACAGACTCCAGCAGTTCCTCTTACCAAAAACAGGCCGATTACCATAAGCGGCAGCATAGCCAAAAAGCGATGGTCCCCTGCCACAAATCCGTCATTGATGATAGGCTTAATTAAATAGGTGATATAGGAATCGACGGCGGCATACATCGTATTTCCTACAAAGGCAATTAAAAGCGCTCCCAGCATTGGCTTGATATAGCCCAGCAGGCGCTTGTAAGTGGTTAACATTTTTGGGTTTTCCATATTCACCTAAACCATTCAGAAAATGGTTGGCATTTTATCACATCCCGGCAAGAAATTCAGTATAATTCCAGCTTATGGAAATGTTTGAATAATCGCTTAGGAGAGCTTATGAACGCGAATGATAGAAATCTTTCTACAACTACAGATAGTAACTTTATCCTTAAGCTTATACAAAACTCATACCTAACACTAGATACAGGTGCTTTAGTGGAGCAAAATAAAAACTCATTAGACTCAGAAAATATTAATCATAATCATAACCTTAACTTAACGCCTGAAATATTAGCACGTCTTCTTCGACCTGGGGTTAATTACAACATCCGCAGATGGGTTGATAGTTTAACGCCTGAACAAATAGCACGCCTTCTTCGGCCTGGAGCCAATCTCCTCTTGAACCATGATGCAACTGCAACCCCCTGGTTTAGTGCCGTTGTCGACGGGCAACAAGCACAAGCAGCTGATCTAGCCCCTGGCACTGAATAGCTGAGAATTCGTCATGCCTGATAAATCAAATCGCTTGAAAGAAGTTATGCTTCCCGAGGATAAAATACGCCCTCCCTTATCCCCTGCATTAACTCTTTGGCAAATACTTGATCGCGAACCTGAGGGCTATATTCCCATTCTTTTACCTGCAGGTGAATTACGGCCTCAGACACCCGTTTCTAATAGTAGGCCAACTGCTCAGCACTCTAGCCCTCCAAGAGACTCAAGACCTTTCACTCCTGGACAATAACTAATTAGTAAGCTTTTTCCATTGCTTGGCTTCATCCAAGTATAGGGGTAGAGCTTGGTCTGCTTTTAACAGATTTCCTTGCGCATATTCATGTTCTGCCAAAGGCAAAATATCGATAGCATTTGGCAGGATTTCTATTTTTTCAAATCTCGATTCTAAAACAACTTGATCGAAAGCTTGAATGGAATCAGGTTTTACCGGCAGCATTAAGCCGCTATGTTCTTCATATAAGCCAATATAGGCTTGCTGCATTCTGGCATCGACGATCAGCTGGGCTTTTCTTATAGTGGACTCTCGAAAAGCCGTTTGTGCCATAGCCTGCAAACTGGAAATTGTGATCACAGGTTTGTTTGCAGCAAAAGCCAAACCTTGGGCCACTGCGACAGCAATTCTCACTCCGACAAAACTTCCCGGCCCTGCTCCAAAAGCAATGGCATCCAATTGAGCAAAGCTAAGTTTAGCTTCTTTTAGCAGAGCATCGATCATCGGCAATAAAAGCTCGTTGTGTTTGCGAGGCTCAATGCTATGTCTTGAATATGCTTTGCCATTCGCCTGCAAAGCCACCGTGCAGCTGTCTGTTGAAGTATCAAAAGCTAAAATATTTGGCTTCATGAGCTTGCTGCCCAGGCTGGAATGGCCGCTCCGTTAGGATAGGCCTGCTCTGTAGCTTGCACGACTTGAGGCGAGTGCATGATTGCAATTAGCTTTTGGAAAATGGGATTATTTTGCTGTTGAGTCTGCACTACGATGATATTGGCATAAGGCACATTAGCATTTTCTTTGAACAAGGCCTCTGCAAGGTTAAGCCCTGCTGGCGCCACATAATCGTTGGTAATGGCCGCTAAATCCACATCAGGCAACGCCCTTGGAATACTGGCAGCATCTAGCACTTTGAACTGCAAATTTTTAGGGTTATTTGTGATATCAGCAGGGGTGGCCATTAAACCAGCTTGGGGTTTAAGCTTAATTAAGCCTGCTGTTTGCAGCAACAATAAAGCCCTGCCCTCATTGCTGGGGTCATTGGGAATCGCGATCAGAGCTCCATAAGGCAATGCATTTACATTAGAATACTTGTTGGAAAAAAGGCCCATTGGATAGACAAAGGTTTTGGCAATCCCGCTAATGTCGTAATGCCTTTGTGCTATTTGCGCATTAAGGTAAGGAACGGTCTGAAATATATTGGCATCGATATTGCCGGAATTAAGCGCAGTATTAGGCAACACGTAGTCATCAAAAGTCACGACTTGCAGATTCAAGTTATATTGCTTGGCTGCGACTTCTTGTGCCACCTGCATAATCTGCTCTTGGGCTCCAGACATCACCCCAACTCTTAAAGTGTCCTGTTTAGGAGTAGCCATCAGTGAATACAGCATAGCAGCCACACAGAAAAACCATAATGCAGCACTAAGCCAAGCAAAGCCTTTTAAGCTCCTAAACTTAGTTGAATAATCTCCCAACATTTGGACTAGCTGCACCAAAATCACCAGGATTACAACGGTTTCAAGCATGACCCAGACATCAAATCTTTGATAGCCGTAGCGAATCGCCAAGTCTCCAAGCCCCCCGCCGCCTACAGCTCCTGCCATCGCGGAATAGCCAATTAAACTGATAATGGTCAAAGTCGCCCCTGAAATCAGGCCAGGCAAAGCCTCAGGGATCAGCACTTTTAAAATAATTTGCCAAGGAGACGCCCCCATTGCCTGAGCGGCCTCTATTAATCCACTATCCACCTCAGACAGTGAAGTTTCAGCAACTCTGGCAAAAAAAGGAATCGCTGCCAGGGTTAAAGGAACAATGGCTGCATTGGTGCCGATAGAGCTTCCCACCAGAAACCGAGTCAATGGAATAATCCCGATCATCAATATGACAAAAGGCACCGAGCGGGTGATATTAACAATGACACTCAGCAGTCTATTAAGCGCGGGGAAAGCCAAAAATTGCTTTGGGCGAGTGATAAATAAAGCCACCCCAAGCATTAAGCCTAATACAATACTCAAGAAACTGGATATAAACACCATGTAGATGGTTTGCCATAAAGCTAAATACAGGTCGGAATTAATGAGAAACATAGCCTAAAACCTCCACCTGTATGTTTTGGGCTTTGATAAACTCAATGCTGTGTTCTATTGCTCCCGGAGTGCCCCATAGCTCACAAATACTCATTCCCACGGTAGATTGGTGAATCATTTCCAAATTGGCCTGCAAAATATTCGTGGTCACGTTAAATCTGGTGAGAAGGCTCACGATAATAGGCTCCTCGGCCTTCTCTCCCAAAAAAGTGAGTTTCACAATAGGCCTTGAGCCATCAAAAGGCTCAGGTTTTAATCTTACTCTTAAACTGTCTGGCAATTGAATATGCAAAGCAGATTGAGTAAAGTTTTTGGCAACCTCTGAGCGAGGCCTTGCGAATAACTCTAATACGGGAGCTTCTTCAATCATCTCGCCCTGATTTAAAATAGCGACTCGATCACAAATAGATTTAATCACATCCATTTCGTGGGTAATCAACAAAATAGTCAGATTAAGCTCCTGATTGATTTTTTTAAGCAAATTCAAAATGGACTGGGTGGTCTCAGGGTCTAAAGCAGAAGTAGCCTCATCGCTTAACAACACCTTGGGAGAAGTTGCCAGCGCCCTTGCAATCGCCACTCTTTGCTTTTGGCCACCGCTAAGTTGCTGTGGGCAGTGATGCCTATGAAGGCCTAAGCCCGTTAGTTCTAACAAAGCATCTACTCGTTTAGCGATATATGGCTTACTAATTCCGATAAGCTCTAAAGGCAAAGCGATATTGTCATAAACCGTACGTGAGCTTAACAGATTAAAATGCTGGAAAATCATGCCAATGGAATGGCGCTTTTCTCGTAAAGCTTTGGGATTGAGTTGCAGCAAATCTACGCCATCGACTATAACCTGCCCATTATTAGGGCGCTCCAATAAGTTTACACAGCGGATTAAGGTACTTTTGCCCGCCCCTGAGCGGCCGATAATCCCGTAAATTTCGCCTTTAGCTACTTTGAGGTTAATGTCCCTTAAGGCATGAAACTCAGCCTGCTTAGTTTGATAGGATTTATTAAGGGCCTTAAGCTCAATCATTTTATGCCTCTAGCTCAGCCACTGCATTAAAGTGGCGTCTTGAGTCGCGAACAAAGATTAACAGGACAATAGCGAGCACTAAATAAATCGGCAATAAACTCAGTGCCACTCGGTAATTATCTACTGAGAAGTAATGAATGCCGTTAAGGATTTTACCGTTCCAACCTAAATCTAAAACTTTACCGACTAAAGGCTCTGAAAATGATCCAAATATTCCGTCTCCAGAGTTAATTAAGGCAATGACCGTTGCGGCCAATGCGATAGGATTACTTTCCTTGCCCACCGCAAATGCCAGCATAAAAGCACTGGCCCCAAATCCAAATACAAACAATAAAATACCGGTAAGCCAGTAAGGCAAGAAGGAGCAGTAAATAACTAGGCCCAAAGCCATTAAAGCTAAAACATTACCGAGCAGCATAATTTGAATTCTTTTGCCCAAGCGGTCAGATAGCAAGCCCAATAACGGCCCGCCTACTGCAAGACCAAGAAAGCTTAAAGAAACCAAGCTTGCCGCCTGAGTTTGAGAAATCGCATAGCTTTCTTGCAAAAAGGGATTACCCCATAAACCCCCAAACACCGCAACCGGCGTAAAAGAAAGCCCACTGTAAAATGTCAGCAACCAGTTTTGCTTGTTTTTTAATACTGCGCCTACTGCTTTTAAATCAATCCCATGCTTGGCTTGGCGTGAAGCAGCCGGGCCAATAAATGACTGGTCTCTCACCACAATAAAAAACACTATGGATAAAGCAATTCCGGCAATGCCGCAACCCATTAGACAGTTACGCCAACCATAAGCCTGTACCACAAAAGACAAAGGCGCCACCCCAAATACCGCCCCCAGCATTGCAGCAGTAGCCAAAAGCCCGCTAATAAAAGCAAATTGATTGGGCTTAAACCAAACTGCTGTGGTTTTTAAATAGCAAACTGTGGCAAAAGCCGCTCCAAATCCCATCATAGCCCGATACAGCGCCGCCAAAAACAAAGATTGAGTATCGGCAAACAAACAAGCCCCAAGTGCGCTGATTAAGATAGCCAAGCTGCTTAATAGGCGAACGCTGTACTTATCCAGCAAAATGCCGACAAAGAGCTGAGTCACAAAATAGGCATAGAAAAAAGTCGCTGCCAGGTTACCAAGGCCCATTCCGTTGACCTGAAACTCCTGCATAAGCTGATGGGTCATAATGCTGGGCGAAACCTGAAGGACATATTTGTAAAAAAGGAATCCTGCGCACAATATCACGATCAAAACCGGATAAAATGCGTATGCGGTAAAATGTTTTTTAGTTGACGATTGCCCTGTCATCTATAAATCCCTAAGCCTTCATGCAAAACTTATAGTGTATATTTTTGCTGCTAGCTTAGCAATTTATTAGGCATAAAAAAGCCCTCTAATGAGGGCTTTGAAGAAACTGCATGCCGATGAAGCAGATGCATTATTTTCTTTTGGATAAATGAGGCGATAACTCAGCCCTGATAACAGCTAACGAATAAGTTATTAGAATGGGTCGAAGGCTGCTTACCATTGTTGTTAGCAAACACTAGGCTGACTCGGTCTCCATATCTCGGATCTCCTAATTCTACCGAGATGCTGCTAGGCCCCAGGCGTAAATTAAATTCGCCGGCAGCTGGAAACGCTTCTGCCCCGACCGCGTAAAATTCGGCAGTGCCAGCCGCTGCTTTATCCATACTGGGCATGTTAACTGTACAGTTTACTGGGCCTCGGCCCAAATCGAATCTAGCCCTTTCATTTTCGAGAGTAGATTGCTGCGGCTTGATAATAAACAACTCCATACGGTTAGCCGAATTAGCGCTGTCAGGCTCTGATTGCATACAGTTTACTCGCAAATTATTGGCAAATTTGCCGGCACCACCGTTGTTATTCACAAAGTTAAGTTCCGTAAGGCCATTGCCCTTAAACTCTAGCTCATGACCGCCAGGCCTTAAATCCAGAATTAAGCGCTTAGGATCGCAGTCGCCTGTGGCATAAAATGTGACAAAGTTTGACAACTCGGGGTCCGCAAAATCCATACTGGCTTCACAGTAAACCGGGCCTAAAGCAAAGTCATAAAAAGGCAGCTTGGCGGTTTCCGGGTTTCTGGCCGCCTCGCCAGGTTTAGCGAGAAAAAATTGATCGTTGATAATATTATAAGCACGAGACTGAATTGAAGCATAAGCTAACAATAGAAATTTCAAGGCATTTTGAACACTAAACATATAAGCTCCTTTTGCTATTGATTAATATTTATACAATAACAAAAGGCTGTTTTTCGATCAATGCTGTTAGCAGGTTAGACCGGAGTTGCTGACCCTCTTAAGACTGACGTCGTATTTTGATCGCAGTGAGCTGTATATAAAGCACCTTTAGTCTGATAAATAACCCCAATCGATGCAGCTTGACTGTCTCCTGTGAAATTTATTTGGCTTGGCCCTACCGGCAGAGTGCCATAGTCAGGTTCCACTTTTCCATCATCTTTTGAAGATACGCAATAATTCGCTTCCTCGGTTACGTTTCCATGCAAACCAAAAACGCATTCCACTAGACCTTTTCGAAAATCAAACGGTTTGCTTATCCACCTCTCACCCTCACCGGTGCAAGTGCTCCAATTATCCACTGATGATTTAGCTGTAACGGAAGCTGCAAATAAAACTAACAGCGTTTTGAAAACAGAAGAATTATTTGAAGGCTTAGATTGAGCAGGCATAGCGTTCTCCTTTGTTAGGTTAACACCACTATTCTGCTCTTGGTAAAAGCTCTTAGCAAACCTGTTATAGGACTTCGTTAAGGATTGTAGCAATCTGACTTTGGACTTGCTCAATGGATTGACTGGCATCAATAACGCGATAGCGAGAAGATTCTTTAGCGCGCTTTAAATAAGCAGCTCTTACTCTTTCAAAAAAGTCTAAATCTTCTTGCTCAATTCGATCTAAATGCCCACGAGCTTTGGCCCTTTGCATACCGATTTCAACTGGAAGGTCGAAATATAAAGTGAGGTCCGGCTGAAAATCATCATGAACCCACTGCTCTAAAGTGCGGATTCTTTCAAAGGAAATGCCTCTTCCGCCACCTTGATAGGCATAAGTAGAATCGGTAAACCTTGAGCACAGCACCCACTCGCCTCTTGCGATAGCAGGCTTAATGAGTTCAGCTAAATGCTGTGCACGGGAAGCAAACATCAATAAAAGCTCGGTATCCACATCGACTTTTTCATCTGAAGGCTCAAGCAATACATTGCGGATTTTCTCAGCAAAAGGCGTGCCGCCCGGCTCACGGGTTACCACAAGATTAACGCCTTTTTGAGTAAGATAAGACTGAATAAAGTCTAAAGAGGTGGTTTTGCCCACCCCTTCGCCGCCTTCTAATGTGATAAATTTACCTATTCGCATAAATTCCTTTGATGAGACCCCGGGTTCTGCTTTGCAGCCCCAGGGTGACAACTAAACATTATAGTTTCTTAAAAATTACCGTACCGTTAGTGCCGCCAAATCCAAACGAGTTAGACAAAGCCACATCGATTTTGCGTTTTTTAGCCACATTAGGAACGTAATCTAAGTTACAGCCCTCTGCTGGGTTCTCAAGGTTAATGGTAGGAGGCGCTATCTGGTCGCGTATAGCCAATATACAGAATATGGCTTCTAAAGCTCCTGCCGCACCTAAAGCATGACCTATCATAGACTTGGTAGAACTCATTGAAACATTTTTAGCATGATCTCCTAAAAACTTTTCAACTGTCTGGCTTTCCACTACATCCCCTGCCGGAGTCGAAGTTCCATGAGCATTAATATAATCAATTTCAGAAGGCATAATTCCGGCATCTTCCACTGCATTCACCATGGAGTAATAACTTCCCACTCCATCTGGCATCGTCATATGAAAGGCATCTTCGCTCATACCAAAACCGATAATCTCAGCATAAATTTTAGCTCCACGACGTTTAGCATGTTCATATTCTTCAAGAACCACCACGCCAGCGCCGTCTCCTAATACAAAACCGTCTCGATCTTTGTCCCACGGCCGGCTGGCTTTTTCAGGAGCATCGTTGCGACGTGACAAAGCACGTGCCGCAGCAAACCCGCCTATCCCTAGCTCGCAGCTGGCTTTTTCAGCACCACCCGCTACCATCACGTCTGCATCGCCATAAGCAATAGTTCTTGCAGCATAGCCGATATTGTGGGTACCTGTGGTACAAGCTGTAACAATGGCAATATTGGGGCCTTTCAAGCCAAACCGAATAGCAACCTGACCTGAAATCATATTAATAATGGCTGAGGGGATAAAAAAAGGTGAAATTCTTTTAGGGCCCTCTTTAGACATTTCGATCGCAGTTTCTTGGATAGTGGTTAAGCCACCAATACCTGAGCCGATAGAAACGCCGATTCTTCGAGCATTTTCCTCGGTAACTGTAATACCTGCATCGCTCCAAGCTTCACAAGCTGCAGCCACACCGTATTGCAAGCTGATATCCATTTTCTTAACGTCTTTTACTGGAATGTATTGAGTGGGATCAAAGCCTTCAATCGTTCCTGCAAACTTTACTGCAAACTCTGTCGTATCAAATTCGGTAATCATGCGAATACCGCTTTTTCCTGCGATAATCCCTTCCCAGCTAGAAGCAACATCCAAACCAAGTGGTGAAATCATCCCTAAACCAGTTACCACTACACGGCGCTTGTTCACTTTTACCTCCTTATGAAAAAGGCTGGTCCTCGTTACCGATAAACCAGCCTTTGAATAATGCTATTGATAGAATCTATTACTTAGAATGACTCTTGATATAGTCAGTGATTTGTTGAACTGTAGTAATTTTTTCAGCATCTTCGTCTGGAATTTCGGTCTCAAACTCTTCTTCTAATGCCATAACCAATTCTACGGTATCAAGAGAATCAGCCCCTAAATCATCAACTAAAGATGCGTTTGGAGTCACATCTTCTTCTTTCACGCCCAACTGCTCAACGATGATTTTTTTAACGCGGGCTTCGATTGTATTGCTCATCTACTTATCCTCTTTATTAATGAATCAAAAAGCTTATCGTGCTAGTTTATTCAAATTTCCAGATGTTTCAAGAAAAACTTTTTTATTTAGCCTGTTTTTCAAACAAACGTACTATGTTAACCAATACCCATCTCTATTTTTAGCCAGGCAAGGCGTGGTGACCAAAGAGCGCCCGGAGTTTATTACTAATAAATGAGGGAAAGGGTGGTTTTAATACTAATGCTCTCAATTTTTAACTTAGACAAGGCGTCCGGAGTTTATTACTAATAAATGAGGACCGCGAATGGTCGCCACAACGCAGTATGGCTAAAAAAGAGAATGGGTATTAGTACATGCCGCCATTTACGTGAATAGTCTCGCCCGTAATATATCCCGCCGCATCAGATGCCAAAAACCCCACCAAAGCTGCAATATCTTCAGGCTTACCCATCCGCTTCAATGGAATCATATCCAATAATGCCTGCTTATGATTATCGGGCAAAGCAGAAGTCATATCGGTATCGATAAAACCAGGCGCTACAACATTGACGGTAATATTGCGAGAACCTATTTCACGCGCTAGAGACTTTGAAAATCCGATAACGCCGGCTTTTGCTGCGCAGTAATTTGCTTGCCCAGGATTTCCCATGCTGCCTACCACTGAACCGATGCTAATAATTCTGCCCCAACGGTTCTGCATCATATTTTTTAAACAGGCCTTGCTTAAACGAAACACTCCAGACAAGTTGGTGTTAACTACGCTTTCCCACTCGTCATCTGACATTCTCATCATTAAATTATCGCGGGTGATTCCTGCATTGTTAACCAAAATATGCGGTAGGCCTGGCATATCTTTAATCTGCTCACAGAAACTCTTAATCATTTCAGGAGAAGAGACATCTAAAACCTTGCCTTCGCCTTTTAGTCCAGCCTCTTGCAAAGTCTGAGTAATTTTAGCAGCGCCTGATTCACTGGTAGCCGTACCAATCACATACATATTTTGCTTAGCTAGTTCAAGCATAATCGCTTGACCAATGCCTCTACTTGCACCAGTTACTAAAGCAACTTTTTGATTTTCCGCCATGCTCATTCCTCTATCTTAACTGTTCTGAATTAATTGCAGGGCAGCTTCCAAACCTGCTACATCATCCATTGCGGCAAAATGGCCTTCGTCAATAATTCTTTTATTTAGGCCTGTTAACACTTTTCCTGGGCCACACTCAATAAAGGTTTGACAGTTTTCCTGATAAAGTTTTTGAACGCTTTTTACCCATTGCACAGGATTGTATAATTGTTTTACTAAGGCACTGCGGATTACATCAGGAGACTGATGAATACTGGCATCAACGTTTTGCACCACTCCAATTTTCGGAGATTGAATAGCAATTCCCTCCAAAGCTTCAGCTAAGCTTTCAGCCGCCGGCTTCATTAATTCACAGTGAGAAGGGACACTTACAGGTAGTAATAGTGCTTTTTTTGCTCCGAGTGATTTGGCGGTTTCAATGGCGCGAGTCACTGCATTTCGTCTTCCTGCAATCACTACCTGGCCTGGCGCATTGAAGTTCACAGCAGCAACTACTTCATCTTGTGCCGCTTGTTTGCAAGCCTCGATCACACCTTGATCATCCAATCCTAAAATGGCTGCCATAGCACCTTGTTCTTTAGGCACCGCAGTTTGCATTAACTGGCCGCGAAGCCTAACTAAACGCAACGCATCTGCAAAATCTATCGATTCAGCGCAAACCAAAGCAGAGTATTCCCCTAAACTATGTCCTGCCACTAAACTAGGCCTGGCCTCAGTTCTTTGTTGCCATATACGCCAAACGGCAATACTAGCAGCCAAAACAGCAGGCTGAGTGTATTCAGTTTGATTGAGTTTAGCTTCGTCCTTTTGGGTAATTTCCCATAAGTCATATCCCAATACTTGCTCAGCTTCATCAAAAGTTGATTTAACCACAGGAAACTGTGCGGCTAATTCACTTAGCATACCCAATTTCTGAGAGCCCTGCCCTGGGAATACAAAGGCAATCTTTTCCATGTTTTCACCTATGATATTTTGTTAATACTTAACGAGAGCTGCGCCCCAAACAAAGCCAGCTCCAAATGCTTCAAATAATAATAGCTCACCGCGTTTAATTTTTCCTTGCTCAATAGCGGAGGCTAAGGCCAATGGAATGGAAGCGGCGGAAGTATTGCCATGAGTAGGTAGCGTTAACACTACTTTATCCATGGATAATCCTAAATTTTTAGCGGTAGCGGCGATAATTCTTTCATTAGCTTGGTGTGGAATAAGCCAATCAATAGCGGACTTATCCATGCCTTGCTTTTCCAAGACTTCTAAAACGACTTTTTCCAACATGGTTACTGCATATCGAAAAACTTTATTGCCTTGCATGGTCAATTTAGCTTCTAGTTTTTCGCCTGCAAAAGCTTGATCAGGAAGATGATTGGGAATATGTAGCAATTCTTTATGCTGACCATCAGCATGAACATAGCTCCCCAAAATGCCGGGCTGATCTGATGCACTTAAAACCACTGCCCCTGCTCCGTCTCCAAATAGAACACAGGTACTGCGGTCCTGCCAGTTAATGACCCTGGACATGCGCTCGCTGCCGATAATTAAAACATGCTTTACCGTACCCGCTAAAAAAAACTGATGAGCGATATTCAACGCATAAACAAAGCCGCTGCAAGCTGCATTCACATCAAATGCAGGGCATCCTGCTATTCCAAGTTTATGCTGAACTTCGCATGCCGTGCTTGGCATCATACTGTCTGGAGTGGAAGTGGCAACGATAATTAAACCAAGCTCTTCTGCGCTAATTTGCGCAGCTTCCAAAGCTTTTTTTGCGGCTGCACTTGCCATAAATACGTTAGTTTCATTGCTATCTGCAATATGGCGGGAAACGATGCCTACTCTTTGGCGGATCCACTCATCAGAAGTGTCGACCCACTTGGCGATTTCCTCATTAGTTAAAACTTGTTTGGGCAGATAATAGCCCGTTCCCGCGATTTTAGCCGCCATTAACTGAGCCTGTATTATTCATCTGACCGAGTAGGGTTTCTACCTGAGCATGGATTTGGCTTGGGATATTTTTTTCAACTTCGGCCAAAGCCTCAGTTATAGCCGATGAAAAAGCAAAAGCATCCGCTCCGCCATGGCTTTTTAAGACAATGCCTTTTAAGCCCAAAAAGCTTGCACCATTGTATCGGCGCATATCGAGATTTTTCTTAATTTTTAACAAAGCAGGGAAAGCGATAATAGCGCAAAGCTTCATAATGACATTGCTTTTAAACGCATCTTTCACCATATAGGAAATAAATTTAGCCGTACCTTCTGCGGTCTTTAATGCGATATTACCGATAAAGCCATCGCAAACAATGACATCCGCTTTATCAGCAAAAATATCATTACCCTCAACAAAGCCGGTATAGTTTAATGAAGGACAGTTGGAAATTAATTTAGCTGCTTCTTTAATGCTTTCCAGACCTTTCATTTCTTCTTCGCCAATATTAAGCAAAGCAACTCGAGGATGCGGGATATTATCAATTAAAGAACGTCTAACAGAAGCCATGATAGCAAACTGGAATAAATGCTCGGCTGTGCAATCTACGTTTGCCCCCAAGTCCAACATATGGACAGCGGTTCTTTCACCTGTGTCTTGATTAACCCCAGGCATCGCATAGACGATAGCAGGACGATCAATGCCAGGTAAAGTTTTTAATACAAATCGAGAAGTAGCCATTAAAGCCCCAGTATTTCCTGCGCTAACGCAAGCCTGGGCCGTGCCTTCTTTTACCAGGTTAATGGCGACTCTCATGGAAGAGTCTTTTTTATTGCGAAGTGCGTGAGAAGGCAGCTCATCCATCTCCACTACTTCAGAGGCGTGATGAGTGCTAATACGAGGATGATCTGCAAGCTTATATTTGCTTAAAGCTCGCTCTAGTGTTTTTTGATTGCCTACCAATATAAGCTTTAGTTCAGGATGTGCTTTTAGAGCCTGAGCTGCAGCTGGTACGGTTGTTTTGATGCCATGGTCCCCTCCCATCGCATCAACGGCAATAGTAACCATTTTCAAGGGACTATTCGTCGCGCTTGCTATCGATCACTTTACGTCCACGATAAAAGCCGTTAGGGCTTACATGGTGGCGCAAATGGGTTTCACCAGAAGTTTGATCAACTGAAAGGCTTGGGCCTGTCAATGCATCATGTGAACGACGCATGTCACGTCTTGAACGTGATTTTTTATTCTGTTGAACTGCCATTATCTATCTCCTACTTTAGTTTCTTCAAAATCTCAAAAGGCTTATGAGTAGCCTGCTCTTTTTCACTAGTTGAATTTGCCAGCAGTTTTGCTGCTGAGCAATCTGCCTGACTGTGCATTGGCACAAGCGGTAGATTCAACAATAATTCTTCTTCCAATATCTCTATAGGAGATATGGTTTGTTCTTCAGATAAAGGCCAGGCCTCATATCGTGAAGGCAAATCTTTAACCTTCGCCTCGTCTGTGACGGGGCTTAATTCAGAGTTAAGTGTAAGCTTGTGTAAATAAGCTTTTAAACAACGCTGGCAAATCAATGGCAACGCCGCTTCTACACTCACTCCAATAACAACAAAGCCTTCCTCATCCACCTTAAAGTTCAGCTCAAACTGGGCTTCACCCTGTTTATCTGCCAAGACTTCAACCAGCCTGGGCATTGCTGAAAACTCTAAAGATCCTTTGACCTGTCTGCTCGCTCTCGCGTAGCTTAGCGGGTCTATTTTAATTGGTAAGGCGAGTTTATTCATAACCGGCGAATGATATAGAGAAATACTGCCAATGTCAATCAATCTACTGGTGACTTTGGCTCATTGGAATCAATAGCTTTAAGACTAGAAGAAAACCAATAAAGTTAACACTGATACCTGGCAAAACGCTGGCAAACCATTCCAGCTGATTTTTCGCTTCATACCAAGCCTAACATCTCATTTGGAATAGCCTGTCCTGAGCCTTTCCCCGCACCAACGAACAGCAATGCAGCTTCCTTGTTTCCTTCCATCCCCAAAAAGCTTTGCAGCTTGTCATCTTTAAAAGCAGCTGTTACCCAAGTATCTAAGCCAAGTGCCGTTGCAGTCAATAAGAATGTTTGCGAGAGATGGCCGATATCGACCAAGGTGACTCGATAAGCTCTGGAATGCTTATATTTCCACCAAATTTTATCAAAGCGAGCGCTTATATAAACCCCAAAGGCCATACCTTCTGAAAAAAACTGTCCCATATTAAGCTCAATGACTTCTTTTTCAAATTGACCCGCTTTCAATAAGCTTAATTGGTGGTCCTGCGGCCGATAATGGTATAAGCCAGGCGCTAAACCCTCCACCCGAAATACCACCACATAGGCTTCTTCTGAGTGTAGCCCCCCGCTTGCTGGGCTAGCCTTTCGCATTCCAGTCAACTTTAAATCATGCTGCTTTAACTCTTCCCATTCCCCATGAATTAGTCCAAAACTGGCGAACAAGGCGGTGCTTAGCTGCTGCAAACTAATGGATTCTGAATAGAAAGCACGGCAAGTTTTCCTTTGCTTAAGCACTTCCCAATAAGGCTTTTGTAGAGAAGAAAGATCAGGCTGAGGAAGCTCAACCCGCTGGCCTTGCTTTTCAGTATAAAGTTCGACTGGCTTCTCAGCTATTTCTTGACAAAATTCGAGATAGGACTGTGACAGCTCATCTTTATTCAGGCTTCCCTCATTGCTATAGACACTTTGGCAACCGATATGATAGATTTTTGAAAGCGCATCCCAGCCCCACTCTTCTTGAGGAAAAGGAATATCTGAGACAAGGCCTGCCTCTAAAAGCTCTTTTAAGATGGCTGAATTATTCGAAACATGAGTGTCAGCGATATTTAATAATTCTTGAAAGTAAGACAAATCTAAAAGGTACTGCTGATGCGAAGCGTAATCCCAAACTAAAACTTGATTTTTTTCTATTAAGAAAAACAACTTATCATTGATATGATAATGAGGACTGGAGCTTCCTGCCCCATTAGCTATTGATTCCCTCATTCAACCTAAGCTTTTACAAAAGCTGGAAGACGAGTTTGAGTAAATGCTTCTTTAACTTCGCGCACTACTTTTTGCATGACTATTCTCCTGGTTAGTTGTGAAGCCCATGTATTATAGAAAGAAATCTGCTGTAAAAAAAGAATAAATGAAAAATACACTTCTTAGGACCAGATATCGCCACATTCTAAGCTATACTACCGAGAATCATCTAGGTTTGAGATAATTTAATGAAAAATACAGGGATTCTTAAAGGGCTTATATTGATCTTGCCCTTATTATTTGCACTTTTTACACCTTCTACCAGCCTAGCTGATCCCCGGGTCATTCGGATCGCTATATTGGATAATGTCAACGATCCTTATTTGCCCTCCGGTTATCAAGATTCTTATATCGCCGGGATCAAGACTGCTGCCTTAGTCGCACAAAACCAAGGCTACACTATACAGTACCAAACCTTTTTTTATGATAACAACCCTCTTGCCATTTTAAAAGAAGTTCCCAGCGTAACTGCTTGGCACCCCGACCTTATTATAGGCCCTCACTCTTCAAACCAACTGTTATTACTAAGAAATTCTTTTAAAAACATTATGATTTTGTCTCCGTATGCTTCCGATTCTGATATCGCCAGCTTACCCGACAATTTTTATAGTCTGGCTTTATTGGATAAAGACCTTGGCCATACCGTAGTAAAATTTCTCAGCAGCCAATTCCCTAACAGGGGACTTATCAATGTAGTCGCCGCAGACTGCAAAGACTGTGTAGACCTTACAGATAAGATTAATTCAGGCTATCAAAGTCTATACCCCTCAGCTAAAATTGTTAACAACATGTATTCCGGTGATTCCGGCAGCGTAAGCGTAAATGAACTCATAGCAAGCTATCAAAAAGGCGATGTGATTTTGCTTCAACCCAACACCTCCCCTGAGATACAACCTCTTATATACCGCATTGCGGCTCAGCTAGGAGACAGCCCTATATTTATCAATAATCTTGATAATGTAGGAAGTTTTGGCAAAATGCCCAAGAATATTCATTATGTTGAGTACTGGCTCACTGTGGATTTGTTCGATCCGAACTCACCTGACTTTCAAGCATTTTCTAAGTACTATCAGCAATTATACGGTAACAGTGACTACAATTCTGTCTCATACTCTATCTATATAACGGCAATGTCTGCAATAAAAGCTTTAAAAGCCTATCCCTCGTCTGCACCCACTATGCAAGCAAATATTCTAAATAGCTATAAATCGGCCAGACAAGCCAATCCTCATTGGTATAAAACCAGCAACTACGCTATTTATAAAATTGATCCACAAGGAACCACATTAATAGGCACAATTTCAGCTTTTGACTAAGGCCAGGCTATCATAATGAACGACACTTATAATCTAGGCTTAGCAGCCCAAATTAAAAAGAAAATTGGAAACAGGATTCTTAAATGCCTTCTATTGCTTTCTTTGGCTATTGTCGGACTGACCGTCTATGACACCGTTAAGAGCTTTGAAAGCCTAGAAAAGATTATCAACACCCAATGCAGCCTACTTAGTGACTTTACTATTAGCCAAGTTTTGATTAATAACACGCAGGCCATTGATGTTAAGCTTTCTGATTACAATCGAACTAACAGCTATCAGATTTCTTGGGAGTCGCAAGGTACGCCTAAAGATCAGCTCCAGATGTTATGGGAAGCTCCATTTTCATGGCATTATAACTACCCTATCAGCCTAGCGGATGGAGAGAATTTCGGTTACTTCCATGTTAGCGGGTCCGTTTTGTCTGATCATGATTTGTTTTCCGACCTTCTCGGCAGAGTAATGTTAATGCTTCTTTTCATTATCAGCATTTTCACCTTGCTCTATCCTTTGGCAAATAAAATTCCTAAACAGTTATTTATCGACCCTATCCATGATTTATTAAATCTTCTAAAAACGGGATCTCAAAAAAACACCTCCAGCAATGCGTCCTCTGAAATGCTGGAAATTCAGAATAAAATTACAGCTCTGCTCAATGAGGTTTCAGAAAAATCTAAAGAAGCGGCTTTTGCTGAATTGGCCGCTCAAGTTGCTCATGACATTCGCTCGCCTCTTGCCGCTCTGGATATGCTAGTTAAGCATTTATCTAATGTCCCTGAAAACCAAAGAGTAATCTTGCGCAATGCAACCAACCGAATCAATGATATAGCTAATAATTTATTAAATGAGTTTCGAGGCAGAAAGCGCCCACTTCCCAGCCCACAACTCCATAGCCCAGTTCTTGTTTCATGCATTATTGAAAGCATTGTTTCTGAAAAAAGACTCCAATATCAAAACCGTAATATCGAATTTATTACTCAAATTCAAGCAGAAGCTTATTTCGCCTTTGTGATATTTGATACGAACGAACTTGAAAGAGTGCTATCTAACCTTATTAATAACTCAGCCGAGGCTCTGGATAAAAAAGGAAGCATAGTTATTTCTCTTGAAAACCTTGAGTACACGCTCAAACTTTGTATAAAAGATAATGGCCGAGGTATCCCACAAGACAAGCTTAATAATATTTTCACAGCGGGCAGTTTTGACAAAAAAGGCGGCTCAGGCCTGGGGCTTTCGCATGCCAAACAGCGAGTAGAGGAAGCAAAAGGCTTTATTAAAATTGACTCTGTAGTCAATCAAGGCACAACTGTTTGCATACATCTGCCCAAAGCTCCTCAACCTCAATGGTTTGCCAATAAAATTATACTAAACCCGCATGCGGAAATTTGGATATGTGATGATGATAACTCCATTCATGATGCGTGGAATGAACGATTCCTTCATTTCCCTGAAATAAAAGTCTGCCACTTTAATGACCCCATGAAATTTATTGAATGGTTTCAGGCTCACCCCAAACAAAGCTTCCTTTTGCTGTCAGATTATGAATTTATTAATGCAAGCATAAACGGGCTAGATCTTATTTCTAGAGTAAACAGCAGAAACTGTATTCTTGTTACCAGTCACTTTGAAAATAAAGACATTATTCAAAAAAGCCAGGAACTAGGCATTAAGCTATTACCTAAAAATTTATCAGTTCATGTTCCTATTGAGATTTCTAAAAGCTAACCATTATGTGGTCCCTTTGCCTTGGTTGCATCGGCACTGGCTTGGTTTGACTCTTTAGCCGCGGTAGCGAATGACCCTGCAGCAATGCCTATTTTACCTCCCTGAATTGCGGATGCTACCCGCTTAGATTCTTCATAAGCCTCCGAGAAACTTTGACGCATATCCGCTATAGAGTCTAGTGGATCTTCTGCTTCCGCTCTTACTATTGCATCGCCCACGATCTTTTCAACAGCATCTCCTGCATAGGAAGTCGAATGATGTTTGTCCACCTTGTATGTAACTGGATCAGATTTTGCCAGTTTATCCTCGATCTGATCGATGACTGCTTGCGCTTGTTCTTCTCCTAACATGCCTTGAACGATGGGCTCGGGGTCTGATATCTCTGCTTGGGGCTTGGTGGAATTAGCATAAGATGCCGGAGTTCCATCAGTCACAAGCTGGCTACTTGGATTAGACCCTAAAATATTGGGAGCAATGCCCACAATTGAGCGGTTATTATCGCTAGGCTTATTATTTGATACCTGCTCATGTTGTTGCGGCTTAATTTCTTGAGACTTGGCATTTTTGGCGCCGAAAAACATATTGCTAAGAAAGCTAATAGCCCTAGCAAAAAACGACTGTGGTTTTTCTGCTTGGCTCACCGTTTTATGCTGAACTAGTTTTTGTTTAGCTTCAATTGCTTGTGTTGCCGTATTCAGGATTTGAATAGGTTTTTCGACTACATTCTCAACATTAGCTCGAGCGGCCTCATGATAGTCTCTATTAAAATCACGCAGCGCTTGAAATCGATAGTTTTGCCCTTCTGCTGAAAATCCTTTGCTAGCCTTTTGCAGAACTCCTGGAAAGCTGTTTAGCTTTGCAAGCCTTTCTTCAACAGGGGTTTTAGCAAGAAGAATTGCAAAAGCCGCAATTAAGTCATCAATCCGCTTTTGTTCCGGTGTTTTTTTAGCCATTGTAAACCTCGCTTTCGTATCCCTACGAATTTATTCTTATTTTCTTTAAATATAGACGAGGTTTAAGATAATTTTGTATAGATGGAGCAGCCCTAGCCGCTTTAAGATAGAGTTTCGATAAGTTTTGGCTCATCCCAGACTTCAATACCAAGCTCCTGGGCCTTTTCAAGCTTGGAACCAGCACTCTCCCCCGCCACCACTACATCGGTATTTTTGGAAACAGAACCGGCAACTTTAGCTCCTAAAGCCTGTAATCTTGCCTTGGCTTCATCTCGGGAAAGGCTGCTTAATGTCCCCGTTAGGACAAAGGTCTTACCTGTAAGCTTACCCTCTTTAGCGATGGGGGCTTCATTAGGCCAATTCACCCCAAGACCTTTTAAGACGTTGATTTCTTCCAGATTTTTTTGATCTTGAAAATACTGATAAATATGATTAGCCACAATAGGGCCAACATCCTGCACTCTTTGAAGGCTTTCGATATCTGCCGCCATAATGGCTTCTAATGAGCCAAAATGCTGAGCCAAAGTTTGAGCGGTGGCTTGGCCGACATCTGAAATACCTAAAGCAAATAAAAAGCGAGACAGCGTGGTGTTTTTACTTTTATTGAGTTCGTTGATGAGGTTTTCTGCTGACTTCTGAGCCAATCTGTCTAATTCAGCTAACTGCACCACTGTTAATTGATAAAGATTAGCAGGAGATTTCACGAGGCCATCATCTACTAACTGATCGATAATTTTTCTGCCTAGGCCATCGATATTCATAGCGTTCCTAGAAGAAAAATGCCAAAGACTTTCTTTACGCTGAGTCGGACAATTCCAGCCAGCCGGGCAAATAATGGCTACCTCGCCTTCTTCTTCAAGCAGCTTAGCGCCACAAGAGGGGCAAAATTCCGGCATCTGTACGGGCTTAACGCTTGAAGAGCGCTTTTCTGTGACGACTCTTACTACCTCAGGAATCACATCTCCCGCGCGGCGTACAATCACAAAGTCTCCTTCGTGAATGTCTTTTCTTAATATTTCATCTTTATTATGCAAAGTGGCATTGCTGACAGTCACCCCGCCAACCAATACGGGAGTTAGTCTTGCAACTGGCGTAATGACTCCAGTCCTGCCCACTTGAAACTCGACTTTCTCTAATAAGGTTTCTACCTCTTGAGCTGGGAATTTATGAGCGATGGCCCAGCGTGGTGCTCTTGAAATAAAACCCAGCTCTCGCTGCAAGGCCAGGTCATTGACTTTATAAACCACCCCATCTATTTCAAAGGGTAAGTGCTGACGCATAGCAGCTATTTGATTATAAAAATCTAAGCAGCCTTCCAAGCCTTTGACTACTCTTTGCTGCTCAGAAATCACAAAGCCGCATTGCTTCAAATATTGCAAAATTTCACTGTGCTTATTGGGTAAAGCCCCGCCTTCCACTCTCCCTACTCCATAAGCAAAAAAGCTCAGTGGCCTGCTTGCGGTAATATTAGGGTCAAGTTGGCGCATACTTCCTGCCGCCGCGTTTCTGGGATTGGCAAAGGTCTTTTCTTCTTTTTGTTTAGCCTGCTCGTTTAAAGTTTCAAAGCCTTTAATTGGCATATAAACTTCGCCGCGAACTTCTAAAATATTAGGAGTACCGGATAAAGCTAAACGATGAGGGATGGCTTTAATCGCTTGGGCGTTAGCCGTAACGTTTTCACCTCGCAAGCCATCTCCCCGAGTGGCAGCCTGAACTAGTCGGCCATTTTCATAGCGTAAGCTAATCGCTAAGCCATCGATTTTTGGCTCAGCGTTAAATTCGAGTTCAGTGGCGATTTCGAGTCTTTCGGTAATTCTGTCAATGAATTTTTCAAGGTCTTCTCTGCTAAAGGCATTAGCTAAAGAGAGCATTGGCAAGTCATGCACAATGGTTTCAAATGCGGCTAAAGTCTCCCCTCCTACTTTTTGTGAGGGGGAATCAGCTGTTAGCAAATCGGGAAAGCTTTGTTCTAGATTGAGCAACTCCTGATACAGTGCATCATAGACCAAGTCTGAAACGGTTGGAGCATCTAGGGTATGATATTGGTAACTAAACTCGCGAAGCTTGGCTTTAAGCTCTTCGAGGCGCTTGGCAGCGTCTTCACGCGTAATCATTGCGCTTCCTGAGCATTTCTATGCTTTTAATTTGGGCTATATATTCGTTAATACCGGCTTGAGTTAACCTTTGGCGATGCTCATCAAGCACATCTCCCCCCAATTGCTCAGCAACATTGCTTACTATATGGAGCATTTTTGCAAAAGCTTGTTTGGGACTGGGTACTGCTGCTAAGTCTAAAATAAAGCTTAGACCCGGTGTAGTAAAACTATCAATCAGCTCTAAGTCAAAAGTGCCTGGGTTCACTGCTGAAGCCACATAAAAATTGACTCCATCCGCATCTTTCATCTGAAAAACTTGCTTATCATTTATCGTCAAACCTTCAGCTTCTAAGACTTGTATTAGAGTGGAGCCCTGATATCGGCTAGAACGAGGGGCCATCACAAATAAAGCGAGCACTTGCTGACGGTCAGAAGCTCTTTGCATTCTTCTATGCAAACTTTCTTTAATGGCTTGGCGCCAAGAAGACCGGTCGGTATCCGCAAAACTAATTTGGGCCTGTTGAATTTCACTGCTACTTGCAGCTGCTCCGGCTTGGGCAATGGCTTCTGCTATAGCAAGCTCCTCTTCGCTAGGCTCAGTGACTATTTCTTCCACTGAATAAATGACGCCAACTACTTTGGGCTCTGTAGTTAGTTTAGTGATCACAATGCTTTCGGAAATTTCTTGATGAATTGCTCCAGCTGCCTGCACAGTAATTCCTTCTGGCTGTTTAGCTTCTGACGCAGAAGACTCGGCTTTTTTTGCCATCGTTTTTTTTCTACCTAAAGCAGTCAAAATGCCTAAAGTAATCATAAGCAAAACCGCTACGATGCCTAAAATGGGAACAAGATTTTGGTATTGCTTTATAAGATGCTCAAACATAGCTCTCTCCTATGGACGTTCATCAACCTGCTTAGGGCTTGGAACCAAAGCTTGTCGATTGAGTCCAAATACTACTGCCAGTGCTCCTGCAATATAGATCGAAGAATAGGTTCCTACCACTACCCCGATCATCAAGGCCAAGGAAAAATAGTGAATACTTGGTCCGCCTAGTACAAATAGCACAGCCACTACAAGAAAAGTTAAACCCGAAGTCATAATGGTACGAGACAGCGTATCGTTAATCGCCCTGTTTACTACCTCGGTCACGGTTGATTTACGCATTTTTCTAAAGTTTTCCCTAATCCTGTCATAAACGACTACGGTGTCATTTAAAGAATAGCCTATTACCGCAAGGACTGCTGCCAATGCAGTAAGATCAAACTTCAGCTGAAATACTGAGAAAATCCCCATAATGATAATAGGGTCATGAGCCAAAGCCACAGCTGCGCTCACC
>JAQSYQ010000040.1 GCA_029256015.1 Gammaproteobacteria bacterium | reverse complement strand
TCCTGAAGAAGCTTGTGCTTGTGGCTTCACAGTAGAATGATCAGCAGTCATAAAAACTGCAGCCAGATTAAGTGGGCCCGCTTCTTGAGCTTCTATTCGCCTTCTTTTTCGGGCAGGCTCTACAGTCGCATCATCCAGTTCGCCGGCAATCGATAAGTCCGTATCATAACCTTCACCGTCGGTATCGTCTTCTCCTCCATACACGTAGACTAAATCCTCATGGGCCTGTTTACGGGTAAGAACAAGCTCAACGGCGGGTTTACCCAGATTACGCTTGTAAAATGCTAAGTACTGACCTGCTCTATGAGTTTTAAGGTATTCAATATATAAAGCCTCAATGGCTTTGCAGGCTTTTTCTACTTTTTCAGGACAGCTTAAAATTTCTTTTTGAGAGTATACCCCAAATCGAGCATCATTCTTAAAGGCTTCTTCAAACTTTATAAAACCCGCTTCTAGCATTATCAGGCAGCGAGCTTGAGACACTGTCATACCTAACTGATAGACTTCTTTGCTTGCAGAAAGCCACTGGCTTTGCTCTTTACTCATGATCAAAAAGCAAAACTGATTAAATCTCTCAAGATCAATATTGTTCGCCTCTGGATTTAAAGCTTTTAGCTCTTCTATGCTCACTGTTTGATGACTTCTTCCATACCGTATAATATAGCTGGCCAGTGTTTTTTCATTATCAGCATTGTCATGAATTAATTTAGTCAACACTCCGCTATAAATGCTATCGTAACTGCCATGAGTAGGCATATAGCTATGGCCCAGTCTTTGTGGATTAGGATCAGCACTATGCCTAACCCTAATCGGTGTGCTGCCAACCATATAAAGCTCTTCTGGCCCATAGTGAGACTCTCTATCACTATTCGACCAACTGCTTGATCTTGCTATGGGAATACCTAGTTTTTTATCAGGACTCACGCCTAATAAAGCATTTTGAATAGCTTTTTCAGTTACAATTGGGACTCTAGCGCTATCTGTAAATTCGGTCGGTTTTTTCGATGGAGAAGTTGTATAGCGTTGGTCAACAATCTCACAGGCCAGTTCTGTAATACGTTTTCTTTTTTTTGATCGAGTGGGATCAAAAAATTGAGCTTCTGCCTTATGACGGCGAAAAGCAGCGCGATACCCAGGCAGATGAGATACATGGGCTTTTTCGAGTGATTTTAGATTGCGCCTAAGCTCATCTAGCTCTTGATATAGTTTAGCGGTTTTTCCTGAATAATCGACAGCCAAAATTTTGGATTGCTCTAAAATCAACTCAAGCTCAATATGCTTTGCTTCAATAAGTTTGCTTAGCTGTATATGACGCTTTTTATTATCATCTTCTATCTGCTCTGTATTTACGGAATGGATCCAGCCTGTTTCATGCCTCCAGCTTTTTGCAAAGTCGTCTAAAGCATTAGCTACGGCAGCATGAGGATTAGCTGGAGATTGATCAGGTTTTTTCGATTTAGTCGGAGAACTTGTGCTAGCGGCGGCACTGCCTGCGCCACCTGCTGCTCCTACGCTTGGTTTACTTTCAGAAGCAATCGGATCTTTTAGATCAGCTTCTATCTGTGCTTTTATTAGGCGGGCCCTTGCCGATACAGCACTTGCATATTTGTAATGAGCCTTATCATTCACTTCTAAATAGGCTTTCATAGCTTGAACGGAATCACCCTGCAATTCATAGATTTTTCCTTTGATATAAATGCCTTCCAATCGAAGATCGGTCAAGGTTTTTTCGGTTTGCTGAGGGTTGCCAATGACTTGAAGAAACAGGTCCATTTCTTCTAAATAAGCATTTAAGTCGGCAGTAGGAGATAAACTAGCATTAGTTTGACCAAATACTGTTTTAAATAGATCCGTAGTCCAATTCATTTCCTTTATCACGGCGGCTTTATCAATCATAGGGGTGGACAATTCTGCTCGCAAAAATTGGTAGTATTCCCGCATAGCATGATTTGCTTCTTGAAATTTCTTATTACTGCGAAGAATGTGTGCATACCACAGTAATAGACGATTTCTATCATAAGCAGTAGCCAAGCCAATCGCTCTTTCAATATAGAGCAGAGATTCGCTGCATTTTTGATTTTGTTTGTACAGCGCTATCGCGTAGTTACGGCAGCCAAAAAATGAATAACGATCGGCAGAGAGTTTATAAAATTCGATATGAAGTATATTTAACTCAGCTTCCGGTAAATGCTTAATCACTTTAGCAAGCTCGTTAATGAGTTCGGTTGTCATCACGAAAGAGCCTATTTGCAGATCAGGAAATACTTCATATTTTGCAAACTTTAGCAGCTCCTGCGGGCTAATTTCCTTAGATTTCAGCTGCTGCTCCAACAGACTAAGCATCTCTTCGTAATTAGCCTCCGTTGACAAAGCGATAAGACGCTGACGCAGTTCCTTTTTCATTAGTACCCCGTACCATTAAATATCTGCAATGTAGCAATATGTTGTTCTAAACAATTGCTCGTTATAATAGGCTAATAGCTTATCGTGCTTATTCAAGTTCAACAAGCCAGCATGAGGCAGGAAGTCCTATGGATATCCATATCGGCTGCTCAGGTTATCAGTACAAAGAATGGAAAGGCGGGTTTTATCCCGAGAGCCTCGCTCAAGCAAAATGGTTAGCTTATTATGCCGAGCACTTTAACTCGGTAGAAATCAACTCAAGCTTTTACCGATTTCCCCTGGCCAGCTCTTTAGAAAAATGGTACGGGCAGGTTCCCGACGGGTTTACTTATTCCCTTAAAGCCCCGAGATTTATCACTCATTATCATAAATTTATCGACAGCCAAAGAATGCTTAATGACTTTTATCGATTGGCGGACATTTTACAAGAAAAGCTAGGCTGTATTTTGTTTCAGCTTCCAGAAAGCTTAAGCTTTAACGAAGCGCTGCTTAGTCGCATGCTTGACCAGCTGGATCCCTCCTATAAAAACGTCATTGAATTTCGCCATCCTAGCTGGTGGCAAGATGAGGTCTATCAGGCTTTAAATCAAGCAAAAGTCAGCTTTTGCCAACTCAGCGGCCCTAAAGAATTCAATCAAGCCCCCATCGATCAATTGATTTACTTACGCTTTCATGGCAGCGCAGGCTGGTATTGTGGCTCCCATGCAAATGAACTCAAAGCCTGGTTTAATAAGATTAAGGATTCTAAGGCTCAAGAAGCTTGGATTTATTTTAACAACACCATGAATATGGACGCTGTGAGCGATGCGGTGAAATTGAAAAAGCTATTTGAATCATAAAAGGAGAATAAAATGCCACGTCCGGTTTGGAAAGGTCATATTAGTTTTGGGCTGGTGAATATTCCAGTAACTTTATATTCGGCCGAACACCGCTGCGATCTGCATTTTCACATGCTCGACAGCCGAGACCAAGGGCATATCCGTTTCCAGAGAGTCAATGAAGAAACCGGCGAGGAAGTTCCCTGGAATGAAATTGTAAAAGCTTATAAATTTGATGATGATAACTACGTGGTGCTTGAAGAGAATGAACTTAAAAAAGCGGCACCCGAACAAACTAAATCCATAGATATTGAACAATTTATCGATCAACAGGAAATGGAATATCTGTATTTTGAAAAACCTTATTATCTTGTTCCCGATAAGCAAGCTAGCAAAAGCTATGTTCTGCTTAAAGAGGCTTTAAAAAATACCTGCAAAATCGGTATTGCCAAAGTAGTGATTCACAGCCGGCAACACTTGGCCGCCATTATGCCTTATAAAAATGGAATAATGCTTGATGTCCTTCGATTTGAGCAGGAAATCCGTCCCATAGAAGAGTTTGATATTCCTAAAACCAAGATTCAAGAAAGAGAACTGGAACTTGCCTCTCAGCTCATTAACAGCATGACGGAACGCTGGCAGCCCAAGCGCTACCACGACACTTATCGTGAAAGTTTAATGAAATGGATTCAGGAAAAAGCTTCCGGCAAAAAGGCCCCTGCCCACAAAAAAGAGCAGCCGGCTAAAGAAGCCCAAGTGGTTGACCTGGTTTCTCTGATGAGGCAAAGCTTGCAGAAAGCACCTAAAAAAGCCCACAGCAAAAAACCCAAAGAAACTGCATAAGGTAAGCTTATGAGCCTTAACGAATACCACAAAAAACGCTCTTTTTCTGAAACGCCGGAGCCAAAAGGTAAAAGCCATAAAGCTTCCGGCTCAACTTACATTATTCAAAAACATGCTGCCTCGCACTTACACTATGACTTTAGATTAGAGCTGGACGGCGTATTAAAAAGCTGGGCAGTCCCAAAAGGTCCAAGTTTTAATCCTCATGAAAAACATCTGGCAGTAGAAGTGGAAGACCACCCTATAGAATATGCTCATTTTGAAGGCATTATCCCAGAAGGCCAATATGGAGGTGGCACGGTAATGCTGTGGGATGAAGGAACTTGGGAACCGATTAAAGACCCTCATGATGGCTATAAAAAAGGCCTATTGAAATTCAGGCTGCATGGCAAAAAGTTAAAAGGTCTCTGGTCTTTGGTCCGCTTTAATCAAGCGGGTAAAAGAAATAATTGGCTTTTGGTAAAAATGGACGATGAGCATGCCAACAGCATGTCTGACGAAGCGCTGCTTAATTCAAACAGCGTCAAAACCGGCCTAAGCCTAGATGAAATCTCTCAAAAAAACCCTAGCAGGAAGTAGCGCGAACATCCCCCTTTAACAAAGGGGGAGAGTGGGGGATTTTAAAATAGGAGAAATTGATCATGATCAAACTGTCTCAAATTAAAGGCACCAAACGAAAGCTTATGCCAAGTGATTTTAAACCTGAACTCGCTACTTTGGTTAAAGAAGTGCCCCAAGATTCCGGCTGGTCTTATGAAATCAAATTCGATGGAATTCGAGTACTTTGTTTTATCCATGAAGGTGAGGCCAGCCTTATCACGCGAAACGGCAAAGACTGGAGCAAAAAGTTCCCCGCTGTAGCTAAAGCCGCTGCCCATTTTAAACTTAAGAACGCCATTCTAGACGGCGAATTAGTAGCTCTAGATAAAAACGGGATTTCCCGATTCCAACTGATTCAAAACGTGTTGGAGCTTGGGGAAAGCGCCCCGATTTATTACTATGTGTTTGACCTTCCTTACTGTGATGGCTATGACCTCAGTGCTGTGCCCTTAGAAACACGCCAGAGCTATTTAAAGCAACTATTTCAAAATATGCCAAGCAATGCTGCTATTCGCTTTAGCGAGCCATTGGAGGGAGAGGGAAGCAAAATTCTCACTAAAGCCTGCGATTTAAAGCTTGAAGGCATTATGGCTAAAAGAAAGCACAGCCCTTATTCTAACAAACGAAGTGATGACTGGATCAAAATCAAATGCAGCCAGCGCCAAGAACTCGTAATTGCAGGCTTTACTGACCCGGCTGGTTCTAGAGAATATTTCGGCTCGCTGCTGCTGGGTTTTTATGATGAGAATGACCATTTGATTTATTCGGGCCGAGTGGGGACGGGATTTAATCGAGCCCTACTCAAGCATATTTATCAAAAAATGCAGCCCTTGGTTCAACAGGACAATCCTTTTTACAAACTGGAAAGTATTCCGGAAGTGAGACATGCTCATTGGCTTAGACCGGTACTGGTGGGCGAAATTGAATTTACGGAATGGACCCATGAGGGCAGAATCCGCCACCCTTCTTTTAAAGGCTTAAGAGAGGACAAAGCCGCTAATGAAGTGAAAGTCGAACTGCCCAAAGCCTTATCTGAGATAAAAAGGAAGTAACATGAAAGAATTTGAATTATCTCATCCCGATAAAATTATTTACCCCAAAGCAAAAGTTAGCAAACTTGAACTTGCTGAATACTATCACCGACATATCGATCGAATACTGCCGCATTTAATTAACCGCCCTTTAGCCATTTTGCGCTGCCCTCAGGGACAAGGCCATCCCTGCTTTTATCAAAAGCACCCCGATACTTTATCGAAAACCATTAGCAACATTGAAATCAAAGAGAAAAACGGGCAACGGCAGCCCTATATGCTCATCAAAAATGAAGAAGACTTAATTCATTTGGTACAATTCGGCGCACTTGAGTTTCATACCTGGGGAAGCACGGCAGACAAACTTGAAAAGCCCGATCGCATAGTATTTGATTTAGATCCCGGCCCTCAAGTGGAATTTACAGCGATTATCGAAGCTGCCAAGGTCTTAAAAGCCGGGCTTGAGGAGTTAAACTTACAAAGCTTTGTCAAAACTTCAGGCAAAAAAGGCCTGCATGTTTTTGTTCCCTTAAAAAGAGTTCACGACTGGGAATCGGTGAAAGCTTTCTCCAAAAATATGGCTGATAAAATGGTTGAAATTGCTCCGGACAAATACGTTTCCACCATCAGCAAAGCCAAAAGAGAAGGTAAAATTTTAATCGATTATCTAAGAAATGAGAGGGGCGCCACCTGCGTTGCCGCCTACTCAACTCGAGCAACCGATACCGCTTCTATTTCAGTTCCCTTAAGCTGGGATGAACTGGATTCCATCAATGCGGGCAATGTGTTCGATTTGGCTAATATTGAGCAACGCCTCAACAAAAATGACCCCTGGGCGGATTACTTTTCAATAAAACAAACCATTAAATCATTTCATTAGCATCGCTGTATAATTTTATGGCGTCGGAGGCAGCAAGCGCGACGGCGCCTCTGGGGGCAGCAGCAAGCGCGACGGCGCCTCTGGCGGCTTCGGCGCTTCCGGTGTCCTTGGCGAGAGCCCCGCCACCAGTCCTGTACCTGCAGCTGCTATCGAATGTAAAACGCTATGCGGTTTTTGGATAGAGGGATTTTCAAAAGGATTAACCGCTTGATTCTGCCATGCTCTTTTTAGAGCATCACTTTCTGATGCTTGAGGCGCTTCCGGTGTCCTTGGCAAGGGCCGCGTCAGTCCTGTACCCGCAGCCTCGTTCTGTTTTGGACCGACTAACGGTTCTTCGAAAGGAAAACCTGCTTGTACAGACTGCCATATTCTTTTTATAGCGTCACTGTCACCTTCACTTGCTGCTGCTTGAAGCGGTGCAGCCCCTCGCCAACCTAAAGACTCAGAAGAACCTGGCTCTCCTGGGATCTTTGTAAGGCGCTTTGTAAGCCTAGCTATAACTGCATCTTTGGATTGGAGCTCACGGAACAAAGCCCCTATTTGAGTGCTAGAATCCTTAAGTTTCCCCTTAAGTTCTGCTATTTCTTCCTCTTGGGCATGAATCTCAGCCGCATAACTGCGCAATTCCTGTTCCATGTTGTATCTAGCCATTGCTATTTGTCGTTGCCCTGCAAGCTCTTGGAAATGAGAAGGTCCTTCTAGAGCTTGCCCTTGCTGAGTAAGCTTAGTCATGACCAAAGCAAGCCGCGCTCCTCTTTCTGCTGAGGTTCTTATGTCTCCTGGATTAGTAGCCAAAGCTTCCCGGGCTGCATGTTGGATGAGGTTTATATCAGACTGCGGCAAGCCTTCGACAGCATAGGGATTCACTCTCCTACTGTCATCAAACCTTAATAAGGATGTTTCTGAATCTATCGGCCTTGGAACTGCCACCACCGGCTGCATTGTCAAATTGCTCATTAATGACGGTACTATCCCCTCAAACCTGGCAAATTTTGGGCTTAAATTTAAACTGATTGGGAACGGTACAACAGAAAAAATTCTCACTGTATAATTAGTTTGTCCATACCCGGTTTTAAGATATAGGGATTTTTCATTAATATTTATCGGTGTAGTTAAAGTTCGTTGTGTGTCTGTGAGCCTATATAATGTATAGCCAACTCGATTCTTAATGCTGATGTCTCGGATCGGCCAACCTAAAACCTGATCCTCTACTGCTTGGCTCGATGGCAATTCAGCCATTCCACTGGTGGGCGCAGGAGACCCGTTTTCTTCAGCGCTAAAATAAAGTGCTTGAGTTTCCTTAGGTAATTTTAGCTTAAAAACTTGACTTGATTGACTTCTAAGATATGGGTTGCAGCCAACGCGAGAACTGATCTCTATCTTTTTTATCAACTCCTTTGAGCCTAGCTTAATTAAGCTATATTTGATTCTGGTCAATTCAGTTTCATATTTTTTTAGCACAGTATCAGGACTTTCTGTTGGGGCATCATTTGAAGCAATAACTCCGCCTGCTGCCCCAGCTGAGCCACTCTCAGCTAAAGCATGGCCGGTTCCTGTGCTGCTTGCTAAAACTGCTGCGCCGCTCGAGCCTTCCGATATGTCAGTACTAGCATCTAAATTAAAAGGCTTTTGAGAACTAAGAGCTTCTGTTATTTTATCAAATAAAACTCGAAAGTCTTGGTAGGATTTATCCATTAATTTATTATAAGGATCATCAGCAATATAGGAGTATTCAAGTTGTGTCAGTCCCTCACGTATGCCGGCTAAGATTTTAAAATGAAGCCCCATGGAATCAAGACAATTTACTGCCTCATCTTTAAATAGTTTTAAACCGAGCCTGGTTTGTAAACTTTGCTTTATTCTTTTTTCAAGCTCTATTAATGCCGGTT
>JAQSYQ010000039.1 GCA_029256015.1 Gammaproteobacteria bacterium | reverse complement strand
CTCAGATAGAACACCTGCCTTTTCGCAAGAACGCTTAAAACGGCGCAGTGCGACGTCAAATGGCTCGGTTTCTCTTACGCGTACGCTTGGCATTTATTATTTCACCTCACTTATAATTCTTTTATGCCTATTTATAATAGTTTTTAATACCAGGACGGCGTATTCTACGGTAAACTTTATGGGATTTCAAGGAATTCCTTTCCCCCTCACCCCATCCCTCTCCCACAAGGGGCGAGGGGGAGCAAGTGGGAATGGCGAATTGCAAAGTATGGCCGTTCCGAAGGGGGCAAATTTGAATATAGGCAAGGTGCAGTAATATGGTGGTTTTAGGCATTGAAACTTCTTGTGATGACACAGGTATTGCGCTTTATGATAAGGCCCAAGGCCTGCTCGCTCATGTTTTATATAGCCAGACCAAACTTCACGCCGAATATGGCGGAGTGGTTCCTGAGCTTGCCTCTCGTGACCATATCCGCTTAGCTTTGCCTTTAATTGAAGAGGTTTGTGCAAAGGCTAAGATTGAGCCTAAGCAAATTGAAGGTATCGCCTATACCGCCGGCCCAGGGCTTGCCGGGGCCTTAATGGTAGGCGCAGCTTTAGCCGAAGCTTTAAGCTTGGCCTGGGATATTCCCGCCATTGGGGTGCATCATATGGAAGGCCATTTATTAGCGCCTATGTTGGAGGAGCACAAGCCTGAATTTCCCTTTGTCGCCCTTCTGGTTTCAGGCGGACATACTATGTTGGTTAAAGTTCAAGGCATTGGCCAGTATGAATTATTGGGCGAGTCATTAGACGATGCGGCAGGAGAGGCTTTTGATAAAACGGCTAAATTATTAGGCCTACCTTACCCCGGAGGCGCGCCTTTAAGCAAATTAGCTGAGCAAGGCTTAGCCGGACGCTTTCATTTTCCAAGGCCAATGTTGGACAGGCCTGGCCTAGATTTTAGTTTTAGCGGGCTTAAAACTTCGGTTTTGAATACTTTAAATGCCTCTGATCAATCAGAACAGACCAAAGCAGATATTGCCCGGGCTTTCCAAGAAGCCATTGTGGCAACCTTGGCCGTGAAATGTCAAAGAGCTTTGGAGCAAACCGGCTTAAATCGGCTGGTTTTAGCTGGGGGAGTGAGTGCTAATTGTTTATTAAGAGAGCAGCTTGCTAGCCTGGCCCAAGCTCGTGGTTGGCAGCTTTTTTATCCAAGATTAGAGTTTTGTACCGATAATGGCGCCATGATTGCCTTAGTGGGGGCTTTGCGTTTAAGTAAATCCGCTTATTCTGCCGAAAGAAAGCATAAAATTGAGGTTAAATCTCGCTGGCCTTTAACAGAGCTTTCAGCAATTTCTTATAATTTCGCATGAAAAAACGTAAAAATATAGTTCATTTTACATAAATATATTTAATTTCACTAATTTTGTGCTATAATGTCTAAGTAAATAATTCACCAGGGAAGGTAGATTATGTATAAAGGACACGATGCGGATTCTGTAATATATCAAGTTATTGATGATCGCGATGCCGAGTTTAATGGCTCTCAAGTTGCTTCTCACCCTGCTGTCACTTTTTTAACAGAACAACAGTATTATGCGCAAGACGCTGAGTATAAGGCTTATCAAGCTAATTTGGCTCAGCAAGAGCTTGATGAGAAATACAAAATTTTTCAATCCTGTATCGAAGGGAAGGAAGGCCATATTGTTCAAGATGAAGACGGCCAATCCTGTAGCTTTATACTTAAAGACCAAAGTGAGCCTATTATTCGTCTGCATAGCGGATCTGACGGACGAAGCCCTTGCGTTGAAATTGAGCCTGCGGCAACTCATGATCTCCCAGGCAGCGAAGATGGCTCACTAGGCAATAGATCTAGCCCAGTTGAGGATGTCACGGCTTCTGGGAGAAGCACTTCAAGAACGACTGATTCTTTAGGATCTCGAGACAGAAGTGGGGCATTTTGTCATGCAAGTGTAAATACGCAAGCCCCAGTAGCAGATCAAACTTCTACTGTGTTTTATAACATTGAGCTTAACGATGGCTATTTTGCTAAAGGCCAAGCTGCTTCTGTCGCAGAGTCAAAAATGCAAGCTTTTGACAGAATTGAAAGCCCCGATACTGCTTCCGCTGTGCTTGCTAATCTGGAAACAAAATTAGGCTTCTAAATCTGGCCACTAGCCCGTTTAAAGCGGGCTATTAAGCTTTCAGTTGAACCATCATATTGGTGGTTATTATTTTTATTTAATAATGAAGCTAAAATAGGCTCGCCCAGCTGTTTGCCAAGCTCTACTCCCCATTGATCAAAGGCATTAATATTCCAAATCACGCTTTGTACAAAAATCTTGTGCTCGTATAGAGCCACTAAAGCGCCGATGGTTTTTGGGGTGAACTGTTCCGCCACAATCATATTGTTGGGCTTATTGCCGGCAATCACTTTATGAGGGGCTAAGGCTTTAGCTTCATTTTCAGGCATGCCCTGTTTAAGCAATTCCTGGTAGGCTTCTTCTAAGGTTTTACCCTGCATAAAGGCTTGAGACTGCGCTAAACAATTAGCAAAAAGGGCGGCATGATGTTCGCCGATTGGATTATGGCTTTTTAACGGAACAATAAAGTCTACAGGGACAAGCGGCGTACCTTGATGCAGCAACTGGTGAAAAGCATGCTGGCCGTTAGTTCCCGCTCCTCCCCAGATAATAGGGCCTGTAGCATAAGTCACAGGCTTGCCTTCAATGGTCACGGACTTTCCGTTACTTTCCATGTCAGCTTGCTGCAAATAGGCCGGCAGATATTCCAGATAATCATCATAGGGCAAAATGGCGTAGGAATGAGCATTGAAAAAGTTGTTATACCAAATGCCAAGCAGCGCCAATATAACGGGCATATTATGAGGCAGTTCAGCGGTTTTGAAGTGCTCATCCATAGCGTGAGCGCCTTCTAAGAGTTCAATAAAATGTTCCATGCCAATCGCTAAGGCAATAGGCAAACCAATGCTGGACCACAAAGAGTATCTTCCCCCTACCCAGTCCCACATTTCAAAACAATTCTCAGGATTAATGCCAAAAGCTTTTGCCTTATCAGGCTTGGAGGAAATGGCCACAAAGTGTTTAGCCGTAGCGGCCTCATCATGCGCTTTATCCAATAACCATTTTCTTGCAGTGAGCGCATTCATTAACGTTTCTTGAGTAGTAAAGGATTTAGAGGCGACGATAAACAATGTCGTTTCAGGGTTTAAGTTTTTCAAGGTTTCTGCAATATCTGTTCCATCTACATTGGAGACAAAATGGCAGTTTACATGCCGAGTATGATAGGGGCTTAAAGCGCTTACCATCATTTTGGGGCCTAAATCTGAGCCGCCAATACCAATATTGACCACATCTTTAATGGCTTTCCCGCTATAGCCAAGCCACTTGCCAGAATGAATAGCTTCAACTAGGCCTTGTATTTTTTGAAGCTGCTTATGGATTAAAGGCATGACATCTTGGCCTTCAATTACAACAGAGCGATTGCTTCGGTTTCTCAAAGCAGTATGAAGTACCGCACGCTTTTCAGTGAGGTTGATTTTTTCACCGTTGAACATGGCATCAATTTTACTGCGAAGTCCTGATTCTTCAGCTAATTCACTAAGCAAAGCTAAAGTTTGATCGTTAATGCGATTTTTGGAATAGTCTAAATATAAGCCTGCGGCTTCCATGGAATAATGTTCAGCTCTTGTAGGTTCTGTCTTAAACAATTCCCGCATAGTCTGCTTTTCTATAGATTGCTTGTGCTGTTCAAGCTTTTCACAAATGGCTGAAGGCTGCATGATTTTCCTCAAGATGGATTTTAAAAAAGAATAGCATAACTTATTTTGGCGATACCTCAATAACTGCATAGTTATTGTCGGGCTCAGAGATTCGTCGTTTAGAGAGCAATGGCAGCGAGCCTGAAAATCTTTTAGCAGCTTCATGGGCCACACTGTTGGTATTAATGAAGCTAGTGGCCAAGGCAAAGCAAGCAGCAGCAATTGCCACTTCAAACAATATTTCATTACTAAGCCAGGATGGCCTGGTGCCTTGATTATTGCCTTTATCAGCTAAGGCAATCAAAGTGTGGTAATTGGTAATGGCTAGCTCACAAGCAGCAACAGAAGCTATAATATGAAGCATTAACTGAGGAAGTAAGTTTATTGCTTTCTCTTTGCGGCTAAATCTAGGATAGTTTAACTCAGGTTTTGCCTCATTCCGGCAAAGGTCATCTGCGTATTTGCCAATATTTTGAAGTTTGCCCGGGGCATCTATCCCCACAAAAATAAGAATGTCCATCATAAATAAGATAATGATTCCTAAAATTGGCAAGATATTCCCTTGATTTTTGGATGCAATGGAAAGGGCTAGAAAAGAAGAGAAGGCATCGAAAATATTGTCTACAAACTGCAAAGGATAAGCGCCGTATCTCGCAATAATTTCAAACATTCCTTTTTTATGATCATCGTCGCATTCCACTTCCATAACAAAGTCAGAAGTGTTTGCTGGAAGCTGAGCTTCGATAACAGTTATATTGTTGGGTAATGGGACTTTCTGACGCATACTATTGCGTAGCAAAATCTCCTGTTTTATTTTGCTAACGCAGTGAGCTTGCAACACCCTGACAGGAGGGTGGCCGGGGACAGTAAAGCGTAATTTAAGGTCGGGGCAATCTACCACAGCATTAATAGCTGAGGGCCGAACAATTACGGGATATCGAAGCTTCTTTGCCATGCTTGCCTCAAGATGGGTTTGTTCTCACTGTAGCAAATCATAGAAGGCAGGGGCAGGTTGTTATATACCTAGTAGTGCCTAATCTGAGCGACCAAAATTCCCTGGATTTGTACCTGATGGGCCGGAAAAGTCATGGGCTCCATTTCTTTGTTTTCTGGAATAAGAGTAATGGTTTTATCGTTATTACGTTTGAATTTCTTCAAAGTAGCTTCATAACCATCAACCAGGGCTACCACAATATCATTGTTATTGGCAGTTTGTTCGGACTGGATTAATACCCAGTCTCCGGGCAAAATGCCGATATCCTTCATAGATTCGCCTTGGACTTCAAGAAAATAACGCTTATTGCGGCTTGAGAAATGTTGGTTTAAATCAATTTGTTCAATATTTTCAAATGCCAAAATGGGCTTGCCGGCGGCAATTTTTCCTACCAAAGGAAAGCCATTTTGCTCGAGCTCTGGAGGAGCTTTTTTGAGTCTCAAAGCGCGAGCCATATTGGGCATTCTTTCCAAATAACCTTGCTCTTCTAAGGTTTTGATATATTTGGTAATAGGGCCTTTTGCAGTCACCCCGATGGCTGAGGCAATTTCTTCATAGGTCGGCGCATAGCCATGTTGCTTGATGTAATGATCAATTACTTTTAGAACTTGATATTGCTTTTTAGTCAGCATCAGGTTTTCCTTTTAATCCGCCTATGTTATTATAGGGAACATAAAGAAAACTTTCAATGTTTTGTTTTGATTGGCGAAAAAAGGCCAAGTGGTATTGCGCTGAAAATACTAAATCTTATTCAAATGAAAGGCTTGCAAATTCTGGTTTAAATTTTTAACTGTTTCACCCGAAGCTAAACAAAGATCAGGCGCAATTTCAGCCAGAGGTTGTATAACAAAATTTCTTTGTTTAAGGCCTTTGTGAGGAACAGTAAGCTCAGGTAAGTCGATGATTTCATTGCCATAAAGCAAAATGTCGATATCTAAAGTTCGCTCACCCCAATGCCGTTTTTTCACTCGGCCATGTTTAAGTTCGAGCGTTTGGCAGGCTTTCAATAAATCAAGTGGTGAAAGTTCAGTTTCAATTGCAAGCACGGCGTTGATAAAATGAGGCTGATCTTGAGGACCAAGAGGTGCGCTTTCATAAAGTGAAGATTGTGCCAGAACTGCGGTTGTTTCAAATTCCGCAATTTCTACAATAGCCTGTTTAATTTGCTCAACGGGGTTGTTTAAGTTGCTGCCTAAGCCTAGATAAGCTTTAACTTTGAGGGGCATGGGCTTTAGATTTTTTCTTGGGCTTTTGTAGGCCCTTGATCATTTGCACCCTTCCTTCTTGGTCGAGTGTTTGGATTTTTTCCCACCAATCCACCAGCGATTTGGGGACTTCTTCAATTTGGCCGCGTAAGTGCAAGAAATCATAAGCCGCCCTGAATCTTGGATGAGCAAGAGTTTTCTCGATCAATTTAGGCCGACGGACTTCTAAAGCGTGCTGCATAAACCAGATTTCGCGGATATTAGCGCTAAAGCGTTTAGGCATAGCCATTCTTTGAAGTTGAGCTGAGAGAATTTGACTCATGGCGTGTTGAAAGGCAATTCCTATGCTTTCACCCTCTTGTATGAATTGCTGTTTAGTCTGGTTGACAGCTTTCCATAGAAATACACTCAATAGAAAGGCGGGGTTAATCCCTTTTTGCTCGCGATAACGTTGATCGGTATTGTTCAAAGCGATATTGATCAATTGATTGAACTTGGGCTCATTCAGATGGGCTTCTGTAGCTGGAAATAAAATAATAAAAGCGTGGTGCTGGTTTAGACTGGCAAAGTTAGTCACAGCATGGCCATATAAAAATAATTTAGTATATTCGTCAAAAAGACGAGCGCCAGGAACTTGATCCAAAGCGGACAGGGTCTTTTTGATGGCTTGTTCAGTATTGGGTTCTAAGTGGAAGCTGAGCTTGCTGGCAATTCTAATGGCCCTTAAAATCCGTACAGGGTCTTCTTTAAAGCGGGATTCAGGTTCGCCAATAAGCTTAATCTGCTTGTTTTTAATATCAAAAATGCCTTCAGTAAAATCAGCAATGCTGTTGTCGCTTGGGTTGTAATAAAGCGCATTCACTGTAAAGTCTCTGCGGATAGCGTCTTCTTCCAATGAGCCAAACACATTGTCCCTGATAATCATCCCATCTTTATGGCTAGCTTCATTTTCATTGCTGGCATGGCTATGGTCACGACGAAAAGTAGCAACTTCGATAATGTGGCGTTTGAAGTGAACATGGGCTAAGCGAAAACGTCTGCCGATTATTAAGCAGTGATTGAATAAAGCCTTGACCTGTTCAGGGGTGGCATTGGTGGCGACGTCAAAATCCTTTGGATGAAGGCCAATCAAAAGGTCTCTCACTCCGCCGCCCACAATAAAAGCTTGGTAGCCTGCATCTTGCAAAGTTTTTACCACTTGCAATGCATGGGGGTGAAAATGTGAAGGCTGAAGCCCCCAGTCTGTCGCGGGATAAATTTTGGGGAAGTGATCTTTCATTTAATTAGCTGTAAAGCTGCTTCTCTTTAATCTCGTCAAGAGTTTTGCAGTCGATGCAAAGGGTGGCGGTAGGGCGAGCTTCCAAACGACGAATGCCGATTTCAGAACCACAGGCTCTGCAATAACCGTACTCGTTTTTTTGGATATCTTCGATAGACTCTTCAATTTTATTGATGAGCTTACGTTCACGGTCACGGGCTCTAAGCTCCAAGCTGAACTCTTCTTCTTGAGCAGCGCGGTCCACTGGGTCTGGGAAATTAGCTGCTTCGTCTTTCATATGGCTTACTGTACGGTCAACCATGTTCATCAAATTGTGTTTCCACTCATTGAGGATCGCCTCAAAATGCTTAAGCATTTTGGCCGACATGTACTCTTCGCCTTTTTTTTCTTTATAAGGTTCAAATTTGTGAAGATTATCAGAATGTGCCATTTCAATTCCTTGAGAAAGCTGTGTTTATTGCTGAATATTGATAGCAGAAATATTGATTAGGCGCAATAACAATTGTAGTTTTATCAGTATTTAACCTGATTTAGGGCTGCTTTTAAGTAAAGCATTAAGTTTATAGAATAATACCAAAATTAAAGCGTTAGTGAAAGGAATCAGTATGCTGGTAGCTAATACCGCAACGGCTTCTTCTAAACCAAAATCACTGTTGAAGCTGGAATCAAGCGTACTGGATAGCAGCTGAGGAATAAGCAATAAAGCTATGTTTAAAGCCAGAATGGTAAAAGAACTGAAAAATTGCTGGCGAATTAACTGAAAGCTATATTGTAGTGCAGGCACTCCCTGTTTTTGCAAAAACAAAACTGCCGGGGAATATAAAGCAAAAAAAGTCATGACGATAAGGCCAGGCACGATGTATAGGAAAAGCCCTGCCGAGAGTAAGACAGAAAAGATTGCCGCAGCCAATACCAAGGAAGACAGGCGTTGAAAAGAATAGTTTGCAGCCTGAAATAAATTGACTGAGTATTGATAAAGTTTAGCATTTTGGCAGATTTGAATAACAGCGTTACCAATTAAAGTGATAAGCCAGATTCCTAAAAATGCTGCCGTCAAAATAGGCCAAGATTGGACGCTAAGGTTATCGCCATTTTGCACAATATTAAGATTAGCTGCCCATAAGGCCAGCTGGCTGGTTAAGGCCATCAGAAAAGCTACAGGATAAATTTGTCGAAAGCTCACTTTATAAAGCAAATAGCTTTTTTGAATAATTTCGAAAACGTTCATTGTTCAGTCCAAAATATTTAAAACATCATACTAAGTATAGCGTAAGGGCACAATCTTAAATATGTCCTTATATACTTTTTATAGCAGGGGCTTGTCCCTGCAGCCGAGGTACTTTCTTAAAAGAAAGTACCCAAAGAAATC
>JAQSYQ010000038.1 GCA_029256015.1 Gammaproteobacteria bacterium | reverse complement strand
ATTGTTGCCAAGGTCGATGAGTTAATGTCTTTATGTGACAAACTAAAATCCCGCATTAGCGAAGCCAATCAGTTGCAGCAAAAGCTAGCAGATGTGATAGTGAAACAAGCTGTAGCATAATGGATCAAGGTTTGCAAATTTATCAAAAAACCAACATCCTAAGTTATTAGCTTATGCATGGCCTGGAGATGAACCACTATCACGATGTTTTGGTTCCATGTTGGACATTGCTGTTGCCAAGGGTAGCGAGGCAATTGCTGCTGCGCCAGACGAAACTAAGCTTTCTTTGGTCGCAGACAATGCACCTTCTTGACCTGACTGGATTAAAGTATATTCACTAGACAGCCGAGAAAAGCATTCAAAACTATCTATTACCTTATCGTTAATATACTCTAAAGCACCTGGGTGGCATGCGCGAAATAAATCTTTCACTTCACTTGCAGCTTGAGCATAATCATAAACATTTTCTAGTGTAAGGGAACAATCCCCCTCGCTTTTTTGTTCTAAATGCTGGTAGTACAACCTTGGCCATAAATGCCTTGCAGCTTTTGCATAAAGCGAAGACTCAGGAGGGATCTTAAGAAGCCACTCCATGCCTTTTTCCATATCCTCGACTTTTGGATCGTAACCAGAAATAAATTCGTCCGTTAAAGGATCAAGCCCCATTAACGCCATTGCTTTTCTATAAAAAAATACTGGGTGTGAAACTAAATCCTCAGCACCCTTCGGTAAATCTGAACAAATTAGTATCCCAACTGTAATAGGTAGTGCCTCAAGAATTTTAACTACATCCTCAAGACTCCTATCCTGTATACCTGTATCTGATATATCAAGTGAAAAAACTGAAGCAGGAATTGCTGAAAGAATTCTTATGGCCTCGGAAATAGGAGTAGGAACCAAATTTACAGGGTCATATAACGAAGCAAACTCAATCTGCTTCCCAAATAAGTTAATTCCTGATAGCTTCAGTAATTGAAGTGTATTAGGAATAGTCATCAAGATAGATGGAATTAAACTTAACGCGTCAGAATAGCTAAGAATTAGACTTGAGACGGAACGAGGGATGAATGCAAGAGTTATATTATCTCGTTGACTTTCTGATAATTCAAACATTGAAATTTTGTAGTGTAGTATTTTTATTCCGACAGGAAAAGAAGGTAAAGGTGCATTTAGATTTAGATCACGCACCTCCCCCACAGACAAATGGAGCTCAGATATAGAACCCGGCATGGCAGGCAAAGCCGTTGTTAAACGCCCATTATTTTCTATATTCAGATCAGTTACAGAGGTGGGCAAAGCTGCAAATATCAGCTTCATTTCCTCAACTGTATGATTGAACATACCATTAAATGATAGATCAAGCCTAGTTATGGAGGTTGGAATCGCGGCCAGGATCCTTATTTTTTCATTTACAGTTTTTCCAGATAGGCATCCGATTGTTAATTTATTTATTGTAGAAGGGATCGCATTGAGTATTTTTATAATATCTTCTACATCAAATCTTTCAATGCGGTTGTTTCCTAATATAAGCTCTGAGAATTGAGCTGGAATTGAGGCAAGAATTTTTGCAATATCATCAGGAACTGCGTCCCCTGTAAAATTATTGCCGCTAAGGTCAAGCGATTGTACTGGAGCGGTAATTGAAGCAATGATCCTTGCAATAGCATCAGCTTTTCGACAACTAAATAGATTATTATTAATCAGTACAAGTTTAATTATAGAAGAGGGTAAGCTAGTGGTAAATACACTCACCAACTCCGAAGCTTTCCCTCCATTTAAAGCTTTATCTATATCATATATCTGAACAATTTTCGCCCCTGCTGAAATTTCTACCGATTCAGGCACTGACTGCAAACCGAAATTAGGCTTCGTTAATATTCCATGCTCTACTGAATAAAACATTCTGGCAACCTTGGTTAAATTTTTATATAATAATATTGTAGACTAATATTTGAAAATTATTATAAATATAATAATTTTCAGCACTAGTTTTGTAATAAATTATTGTCATGCATCATGCTTGAGAGAACACGCAGTTTATGATTTCACAAGTAAATTCTTTTTCTGCATACTCGCAAACCTTAGCAAGATTAACCGTATTATCTTCCTTGCCTGCCGCGATGAAAACTCCGATAAGCGCCCCTATCCCTGCTGTTACTCCTGAAATTAGGCTCCCAATTGCTAGCACATAAAGTGCCGCTCTTATATTTTATTAATGTTCTGTATTCGTTGGCTTGCTTGCATAATATTCATTCCATTGTTGATTTACATCAGAGTATATGATTGATCATTAGGGCTCAGCCGAAACAGTAGGCCCTTCTGATATTTGCCCTGCGTCATATGCTGGAGTAGTTGCAGTTGCAAGTCTTTGCGAAGCAGCACGTTCCTTATAAGAGTGCATTAACTTCCCGCAAATAAAGAACAATACACCAACGCCTGCACCAACCCCTGAACCAATGCCTCCACCGACCCATTGTGCTTGGTCGCCCTCTGCCGGGTGCGCGGCATCATAAACAGTGCCCCCTATCATTCCCGCAACAAACCAAAAGCCTAAGCAACAAGCAAATGCTTTTTCATTATTCGTCATACTTAATTCCTCTTTATTTACTAGAATTTGACAACCATCATACAAGAGAAATGAAACCTTCTAAATAGCGTGGAAATGTGTTTTTATTAAAAATTTCACTTCTGCAATCCAATACATTATCCCTGCCCTGCTGCCTGTGGAAATGCCGTAACACCACCATCGATCACCAAATCAGCCCCCACTATATATGATGCCGCTGGCGAAGACAGATAGGCCACAGCTTGAGCTATTTCTTCCGGCTTAGCAAAGCGACCCACCGGCACTGTTTTGCTGATCTCATCAATTAACTGTCGATCTTGGTACATAGCACTTTCGGTAAAACCTGGTGAAATAGCATTGACTCGTATGCCCCGATGAATTAAGTCAGCGGAAAAATTCCGGGCCAACATGCTCACAGCTGCTTTGGCAGAAGAGTACACACTATGAGCGCGCCATCCTCCATGACAGGCCATAGAAGAGATTAACACAATAGAGGCATTATCATTCAAATAAGGAATGGCACGCTGCACGGTAAAATAAGCGCCTTTGTAATTGGCATTCACAATTTCATCAAAAAAAGTTTCATCCACTTCATCAACCAATCGAACATCCGCCACACCAGCATTAGCGACCAAGATATCGACCTTACCAAAATTTTTATGGGCTTCTTGAAACAAGGTATCGATATCTGCCAATTTGCAGATATCTCCTTGCACCGCAACGGCACGTCTTAATATATGTTGGGTTTCAGTCAAAGTTTTTTGATTACGGCCAAAAATAACTACTTTAGCGCCTGCATCGCTGAAGTATTTGGCAATAGCTTTGCCAATGCCACTGTTACCACCGGTGACAACTACTACTTTTTCGTTAAACTGGCCCATGATCATCTCGTTATAATGGATTACTGCAATCTAAATTATTATAATATGCTAACATCTCTTGTTAGAAATAAGCCAGCGCAAAACTACAGTATTAAATAACCTTTACTTATTTGCTTGAAAAATCTGAAATTGAATAATGGCACAAATCTATCGAGTGAAATTTAAACAAATTCAAAACAGCCTGGGCAATAACCCGCAAAAAACTCGAAGCAAATGCTGAGCCTATGCACCCTGCCATGTGCTTTGCAATCCATGATAAAATAAAACAACTCATTTAAAATGAGGAGCTTATTATGCAAAGTTTTGAATCTCTCGAAAATTTAAGCATTTTAGAATTAAACACCATGCTAAAGCATGTGCGCTTAGGCAAAGAACATCTGATAAAGCACCTTAAAATAAAGCAGTTTAACAACTTCCTCAAACTTGCTTCATTGAACGAAAAACAAAAGGAACGCATCCATTCCGATAAGCAAGAAAAAGTTGGAAACGTTATTGTTATTCTCAACGCAGTCATCACGGGTATTTTAGGGGCAATGCTCGGCTTATCGGGCTATCTTGGCTTTAAACTGAGCTCTGCCCCCATTCTGATTGGAACGATTTCATTTTGTGCCCTGGTGAGTGGTTGGATAGGCTATGTAAGCTATAAGATCACTTATAAAAAAGCCCGGGAAACAGCGATTTCTAAAAAGCTGCACTTGATTGAACTGCGCTTGGTAAAAATAATTAATGAAAAACGCCAGATAGAAATTGGCCAATTAGCCAATAAAATCGTTGATGTGCTTTGTCAGCTGGATAATTCCTTGCAAAACGATGAGCAGCGTAGGCAGCAATTTGTTCAAATGCTTACCTCAAAAGAAGACATGTCAAAATGGGATGAGATCCTTGAGGTTATCGTCAGACAACAGCTGTTTAGCAGAGCCTCCGATAAAATCGAGGCCCTTATTCAAGAAAAAATAGAAAAGGTTTTAGTCGCCATTAAAAAGCTGGCTGAAAAGCTCGACTCACAACATGCAGCCCTTGGAGAAGATGACAGCGCCAGCGAATCGGACTATTCCTTTGCTGACTATGTGGCAGATCGTTCAGTTTCTTACGCCACTTATATTAAAGTATTAACCACACCGGGCTTGGAAACAGACAAGGTGGTGCAAAAGCCCGTCAAATGGTTTAAATCAAATCTAGTGGCTATTTTAGCCGGAATGGGGCCCGTACTCGCCGGGAGTTTTGGCTCTATGTTTGTATTTTTAAATGGAACTCCAGAAATATTAAAGTCGTTCGGCAAGCACAATATCGTCAATATCTTTCTAGCGCCTCATGCCAAACTAATCGGTTTAATCATGGCGATCGCTTTGATTTCTTATTACGGCTATTCCTATATCTATTCCAATTACAAAAACTTTAGCCGCCAAAAAGAAGTCGAAAAAACAGAAAAAAACATTGCTGAAGAAAATGCAGTTCTCTTAAAAATCAGCGTTCGCCATAGTGTACTGGCCCAAATCCTTACCTATATGAATGAGCTGATTTTTATTGATAATTTATTGCGTGAGTTTAGCAGCCAATCATCATAAAATATGTTCAAATTAAAGCTTGCAGGACTATTTTATGTACATGGAATATCGTTTAGGAAAAAAGCTTATTGTTATTAATGCAGGAGAGTTTCCTGAAGCTTTAGCACCCATGGTACATGAGGCAAAAAGACGCTTGCTGACTAAAAGAAACACAGAAAAGATGGCTAGCTTTCTTGTCAATTATACGACTGGAGCAAACGGCGCCATTAAAGTAAAAGAAACTTGGGTGGCCATTTCTGGCATTGGAAACTTAGATAAAACAAACAATGGCATTCAAGCCCTCAAAGACTTGCCGAATGTCCATTTTGTTCCTTTTCTTGAAAAAAAACTTGATGATATAAGTCACCCTACCGATCCTGTTTTAGATTTCTACGGGGAGTATTTGGACAGAAAAGCGCTTTTTAGACGCTTTATGATTTTTGTAAGCAATGCTGTCAGTTTAAATACTGATGGTGCATACGATACCAACATTATAGATAATACTTTTCACCTAACGCCTAAGCTGGTTGCATATGTCAGAAACATTAAAAAATTCCTTAACAACCCGCTTTTAAAACAACAGCATCAGGCTTTTCTAAATGACCCTTCAAGAAAAGCAGGCCATAAACATTGTGAAATTCCGCTGAATTTTTTTACAAGAATGGCATGGGAATGCTACCCAGATGACATGGTTTATGAGCTGACAGCGAAGATAGTCTTTCCTTTACAGGGAAACAGTACGGTTATTCGTGAAACCTCAACTAATCGAATCATTTATAACCCTAATTATTATGAAGAGAAAGCTTATATTGCAAGGCTTGGCTTCAAAAAAGATGATGCTCTATATCATGCTTTTAATGAACTATGGAAACATACCCTCCGCTTTACAAGAGAGGCTTTATCAAAAAAAATGCAGCATTGCGCAGAGACCAATTTAATTGCCTATATAAAATCAGAAAAGGCAAAAGGTAACGACCCTCTGAAACGCTCAGGAAAGTTCTATCTTTTTAGTACCGTTTTATCAGCACCCAGAAACACAGTGGAACCATTATGTGATAACTGCACACAACGTTCCTTGCCGGATATTTTTGAACTCAATGTTGAAGCTGGGGACCATAGAGTTCGGTTTATGAATGCCCGAATTCCAATTACACCCATTAGCAAAGAAATGGCTGATGCTGCCATGCAAGCTCGCAGGGTTTTGACTGCAGCTCCTGCGGATCGTAAAACTGTAGAGCAAGAGGCTTTTCTCGCAGCTGATGAGCTTGGCTGTGCTTTAGCATTTTACCCTCTTATGCAATCTATAGAGAATTTATCTAACAGCCCTGTTTTTGCAAGCAGCTAGCCAAATACTATCAACCCACCTAAGATGCCTGCCAACACCAGCAACAAAACCATAGCTGAAAGATGAGCGAGACAAAGCCCAAATAAAACCAAAGCAGCGATGAGTCTTAAGGCCAGCTTTTTAGTGCTGATCCCATCCGGCATCGCCCAGTGAATCATGGAAATAATCAGTAAAAAGCTGCTTGAGCTAAGCAAAATCATATTCTGAGTAAAATGAGTGAGGCTTCCCTGATCTAGCAACCGCCCTATTCCCACAGCAAGCATCACCAGGCTGACGAACAAACAAAAATGGTTGTAGCCGTACACAAAGGATTTCGCCAGGGCAATTTTGCCCCCTCGCAGAGATTGATGAATGACGTTTTGATCGGCATTTGTAAAATAAAGTTGCCATACCTGAAAAATAATTAACAGGCCTAAAAAACACAGCAGCACGAGATGTAAGTGAAAATGAGTTTGGCTTAGACTGCTTCCAATCAATACCACCATTTCACCCAGTACAATCAATACAAACAAGCCAAAGCGCTCATCCATATGCGAAACCTGGGTCGGAAACTTATTAAGCAAGACATAGGATAAAATAGGCGCCAAAAGCTCAACTAGCATAGCAAGACCCCAGCAATAGAAATGCCAGGAATTAGGCAGCAGTAAAGATAAGCCCCATAATAGGATTCCAATGCCAAATCCTGTTAAATAAAATCCCAAAAAGGTCCTAAACTCTGATTCCAAATACCAGGCTCTGGCATATAAAACCCACAGCAGAAGCCTTAAGCTTATATAGCTGATGACAAAGGGTTTGGGATTAGCCAAGCCTTGATTGTTGATACTGACAGCTAAGGCCAAAATTAAAAACATGGCCGCTAAAAATACACATTTATGCAGAAAATCATTAGTTTCAAACTGGTCGGCGTAATAAGAAAAGCCCATCCATATCCACCAGACCGGCAAAAAGTAGGCAATAAAATACAAGACGTCATAGAGCCCGCTAGCCTGCCTGACAAAGTCTGCTAAGGCGCCAATAGCCACTACAAATACCAAATCAAAAAATAGCTCAAGCCAGGTAGCTCGCCGCTCTGACATTTGATTCGCTACTATATTTTTCATAAAAAAGCCCATCGCCTTCAACAAATCAATATGTTATCTTATGCGAAATGACTCAAATGATGAAATCCTATGCAACAATATTTAGCTTTGACCATAATTGCCCCACAAGATTCGGGCATATTAAAACAAATTGCTGAGGCCTGCGCTCAATACCAGTGCCAGATTATGGAGTCTCGCTTAAGCGCTGCGGGCGAAAACCAAATCATGATGATGTATATCTCAGGAAACTGGAGCGCTATTGCTAAATTGGAAACACCTTTGGCTGCTCTTGGCAATCAGCCCAATGTGCATTTTAAAATGATGAGAACTGAAATGCAGTCTCATCACAATAGCCTGGTTCCCTATATTGTGCATATCACTTCAGTCAGCTCGCCTCATACATTAAATCAATTATTAAGCTTTTTTAATGCTAATAAAATTAAAGTGAGCGAGCTTGCTGTCACACAGTATTTTGCCAACAAGACTCAAGCATCCATGCAAACTATTGTGATTACCGTACTGCTTTCAACCGAAACTCATTTAGCGGACTTGCGCGAAAACTTTATCCTGTTTTGTGATGAATATAATCTGGATGCGATTTTCGAGCCGGACCGGCAATAGGAGCTTGCAATGCAAATTGGCGATAAAATAGAAGACTTTAGCTTTACGGCAACCAATGGGCTTTCAGGCAAATTTTCTCAGTTCAAAGGCAAAAATGTGGTTTTGTATTTTTATCCAAAAGACAGTACGCCTGGCTGCACCATGGAATCAAAAAGCTTTAGAGACCACTCAAAAGATTTTGCTGCCTGCGACACGATTATCTTGGGCATCTCTAAAGATTCTATAAATTCTCATGAAAAGTTCAAAGCCAAACACTGCATGCCCTTTGATCTGATTTCAGATAACGACGCCGCACTTTGCAATTTGTTTGATGTATTAAAAAACAAATCCCTATTCGGTGTGAAATATATCGGCATCGAAAGAAGCACTTTCTTGATTGATAAAAACGGTGTATTAAGGCAAGAATGGCGCAAGGTCAAAGTATTAGGTCATGTTGAGAAGGTCCTCGCTGCAGCTAAATCACTTTAGCTTGCTTTTAAATGGCCTGAAACATACTGATGTAGAATGCTATTGATTAATGATTGATAACGTAGGCCCTTTTTTTCGGCTTCCGACCTTAAACTTTCTAAATCATCTTCTCGGATTCTTAAACTAATAAGCTTACGCTGCGCACTTTTATTGCTTGCAGCTTCTATAAGCAATGACTTCATTTGCTGGAGTTTTTTTCCCTTTAAAGAAGTAA
>JAQSYQ010000037.1 GCA_029256015.1 Gammaproteobacteria bacterium | reverse complement strand
CTCAGCACCGAAGTTAAAATGGTGTTGACCAAAGTGCTTAGCACCGCACCAAAGCCCACCCCCATAAAGACCAATCCGCAGAGAAAACCCCGGTTATTATCTTCTCCATGCTCGGTGATAAAAGTAATGCCGCCGGGAAGCTCAGCCCCCTGGGCAATGCCCTGAATCAATCTTAATCCGATAATAGCAAGCGTCCCTGCCAAACCAATTTGATGAGAAGTCGGGAGCAAGCCCATCGCTATCGTGGCAAAAGTCATCATTAAAATACTGATCAAAAATATGGTTTTCCTGCCCTTTCTATCCGCCCATACCCCGAGCACCGCGCCAAAAGGAGAAGCCAAATAAGCCACTGAAAATAAAGTCATGGTCTCTAGCATGGCATTAACGGGATTGTCTTTAGGAAAAAACAATAAGCTCAAATAAGCTGCCAACATGGCATAAGTGACAAAGTTATAGTATTCCAAAGCGGAGCCAATGCTTGAGATTAGCGTTAATCGAGTCAGTTTTTGCATATTAAATCTCCCCTAGCCCCTCTTTTCAAAAGAGGGGAAAATAATTCCTCTCTTTGGCAAAGAGGCGGCCGCACAGTCCCTCCCTTTTGCAAAGGGAGGCTAGGAGGGATTTTGACGGCTTTGCTCAAGCTTAACAAGTTCATAGAGGCAATTAATCATTTTCAAATTGAGAATGCTTCCAAGTTCTCACCTTTGCAAAAAACAACCCTTTATTCCTCCCTCTTCGCGTGCCGAGATGGCGGAACTGGTAGACGCGCCGGACTCAAAATCCGGTTCCAGAGATGGAGTAAGAGTTCGATTCTCTTTCTCGGCACCAATTGTAAACTCCCAAAGGTTTCAGCCAGCTCTCAGAAATTCATAAATTTTTAACTAATGAATGGAATACAAATTAGAAATGCCAAGATGGCGGTTTTCTTCTTGGGCTTTTAACTGAGGCATTTCCTACTCAAATATTTTGCAAACTTTTGATAAACTCCCAGGCTTAACTTACTCATAACTGTTCTTTAATGGATTCAAAATTTTTCATTCCCTTCTACTTATTTACTAGAATTTGACAATACAGAAAATACGCTAGTAGTTTTGTTAAAAAAAATCCTCGAAAATTAATTAAAATAGCACTGTAATGGTGGGGGGTTGATTATGAATGATGTCTTTATTGGAAAAGGTGATTTAGCGGGAAAAGCTGTATACGCAAATCGTGACTTTAAAGCAGGCGAAATTGTAATTCAATATCACCTAAAACCTTTGAGCTTTGCTGAATATCAACACTTACCTGAAACTGAAAAAATGTTCACGCATACTCACTGGGGCATAATTTATCTTTATTCGGTACCTGAGCGATATGTTAATCACTCCAATCAACCTAACACTTATCAAGACCTGATAAATAAACGTGATATTGCGCTACGCAACATCAAAAAAGGCGAAATAATAACAAGCGATGCTACCAAAGACGATATTGCATAAGGCTATAATCCGCACCTATTTTATAGAAAATCGCTGTGCTGGCTTTCACGAGAGCAATGCCAAGGGTCAGTCTTCATTTTATGGCCTTTTAGGCTAAATTATATTTGATTAGTATAATTATACTTTTAAAGTATAATTTGATCTAATTCTTATTCATCCTCGCTACTCTCAAGCTTTTTTTGTTCAGCTAATTGAAGGAAATTTTGTTTACTGACAATACTTCGGCCCAATTCTTTTTCAGTGTCCTTTCTAGCATTCCCAGCAACTCTCCCGCCACGTTGAGCAACCTTTTTATTGGCATTAAACGTTTCCGGCTTTTCTTGCGAAGAAATCTCTGTTGTAACCTTTTCACCAAGCATTGTAAAAATTAACTCAAGGTCAGTCATGTTATCACGAAGATTAGATTTAGATTGCGCTGGTATATTCTTAAATTCCTTGTACTCGCCTGGAGTCATACCAAAAGTGGCTTTAGAAATTTCAGCCGTTAAAATCGCATAATCTTTTTCGCAGAGAATACCTCTTTCTTTCCATTCATCCGTTAAGTTTTGGCGAATGGCAATACCTCTTAAGCGTTTGTTTATCCAATCTTTTGGATAGCCTTTTTGCTCATAAAGTTGTTTCATCCTCTCTTGAGCAAGCTCCGGATTTTCGATTTCCTGGATGCGCTCATAACCAACTTTAGCTAACCAGCGTTTGAACGGCTCTGCTTTAGGGGATGGGATGGATTGAATAATTCTTAATACACCTTCTGTATTAGCGCAGTCTGTTTTGCGTAATTTGCCGTCGGGTGCTGGTAATTTCAACTCGTGACAAAATGTCACGACTTCAGATTTTTCAGCATTTAATCTTTGTTTAAGTTTGCGCCAATAAGCCCCTGCATCACGGCTATCAGTTAATGCTTCGCAAATATCAACAACTGAAAACCACCATTCCTCATTATTCCAAACTCGGCGTATATTTTTTTCTCTAAATATAACTATTGCCCGCTCATGATTCATAGGTTTTCGCCCTGATTAAATTACATACAGAATATATATATAATCTTAAATTATCAATAGGCTCACTTATTAAATTTGATATTCATAAATTAGTATTTTCAAGCGAACAAAACTTGACCAATTTTATATATAGATTTCAACAAGCATTTTTATCGCTAAGGCGTCTCTAAACACTTATAATTTGAATCCCTGCTAATCCCATTGCAATCACACTCCTTCATGTGTAATTTGAGCTCATAATGAAAATTTCAGGAAATTGATAATGCAAGGAACCATAGACTCTTTATTGGAACAGCTCACAAACCGAAATGCAAGCCTTAGATTGACTGCGCTACAACGCGTAGTGTCTTTGACTATTGACCCAACTCGAAAGTCAGAACAACAAAGCATACTGGGAACTTCAGAGATTTTTTGTGCCTTACGATCGATTTTAGCCAGTGAGCATGAGAGGGATGAGAACATAAATGCCGCTGCTTTGGCAATTAACAATTTAGCAAAAGACCATTCGGCAAACCAAACATATATTGGTGAAAAAACCGATATCATTCGAATTCTTATAACAAGGCTTAGCACTGCAAAAACTGATACAGCCATTGGTAGTTTTGCAGGAGGCTTAATGCAACTTATTAGAAATCATAAGCTAAATACGAATAAAGTAGGAAAGACTACTATTGATGGTGGTGCGAGCGTTTTTGATGTAGTAGCTAAAATATTGGGGGATAGCGAGGCTTCGCCTTTATCAAAAGCCAATGTATTAGCCCTATTTAATAATCTCTTGAACTTACTAGAACCAGATAGCCAAAAGGTTATTTTGACTCACTCTAGTTTACTCAAAAATGCCTGTTCACTTCTAAAACCCGAAATGACAGTATCAGAAGCCTCAAAAATACCCGATCATGTGAACGAGATTTTGGTCATGCTTGAGACTCTATCCTCTTTTGATGCTGCCTTATTTGTAAACATACCTATTCTTGAAATATTGAAAGCGCTGCAATACAAAGATCCAAAAATTACAAAATCCACTCTTTTCATTATGTCCAAATTTATCGAGACACAAAGTGTATTAGCGAACAAAGTGGCACAAAACCCCATGGCAATCACAACGCTGGCTCTTCTTCTGAAAGATTATGATAACAACGATACATTCATGGCAGCCCTGCGCGCCTTATACATATTAAGAACTTTAGCAAATACTCCTTCTATCGATATAACAGCTCTTAGCAAAAATGTTATTTTAAACAAGTTTGTTGTTGAAGTACTGGCATGCAATAACATGAGCGTAAGAATATATGCTTGCAATATTCTGGAGCAATTGGCAGCCCGAGACCCGGAATTTTCATTAACCAATGCACAAATGGAAACCACTGCTCACATTATAAGTCACTTGTTTTCATATCGAGCCGCAGGGCCGCGTGACGCTGAATCTATCAATACAGAACATTACTCGAAGATAACGGCCCTAGCCCTCATTATTGCGCTTGCAAGTAAGCAAGCAGCTTTTTTAGGCAATAGATTTATTCATAATATTGTTGTTTCTGTTAAAAGTGATAACCCTGTCATTATATTCCAAGCTGTATTAGCTATGGAAAAATTAGCACTCGAACATATCGATAATGCAGCCCTATTCCTCGCCTGCCCAGGCTTTATAGCTAATGTCACTGCCGTTTTAGATAGCGATAGAGGCTCTGAAATTAAAATTCCATTAATATTCGCCCTAGAAAACATTGCAGGAGACAACCCGGCATATCAGACCGCAATACTTAGTCAAATTGATATCAAACACTTTTTAAATATTATTACTAGCCCAGATACGTCAAGACTCGACAGCATAAGATTGCTCTTTCTTCTTTTAAAAGGCCAGGTATCTACTTATCTTCTCATTGCTGCTAACGCCTCTATTCAAAAAACACTGGTAGAAACCCTTTCAGATTCGAGTCCTAAAAATGCGACTTTGCAAAAAATCGTAGCGCATGATGTCGCCGCTCTTGTAAAAAATAAGCCTGAAATCCAAGAGATCCTTGGCAAAAATCCAAAAATTTTCGAGGGCTTAGTATTGGCGATTAAAAATAATGCTAACTACCACGCTCAAGCTAATGCCTTATCAGCCTTATTTGAACTAACTAAATCTCATCCAGATAATCAAAGGCGCGCAGGCGAAACAGCTCAGTTGATGGACAGCATAGCAAACTTGTTAACTTATGAAAAACCGGTAGTGAGAGCTAATGCTATGATATGCTTTTCCAGTCTCAGTGAATATCACGCTAATTTCGATAAGCTAGCCGACATAACTGCAATTTGTAAAGAGCTAAGCCAATTTATAAAAAGTTCAGCAATATCAGATGAAGACAAGTATTCGCTTTTGACCATTATGCTCAATCTTACCACTTACGCTACCGAGCCGGCTGAAGCGCCAAGAGTTGCAGCCATTACTCCAGTATTGAGCAGTGGTGGCCAAGCTAACACTGCCTCAATGCAAATAAATTCACAACAGCCTGGGCCGTAAAATTTTTAACCTTTCCTTCCCGCTTGCATAAAAGTGACTTATCAATTCTCGGCATGTATAATTTCTTATCAACTAAATCATCCATGGTGCTGCATGATTGATAAGAAAAAGCTTTCCGAACGCGATATCTGCTCTAAGTACATAACTCCAGCCATTACCTCGGCGGGATGGGATCTACTTAGCCAGATCCGAGAAGAAGTCAGCTTTACTAAAGGGCGTATAATGGTTCTTGGTAAACTGCACACTCGTGGCGAACAAAAACGCGCCGATTATATCTTGTATTATAAATCAAATATTCCATTGGCGGTCATTGAAGCCAAGGATAATAGTCACAGTGTAGGCTCTGGAATGCAGCAAGCTCTGGATTACGCTGAAACTCTCGGAGTGCCTTTTGTATTCAGTTCCAATGGTGACGCTTTTCTGTTGCATGATCGCACCGGGCTGGCTGAGAAAATTGAACAAGAGTTAGCTCTAAATGCCTTTCCTTCTCCTGCTGCGCTTTGGCAGCGTTATTGTAAATGGAAAGGTTTAGAGACAGTTGAGGCCCGTCACACTGTAGAAATGCCTTATTATGATGACGGATTGGGTCGCGTCCCTCGCTATTATCAGGCCACTGCTATAAATAGTACAGTGGAAGCTGTGGCAAAGGGCCAACAACGCATCTTGCTTGTAATGGCTACAGGTACCGGCAAGACTTATACCGCATTCCAGATAATCTGGAGGCTATGGAAATCAGGAGCAAAAAAACGCATTCTCTTTTTAGCCGACCGCAATATTTTGGTGGACCAAACCAAAAACAACGATTTCAAACCATTTGGTAAGGCGATGACCAAAATCAGCAACCGCCAAGTAGACAAGAGCTATGAAATTTACCTATCGTTGTATCAAGCCGTTACTGGGAATGAGGAAGAAAAAAATACATACAAGCAATTTTCTAGAGACTTCTTTGATTTAATCGTAATTGATGAGTGCCATCGTGGCAGCGCAGCTGAAGATTCAGCATGGCGCGAGATCTTGGAATATTTTTCCTCAGCAACACACATCGGTTTAACCGCCACGCCAAAAGAAACCAAAGACGTTTCCAGCATTTACTATTTTGGGAAGCCAGTTTATACCTATACCCTCAAACAAGGCATTGAAGACGGTTTTTTAGCGCCTTACAAAGTTGTTCGTATTGATATTGATAAAGACCTGCAAGGCTGGCGTCCCAAAAAAGGCCAGACAGATAAAAATGGCCAACTGGTTGAAGACCGTATCTATAACCAATCTGATATGGACCGCACATTGGTATTAGAAAAGCGCACGGAATTAGTCGCCAAAAAAATTACTGAATTTTTAGTAGCAACAGATCCTTACGCCAAGACTATTGTTTTTTGTGATGATATCGACCATGCCGAACGTATGCGTCAAGCTTTGGTCAACCTAAACCCCGATCGAGTAAAGGAAAATCGTAAATATGTGATGCGAATTACAGGCGATGAAAAAGAAGGCAAAGATGAGTTGGATAACTTCATCAACCCGGAAGCACGTTATCCAGTAATAGCTACCACTTCTAAGCTCATGACTACTGGCGTGGATGCACAAACCTGCAAACTGGTGGTATTAGACCAGCATATCAACTCCATGACTGAATTTAAGCAAATGATTGGGCGTGGTACGCGTATTAATGAAGAATACGGCAAATTTTGGTTTACCATTATGGACTTCAAAAAAGCAACTGAACTATTTGCCGACTCAAAATTTGATGGCGAACCTGTGATGATTTATGAGCCAAAATCTGATGAGTCTCCAGTGCCACCGGATAGCGATATATCTGATATTCAATTTGATGAAAACGGCGCCCCCATTTCCTTAGATGCAGAAAAGAACAGCTTCATTTTCGATGAACTGGATAATGCTGATAATACTAACAAGAGAACAAAATACGTCATTGATAATGTGCCTGTTTATGTGGTTTCCGAGCGCGTACAATATTACGGTCCCGATGGAAAATTGGTTACTGAATCACTGAAAGACTACACACGAAAAGCAGTCAGAAAAGATTACCAATCTCTTGACCAATTCTTAACTCGATGGAGCAAAACTGAGCGCAAGGTAGCCATTTTAAAGGAACTGGAAGAACACGGCGTAATAATAGAAGCCTTGGCCGAGGAAGTAGGCAAAGATTTGGATGCTTTTGACCTAATCTGCCACATTGCTTTTGACCAGCCGCCCCTTACTCGCCGTGAACGCGCAGACAATGTGAAAAAGCGCAATTACTTTACTAAATATGGCGAACAAGCCCGTAAAGTACTTGAAGCCTTGCTGGATAAATATGCCGATACTGGAATCGAAAATATCGAAGACATTAAAATCCTCACGCTTGATCCATTTAAGAACATGGGAACAGCCAGTGAGCTTGTGTCAGCTTTTGGCGGCAAGGATGCTTATATTAAAGCTTTGCATGAATTGGAAACCAATCTTTACGCCTAATTACCTTACTAATGAGTAGTCAAATTTATGAGCATTTCTTCCACAATTAAATCTATTCAAGACATTATGCGCAAGGACGTGGGCGTTGATGGCGATGCCCAGCGCTTAAGCCAGCTGGTCTGGATGCTATTTCTAAAAATATTTGACGACCGTGAAAGTGAGTGGGAGCTATTACAAGACAACTACCAATCGCCCTTGCCAGAAAAATACCGCTGGCACAATTGGGCAGCTGATGCAGAAGGCATTACCGGCGATGCTTTAAAACAATTTCTCGACAACGATTTATTTCCCGGCTTGCAGCAATTAGAAATTAAAGGCGGTGATCAACGCGCTTATGTAATTCGCTCAGTGTTTGAAGATGCTTATAACTACATGAAATCTGGTCAATTGATTCGCCAAGTGATCAATAAGATTCAAGAAGGCGTGGATTTTAACAAGGCACAAGAACGCCATCTATTCGGTGATATGTATGAGCAATTGCTGAGAGATTTGCAGGCAGCAGGTAATGCTGGAGAATTCTATACACCTCGTGCAGTAACAGAATTTATGGTTCGCATGGCTAACCCTCGCCTGGGTGAAAAAGTAATGGATCCTGCTTGCGGTACAGGTGGGTTTCTTTCGTGTGCCATTGAGCATATCCGCTCAAACGATGTGAAAACGGTTGAAGATGAAGCTAAGTTACAGGCTAGCATTTTCGGTATTGAAAAGAAGCCCATGCCGCATATGCTCTGCACCACCAACATGATACTGCATGGCATTGATGTGCCAAGCAATATTCGTCATGATAATACACTCGCGCGCCCGCTTATCAGCTGGGAACCAAAAGAGCGCGTGGATGTTGTTGTAACTAACCCGCCTTTTGGTGGAATGGAAGAAGATGGCATAGAAACCAACTTTCCCGCTGCTTTTCGCACCCGTGAAACGGCTGATTTGTTTTTAGTGCTGATCATGCAACTATTAAAATCTGGCGGCCGTGCGGCATTAGTATTGCCGGATGGTTTTTTATTTGGTGAAGGCATCAAAACCCGCATTAAAGAAAAGCTGCTTGAAGAATGCAATCTGCACACCATCATTCGCCTGCCCAATGGTGTTTTTAGCCCATATACAAGTATCAAAACCAATTTATTATTTTTTACTAAAGGCTCACCTACCAAGCATATCTGGTTTTATGAGCAGCCCTATCCGCCCGGGGTAAAAAGCTACAACAAAACCAAACCCATGAAAATTGAAGAATTTGACACAGTGACATCATGGTGGGGTGAAGAAAAAGACGGCTTCAAAAACCGCGTTGAAAATGAATATGCCTGGAAGCTCAGCATTGAAGATATCAAAGCGCGCAATTACAACCTTGATAGCAAAAACCCGCATATAGGTGAACAAGAAAATCATGACCCCGATGCTTTGCTGGCAGAGTACAGCAGCATGCAAGAAGATATCAGCAAATTGCGAGAGCAATTAAAAAGCATCCTGAATGCCGCGCTCACATCCTCCAACGGTAAAAAAGCATGAGCGATATCCAGCAATTGCTAACTGATCATATCGATATCTGGACAGCGGCTGATACCGTTAAAAAATCAGGACGCGGAAGAAGCTCGAGCAATGCTGCCAGCGTGCATGGCATTAAAAAGCTGCGTGAACTAATACTGGAACTTGCAGTACGCGGTAAACTCGTTCCACAAGACCCCAATGATGAACCTGCCAGTGAATTGCTTAAACGCATACAGGCTGAAAAAGCCAAGTTAATTGCTGAAGGTAAAATAAAGAAAGCCAAACCTTTACCGCCGATAACTGAAGAAGAAAAACCGTTTGATTTGCCGCATGGGTGGGAATGGGTGAGGCTGGGTAGTACTATTGAGTATATAAACGGCTATGCATTTGCTAGTAGTGATTTTACAAGCGGTGGGATTGGGGTGGTAAAAATTGGTGATATTCAAAATGGATATATTAAAACTAAATCTATGTCTACAGTTTCAAAAAATATCCTAGTAGGTTTAGATGAACGATTGAAAGTTAAACCAGGCGATTTAGTAATTGCAATGTCTGGAGCCACCACAGGAAAGCTTGGTTTTAATGAAACGCAAGAAGCTTTTTATTTAAATCAGCGTGTAGGCAAAATACATACTTACTTTACTTCAAAAAAATTCATGTTTTTTAATTTATCTAGCAAAATTGAAGATAACTTAAAAAAATCTTTTGGTAGCGCAATACCAAATTTAAGCACCGATCAAATAAATGCTATTGCTCTAGCTTTGCCTCCACTCCCTGAACAACACCGCATTGTCGCTAAAATCGATGAATTAATGGCACTATGTGATCAACTGGAGGCACAGCACAACAACGCTACTGATGCTCATGAAAAACTCGTCAGCCATTTGCTCGGCATTCTCACTCAATCAAAAAATGCTGGAGATTTTAACGAAAACTGGCAACGCATTGCAGCTCATTTCGATACTTTATTCACAACTGAATCTAGCATAGAAATACTCAAACAAACTTTACTACAATTAGCAGTAATGGGTAAGCTCGTTCCGCAAGACCCAAATGATGAACCGGCCAGTGAATTGCTTAAACGTATTCAGGCTGAAAAAACTAAATTGGTTGCTGAAGGTAGGATTAGAAAAGACAAGCCCCTACCGCCAATTGCTAAAGAAGAGAAGCTGTTTGCTTTGCCACAGGGTTGGGAATGGGTAAGACTTGGTCAGATTGGAAACTGGGGGGCAGGTGCAACACCACTACGCAGCATTTCAAGTTATTATGGGGGTAAAACTCCGTGGTTCAAATCTGGCGAGCTAACAGCAGATTTTATTGATACTTCTGAAGAGACAATAACCGACCTTGCTTTAAAGGAATGTTCACTTCGGCTAAATCAACCGGGCGATGTTTTGCTAGCCATGTACGGAGCAACAATTGGCAAGGCAGCAATTTTAAAAATTGCTGGAACAACCAATCAAGCTGTTTGTGCCTGTACGCCATATAGAGG
>JAQSYQ010000012.1 GCA_029256015.1 Gammaproteobacteria bacterium | reverse complement strand
ATATGGCGGAGAGGGAGGGATTCGAACCCTCGATACAGCTTTTGACCGTATACTCCCTTAGCAGGGGAGCGCCTTCGACCACTCGGCCACCTCTCCAAATCTTGCTGTGACATTGTACTGTTGGGAGCTGAGATGTCAATAAAATTATCAGGGTATTGTTAAAGTTTAATTCAGCATGAGCGCTGCATCGTATTAAAATGTTTTTATACCTTGCTCGGTGCCAACGATCACTTTATCTGCCGGCCTTCTGGCAAACAGGCCGTTGGTGACTACTCCTACGATTTGGTTGATTTCAGCTTCAAGCTTCGTGGGCTCAAGAATATTGAGGTTATGAACGTCCAAAATCACATTGCCGTTGTCTGTAATAACGCCTTCTCTGTATATGGGCTGGCCGCCGAGTTTTAATAACTCTCTTGCCACATAGCTTCTTGCCATGGGGATCACCTCAACGGGAAGAGGGAATTTGCCCAGTACATCTACGACTTTTTTATCATCTACTATGCAGATAAATTGTTTGGATACAGCGGCTATAATTTTTTCACGGGTGAGGGCCGCGCCGCCGCCTTTAATCATTTGTTTATGCTTATTAACCTCATCGGCGCCGTCTACATAAATGTCGATGGCTGAAACTGAATTAAGGTCCACTACCGGAATATTGAATGATTTTAAAAGATTAGTGGTGGCTTCAGAACTTGAGACACAGGCTTTTAATTTACCCTTAACTTTAGCTAAAGCTTCGATGAAATATTTTACGGTTGAACCGGTTCCCACCCCAACAATCATATCGTACTCGACATATTTAATAGCAGCTTCTGCCGCGGATTGTTTCATTTGATCTTGGGTCATGTTTTTTTCCTTTGCTCACAGTAGAAGAATACTCTAGAATACTGACTTTTTGTGATCATGGAAACTGGTAATGAAACAATATCATGTTTATGGTATGGGCAATGCTTTGCTCGACATCGAATTTGAGGTCTATCCTGAATTTTTTGCAGAGAACGGCATTGAAAAAGGCGTAATGACCTTGGTCGATGAGGCCCGCCAATCTTTAATTTTAAGGAAGCTTGGTCTTGCTAATCACCGTAAAATTGCTTCTGGAGGCTCTGCCGCCAACACCATGATTGCTTTGCAGTTATTTGGAAGCAAGGGCTTTTATACCTGCAAGATTGCTAATGATGAAGCCGGAGACCATTATTATCGCGAAATGAGAGCGGCCGGCTTGGATTCTACTTTCGACACCCAAGTGCGCCAAGCAGGGCACACCGGTAAATGTTTAGCCATGATTACGCACGATGCCGATCGTACTATGAATACATTTTTGGGGATTTCTGAGACATTGTCTGAGCATGAGCTTAATGTGGAAGCGCTTAAGAATTCAGAATATTTGTATATAGAAGGCTATTTAATGACTTCTCCTACGGCTTTGCATGCTGTGAAAAAGGCTAAATCGATTGCTCAGGCTTACGGCATTAAAACTTCTATCAGTCTGTCTGATCCGGCGATAGTAAAATACTTCAAATCCCAATTTTTAGAAGTCACTAAAGAAGGGGTGGATTTGTTATTTTGTAACCAAGAAGAAGCCTATGAGTTTTGCGATACCCGTGATTTAGAAGTGGTCAAAGAAACCTTAACTACAGTGGCTAAATCTTTCGTGATTACTTGTGGCTCTAAAGGCTCTATTGTATTTGACGGAAGTAAATTTATTGAAATTGCTCCATTCCCTGTCCATGCCGTTGATACTTTAGGAGCGGGAGATATGTATGCAGGCGCTTTCTTAGCGGCAATTACCCAAGGCTATCCTTGTGAGTTGGCAGGTAAGTTGGCAAGTTTAACTTCAGCCAAAGTCGTTACCCAATATGGCCCAAGACTAAGCCAAGATGATATCAATCATATTAAAAGCCAAGTATTTGAAGTAGAGCAGGCGGTTTAAACCTTCTCACAGGCCAATAAAGTATTTTCAAGCAAACAGGCTACCGTCATCGGACCAACCCCGCCAGGCACTGGAGTAATCCAGCTAGCCACTTTTTGTGCCGGTTCAAAGTCTACATCTCCGACAAGCTTGCCGTTATCCAAACGATTAATGCCGACGTCAATGACAATGGCGCCAGGTTTAATCCACTCGGCTTGAACAAAGTGGGGTTTACCTACAGCACTAATTAAAATATCAGCCTGTTGAGCAAAGTAGGGCAGATTTTCGGTAAATCGATGACAAACCGTCGTGGTACATTTTTGCAGTAAAAGTTCAAGGCTCATAGGGCGGCCTACTATATTTGAGGCGCCTATAATCACAGCGTGCTTCCCGGCAATATCAATACCGGTTGATTGAAGTAAGTGGACCACGCCTTTTGGGGTGCAGGGCCTAAGTCCTGGGCGTCTTTGAGCGAGTAATCCGATATTGTAAGGATGAAAGCCATCTACATCCTTTTTAGGGTCAATAGCATCAATTACTTTATCGGTATTGATATGCAAAGGTAAAGGCAATTGAATTAAAATGCCGTCGATAGTCTTGTCTTGATTAAGTTGTTCAATCAGTTTGAGCAGATCTTGTTCTGGAGTTGTTTCGGATAGGTCATAGTGTTTTGAAACAAAACCGACTTCGGCACAGGCTTCTCTTTTGTTTTTTACATAAACTTTGGATGCAGGGTCATTGCCAATAATAATAACAGCCAGGCCTGGTGCTCGAAGGCCTTTGGCAAGGCGGTGGGCTACAGCCTCTTTAACTTTATGGCGTAGTTCCTTTGCTATATTTTTACCGTCAATAATCTGAGCTGCCATATTTACTGATTCCATCTCTGCGTTATACCAATGTGTCCTTATTGTAGGGAAAAGCTAAGAAAAGAACAAATCGGAGTAATAGTATTCGCCGTTTAGCAAAAAACATGCTAGCATTTCTTGCTAACTTCAATCACCGGAGTTTGGCCCATGTTACGTATCGCACAAGATGCTATTACCTTTGATGATGTACTGCTCGTTCCTGATTTTAGCAGCGTGCTGCCTAAAGATGTTTCGTTAAACACTCGCATTACTCAAAAGATTTCCTTAAATATTCCTATTGTCTCTGCGGCAATGGATACTGTAACCGAAGCTAGGCTTGCCATTGCTTTGGCGCAGGAAGGAGGGATGGGGATTATTCATAAAAATATGAGCATTGCCCAGCAGGCTTCCCAAGTTCGTCAGGTTAAAAAGTTTGAAAGCGGGGTGGTAAAAGATCCGATTACCGCGCCTCCCACCATTACGATTCGCCAATTATTAGCACTAACTGAAATGCATCACTTTTCAGGAGTGCCGGTGGTGGAGGGCCAAAATTTGATCGGACTCGTCACAAGTCGAGATGTGAGATTTGCAACTGACTTGGATCAGCCTATTTCACAGGTAATGACTCCTAAGCATAAATTGGTCACCGTAAAAGAAGGTGCTAGCCGAGAAGAAATTGCTAAATTACTGCATGAACATCGAATTGAAAAAGTCCTGATAGTCAACGACCATTTTGAACTTGTAGGCCTTGTTACTGTTAAAGATATTCAAAAAGCCAAGGAAAAGCCGTTAGCTTCTAAAGACGAGGCTGGTCAGCTTAGGGTCGGGGCCGCAGTGGGGACAGGCGGAGACACTGAGCAACGAGTAGAGGCTTTAGTTAAAGCCGGAGTCGACGCTATAGTGGTAGATACTGCCCATGGGCACTCTAAAGGGGTAATTGAAAGGGTGCATTGGATAAAGAAACATTTCCCCGAGGTTCAGGTTATTGCGGGCAATATCGCTACGGCTGATGCGGCTATTGCATTAGCTGAGGCTGGTGCTGATGCGGTTAAGGTGGGAATTGGCCCAGGCTCTATTTGTACCACTAGGATTATTGCAGGGGTGGGGGTGCCTCAGTTAACTGCCATTGCAGATGTAGCAGCAGCCTTGAAAAAATCTGGAATTCCAGTCATTGCAGATGGCGGAATTCGCTATTCGGGAGATATTACCAAAGCCATAGCAGCCGGAGCTTCCTGTGTCATGATAGGCGGGCTATTTGCCGGTACAGAAGAATCTCCTGGCGAAGTTGAATTATTTGAAGGCCGTTCTTATAAATCTTATCGAGGCATGGGCTCTATTGCCGCCATGGCTAAAGGTTCGTCAGATCGATATTTTCAAGATGAATCTAGCCAGGAAAAATTAGTGCCGGAAGGAATAGAAGGGCGAGTGCCTTATAAGGGAACTTTGATTGCGGTGGTTCATCAGCTATTAGGAGGCTTGCGCTCTGGCATGGGCTATACGGGATGCGCCACAATTGATGAGCTTCGGACTACGGCACAGTTTGTGAAAATTTCCAACGCCGGTATCGGTGAGTCTCATGTGCATGATGTGACTATTACCAAAGAGCCGCCTAACTACCAAATCAGATCTCGATAATGGTGCTTTTAGTCCCAGGCTTTGTTATTTAGATTTTGCGGCTTTCCTCATGTATTAATTATACACTGCGCACCACAAAATCTAAATGCCTCGCCTGGAACAAAAATCCCTCATTATCAGTAAAAGGTATATAAATGAAACAAAATATTCATCAGGATAAAATTTTAATATTAGATTTTGGCTCTCAATATAGCCAGCTGATTGCAAGAAGAGTGCGTGAAATAGGTGTGTATTGCGAGCTTTATGCATTTGATATTTCAGAAGAAGCGATTCGAGCTTTTAAGCCCACCGGCATAATTTTGTCGGGAGGGCCTGAGTCAGTGAATGTGGCTATCCATTTTAAAGCCCCCAATATCGTTTTTGAGCTGGGTTGTCCTATTCTGGGTATTTGCTATGGAATGCAAACCATGGCTAATCAATTGGGCGGTAAAGTAGTAGCCGGATCAAAACGAGAGTTCGGACATGCCAAGGTTTGGAAGCTGCCTGTCATTTCTCGGTTACTGGACAATTTATCTGAGCAGTTCAGTGTATGGATGAGCCATGGCGATAAGGTCGAAGTGCTGCCGGAAGGATTCGCTGCCATCGCTTCTTCTGAAAACACCGCAATTGCCATGATGGCCAATGAAGCTAAAAGCTATTACGGGATTCAGTTTCATCCTGAGGTCACTCATACCGAATATGGTAAGCAAATTTTGGAAAACTTTGTTTTGCATATTTGCGGCTGCAAGGCCTTGTGGACCTCGAGCAATATCATCGAAGAATCCATAGCTAAAGTTCGCGAGCAGGTTGGCAAAGATGAAGTGATACTTGGGCTTTCGGGAGGGGTGGATTCCTCGGTGGTAGCGGCTTTGCTACACCAAGCTATTAAAGATCAGTTAACTTGTGTGTTTGTCGATACCGGCCTTCTAAGATTAAACGAAGGCGATCAGGTCATGGCTATATTTGCCGAGAACATGGGCATTAAGGTGATAAGGATTAATGCCGAGCAAAGGTTTTTGCAGGCATTGGAAAATATTAACGACCCAGAAGCTAAGCGCAAAATTGCCGGCAGATTATTCGTTGAGATTTTTGAAGAAGAATCTGAAAAACTTAAAAATGCTAAATGGCTAGCCCAAGGAACCATTTATCCCGATGTGATTGAATCCGCAGGAAGTGCAACGGGTAAGGCTCATGTGATCAAGTCTCACCACAATGTGGGAGGCTTGCCTGAGAATATGAATTTAAAATTGCTTGAGCCATTGCGGGAACTGTTTAAGGACGAGGTGCGTAAGCTCGGAGTGGAGCTAGGTTTGCCTCATAAAATGGTCTATCGCCATCCTTTCCCAGGCCCTGGTTTGGCGGTCAGAATTTTAGGTGAGGTCAAAAAAGAATACGCCGACCTGTTGCGCCAAGCTGATGCCATCTTTATGGAAGAACTGAATAAATCCGGTTGGTATGACAAAGTATCTCAAGCTTTTGCGGTATTCTTGCCCGTGCGCTCAGTAGGAGTGATGGGGGATGCCAGAAAATATGATTATGTGGTTGCTCTACGGGCAGTTCAAACCATTGATTTTATGACAGCAAGATGGGCGCATTTACCCTATGAGCTTTTGGAGGAGGTCGCGCATCGCATCGTCAATGAAGTTGATGGCATTTCAAGAGTGGCTTATGATATTACCGGAAAACCACCAGCAACCATTGAGTGGGAATAAATTTAGGTGAATGCCTGTAGATTTAATTCTTGCCATGATATGCTTGCCGAGCAATAAACAGCCAATTTACTAATGGAGATAATGTATGCACGGAAAAAAATTAGGGAAACAAAGCAGTATAATGGCGCTTTTAACTATGGCTGCTGCTGCATCAGCTGTTGAAACTTCTGTTTCATATGAAAAAGGAGCTTTTAGCTCACCGCTTCCACCTATCGATCCCTATGGTGCAGGGTCCTTCTTTTATCAGCCTGTAGATGACAGCGGGAATATTTTGCCAGGGCAATATTATGTTGCTCTTAGTTCTGCGCCTTCCAGTGATATGGACGCACCAAGAATTGGGCCCCCAGTTTCACCTTTTACCGTTCTTTATCCATTAACAACCAGCCTGTGGAAATGTAATTTGAACTATATTGTTCCCGATGTGGCGCCTCCTTTGAGTGAATGCCGTAATGTCACTGATATAGGGCCATTCGTATACACTCAGTCATGGCCTGTGGACGGAGCTAATGTGACTTTTGGCTATAAAGTTACGGCGCAAGTTGCAGAATGCCCTGATAACAATGATTTTTTCCCCGATGATACTAGTTCTGATGCGAACTGTTTCTGGGGCCGGATAAAAGGTGATTCAGCTGCAGCAGCAGCTTTATATCCTTCTCCTTCGCCATTGCCTGTTCCTAGCAAAGGTCTCAGTGATTCACAGATAGGCGGTATTGCTGGCGGAGCTATAACAGCTGTGGTTATTGCTGGAGCGCTTGGTATCTGCTGGAATGAAAAACGCAAACGTCAAGCGAAAGCTGCCCATGACGAAAAAGGCTTGCCGCTACTAGATGCTGTAGTTGTTGGCCATTAATTAAATTAAGCCCATTTATTATGGGCTTTTTTGTACACAAAAAATAAGCTAAGCATTTCTCTAAATACACTGTAACAGCATGGCATAGACTTTCAACAATTGATAAGGTAATAGCGTAATTACCTGCTAATTAAAGGAGAAAATATGCGTCATGGAGCAATAAGAGCCATAGCATTTATGGCAGGGATTTTAGAGGTTTATTCTAATTCTGAATTTGCTGAAGCAAACAGTTCTGACTACGCAGCTACTCCTGACTCAAATACAAATGCAAGCTTACGTCTTCGTCCTGCGCGGCCCCAAGGCAATAACCATGCAGTAAATACTGTAGTCCTAGCTTTCGCAGCTGTATTTGCAGGTGCTGCTGCTTTGGGGGCGGGTTGCTGGCATTTGCGAAGAAAATGTAAGCCATCTGACGATCAAGATAATTTAGAGGCAGCTTTAGTCTCACCTTGATGCCAGTATGAATAAGGAGAACAAAGATGTTAAACAGATTAACTCAAGTGTTTAGCGCTCTCTATGATGTGGCTTATAGCCCTCCATTTGGCACAAATATACAATGTTTACAAGCTGCTGAAGCTGCATACATCTACTGCACTAACAGCACATTGCTTGAATTGCCTCAGGGAGAAGGGCCGCTATTTCCGGAATTTTCGAATTCCACTCCTTATAATATTTTTAGCTCAGCAATAAAAGGATTGGCCCAGGCTTGCAATATGACTTTTTCAGCATTCAATCAAACAGCCGCCTGTAATTTTTCAGCATTTAACGATCAGTACACTTACAGTGAGGGAGATGGCTCAATTTATTGGAATGAGCAGTATGTAATTGCGGCCGGCCCATGCAATACCACCGGCAACAGCACTTGTTTTTTTAATGAAATGAGTCGAGCTAGAGAAGAGGCTCAATCTTTGTATCCTAGCTATTATAGCCCTGATGAGGGCTTATCTCCTGGCGCCAAATTGGGAATAGGCTTGGGAGTAGCAGTGGTTGCAATGGGACTTTATGCCTGTGTCTTGAGACCTATCGGCCGGAAAATTGATTTCTTGATGGGTGAGACTGAGCCGTCTGAAGAGGCTAGGTATAGGGCTATACCATCGAGTTAAAACTTAAGTCTAGTTTGATATCAGCAGTATTCTGTTTACAATAGCCCTAAATGAATTAGGTGCGTATATTTCTATGCAAGATGAACAGTTTATGCGCCATGCTTTAATGCTGGCCAAAAAAGCAGAAGAAGCGGGCGAGGTGCCGGTGGGTGCTGTGATGGTACTGGATAATGAAATTATCGCAGAAGGCTATAACCAACCTATTTTATCGCATGATCCTTCGGCCCATGCCGAGATGATTGCAATACGAGCTGCGGCCAAAAAGCTTAGCAACTATCGCTTACTTAACACCACTTTATACGTTACTTTAGAGCCTTGCACCATGTGCTTGGGTGCCATGGTGCATGCCAGAATTAAAAGGCTTGTTTATGCGGCATCTGACCCTAAAACCGGAGTGATTGAAAGTGCGGCGAAACTGGCTAATTCCACCTTTTTCAATCATCGTTTAGAAGTTAGCTCCGGCATTTTAGCCGACGAGTCAGCTGCTATGCTCAGGGCTTTTTTTCAAAGCCGGCGCTAATTACATCGGTTCGACTTTTCGAGTGGCATTTTTTGCATGAGCTTTTGCCTTTTCTCCTAGTGTTAGGGCGTACAATCCTTGAAAGGCATGTTGAGTTGAAGGGTGATCTTTGCCGAGGTTCTCCTCCGCATATTTAGCTGCTTTCTGAATGGCTTTAAGCCCTTTGTCTATTTGACCAAGTTTATAATAAATGGTGACAATTTTCTTTAAATTCTCCACGTAGAATACGGGGTCATTAGCACCCGATTCATTAACATCTATGGCTTTTTCAAGGTTTATAAGAGCTTGATTAGGGTTGCTGTCTAGCTGACTGAAGCCTAGAATGGAATAAGCATTGGCTGACTCTGCATGAAGCGGAACTTTATTCAAATTGAATATTCTTAAAGCTTCGCTTGCCCATTTTTGCATTTCGCTCGAATTTTGAGAGTAAGCACACATCTTGGATAAGGTAGTCGCAATGCTGATATGATCTTTGCCAAAAGCCTTTTGACGAATTTTAAGACCGCGCTCGTGCCAATAAATTTTCTCTTCCGGTAGTTTTGAAGCATCGACCAAGGCATCTATTACCAACAAAGTACGATAATGCTGCGGTCCAAACTGTTTTTCTATATCAACCAATATGCCTTCTAGTTGGGCTTTATGCTTTTCTTTTTCTTTAAAGCTTGCGCCTTCTATGTAAAATGCATACTCAGCATTGATGTCTTCATGATTAATTTTATGCTTAATTAGCATTGAATGGGATACAGCCAAATAGAACTTACTTGCTAAATCAAGTTCATTTGCTTGAATTAAAGCTCTAACCACTTCAAAGCCAAGGCTTGCAGCTTCAGGGCTTCTTGGCAATGCCATCAACATTTTTGCGGCTCGTAATAAAGGCTTGTTGCGGCGGCTCGTTTTGCCAAATTTGTCATATTCTGCAATGGCTAAACGGAACAATATTCGGGCGTGCTCTAGGGAGTTGGCTTGCTTTGATTCAGTAATAGCTAAGGCACGGGTTAAAAATTCAATTTCTTCATCTGTGTGGCCGAGCTCGCGGTGAGCTTTTGCAAGCCAGCGGCTACAGACTGCGACTTCTACACTATCCTTTCCGAATAAAGTTTCTTGAAGCTTTAAGCTTTTATTTAAAGTGATTTCAGCAGAAAGGCGCATGCCTCGAGAATAATAATATTCGCCCGCAGTTTGCAATATTGAGCATAGCGTTTTTTGCTCTGTGACGCTTAAGCCTGGTTTGGATAAAATGGCATCACAGCGCTCAACTATTGATTCAATTCCTTCACTATATGCTATGAATAGTTTTTTATTCGTGCCTCGCTTGAGCGCTTCCTTTTTGGCTCTCTCACTTAATTCAGTCATTTTGTCTAGTTGTTCAGATACGGGAAGTTTGGATAAGCCTTTAGCTTCTTCTTGAAATGCTTTGCTTAGTTCCATAAAGCCAAAAGGGCCTTCGAGAGCTGTCTCACTTATGCGGCTAAAAAATAAAGGATCACCAATGCTAGGTATAATGCCAGGCTGCTTAAGATTGCCTTGGGCATCAAGCATCGCAGAGAGATGTTCGGTGGCATTTTCAGAGCCTGCTTCAATAGCTGCTCCCCGGCTTACTGCTGCAATAGCGTTAAGCAAAACAAAAGCTCTTCTGAACATAATCATTCCCCTTTATTTGGATAGGGCAATGATACAAGCTCTTGAGCTAGAATGAAATCTCGTTATACGGCTAATTCTCCGCGCAAATTTTCCTGCATTAGCTTTCTGATTTCTGTAATGGAATAATCTGCACTAAACAGGTAATACAGTTTGGTCAAAGCGGCTTCCGGGGTCATATCAAAGCCACTTATCACTCCGCATTCAGCCAGAGCTGAACCTGTGGCGTAGCCCGTCATATTGACTGAACCTTTTAAACATTGAGTAATGTTTACAATCACTACACCGCTATCGCAGGCTTTTTTAATACAATTGAGTAATTCAGGGTCATTGTCTGGGGCATTGCCTGAGCCGTAGGTATCCAATACCAAGCCATCGATTCCCTGTTCAAATAAAGCCTCTAAAATTTTGGCTGAAATGCCGGGGAATAGCCTTAAGTTAGCGATTAAAGGCTGTTTGATGACTCTTAAGCTTAATTCCTGCGTAGGTTTAGGAAGCAATAAGGCGTGGTTAATATGAATATCGATTCCCACTTTGCCAAGTTTTGGGTAATTAGGGGAATCAAAAGCTTGCATGCTATTGGCGTGAACTTTTTGAGTTCGGTTGCCCCTAAGCAATACATTGTTAAAGTAAATACAGACTTCAGGGATTTTCTGATGGCCGGCAATCAGTAAGCTATCAATAATATTTTTCTCAGCATCAGACCTTAATTGGCCCAAAGCAATTTGCGCTCCAGTGCAGATCACGGGTTTATCAAGATTTTCCAGCATAAAGGAAAGGGCAGAGGCGGTATAGGCCATCGTATCTGTACCGTGAAGCACAATAAAGCCGTCATATTGATCATAATGCTCATAAATATCTCGAGCAATTTCCACCCAGTTTGCAGGCCGAATATTAGAGGAGTCAATAAGGCTAGAGTATTCTTTGACAGTGAATTCAGGGAGGCTCTCGTGCTTAAACTGCACTTGAGTATGAAGCTGCTCGGTTAAAAAGCCAGGGCAAGGCATAAAGCCTTTGGCTGTCTTTTGCATGCCCACAGTGCCGCCGGTGTAAATAATGTATACTTTGGGTTTATTGGCCATCATAAAACCTTTTTAAAAAGATGACTGTATGATAGCCAATTTTATGAAATTACCCAATACGGCAGCAGCCAGGTTCTTCTGAAATAGCCACACCTTCAGGAAAAACTTTCGCTTTATTGTAGTGATGCTTTGCTACTTCATGACTTAAGCTTGTGCCAAGCTGTGCGAGTAATCCATTGGTGTGAGCAAATGGGGTTTGCGCACCGCTCTTTGCGCTAGCTACAGCTTTCTCAGCTGCTGAGAAGGGGGTTGAGGTTACGGACCCAGTTGTGACTGAGCCTCTAGGATTGCTTCCATGCATTGTAAATCTCCATTAGTCTTTAATCCTTGTCTATTATAGGCAAGTTAGCTTAAGAAAACCTTAAAGACTATGCAAAATCTATTGGGAAGTTTTTTCAAGCCTTATTTGTTCTAACTGCTTTTGGGCTTCATCTTTTCGAGTCGGCGTTTGGCCTTCAAAACTAGGCTGTCTCATATATTCTTTGAGTTCTTTTTCTTGAGAAAGAAGCTGCTTTTGGGTTTTACGCAGCCTGCTACATCTTGGTTTTACTATAGCCATAGTACTCTCCTGTTGTGAGAAGATAACTGAGCAAATAAACTAAGATTAAAGCTATTTTACCGCAATGGCATAATTAGGCAAATACTGCTTCACTATTTCGACTTCTTCTTTGCGAAGGGTCAGTACTTCACAACCTGCGTTAGTCACTAAAAGGGTGTGTTCCCATTGAGCAGATAATGAATGATCTTTGGTGACGACGGTCCAGTGATCGGGTAAATGTTTGATTTCTTTTTTACCGGCGTTGATCATAGGCTCGATGGTGAAGGTCATGCCGGCTTGTATTTCCATCCCGGTATGGGGCTCTCCATAATGCAGGATTTGAGGCTCTTCTTCATGGAAAACTGAGCCGATACCATGCCCGCAGTATTCTCTGACTACCGAGTAGTGATTGGATTCGGCATGCTTTTGAATAATATGGCCGATGTCGCCCAGTCTTGCGCCTGGTTTCACCATGCTGATGCCTTTCCACATGCACTCATAAGTAATCTGGCACAAACGATTTGCCAAAATGGAGCCTTCACCTACTATAAACATTTTACTGGTATCGCCGTGATAGCCGTCTTTAATAACAGTGACGTCTATATTGATAATATCGCCGTTTTTGAGGATTTTATCGCTAGGAATGCCATGGCAAACCACGTGATTGACCGAGGTGCAAATCGATTTAGGAAAGCCGCGGTAGTTTAATGGGGCGGGAATAGCTTTTTGCACATTAACAATATAATCATGACAAATCCGATTAAGCTCATCTGTAGTAACGCCGGCTTTGACATGAGGCGCGATCATTTCTAAAACTTCAGCGGCTAAGCGACCCGCAACTCGCATTTTTTCAATTTCATTAGCATTTTTAATATGAACAGCCATTTTAATACCTAAATTGTTTGAATTTGCCTTGGGGTTATGGTATAAAGCATCGCGGCAATACGCAATGATTATTTGTAATTGCCAAATACACACACTTATCGACACATAATTTGGGGTGCCTTCGGGTCAAATTATGGGATAGGTGGACGACTAACCCTATATAAGGAGTTTATTTAATGGCACAAGCCAATGTTACTATGCGCGATATGTTAGAAGCAGGCGTGCATTTCGGTCACCAAAAACGTTTCTGGAACCCAAAAATGAAGCAATACATTTTTGGAGAGCGTCATAAGATTCATATTATCAATTTAGAGAAAACCCTCCCAGCCTATTTGGATGCAGTTAATTTCTTAAGCAAATTAGCTTCCAAACGTGGAAAAATTTTATTCGTAGGTACTAAAAAAGCTGCGCAAGAAGTGATTGCTGAAGAAGCTACTCGCGCTGGCATGCCTTATGTTAACCATCGCTGGTTAGGCGGCATGTTGACTAACTATAAAACTGTTCGTCAATCCGTTAAGCGTTTACGCGATTTCGAAAAAATGCGCGATGAAGGCGTGTTTGATCAATTAGTTAAAAAAGAAGCTCTACAAAAAGAACGTGAAATTACTAAGTTAGAAAGAAGCTTTGGCGGAATTAAAAACATGGCCGGCTTGCCCGATGCTTTGTTTATTATTGATAGCTGCCAAGAAGCGATTGCGATTGAAGAAGCAAAACGCTTGGGTATCCCAGTGGTTGCAATTGTTGATACCAATGGTAATCCTGATGATGTTGATTACTTGATCCCAGGTAATGATGATGCGATTCGTGCAATTCGTTTTTACTTGAAAGGCATTGTTGACGCTATCCTTCATTCTAAAGAAGTTTCCCGTGCTGAATCTCATAAAGAAGAAGCTTCCGAGGACGAGCCAGCTGTTGAGCGTAAAGTAGCTAAGAAAACGACCAAAAAAGCTCATGCAGAAGAAGAGCCAAAAGTTGCTCATAAAGCTCATGAAGAAAAAGCTGAAGAAAAACCTGCTAAAAAAGCCGCTGACAAAAAAGTGACAGTGACCAAGGCTAAGGCTTCATCTAGCAAAAAAGCGGAAGAAAAAACTGAAGCTAAACCTGCTAAGTCAACCAAAGCTAAAGCTGCAAGCACTGCTAAAAAGCCAGCTGCTAAAAAAACCACAGCTAAAAAGTAAACTAGAACTTTGCATATCAGGGCACTTAAGGTGCCCTGATCATTTTTAAGGAGAGAAATCCAATGACTAATATAGACGCTTCCCTAGTAAAGGAACTTCGTGAGCGCACTGGCGCAGGTATGATGGAATGTAAAAAAGCCTTGGTCTCGGCAAATGGCGATATTGAACTTGCTGTTGAAGAAATGCGTAAAGCCGGCCAAGCTAAAGCTGATAAAAAAGCCAGCCGAGTTGCAGCAGAAGGCGTAGTTATTATTAAAACAGCAGCAAATGGTAAAGCTGCGGCAATGGTTGAAGTTAACTGTGAAACCGACTTCGTTGCCCGTGATGAAAACTTTTTGAAATTTGCTAACCAAGCAGCAGACGCTATTTTGGAATCAGGCGTTGCAGATATGCAGGCTTTAGAAAATGTTGCATCCCATGGTTCTACCGTTGGTGAGCTTCGCAGAGAGTTAATCAGCAAGATTGGTGAAAACATCAACGTCCGTCGTGCTGAAGTTTTGAAAACTGATGGCCTGTTTGGCGCTTATATTCACAGCGGCCGAATTGGAGTTGTGGTGGAGCTAAAAGGTGGCGACGAAGCGCTAGCAAAAGATATCGCTATGCATGTTGCTGCAGTAAACCCATTGGTGGTTTCTCAACAAGACGTACCAAGTGATCTAGTTGAAAAAGAAAAAGAAATTTTCATTGCTCAATCCAAAGACAGCGGCAAACCTATGGACATTATTGAAAAAATGGTCCAAGGCCGTATGAAAAAATTCTTGGATGAAGTGGCTTTATTGGGCCAGGCTTTTGTAAAAGATCCTGCTATGAAAGTATCTGATCTGTTAAAATCCAAAGGCGCTCAAGTAGTTCGCTTTAGCCGATTTGCAGTGGGCGAAGGTATTGAAAAACAAGAAAGCGACTTTGTAAAAGAAGTCATGCAGACCGCAAAAGGTAATGGATAAAATCCCTTCCTGTAAGTTCCCTCCTTTCATAAGGGAAGGTTAGGTGGATTTTTAATAAGGCAGCTTAGGCTGCCTTTTCTTTAGCCTCAAATTGCTAAAAAAACGATAGACAAATAAAGGATTTTATTTCAATATCTTAGCCTTTTTTAGGGGGGTTAAGCCCATGCCAACATCAGATGCAGTTTCTCATTACGTTTATGCGACATTAAGTTTAGAAGTTTATAGCAAAGCGGGGGATACCGTAGACTTGCCATCAGGAAGAGTCCCTGCTGGTTGGCGAGTATTAACTGAATTCAATCCTGCCGACTTTGGTGACAGCGACGGTTTTTTTGCCAAGTCCTATATTAATGATGCCAAAACCCAGATTATTATTGCGGTTCGTGGCACCAGTGATATTTTTAGTGACGGCTATAATGATCTATTGCTCGCATTAGGACAGACTCCTACGCAGTTTGATGATCTCAAAGCATTCGTTGATTCAGTTAGAGCTTATCAAAGCGATCATCCGACTGTTGCCGATGCCGAAATTGTGGGATTTACCGGGCACTCATTAGGTGCTTATTTAGCCCAAATGGCAGCCAGCCATTACAATATTCCCGCAGTGGTATTTGATAGCCCGGGCTATAGCGGGGCAGCAAGCAATTTAATTAGTACTTACAATGCAGCGCCTAACCTTGTCAATGTTGCTTCCGCCGAGCATAGGGAAAAAGTCATTAGAGTCTATCCACCGTACAAGCCAGAGGCTTGGCCCTTTTTTCTTCAGCAGCATTCTATGAATGGAATTTTTAAACAATTTAGTCAAGCGACAGGCAAGGTAAAAATATCCAGTGATATGACAGGCTACTGGCAAGGAAAAAACTGGCCGAGCAATGAATTTACGCTGGACTCCACCTACTATTATAACTATGACCAAAATCCCTTCTACTGGGAGCTAAGTTGGGTTAATCAAGCTACCTCTAAGCGAATCAGTAATATTTACACTGATAGAGGCGGCATTGGTAATCCGACAACACCAGGCGTCACCCTTATAGGGGATGATTCGGGCAATGTTTTCTTTGGCGGTACCAATTATGCAGATGTTTTAAGAGGTGGTTCAGGGAATGATATCTACTACCCATTTGGTGGAAACAATGTCATTTATGATGACGGCGGGACAAATGAATATCATTTCTCCACTCATAATATGAAAGGCGTAACTGCAATCCATGCCTGGGATTTAAATGATCATGGTTCGATATATATCGGCAATCATCAATGTGCTATCCGTAAAGCTTACCTAGTAACCCATAGTGCTGATCCATTATATAAACCGCTCTATTTTTACTCCCCAGTATTAAATCCGGCATGTAACTTAAATCGCTATTCCGACAATCTTATCGATCACAAGCTAGATATGTTCTTTATGGAAGAAACAAGGCAAGCATATACTAGTTGGCTATTTATCTCATATAATTCTTATCATTTTGATGTAGAGCCCAAGAATCAAATATATATTACTAGCGATTCAGATCGCTTTCACTATTTAGGAATTAATCTTATTGGCGATAGAATAATAGAGCAAAATTGGCTGTTAGAGCATGAAAATGTTTATGATAACCATTTATTTATAACGGTAAACGATAACGAGTTTACTGTATATAAAATTCCACAGGGTTCATTTGATTGTTCATTCACAGTATCCTATCAAACCTATAACAAGGAAATGCGATTATTACAAGAAGGCACAAGACAATTTGTGGCTCCAAGCTGTTGGGAAAATCAGAGCGTTGGCTATGTATACCGTTTTGCCCAATCTTATCACCATGACTTACTAGCAACATTGTATGGTCAAAGTGAGATACCTTTCTACGCCGTTCATTATAATTCTTATGGTAATTTGATTTGTGAGCTTGTCGGTGTTAAATACTGGCTAAAAGATTCTTATATTTTCTTCACTGACAATTTCACTCCTTATAAATTAGATCCAATAGGTAGTCCAAGTGCTGTTGCGACCACTGATTCGATGGCCTTTGTAATGATCCAGGCACAGCCGGTTTGGGACAGTAACGGTCCTCCACTCTGTTATGATCGAGCCATATACGATAAGCCGAGATATTATCTAGACGGTATCTATGGACAAACCATTACGAATACAGGTGTCAAAAGCGAAGCGGTTAAAATTTTTGATGCTGGCATACATCAATTTAGGTTGGATGTATACAAAAATGAAAAATTCATCCTGGCTTATCAAGAAAACGATAAATTAAAAATCAGGGTCTATGAAACAGACATTAGTAACTTTCAAGAGCTTTATGTAAGAAATGATCTTTCTTATTCTCACTTGCATGACTTTTTAACTACGCCCTTTGGGTTTGGTTATGGAATGCAGCCATTTAATGATTATGTGATTTATTGCAATTTTGAAAGCGGTTGCCCGGATGCTGCAAAGCAGATCTATCACCCATGGAATTGTATAGATCGAGATGACAATGAAAATGCTTTATTTTGCGTAAGTGGCCCACAATTATCTGCCTGGTCCTGGTCTGAAGGTGATTCCATTATGCAGCTCGATAAAAGCTATGAAATGGAAGGGCTGAGGAATGCTAATAGCTTTAGCTGCATGGCGAATCGAGAAATAAGCTATTTTGATGGAGGGGTGATTTATAAGATTGTGTCATGTGGCGGCGATAGAACCTATCATGCCTATTATAAAATCCCTGCTGATAAATTAGATAAGTCAGTCAAAATTGGCAGTGACAGAGATGACTATATCTATTGCGATCAATCAGCTGAAACAGTTATAGCAGGGCTTGGAGGCAAGAATATTTACTGTATCAACTCTCCTTATAAGTGCATTATTATTGCGCAAGCGAACTCTCAAAATATTTTTACCAGAGCCTGTGGCCCAAATACTAACAGCAGGTCTTTGATTGAGACGGATGCAGCGCCGGAAACCATTATTTATGGTTATAAGCCTTTAACGGATATTATAGATTTGCAAGGATCTGCAATTACTGATCATAGAGCAGTTAATTATAGTGTAAGCTCAGCATTAAATAACGAAACCGATGATAACACTACTGCAATGAGCACCGCAATTAATCTGCCTGCCGGAAGCGTCATTAATTTAGTAGGGGCAAGCAGTTTTATTGCCACACTTGATGGCGAGCACTTTTATTTTGTTAATAGCAGTGCCAATGCCACCCGGCATGTTTCAGAGGTCGATGCAGTAAATGCTACGGCTATTGCCTCATTCTTCAATGCTAGCCGTGCACAATTGGGCAATGTAAATGAGACTACAGGCGTGCAAAATATTACCCAACTTGTTGAAAATATGCTGTATCCATCAGCAAGCGCGTCACCATCTCCGTCTTCATCTTATATGCCATCCCTATCCCCATCATCATCGCCTTCGCCAGCTGCAACATTGTTTTATAATAATAGCTTTACGCCTATGGCTTCACCCTTAGAAAGTTCAAGGTCGAATACTAGAGCTGCTTTACCTTTAACTGAAATCCTCATCGGTGGTTCAGCAGGCTTGGTATTGCTAGGGTTAATATCATGCTTGATTTGGTATTGTTGTGCTAAAAGCTGTAAGCGAAAGACACCTACTCGACCAGAGACTGTTCAGGCAGCAGCAGTTGAAGGACAGTTTTCAGGAACAAACCCAATGGTATAAATACTTGACTAGTTCCCTCCTTTTAAAACAGGGCTAGGGTGGATTTCAATAAGGCAGCTTAGGCTGCCTTTTCTTTTTATAGGTTGATTTTTTAGGCTCTATAACGCAATATACTAGGACTAATTTAAGAGAGGTTAGGATGGCTCATAAGCGGGTTCTATTAAAATTAAGCGGGGAGGCTTTTGCCGGAGAAAGCCAGCAAGGCCTTAGTGCTGAAAGGCTGATTGCTGTTGCCAAAGATATTCAAGAAGCTGCTGCCAAAGGCGTGCAGATCGCGGTAGTGGTAGGGGGCGGCAACTTTTTAAGAGGGGCATCGGTTTCCAATGAAGTGATTAGCAGAACGACTGCTGACCACATGGGGATGCTGGGAACCATTTTAAACGGATTAGCTCTGAGAGATGCTTTAGAGTCTATCAATTTAAAAACTGCTTTGTTTTCCGCGCTGGCCGTACAAGGTGTAGCAGAAGGCTTTGATTATCGAAAAGCGATTTACTCTCTTCAGCAAGGCCATGTAGTGATTTTTGCGGGAGGCACAGGCAATCCTTTTGTCACTACCGATTCCACCGCAAGTTTACGAGCTATCGAAATTAATGCGGACGTCATTTTAAAAGCGACCAAAGTGGATGGGGTGTATACCGCGGACCCTAAAAAAGATCCCAATGCTAAGCGCTATGACAAACTCAGCTTCGACGAAGCCTTACAAAAAGAATTGGCTGTGATGGATTTGGCTGCATTTTGTCAGTGTCGTGATTATAATATTTCGATCCGAGTATTTAATTTATTTAAACAGGGCGCCTTGGCTCGAGCTTTAAATGGCGCCGATGAAGGAACTTTAGTCACAAGAGAGTAGTGTATGATTAACGATATTATCAGTAGTGCCCAACAGCGCATGCAAAAAAGCATAGAAGCGCTTAAACATGATTTTACAAAGATTCGCACAGGCCGCGCTCATCCAAGCCTTTTAGAGCATATCCGGGTTTCTTATTACGGCTCTGAAATGCCATTAAGCCAGGTGGCTAACGTGACTATTGCCGATTCCCATACTTTGGCAGTGACCCCTTGGGATAAAAGCATGGTGCAACCCATTGAAAAAGCCATTATGACTTCTGATTTAGGCTTAAATCCTGCGACTGCGGGAACAGTCATTCGAGTGCCTCTGCCTCCTTTAACAGAGGAAAGACGCCGTGATATGACCAAAATCGTGCGCCAAGAAGCTGAAAATGCCAGAGTGTCTATTCGCAATATTCGACGTGATATGAACCAGGATTTTAAAGACTTGTTAAAAGATAAAGAAATCACGGAAGATGAAGCCCATCGTGCCGAAGAAAAAGCCCAAGAGCTCACTGATAAATTTATTGCTCAAGTTGAAAGCTTAGCAAGCGATAAAGAAAAAGAGTTAATGGCTATCTAATGCTTCCTAAACATGTAGCACTTGTAATGGATGGTAATGGCCGCTGGGCTAAACAGCGGTTTTTGCCAAGAACAGCTGGGCATAAAACAGCGGTTTCCAGAGTGCGTGAAATCATCGAAGCCTGCGTTGAAAAGTCTATTCCTGCCTTGACCTTATTTGCTTTTAGTAGCGAGAACTGGAAAAGGCCAGAAGAAGAAGTCGGCTTTTTAATGGAGCTGATGGTTCATAGCTTGTCTGCTGAAGCTAAAAAATTACATGCAAATCAGGTTCAGCTAAAAATTATTGGAGACCGAAGTAATTTGTCGCCTAATATCAAGCAAGCTATTGAAGAGGCTGAAGATCTGACCCATGCCAATACAGGGTTAAAGCTAAGAGTGGCGTTTAATTACGGCGGGCAGTGGGATATTTTACAGGCCGTTAAAAAAATAGTCGATGAAGTGACGCATGGTCTTGTCGTACCTGAAGCCATTTCAGAAGAGATGATTGCTTCTCACTTGTCGACAGCTGATTTACCTTTGCCCGATTTGTTTATTCGCACTAGCGGCGAACAAAGAATTAGCAATTTTTTATTGTGGCAACTGGCTTATTCTGAACTATATTTCACAGAGACTCTGTTTCCTGCTTTTGATAAAGCAGAATTTCACAAAGCTTTGGAATGGTTTTCCTCGCGAGAAAGGCGGTTTGGAAAAACTTCTGAGCAATTAAAAAATTAGAAGAAAGCTTAGCGATTTTTGTTAAGCTTTTCGCAACGAGGATAAAGCAATGCATAGTAAGCGGATTATCACGGGATTTATTTTAGGACTTTTAGCCATCTGGTCTGTATTCTTTTGGCCAAACTATGATTTTGAATTGCTTTGCGCTTTGCTGATAAGCTGGGCGGCTTTAGAATGGATTAGCTTTATGAAGTTGACCCGCTGGTGGCAACAAGGCTTAAGCTTAATTATATTGTGGGCATTGATGTATGTAGGATGCCGCTATGATATCGTGACTTATTACATTTCCATCGCATTCTGGATAGCAGCTTCAGTCATCTTGTTATTGCCATTTGAAAAATCTGCTTTTATTAAAAAACCACAGTATTTATTGCCTGTGGGCTTGCTGACATTGGTGCCTACCTATGTTGCTGTAGTAAACCTACATCAAGGAAGCCGTACGCTTTTATTTTACCTGATTATGCTGGTCTGCTTTGGAGATACCGGAGCCTATTTTGTCGGCACGAAATGGGGTAGGCATAAACTTTTCCCTATATTAAGCCCTAAAAAATCAGTAGAAGGGCTAATTGGAGCGCTTGTTATCGGTAGTATTGCAGGAATAGGGGTGATCTTTTTTGTTCCAAACCAGGCTCTATTTAACTATGTCATGTGGTTCATATTCGGTATGTTTTTAATTTTGGTTTCTGTACTGGGCGATGTATTTGAAAGCTTGGTTAAGCGCCAATGCAATATTAAAGACAGCGGCAATATCCTGCCAGGGCATGGCGGCATGATGGATAGGCTTGATAGCCTAACTTCTACTTTGCCAATTTTTGCCTTGGCCTGCATTTTATTTGGTTACATCCAATGAGTATTTGGAAAACTAAATTAGATCTCGACGCCGCCAATCAAAGAAGTGAAGGAACCATGGCCTCGCATCTGGGTATTGAGTTTATCGAAATTGGCGATGATTATTTAAAAGCTAAAATGCCGGTAGATCATCGCACCAAGCAGCCTATCGGTATTATGAACGGCGGGGCTTCTTGTGCTCTTGCCGAAACCGTGGGAAGCACGGCAGCTAATTTCTGCTTAGATTTAAGCAAGCAATACTGCGTAGGGCTTGATATTAATACCAATCATGTCCGCTCAGCCCGAGAGGGTTATGTGATCGCTACTGCCAAACCCTTTCATATTGGAGGCAAAACTCAAGTTTGGTCTATCAATATTGAGAACGAGCAGGGCGAGCTAATTTCAGTAAACCGTCTGACTATGATGGTAATGAATCGATCGATTCCCATCGCGTAAAGTTAAGTAAAAATCATGGTTCTCGTAAAATCTCCCCGGCCCCTCTTTGTCAAAGAGGGGAAGCTCGTCCCTTTGTTAAAGGAAGGCCGGGTGGGATTTTAAAGATTCCCATGGTCTTTTCCCGGCAGTTTCATAAAAAGCGGAAACTGCTTCCCGAGATTAAATGCTGCGTGCGAAATGAATTCGCCCTTGCAATCAAGGGAAGAATCACGGTTCTCCCCTTGATAATCCCCATCGTGCAAAGTTTGGGAAGATTCCCATGGTCTTTTCTAAAACTTTCAGGTAAACTTTTTTTCGCAACCCTATTAAGAGAACGGTTATCCTGATGTTAAAGAAGACTATAGTAACTGCAGTATCCTTGGCCTTATTGGCTACCAGCACCCAAATTCCAGCGCAAGCTTTTGTTGTTAAAAACATCCAGTTTGTAGGCTTGCAAAGGGTCCCTGAAAGCACTGTTAGAGCAGATGTTCCCGTTACAGTTGGGCAAGATTTTGAACCAAGTCAGAGCCAGGCTGTAATCGAAGACCTGTTTAAGACGGGCTATTTTAGCGATGTTTCGCTATATAACAACAACGGCACTCTGGTCATCAATGTCACTGAGCAGCCGACTATCGCTAGCGTTAATATCAGCGGAAACGAATTAATTAAAACAGACCAACTGCAAACTGTGTTGAACAACGTAGGCTTGCAGGTGGGTAATATGTTTAACCACTCATTATTGCGTCAGATTCAGCAATCTCTTGAACAGCAATATAACTCTCAAGGTAAGTATGCTGTTAAAGTAGATACCGTTATCAACCCTCTGCCTAGAAACAGGGTGGGGCTTGATATTAAAATTTCAGAAGGCCTAACCGCTAAAATTACCCGAATCAATATAGTGGGCAATCATGCTTTCTCCGAAAGCACTTTGGTTGACCAGCTCACATTATCCACCCCCGGCTTTATTCCATTTTTTACCGGCAGCGATAAATATTCTCAAGATAAGCTTAGCAAATCCTTGGAGGCTTTGAGCAATTACTATATGGACCGCGGCTATGCCCGTTTCCATGTTGATTCAACCCAGGTTGCGCTTGACTCCACTCATACCAAAGTGTTCTTGACCCTTAACGTGACAGAAGGCCAAAAGTATACATTTAAAGGCTTTAAGTTAATGGGTAATTTAATTTTGCCTGAGTCTCAACTTAACTCGATGGTTAAAATCAAGTCTGGAGACACTTTCTCCAAGCAAACCGTATTGGATGCTCAAACCGCTATCCAAAATGCTTTGGGTGATAAAGGCTACGCTTTTGTAAACGTTAATCCTGTGCCCACCATCGATGACAAAACCAAGCAAGTTTATATTACTTTCTATGTAATCCCCGGGCAAAAAGTTTATGTTCACGATATTAATTTCTCAGGAAATACCGTCGCTAACGATAAAACTTTAAGAGAAAGATTAACCTATGTGGAAGGCAGTATTTACTCCAAAACTAATTTGGACACTTCCAAGGTGAATTTGCAGCGCTTGCCTTATTTACAAACTGTAGATGTAAAAACTGCGCCGGTAGTAGGGGCCTCTAACCAGGTTGATATCAATTATGATTTGACTGAGCAGAGTGCTAACTCAGTATCAGGCAACATCGGTTACTCCGAGCTTGATGGAGTGATTGTCGGGGCTGGCCTTAATGTTCCTGATGTATTTGGTACCGGGAATATATTTGCCATTAACACTCAGATCAGCCGTCCTTATCAAAGTGTGAACTTTAGCTTTACCCAACCTTACTTTACGACAAATGGTGTGCAGCAGTCTGTAAACCTGTACTTTACTCGAGTTAACGCAGCAGATCAGGGCTTGGCTAACTATTCGACCAACTCTTATGGCGGCAACGTTAACTATGCGATTCCAATCAGTACTTGGAACTACTTTAATATCGGTGGCGGCGTAGACCGCACTCAGTTGGAACAACCGGGCCTTGATAACTCATTGACGGTAACACAGTTCATTGCTCAGCATGGCAGTACTTATAACTCATTATTGCTGAACTTAGGCTGGTCTCGTGATTCTACCAATGCTGCTTACTTCCCAACTCAGGGTGAAACTGCAAACGTTGGAACCAAAATTGCGATACCTGGAAGTGACTTAGAATGGTACCAGCTCTTATCAAGCGCAACGTGGTATCACACCGTGTTTAGCAATAACGTCACAGGCTCTTTGGGTGGCGGGGTTAATTTTGGTGGCGGCTACGGCAATATGTCTCACCTTCCATTCTTTAACGGATTTACTGGTGGTGGCTGGGGCTCTGTTCGCGGTATCTCCGCCGGTACCATGGGTCCGCAAGATACTTTATATTGCCCGGCGGGTAGTAGTACCTGTACGCCAGGAACTGACAGTCAAGGTAATGCATTAGGTGGAAACTTAAGCGTAAATGCTTCAGCTAATCTATACTTCCCAGTACCCTTTGCGATGGATAAACAAAACTTAAAGATGGTAACCTTCCTTGATGCTGGTAACGTATACAATACTTACCATATGGCAACGGAATGGAACGCGGCAGAACAGCCGATTTATCCAACTGCAAGTAACTTGAGATATTCCGTCGGAGTGGGATTGGAGTGGGTAAGCCCGTTAGGACCGCTTGGCTTTAGTTTGGCGGCACCTCTTAACAAGAAACCTGGAGATGATACTCAAATATTCCAGTTTACTTTGGGTACCTTTTTTAGCTAGTTAAACGCTTAAGGAGCGATTATGAAAAATTTATTGAGCAAAGCGGCACTTGGTTTGGCACTACTTACAGCGACCACTGCTTTTGCTGATCCTGTAGCTACATCTGCACCTAAAATTGGCGTGGTCAATTACATGTCGGTTTTCCAACAAGTTCCTCAGGGAAGGGCCACTTTGGACCAACTGAAATCCCAATTAGCACCACAAATTCAAAAGCTTCAACAGCAACAGCAAAGCCTTGCTACCGCTATCCAAAACTTAGAGAAAAATGGCCCTACTATGACAGCAAGCGACCGTCAGTCTCAGGAAGCGGCTTTAACTCAGCAACAACAAAACTTTCAACAACAAGTTATGAACTTGAAAGCGGCTGAAATGAAAAAAGAACAATCTGCAGCCGGCACTTTTGAAAGCGACCTTAACAATGCGATTGCACAGGTGGCTAAAGCAGGGCAGTATGATTTGATTATGACTGATCAAGCAGCGCCTTATTACAGCCCAAGCTATGACGTAACTTCTAACGTCATTAGCGTTATGCAAAAAATGAATTCCTAAGATTATTTAGGCATTCATCATGAGTAAATCTCTATCTGAAATCGCTAAACTTATTGGGGCTGAGCTTCAGCTTAAAACTGAAGACAAGCAAATTGTTGGTTTGGCCCCTTTAAATACAGCGACATCTCAACACTTAAGCTTTTTATCCAATAGCAAGTATCAGGCCCATTTGGCTCAGACTCAAGCAGGTGCTGTCATTATATCGCCTGATTTAGCAGAGCAATGCCCGGTGAATGCTTTAATTATGCAAAATCCTTATTTAGGTTTTGCTAAGGCTGCGGCTTTATTTGATGATAGCCCTAAAGCTGAGGCAGGTATTCATGCAGGTGCCGCAATTGATTCCACTGCAGAAATTGATCCCACTGCAAGCATTGGGCCTTTTGTTAGCATTGGCAAGCATGTAAAGATTGGGGCTCATGTTTCCATAGGAGCGGGTTGTGCGATTTCAGATTACGTCAGCATTCAGGAAGGAACTTGCCTGAAAGCAAATGTGAGCATTTATCATAAAGTTAAAATCGGCAAACGCTGCATTATTCACAGTGGTGCAGTGATTGGCAGTGATGGATTTGGTTTGGCAAATGACAGAGGCCGCTGGGTTAAAATCCCGCAGCTTGGGGCGGTTAATATTGGAGATGAAGTTGAGATTGGCGCCAATACAACCATTGACAGGGGCGCCTTAGAAGATACTCAAATTCATAGCGGTGCTAAAATCGACAACCAGGTGCAAGTTGCCCATAACGTCGTTATTGGTGAAAACTCAGCGATTGCAGCTCAAGCAGGAATTGCTGGTAGCAGCAAAATTGGCAAATATTGTTTGATCGGTGGAGCGGCTGGTATAAATGGCCATATTACTATTGGGGATAAAGTGAGTATTACTGCTATGTCAGGGGTATCCCACTCTATACCTGATGGGGAAATTTATTCTGCCTCCATGCCAGCCCGTGAAGTCAGAGAGTGGAACAAAACAGTAGCGCGCATCAATAGGCTTGATAAATTAATGCAAAGAGTGAAAGCCCTGGAAGCGAAATTATTTGGTGGGATGGATGGAAAAGATGAATAACATAGATATCAATGAAATATTAAAATTGTTGCCGCATCGATATCCATTTGTGCTCATTGACCGAGTATTGGATTTTCAACCTGGCCAATTTATTAAGGCAGTTAAAAACGTCACTATCAATGAGCTGTATTTTACTGGGCATTTTCCTAATAACCCAGTGATGCCGGGCGTATTGCAATTAGAGGCGATGGCACAGGCTTTGGCCTTGCTTGCATTCAAAACATTACAGGAAACTGGCGCGGTTGTAACCGGCAAAGAAATTTTCTATTTTGCGGGAGTGGATAAAGCAAGATTTAAACATCCTGTCGTGCCGGGAGATCAGCTGATTATAGATATCGAGATGAGCAAACAAAAAGGCACTATTTGGAAGGCAAAAGGCACGGTTAAAGTGAATGGTGAGCTGGCGTGCTCAGCAGAGCTTACGGCAGCATATATGGGAAATGGCAGTGATTGATAAGACCGCAATAATTCACCCCAGCGCTAAGATTGCTGAGGGAGTACAAATCGGACCATACTCGATTATTGGTGCTGATGTAGAGATTGAAGAGGGCACCTGGATTGGCCCACATGTAGTTATTAACGGCCCAAGCAAAATCGGTAAGTTTAATAAAATTTATCAGTTCGCCTCTATTGGGGAAGACCCACAGGATAAAAAATACAAAGGCGAGCGTACCTTTTTGGAAATTGGCGATCGTAATGTGATTCGTGAATGTGTCACTATTCACCGCGGAACCATCCAAGACCAACTGTTAACTAAAATTGGTAATGACAATTTATTTATGGCCTATGTGCATGTTGCGCATGATTGCATCATCGGCAATGGCTGTATATTTGCAAACTCTGTTGCTATCGCGGGCCACGTTAAAATTAATGACTATGTCATTATGAGCGGACTTTGCGGAGTGCATCAATTCTGTCAAATTGGCGCTTATAGTTTTATATCCAACTCCAGTATTGTATTAAAAGACGTGCCGCCCTATGTCATGATTACAGGCGGGGCCAGCCCAACAGTTTGCGGTCTTAATGTAGAGGGTTTGAAAAGGCATGGTTTTTCACCTGTAACCCTTCAGTGTTTAAGGCGAGCCTATAAAGTTATCTATCGCCAAGGCTTAAGAGCTGTAGAAGCTGTGGCAGCGCTTCGTGAAATGGAAGCTGAGTGCCCTGAAGTACAGGCTTTGGCTGATTTTCTGGAAAAATCTGAAAGAGGCATTATTCGTTGATTCATCAATCTGCATACATAGATCCCACTGCACGCATAGATTCCAATGTCGAAATTGGCTTTAACGCTTATATTGGCCCTAATGTAGAAATAGGCGAAGGGACCAGAATTTATCCCAACGCAGTTATTATGAAGAATACCAAACTAGGCAAAAACAATCAGTTGCATCCCTTTGCCGTATTGGGTGGCGACCCTCAGGATATTCACTTTAAAGATGAGTCTACCTTTTTAGAAATCGGAGATGGCAATATATTTCGTGAAGGCTCTACCGTTAACCGAGCGACGACTAAAGGCGACCGAGTAACTAGAGTAGGCAATAATAATTATTTAATGGCTTATGCGCATATTGCTCATGATTGCCAGGTAGGTAGCCATAATATTATGGTTAACTATTCAGCTATCTCAGGCCATGTTGAAATAGGCGATAGGGTTACGATAAGTGGCTATTGCGGAGTGCATCAGTTTTCAAGGATTGGCTCATTCAGCTTTTTAGTGCATGCCTGTCTGGCGGAAAAAGATGTCTTACCTTATGTCATAGCCAGCTCAAGAAATAAAAGTACCGCAACTATTCATGGGCTTAATGTCAGAGGCTTAAGCAGAAATGGGTTTTCCAAAGAAGCCATCGAAGGATTAAGACGGGCTTATAAAATGTTTTTTATGCAAAACCTGCCTCTTGAAGAAGCCACAGCCAAGCTTAAAGAAATGGTAGTGGAATGTCCCGAAGTACAGGCTTGGGTGGACTTTATTCAGACCTCCAAGCGCGGCATCGTCCGTTAAAAGCACTATAAACCGCGCTTTTATCGCCAGGCGTCGTTATTTGGCTTTTAGGCTTTCCTCATGTATTACATATACACTCCGGGTCCTAAAATCCAAATGCCTAGCCTGGCAATAAAATCATCGATTTATAGAGGCTTTTAATGCTATGCGTAGTGCCGCACGGCAATAGAATTGTGATTTAAAGTCAGGTATTATTTTATAAGCTGATAGTTTAAAGTAAGGGGATATATGCCTAGGGATAAGCCTTCAAGAGAGCATCCTTTTAGATGTATTGAGACTCATGTCCCGTTTTATACAAGTAAACATGAGGCAAAGGAATTTATTACTCAATGGAAAAATGAGCGACATTTTGAAAGTTGTTGCCATCTTGCCGTTCATAACTTTGGGGATAGGTTTGGAAATCCAATATATTATGGACCGAATTGTATAGAGGACTCATTAGCATACAGCGAAGACAAATATCACAATAAATTGCTTCAGGGATGTCCTAAAAATTGCCATTATTATAGATCTGAAAAAAAGGAAATGTTTTCTAGATGTTGGCGCCTTTTTTGGCAAAAACTTGAAAAATTTAGTGATCGTTTTATAGGTTGGTTCACTTGTCTGCCTTGGCATACACAAGGGCTTTTAATTCTCATTGTAATATTTTTAGTTTTTGGGCATAGAGCTGTAAGTATAATAAAAGCTGCTAAAGAACTGGCGAGCTGATTTGATCTGCTGTTATTGAATGATCTATTGTAGTTCAGCTGCTGTATCAGTTTCTTGCTTTAGTCGTTCTCTTAGCATAACCAATGCGCCTCGTTTAGCCCATGCCTCACTTCTAACAGGGTCCATATCTGCAGCAATAATACCTTGCGAATTTCTAATGGTGAGCCTGGCGCCTTTATTAATTAATAGAGCTTCAACCTCAAATCTTCTAAAACGCACAGCCAGGTGAAGTACTGTATCTCCCATCGTGCTTTGAGCATCGATATTGGCCCCATTGCCTAGTAGGTCGCTGACCATTTCTTCACTTCCTGACATAGTTGCATGATGCAGGGCTGTTAATCCACCTGCTGCAAGATTAGCATCAGCACCATGAGCCAATAGGGTTTTAACAATTTCAGCATGACCTGATTGACAGGCGCATATTAAAAGAGTGCTTCCAAATCGATCGCGTATATTGATATCAAGTCCATTTGCTATGCAAACAGAGAGAAGGCTTTCTACCTGTTTTTGGCCTCCGGCCTGAATAGCTTGAACGAGATCTCTAATTTGCTGATACATTGATTATTTCCGTATAGTACTGTTTAGTTTATTAGCTTAAGCGCCAACTCAGCCACTTCTTTACCGGTTTTCTGTTCGCCTAGTTGTGCTCTTACCCAGGCTAAATTACCCAGCATCTGATCACGATAAGCCTTATCTTCCAAAATTTGGCAGGCATGGCTGACTATATTATTCACATTGGCATCATTTTGGATAAGTTCAGGTACGATGGTTTTTCCTGCCAAAATATTGCAAAGGCCAATATGCTTAATCTTGATTAAGCGTTTAGCAAGCCAATAGGTGATTGGGGCGGTTTTGTAAATGAGAACCATTGGAGTCCCCAGAATAGCCGCTTCTAAAGTGACCGTTCCCGATGAGCAAATAGCTAGATCACAGGCTTCAATAGCTGCGTGGCTGTTGTTTTGGATAATTTGGATGTCTAATAAATCCCTCCCTGCCTCCCTTTTACAAAGGGAGGAGTTTGAGAGGGCTTCATTTTTACAAAGGGAGGAGCTTCCCCTCTTTGAGAAAGAGGGGTTAGGGGAGATTTTAGAAATATACGGCCTGATATCTTCTGGTTTTAAAGTGCTGGCAATGGGAAGCAAAAACTGTGCATGCGGGTAGCGTTTTTTTAAGGCTTTGGCGCATTCCACTAATACCGGCATCAATCTTGATAGCTCGCTTTTGCGACTGCCGGGGAGTAGGCCGATGATTTTCCCCTCTCCCTGGCTCTCTCCTACAAGAGGAGAGGGAATAATTTTGTGTTTAGCCGCTTGTTTGCCAATGGGAATTACCGATTCCGCTAGAGGAGAGCCAACATAGCTCACTGGGATATCTGCCTTGCTGTAAAAACTGACTTCAAATGGGAAAATCACTGCCATGTGGTCAACTGTCTGTTTAATTTTTTTAATGCGGCTTTGATGCCAGGCCCAGATTTGCGGGCTAATGTAATATAAAACCTTAATGCCCATTTGTTTGGCAACTTTAGCGAGCCTTAAGTTAAAGCCTGGGTAGTCTACTAATATCAGCAAATCAGGGCGGTGGTTTTTAAGTTGGTCTACAGCCTTATTCCAGGCACGTTTTAAGGCAGGGTAATGCTTAATGACTTCAACGAGTCCCACCACAGCGATTTCAGCAGCATCGAATAGTATTTCAACGCCGGCTTCTTTCATTTTTTGTCCACCAATGCCGACTAGCTCCATGTCTGGCCTCTGCTGTTTTAAAGCTTTGGCAACCTCTGAGGCATGGGCATCTCCTGAGGCTTCTCCGGCGATAAAGAGTATGCGGCTCATAATGGGCTGCCTTCTTTAACCAAACGAGTAATTTCAAGCGCGGTACGAAGAGCGGTTTTGCCATCTTCACCTGTTACTAAAGGCGGGGTGTTGTTTTGGATGGCGGCAACAAAAGCTTTGATTTCCTCTAAAAGTGCATCGGCTGCCGTTGCAGTATGTTCTTCTCTTTCGATATTGGGAATGCCGGGGAACATTTCGCCAATCCCGCGGGTGCAGATACTGACCTGTTTGTTTTGCAAATCCAAAGAAAGATACGCATCGTTTTGGAATATACGCATTTTGCGTTCTGGCTTTAGGCTGATTCTGCTTGCCGTTACATTGGCGACGCAGCCATTTTCAAAATGAATTCTGGCGTTAGCAATGTCAATTTCCTGAGTTAATACGCAGGCTCCATTAGCGTCGATGCTTTTAATGGGAGAGGCGACAATATGTTGGATTAGATCAATATCATGAATCATTAAGTCCAAAACCACATTGACGTCTTTATTGCGTGGATTAAATGGCGCAATTCGAGTGGACTCAATAAACTGAGGGCGATTAATTTTGCTTTTCACATGGCTTAAAATGGGATTAAATCTTTCCAAATAGCCAACTTGCAATACGCAGTGTTTAGAGCTGGCCAATTCAATGAGTTTATCGGCTTCTTCCACGGTGGTAGTGATCGGTTTTTCCATTAACACGTGAATGCCGTGATTGAGAAAATATTCTCCGATTGCAAAGTGAGTGGTGGTGGGGGTGACTATGCTAACTGCATCTACCTTGCCTACTAAGGCTTTATAATCAGAAAGAGCTTGGGTGTTTAAAGCTTTGGCTATGCTTTCTGCTCTTTCAAGATTGATATCTACTATGGCAATAAGCTCAACTGATTCCAGTTGAGCATACTTTTGGGCGTGGAATTCGCCTAGATAGCCTGTGCCGATTACGGCGACTTTTAACCTTTGCATAATTTATTCCTTTTTATCTGTCATTCCCGCGAGGGCGGGAATCTAGCATTTATAATCTGGATTCCCGATCAAGTCGGGAATGACAGCTACGTTATTTCACTGCTTCTAATAGATGTTTAACGATGTAGTCTTGTTGAGATTCTGTTAAGAATGGGCTCATCGGCAAGCTTAGAATTTCATTAGCAACTTGCTCTGCTACGGGATAGTCGCCCAATTTAAAGCCCATATCTTTGAAGCATTCCTGTAAATGTAAAGGCATGGGGTAATGAATGGCGGTAGGGATTTTGTGTTCATTTAAGTATTTGACCACTGCATCTCTATTTTTAACTCGAATAGAATATTGAGCGTAAACAGAAACTCGGTCTTGGCGAATGGCTGGGATAATGATAGCAGAGTCTTTAAGCAGCTGATCATAACGCTCACCGAGTTTTACCCTGGCTTTGACTTCCTCAGCAAAGGTGCGCATTTTAACATTTAATACAGCGGCCTGCAGGTTATCAAATCTTGCGTTCATCCCGATATATTTGTGATAGTAGCGAGTCGATTGTCCATGCACTCTAAGCATGTCGATTTTTTTAGCCAGATCAGCGTTGTCGGTGAAAATAGCGCCGCCATCTCCATAGCAGCCCAAAGGTTTTGCCGGGAAAAAGCTGGTGCAGGCGATATCGGATAAATGGCAGGATTTCTTGCCTTGATATTCCGCGCCAAAGCTTTGGCAGGCGTCTTCAATGACATAAATTTTATGGCCTAATTTTGCTGAATGCTCTTTGGCAATCTGATTGATTTCCTGCATATCAGCCACTTGCCCATAAAGACCAACCGGAATAATGGCTTTGGTTTTTGCGGTGATTCTTTCAGCAATTTTAGAAGCATCGATATTGTAGGTATCTTTTTCAATATCTACAAAAACCGGAATAGCCCTAAATAAAGCGATGACTTCAGCTGCTGCAAAAAAACTATAAGTCGTGGTGATGACTTCATCGCCCGGCTGGATATCAATAGCCATTAAGGCCAGCATGAGTGCATCGGTCCCATTGCCGCAGGTTAGAGCATAAGCGCTTCCTGTGTATTGGGCTAATGTTTGTTCCAATCTAGTAATGGCGGGGCCCATAATAAACTGAGTGTTATTCAATACCTCATCCATCGCCTGTTCCATCTCGGCTTGCATCTGATGGTATTGCGCTTTTAGATCGATGAAGTTAATGGGCAAGACTGCATTGCTATGATCTAAATCGCTTGAGGAGCAGATCAATTTAGCGTCTACGGTTTTAGCAGATTGCTCCAGCAAATAAGTTTCCAATGAATCGGTTTGGCTTAAAGTTGCATGGTCTAGATAGGCTGGAGTTTTAGCAATCTTAATCTGATTTAAAAGGCTGCGCCATTTTTGATGGGACGCAGATGCTTTGAAATGCAGATCCAGGCTTGCTAATGAGCTTGCAGCAAGATAAATAGTTCCTGCGTTCAAAAGCTGCTCTAATTGATGGTAAAACTCAGCTGTGAGTTTGCGCTCTTCTAGCCAATCAATTACTATGGAATCGCTTAATAGGTATCGCATAAATTTTCCTGTGATTTGCGTTTTGCTTATTCTACTCAATTACGTGGAAATCAGGTAGGACGATTGGAATTTTTTTCATAAGGCTATTGATGCCAGGCAGTTCATTTAGTTATTATCATATAAAAATAATAGACAATAATTTTCGTGTGTGATATTTGTAGTAGGATTATCCCAAATAGGAGCGTAAAAAATGCATGCTGCACAAAGAGTATTTGGTTCCGATTCACAGGCAAGACCAGCAGCTGATGCTGCCAATAGGCAGGCTATTGCTGCACCTGTTGCCCAAGCGCAGAGGGTAGTTGAGGTTGAGGGGCAGCTTGCAATGAAACGTCTTGATGGGCGTGTTTTTCCTCTTAAAGTTAAAACGCTTACATTAGATAAAAACCCAGCGCCTCAAGGCTAATCAATGATTATTATCGGCGTGGATGAAGCTGGCCGAGGCCCTTTGGCGGGGCCTGTAACCGCAGCGGCTGTGGTTCTATCATCTGCTCGTAAAATAAGTGGGTTAAACGACTCAAAGTTGCTCAATGCCAAGCAGCGCGAATATCTATTTGAAAAGATTTACGATAAGGCAGATGCAGTAGCTGTGGCTCACGCCAGTGTTGAAGAGATCGATAAGCTTAATATCTTGCAGGCTAGCCTATTAGCCATGCAGAGGGCGGTGGCTATGTTAAAGGTGGAGGCTGAGCTGGTGTTAATCGACGGCAATATCTGCCCTAAGCTTAGTGCAAAAGAATGCTTTGCTGTCATTGGCGGAGATAGATTGGTACAAGAAATCAGTGCGGCTTCTATTATTGCAAAAGTGACCCGAGATCGGGAAATGCAAAGACTGCACGAGGTATATCCGGGCTATGGTTTTGATCGGCATTGTGGTTACGGGACTCCAAAACATCTTGATGCTTTAGACTTGCTCGGGGCATGCTATATTCATCGCAGATCTTTTGCGCCGGTTCGAGAGAGATTAAACAGAGAAAGCTAAAAGCAACTTTTTCAAAGAAAAGCTGCTTTTATACAGAATTCGATACTGTCTGGCGCATAAAGCGCCAGCATAGAATTCATCTAGGAAGAAAACTTACTCAACAACTACTACGTCGTCTGCTTGCAAGCCTTTTTGTCCTTGAATAACGCCAAATTCAACTTTTTGGCCTTCTTCAAGAGAGCGATATCCGTCGCCACGAATGTTTTTGTAATGAACAAAAATATCGTCGCCGCCTTCTTGTTGAATGAAACCGAAGCCTTTGCTGGAATTAAACCATTTTACTGTGCCGATTTTACGTGTCATAGCTACATTTAACCTTTAGTCAATTTTTAAAATGCCCTAAACTAATTTTAGGACAAGTATCACTATACTTGCTAATGCGCGAGCTGTAAAGTAATTTAGATAGGAATTTTAAGGCGTAAAATAAGGATAAAACGTGCAAAATCTGGAACCTGCATTTATATTGCACCGTTACCCTTATCAGGACCATAGCGTTTTGCTCAAAATTTTTACTCCTCATTCGGGATTTTTGACCGCAATAGCTAAAGGCGCTAAGCAGCCAAAGTCCCAGTGGTTTGGGATGTTGCAGCCTTTTTCACCTTTGCTAATTAAATGCCGAGGAAGAGGGGAGGTATTAAGCTTAAGCCAGGCTGAACCTGCTGGAAAACCTTATGTGTTTGAGCAGGCAAATTTGCTTAGTGCTTTCTACTTAAATGAGCTTTTAATGACTTTTTTACACCCTCATCAGGAATATCCAAATTTATTCTCTATTTATCACGGTACTCTCAAAAAACTAGCCGAGCGACTTTTTGAAGGGGATTTGCGAGACTTTGAGCTAAACCTGTTGCAGGAGCTTGGGCTGGCGCCTGAGCTTGGCGTAGATGCTGACTATCAAGCTCTTCAAAACGATGCCTATTATGCATTTGCTCCGGGAAGTCAGCTTGAAAAGGTGGGGCCTCATTATCAAGGCATGGCATTATCAGGAGAACAACTTCTGGCGATAAATAAAAGGCAATGGCAAAATGCCGAGCATTTAAAAGCAGCCAAATTGCTGTTGAGGCATTGGATCCAGTATTATGCTAAGGGGAAGGTGTTTAAAAGCCGTGAATTATTCCAAAACCAAGCCTAAAATCACCCATTTATAGGCTTAATTTTTATAGACCTAATTTGCAAGAGGAAAGAATGGCACATCGTCCAAGAGAAATTTTATTAGGGGTAAATATTGATCACGTTGCAACTTTGCGCCAAGCTCGTGGCACCAGTTATCCTGAGCCCGTGCATGCCGCCTTGTTGGCGCAGGAAGCCGGAGCAGACAGCATTACTGTGCATTTGCGAGAAGATCGCAGGCATATTCAGGACCGAGACGTTAAGCTAATTCAAGAAGTGCTTTCCATCCCGCTTAATTTTGAAATGGCGGTTACAGAAGAAATGCTCATTTTTGCTGAAAGCATTAAGCCTGCCTATTGTTGTTTGGTTCCAGAAAAAAGAGAAGAGCTGACTACAGAAGGCGGCTTGGATGTTGCGGGTCAAAAAAACAGAATTAGGCAGGCTTGTCAGCGCTTGGCCAAATTAGGCATGAAGGTTTCTTTATTTATTGACCCTGATCAAGACCAAGTAGCGGCTTCCAAAGAATGCGGGGCGGATTTTATTGAGCTTCATACAGGTTGTTATGCAGAAGTCAGTCCAAAAGAGCAAAGCCGTGAGTTGATTCGAATAATAGAAGCTGCAAAATTCGGAGATTCATTGGGTCTTGTTGTTAATGCAGGGCATGGTTTGCATTATCAAAATGTACAAGCCATTGCAGCCATTCCGGAAATTCATGAGTTGAATATTGGGCATGCGATTATTTCACGCGCGGTATTCAGTGGGTTGCCTGAGGCAGTTAAAGAAATGAAAAGGCTGATGTTACAGGCCAGGAATTAGAACACTGGATTCCGGGTTCGCCTAGCGGCGCCCCAGAATGACAGGCTATGCATCATCTCTGAGTCTTTTTTCTTGTCATCCTGGGGCTGCATAGCAGAACCCGGGATATGTCTTTAGGTTCTATAATATCCTTTATACCACTCAACAAAATGCTGCACCCCGGTTTCTATATCAATTTTGGGTGAATAGCTCAGGTCTCGCATAGCCAATGAAATATCAGCAGCTGTACTTTGAAGATCGCCCGCCTGAATAGGCAGGGGATTTAATATTGCTTTTTTGCCGCAAGCTTTTTCAATCGCCTCAATATATCGAATCAGGGGCATGGGCTTGCCATTGCCGATATTATAAATTCGATAGGGAGCATAACTTGTGCCAGGGTTAGGGCATTCTCCAGACCAAGTGAAGTCAAAAGTGGCTGGATGTTTTAAACTTTGGACCACCGCATCTACAGCGTCATCTATATAGGTAAAGTCTCTTAGCATTTCCCCGTGATTAAACAAGTCAATGGGTTTGCCTTTCAATATGGCCTCGGTAAATACAAATAAAGCCATATCGGGCCTTCCCCAGGGCCCGTAAACTGTAAAAAATCTTAGGCCGGTACAGGGTAGCTGATAAAGGCTGGCATAGGAATGCGCCATCAATTCATTGGTTTTTTTAGTAGCAGCATAAAGCGATAGGGGGTGGTCAGTTATCAGCTTTTCTGAGAAAGGTTGCTGAGTGTTTGCTCCATAAACTGAGCTGCTTGAAGCATAGATAAAATGTGCAACTTTATATTGCTTACAGGCTTCTAGGATATGAAAAAATCCTTGAATATTAGCTTCAATATAGCAATGCGGGTTTTTTAAGGAATAGCGCACGCCGGCCTGGGCCGCTAAATGAATGACTTGCCTGATATTATGCTGTTCAAATAAGTCTTCAACTTGTTTTCGATCAGCGATATCCAGCTTTTGAAAGCTGAAATGTTCAAATTTTTTAAGCTGCTCTAGCCTGGCTTGCTTTAAATTCACATCGTAATAGTCATTAAGATTATCAATACCGATTACAGTATGGTTTTCTTCAAGCAGCTTTTTGCAGGTGTGGAAGCCGATAAAGCCGGCTGCACCAGTTACTAGAATTGTCATGTTTTCCCCAAATACTTCCACTTTGTAATCTACCCCGCGTTGTTTCTCGGCCGAGATTCCTCATTACGCTATTAGGTAACTCCGGTACTCGGCCTGCGGACGCCTTGGTTAAATTACAAATTGAAAGTATTATATAGCTTAGCCAGGAATATAATAGGACATGTTTGAAAATGTTAGAAACAAATGCACTGATAGTAAAGATTAATGATATGAAAAATCGGGTCAATGAACTTCGGGGGTATCTTTGACTATCAAAACAAGGCCGAGCGCTTAATCGAAGTCAACCGCGAGCTGGCCCTGCCTGAAATCTGGAACAAGCCTGAGCAGGCGCAGGAATTGGGTAAAGAAAGATCAGCATTAGAGCTCGTCGTTAATACCATTGAATCGCTTGACCAAGGTTTGGCTGATACCCAAGATATGTTGGATATGGCCATAGCAGAACAAGACGAAGGCTTAATTTCTACTTTGGTTCAGGACTTAGATCAGTTTGAAGCAAAATTAGCTGAACTTGAGTTTCGCCGAATGTTTGCAGGCGAAATGGATGCCAATAATGCTTACCTGGACATTCAGTCGGGTTCAGGTGGAACTGAGGCTCAGGACTGGGCTGAAATGCTGCTTCGTATGTATCTAAGATGGGGTGAGGCGCATGGGCTCAAGGTTGAATTGGTTGAGGCTTCCTCAGGAGATGTAGCCGGCATTAAAAGTGCCACTGTGCATTTTGAAGGGCCTTATGCATTTGGCTGGCTTAGAACAGAAACCGGGGTGCATCGACTGGTGCGTAAATCGCCGTTTGACTCAGGCAATCGCCGCCATACTTCTTTTGCTTCCGTGTTTGTTTCCCCAGAGGTGGACGACAATATTGATATTGAAATCAATCCTGCGGATTTGCGAATTGATACTTATCGGGCATCGGGAGCTGGTGGTCAGCATGTTAACAGGACGGATTCTGCGGTTCGGATTACTCATGAGCCCTCCGGCATTGTTGTGCAATGCCAAAACCAGCGTTCTCAACATGCCAATAAAGACAGCGCCATGAAGCAGCTTCGCGCAAAATTGTATGAAATGGAAATGCAAAAGCGTAATGCTGCTAAACAAGCTCTAGAAGAAAGCAAGTCTGAAATTGGTTGGGGCAGTCAAATTCGCTCTTATGTGCTGGATCAATCCAGGATAAAAGATTTAAGGACGGGTATAGAAAACTCCAATACTCAAGCGGTTTTAGATGGTGATCTTGATAAATTTATCGAGGCCAGCTTAAAAGCAGGGCTTTGAATTTAAACCGCATTGGCAGGATCTAAAAGGGCTTGCTGATATTGAGATAAATCTCCTGCTTGAGCCGCGTTCCTTTGCAAGGTTGCATAGCCAATACTCCAAAAAATATGAGGAGGTTGATTAAGGCCTGGGTTTATTTGAAGCTCTCTATCTAGAGTGTGGAGTGTATGTAATGCGAGTGCAGATTCATGTCTTCTCGCATCAGAAAAGCGATATCTGTCTCTGTTTGAGGTAAATGAGGCCGCAAGTGCGTAGGCAGAGGCCGGGTTCCTGTGATGACATATGCCAGAAATGAGAGAGATAAGTCCTATGATAAGGCCTGTAACGCCGGAAATAGACATGAAAGTATTTTGTTTAGCCAAGCCAGCTATTAAAAGGCCTAATCCTATTGCTAAAGCCAATATACCACAACGAACACGGTATGAGATTGAATGTCGTCTTAGGTTCTGGCTTCTTATGCTCAGCTCTTGTTGAAGTTGGGGGTCGCTTAATTGAATTGCTTGTAGGTCACTTATCGAGTAAGCCGCTCTGATCCTGCTTGCATGTAATTCAATTTCTCTGCGAGCCTTCGGTTCTTTCATTAAAAGCTGGATTTGATTAACAGGTAATTGGCCTCTAATAAGACTTGGTAGGTCCCGGGCTAACTGTCTTTCTTCTCCAGTCAATCGGGTGGATTGCCGATGGCGCACTGAAACACATGAAAGTTTTACTTTATCTAATGAGCTTAAATAAGAAGAAATTTGAATTAAAAGCTCTTGAGGTAAGTTTTGTATTTCTTCTTCACTCAATCGGATTGATCGCTTCTGGTGCTTTGATACACCTGAAAGTCTTACTTTGTCTAGTGAGCTTAAGTAAGAAGAAATTTGAGTTGAAAGCCCTTTTGGTAAGGTTTCTAATCTATTGGTTCCAGGCATTTTAAGCTCCATTTTTTTATAACATTATATTATAAAAAATGCTGGAAAAATTATTAAAAATTAAACATTGGCCTTTGAAAACAAATAAAAAATTAAGCGAATGCTTACACAATAGAGCAGCAGTGCTCTGATCGATGGGAGCGTTTTGAAAATGCCTGTTGAGACAGACAAGCGGTATTGTATAAAGTTCTTGAGCTACTAGCCAAATCTATATCGCTGTTTTCTGATGAATGGCTGCTTGCGTCATTTATAGCTTGAAGGCGCTCAGCAGCTTGCCAATTGTTAGCTTTTTCGGCAATGCTAATCAGTTTGATAATTCTTGAGTCGGTGTAGGCGATAAACGCAGGCGAGATGCTGATCATATAGTTGAGTAAGGCAAAGTAGTCGGATTTTGCTGCTAGCTCTTTAATAATATGAGGACGGTTTTTATAACAGGCATAAAAGCAGCGCTTTAACATTTCAAAATGTCTGCTATCTGTAAAATATTTTTGCCGAGTTCTTTCTCTGCATATAATGTTTTTTAATAAAGCAAAAGCCGGGCTTGCTTCAAATGCCAGGCTAAGAGGTGGATTTTCAAGGGCATCGAGTATATTGTCGAGTTTCTCATTACTGCTAATGCCTTTGTTTTGTAGCAATAAATATACCTCTCGACTAAATTCCCTAATGCTCAAGGGTATATCGGATAGAGTTGTAACCCGGCATGAAATGTCGTTGATTAAGGTAAATATATTCTGAACAATTATTCTTGCGTGTTGCATGATAAATCCTTTTAGAAGCTAGACGCCAGGCTCTATTTTATAAAAAAAGGCTATTAAGGGCTAGCGCGCATAGCATGAATCAACGAAATAGCTGACAGCAGAGAAAGTTCACGCTAAGATAGAGGTTTTATTGAAGCAGGTTAAAACAATGGCAGAAGTACCTCAAAATATTGAGCAGCTTGATGAAAACGCGCAAATTGCTTTGCGTAAAGAAAAATTGCAGCAGCTAAGAACTTCACAGAAAACCGCATTTCCTAACGATTTCAAAAGGGATGAGCTGGCTGGAGATTTGCAATCTGCTTATGCGCATTTAAGCAAAGAAGAACTTGAAGCCAAAAAAGTGCACGTTAAGGTAGCGGGCAGAATTATGCTGCGCCGCATCATGGGTAAGGCAAGCTTTGTCACCGTTCAGGATATGTCAGGAAGAATCCAGGCTTATTTGCGTAAAGAAGAACTCCCAGAAAATGTGTATGAAAGTTTCAAACATTGGGACTTGGGCGATATCGTTGGTATTGAGGGACATCTCTTTAAAACCCAGACCGGCGAGCTTACCGTTCATGCCAGTACAATCGTTTTGTTAACTAAAGCTTTAAGGCCTTTGCCAGATAAGTTTCACGGACTAACCGATACTGAAGCTCGTTATCGCCAACGCTATTTAGATTTAATTATGAACCCCGAAAGCAGAAGGGTATTTGCCATCCGTGCCAAAATTGTGGAAGGCATTAGACAGTTTTTGTTGAATCGTCATTATATGGAAGTAGAAACTCCAATGTTGCAGGTAATTCCAGGCGGAGCAGCAGCTAAGCCCTTTGTGACTCATCACAATGCTTTGGACCTTCCTATGTTTTTAAGAATTGCTCCAGAATTATTTCTTAAAAGATTGGTAGTCGGCGGCTTTGAGAGAGTATTTGAAATTAACCGTAACTTTAGAAACGAAGGGCTTTCCACTCGTCATAATCCTGAGTTCACCATGATTGAATTCTATCAGGCCTACGCAGATTACAAAGACCTGATGGACCTGACTGAAGAGCTTTTAAGAAAATTAGCTTTAGATGCCCTAGGCAGCACCTTGATTCATTATCAGGGTCAGGAAATTGATTTGGCTAAACCTTTTGCTAGAATGACTGTGGTGGATTCTGTCGTTCACTTTGAACCCTCCATTCAAAAAGAAGAGTTGATGGATTTAGACAAGGCCAAGGCTGTTGCTAAGCGCTATAACATTGCAGTGGAAGCAGGGGCTGGCTTAGGTAAAGTCCAGATTTTAATATTTGAAGAATTGGTCGAGCATCAATTATTCCAGCCTACCTTTATCACAGAATATCCTGCTGAAGTCTCACCGCTCGCGCGTCGCAATGATGACAATCCATTTGTGACAGACCGCTTTGAGTTTTTTGTAGGCGGCAGAGAGGTGGCTAACGGTTTTTCAGAGCTCAACGACGCAGAAGACCAAGCAGAGCGATTCCAAGCCCAGGTTGCAGCAAAAGATGCCGGGGACGAGGAAGCCATGTTTTATGACGGGGACTATGTGAATGCTTTGGAATATGGATTGCCGCCAACTGCAGGAGAAGGAATTGGAATAGACCGTTTGGTGATGCTGTTTACAGACTCGCCTTCTATCCGAGATGTGATATTATTCCCGCATATGCGACCAAATTAACCCCCTTATTCTCCTCCCTTTGATAAAGGGAGGAGGGGAGGGATTTATTATAAAAGGGGTAAAAATCCACCCTGGCCCTCCTTTGAAAAGGAGGGAATAAATTAAAGGAGAAGAAATTATGTCAGTATTTAGCACTAACGATTTTAAAAGCGGTTTAAAAGTCATTATGGACGGCCAGCCGTTTAGCATTATGGATAATGAATATGTTAAGCCAGGAAAAGGCCAGGCCTTTAACCGAGTCAAAATGCGCAACTTAAAAACCGGCCGGGTATTGGAAAAAACCTTTAAGTCGGGTGACACTTTGGAAGGGGCTGATATTGTTGATTTAGAAGTTCAATACCTCTATTACGATGGAGAGTACTGGCACTTTATGCAACCACAAAGCTTCGAACAATATCAAATCTCTGAAGCAGGCATAGGCGACACCAAGCTCTGGTTAAAAGAACAAGACCTTTGTATGTTGATGCTATGGAACGGCGAAACACTGTCGATTGAACCGCCTAACTTCGTTGAGCTTAGAGTGGCTGACACCGATCCCGGAATAAAAGGGGATACCTCAGGTGGAGGCGGTAAACCTGCCACTTTGGAAACCGGAGCGGTGGTCCGTGTTCCCTTGTTCGTTCAGATTGATGAGATTATTAAAGTTGATACTAGGACCGGTGAGTACTTATCCCGAGTTAAAAAATAGCTTCATTGCAGGGCAATTTTTTTGTTCTAAGACCATTTTTAACTGCTCATTTAGAAGAAAACTAAACTCCGCTTTAAAAATGGTCTTACGCCTCAAACTTGCTCCAGCAATGAAGCTATTTTAATTAAAGGTATTTTATGAATTGGCAGCCGACAGCTTCAATTGAAAACTTAAAAGCCCGCTCTGCCATTTTGCGTGAAGTCCGCGAATTTTTTCACCAGAGAGCTGTATATGAAGTCGAAACCCCAGTTTTGGCTTCAGCTCCCGTTACCGATCCCTTTTTAACTGCATTAGAGACAAAGTGTTCGGTATTCCCCAATAAAACTTTATATATGCAAACCTCGCCTGAATATGCCATGAAAAGGTTACTCTCAGCAGGGTCGGGTTCTATTTACTCTCTCGGTAAAGCTTTTCGGGATGATGAATGTGGCAAGCTGCATAACCCAGAATTCACCATGTTGGAATGGTATCGGGTCGGATTTGATGATAGCAAGCTGATTGATGAAATCGATGAGTTGTTAAAGCTGGTGTTAAAAAGCCAGCCTATGCAGAGAATGAGCTATAAGCAGGCTTTTGAAGCACATTTAGGGATCAATCCGCACAAAGCGGATATAAGATTGTTGCAGGCTATCTGCTTAGATAGAATGGGCGAAATAAACGGTTTGGTTCCTAACAAAGATACCTATCTTCAGCTTTTAATGTCGGATGTGATTGAGCCGGAATTAGGATTTGAAGCGCCAGTTGTCATTACCGATTTTCCTGCTTCTCAAGCAGCTTTAGCCAGAACAAGAACGGTGGATGGAGATAATATCGCTGCAAGGTTTGAAATCTATGTAAAAGGCATAGAGCTTGCTAATGGCTACTATGAGCTAAAAGAGGCTGCTATCCAAAAAGAGCGCTTTGATGCCGATTTGGCTAAGCGTCAAGCAGAAAACTTAAAAGCAGTTCCAGTCGATGAAAAGCTGTTAGCAGCTTTAGAGGCAGGCTTTCCTGACTGTGCCGGAGTGGCTTTAGGGATAGATAGGCTGGTTATGCTAGCACTTAATGCTAGTCATATTAATGAAATAATGGCCTTTTCTTTAGACAGAATCTAGTGAAATGATAATGGTTTTAAAGCGTCAGGTGCGCTGTCTGATTCTTCTCGTTTAGTTTGCAAGGCGGCTTGTATAGGCAAGCTGCTAGTACTTTCTGCTTCAAGCTTTCTGCGTTTTGCCGCCGGCTCAACTTTTTCAGGCGCTTTTACAAGTCTAGGGTCTACGCTATACCCGCCAAAGGGAACGGCTATTTCAAACATAGAAAGGGGAATGCCGGCTCGTTGTTTAAGCATTTTTTCATAGGCTGCAAGAAGACGTTTTAATTGCTCATCGTTAACATTATTCATGTAAGCTCGCCAGGGACCCATAGCACTGGCACTGGTTTCCTGGGGAAGCGTTACGCTTATAGCCAGCCAAAGGTCATGGTTTTTTAAATTGTCATCAAAGCCGACTATTTCATATCTTCTTTTGCCCTCAATAATTGTTTCCTTAATTGAGGCTGGATAATCTTTATAGTATTTATTGTGCAGTTCGATTATGGCTCGTAAAACTTCAATGGCTCTCATGTTATGTCCTAAGTTACAATGCTTAAGCTTATTGAGCTTGGCGTCGAAGTGCTGAAATAAAAGTTAATTAAGTCATCATTGCGAATCTCAGGGTCTTCTAATAAAAAGTGCTCATCTTCTATAGAGATGGGCTCATTATTGATTACTTGAGTCATAATCCGAATTTTCCTTCTACATTCTTGCATAAGTTCTCTATTCAGCTCAAGCTCATCCAGAGAGTCATCTAAACTTCGGTAAATGCCATCATAGGTTAACGTAGGGGATATGGGGCCTTCTTTAGCTTGCAGAGACCGGATTTGCCGTTTCCATCGCAGAATATGGCTGTAAGCTGCCCATTTTCTTTGGGATTCAATTGATAAACAGCGGTAAAAGCAGGCCGCAAAAAACATGATTATCCTATTGATCAATATTAGCAAGAACCTGGCCTAGTTTTACAAACTGTTCGCTTGTAAGTTCTGGGCGCCAGCTTGTCATGCCTTTTGGTAGCAGCATAATGACGGTTGAACCAAACTGAAAATAGCCCATTTCATCGCCTTGTTTTAAGTGAATTTGTTGATCAGGCGCATAGTCCCAGTTTTGAACTTTCCTAATGTTATTGGGAGCAATAACTCCAGCCCAGCTTGTAGCGATACTTGCCACAAAAAAAGCGCCGACCAATACCAAAGCAAATGGCCCGAATTCTGAATCAAAGCAGCAAATTACCCGCTCGTTTCTTGCAAAGAGTTCAGGCACCATGGTCGTGGTTTTTGGGGATACCGAAAACAGTTTTCCGGGAACATAAGTCATTTGGCGCAGATTGCCAGACAGAGGCATATGAATTCGATGATAGTCTTTGGGGGACAAATAAATCGTAGCAAACTCTCCATCTAAAAACTCTTTATAAGCGCTGCTTTCACCGCCCAACAGCTCCATTAAGCTAAAATCATGGCCTTTGGCTTGAATCAGTCTGCCTTCTTTAATTTGGCCAAATTGGCTAATAACGCCATCCGAAGGAGAAGCTAGCAATAAATTGTTATGAGGAAAAGGGCGGGCATCGGCTTTTAAATGGCGGATAAAAAATTCATTAAAACTGGCGTAGTGATCTAAGTTTTCAAATTGGGCTTCAGACATATTCACTTTGAATTTTTTGATCACAAGTTTAATCATTAAGTTTTTAAAAAACTTGCAGCGGATATTGGCAATGCGGCCCAAAAAGCGTGATAGAAAATGCTGGGGTAAACAGTATTGATGCCAAATGCTTAGTTTCATGATAAAAGTCCTCCTTTAAAAAAGGAGGGTTGGGTGGATTTACCCCTCCTTTGCCCTCCCATTTTAATAGAGGGAATTTCTTTTGGAGGAGATTGTACCTAAGATATGCTACATTGGGAATGAATTAAAATAACGGCCTACTATGAAAGTGCTTAACCCCTATACTGAAATTTTTGCTGGGCTTGGTCCTAAGCATATACTGCTGACGGTTAACCAGCGTCTTGCTTTGCATTTGCAAAATGAATATAGCTCTTATCAACAAGCTCAAGGGAAAAAAGTCTGGCAGGCCGATGTCATTTTATCTTTTTCAGCTTGGTTGGATGCTATCTGGCAGCGGCTAAGCTTGTTGGAAGATGACTTGCCTATGGCATTAAACTGTCATCAAGAAAAAAAATTATGGCAAGAGATTATTCAAAATTCAGAGCAAGGCAAAAATTTTCTGCATATAACAGGTACAGTATATGAAGCTCAGCAAGCCTGGCAGACTTTGCAGCAGTGGTGTGTAGGCTTAAGTGAAATTCCAAGCTATTACACTGATGATGTCGAAGCCTTTGTAAGCTGGGCCAAGGCATTTAAAAAACGCTGTCAGCAGGAAGGCTGGATTAGCTCTTGCGAACGCTTAAGTCTTATTTCAGACAGGCTCGAAAAAGGGAAGTGGGCTGAAATTTTTCCCGAATCGATCAGTTTGTTTGGCTTTGAAGAATATACACCGCAAGTTGAGAGGTTTCGTAAATTCTTTCATAGAGGCGAAGTGCTTCTTTTTGAAAAGAAGGGGGCAGGGGAGGTTTTGGTTAAAGCCTGTCATGATAAAGAGGCCGAGCTTCGCCATGCTATGGACTTTGCTTTAAAGCAAGTTACCGTAAAGCCTCATAGTTCTATTGCGATTGTAGTACCTGATTTGGCGCAAAACAGGGAACAGGTTGAAAGACTGGCAAGCGAAGTCTTGGGTGAAAATTACAATATTTCAGCGGCTAAGCCGCTAAGCGATTATTGTATTGTGGCGGATGCTTTGGGCTTTTTAGCTTTAAGACATAGCCGTCGTTTGGAAGACCTAAGCCAAGTTATCCGTTCTCCTTTTTTAAAGGCAGCTGAAACAGAAATGTTTTGCCGGGCTCAGTTAGATATAGAGCTTCGGCAAAAGGCCTCCTCCGAATGTCATTTTAAAGAATGCATGATGCAGTTAAGACATAGCCATACTTGTCCTGATTTGCTTGGTTTATTGGAACAGTACCAGAATTATCCCATTCCTCAAAAAGCTTATCTTTCTGAGTGGATTGAGCATTTTACAGCTTTACTCAATATAATGGCTTGGCCGGGTGAAAGAGGTTTAAACAGTGCTGAATATCAGGCTGTGGCAAAGTTTTACGAGGCTTTGGATGCAGTGGTTTCTCTCAATCCGATACTGGGAAGTTGCTCCTATCAAAAAGCCCTAAGTGCTTTAAACCAAGTCATGAGCGATATGCTGTTCCAGCCAGAAAATACAGCAACTGTGGGGATTTCTATTTTAGGAATATTAGAGGCCAGCGGACTGCCATTTGACGCTATCTGGTTATGCGGTCTAAGTGATGACAAATGGCCGGCAGCCGCTTCTCCCAATGCATTTTTACCCATTAGCTTACAGGTTCAAAAGAATATGCCGCATGCCTCAGCAGACCGGGAATATCGTTATGCGGCTCAGTTGATGAAAGAAATAAAGGCGCATTGCCACAGTTTAACTTTAAGCTATCCGTGTTGGCAGGGCGATATTGCTCTAAATCCAAGCCCTTTATTGCATGGCTATGAAAAGCAAAGCTGCGGCTCTATTGGTCGATATAGCGAAAGTTTGTTTAATAACGGGCAAGATTTAGAATTTGTTCAAGACCACTACGGGCTTTCTTTAAATGAGTTTGAAGCATTTCAAGCCGGAAGTGCGCTGTTCAAAGATCAGTCTTTATGTCCATTCAAAGCCTATGCAGGAGAAAGGTTGGAAGTGAAAGCCTTTCCTGAGTTTATGGCTTATCTTGATTCAAGCATTCAGGGTAATATCATTCACAGCATTTTGCAGGAAATTTGGACTGAGCTTCAAGATTCTACGAACTTACATACGAAGTCTGAAGCTGACTTGGGAGCATTGATTGCAGAAAGGGTAAGCAAGGTCCTGGAAGTGTATCGTCGACGCTATTCTCATCTGTTTAATGAGGCCTTGTTCAATATAGAGCAGCAAAGGCTTGTTGATCTCATGCAAGCTTGGATGGAATGTGAAAAGCAGCGAGCTACTTTTAAAGTATTGGCACTGGAGCAAAAAACTTTAACAGAAATGGGTGGTATCCCTCTTGCGCTACGTATCGACAGAGTGGATGAGCTTCAAAATGGTGAGCTTGCAGTAATCGATTATAAAACCGGAAAGGCCAGTGCTCGCGAATGGTTTCCCGAAAAGATGATATCTCCTCAATTGCCCTTATATGCAGTGGTGAAAAATGCTCAAGCGATTGCTTTTGCCAAGGTCAATGCTTCTGATAAAAAAGGTTTTGACGGCATGGCGGTAGAAGCTGATTTGATTCCAAAAGTCAAAAAAGTCGAAGACTGGAACGCTTTATTATTTGATTGGAAAAAGCAACTGCTTAAATTGGCCGATGAATTTAAACAAGGCTATGCCGTTGTCAGACCTCTATCTTATTTAGAGGCCTGCCAACATTGTGATTTTGAAAGACTATGCAGAGTGGATTATCAAAATTTAGAGCATAGCAATAATGATGAGGATGAAGAAGCCGATGACTAATATCGCACCTGATCAAAATGCTCGAGAAAGTATATTAAATTCAGTCGAATCCTTTATCGTTCAAGCACCGGCAGGTTCCGGTAAAACAGAGCTACTCACTCAACGTTACTTATTGTTGCTAGCTTTTGCAGAAAGGGCCCCGGAAGAAATTATTGCCATTACTTTTACCCGTAAAGCTGCTGCTGAGATGCGAGCTAGGGTACTGGCTTCTTTAAATCGCGGAACTGACCCCAACCCTCCAGAAGGGGCCCATGCCAGGAAAACCTGGGAGCTTGCTCGCTTGGCTTTGGAGCAAGATAAAGCCAAGCACTGGAATATTTTAAACAACAGCCAAAGGTTAAGAATTACTACCATCGACTCACTCTGTTCAAGTTTAGTGAGAAAAATGCCGGTAGTTTCAAGCTTAGGAAGTCCTCCCGAGGTAGATGAAGATTTAAGCCTGTTGTACCAGGAAGCGGCTCAATCTTTATTGAAGGATTTAGATCGAGCTCCTTACCAAGAAGAATTAAGTCTGTTACTGCGTCATCTTGATAATCAATTGTGGTGGTTTGAGAAGCTATTGGTTGAGATGCTCAGAAAGCGAGAGCAATGGTTGGATGCAGTTTCTATCGCCTCCAAACAGCATCAACTTCGCGAAATTTTAGAATACAGCCTGCAAGCGGCTGCCGAACAGATTATGCAAGGTTTACAAAAGGCCTTTCCAGTAGAGCTTGAGGCTGAGCTTTTGCCCTTGCTGCAGTTTGCTTTAAATCAAAAAAATGCAGGAGATGTCCAATACCTCAATGCTGAAGCCATTCATGATTTGAAAGCCATTGAAACCTGGCGGGAAGTTGCCCAGATTATGTTGGATTCTAAAGGCAACTGGCGAAAGTCAGTCAATGTTAAAAATGGCTTTCCGGTAGGCGAAAAGACAGAAAAGCTAGAATTTAAGGCTATTAAAGAGCGAATGCAAAGCATACTTGCCGAGCTTGCACGATCTGATTCCCCCAATCTTAAAAGATACGAAGTCTTTAAAGACGCTTTGCTTTCAGTTCAAAAAGTCCAGGCTTTGACTTATCAAGAGCCCCAATGGAAGCTTGTTCAAGCTTTGCTAGTAATATTGCCTGTAGCGGTACAAAGATTAAAAGCTTTATTTGCTGAGCATGCCAAAATCGATTTCAATGAAATTTCATTGGCAGCATTAGAAGCTTTAGGTAATGAGGAAGAACCCACCGAGCTGGCTTTGAGTTTGGACTACCAAATCCGGCATTTGCTTATTGATGAATTTCAAGATACTTCTCAGCAGCAATTTCAACTATTGAGAGCCTTGGTTAGAGGCTGGGAGCCAGGAGATGGGCGGACTTTGTTTCTGGTGGGTGACCCTATGCAGTCGATTTACCGGTTCCGTCAGGCTGATGTCAGTTTGTTTATTCAAGCTAAAAATTACGGGGTCGGGAATTTAAAGCCGCAGTATGTGCAGCTCACTGCAAATTTCCGCTCTGATAATGCTGTGATCGATTGGGTTAATCATCATTTCGAACATATTTTTCCATTACAGGACGATATGATAAAAGGGGCGGTTTCTTACAGGGCTTCAGTCGCCACTAGACATTATAAAAACTCAGAGGTCGGATTTATCCAAACTGAAACAGCGCTGGAAGAAGCTGAACAAGTCTGCGCTAAAGTGAAAAGCTTATTAGAGCAGGCGCCGGAAGATAATATCGCTATTTTGGTGAGATCTCGTAGTCATTTAGAAGCAATTTTGCCTGCGCTGCAAGCAGCAGCCATTCATTATCAAGCGGTTGAAATTGAATCGATTAATGAAAGGTTGATCATTCGGGATTTGCTGTCCTTAACTTATGCCTTATCTCATCTAGGAGACCGACTTTCCTGGCTCGCTTTGTTAAGAGCGCCATTTTGTGGTTTGGACTTGGTAGACTTAAGCTTAATTGCCAAGGCTAGCCTAGCTTATCCGGTATGGCAGGTTTTGCAGGATGAATCCTGTTTAAAACAACTCTCAGAGACTGGTAGGCTTATTTTATCTCGAGTTATGCCAATATTGTCTTATAGCATCGCACAGCGTGACAGATTAAGCCTGCGCCAATGGGTAGAAAAAACCTGGTTGAGCTTAAAAGGCCCGCAATGCCTTACTGAAAAAGTAGACTTGGACAATGCTGAAAGCTTTTTTAACATGCTTGAAACCGTCAGTGTAAAAGGCCGGCTTCCAGAAAGAGAGCTGCTTGAGCAACGCATGTATTCATTAAAAGCAGGCGCCCAAACCCTTGCAGTTGCTCCCGTTCAGATCATGACTATTCATAAGGCTAAAGGGCTAGAGTTTGACTCGGTGATTATTCCGGGATTAGGAAGAGGCGAGAGGCTTGATAGTTCTTCCTTGCTGCTATGGGAAAGTTATACTCTGCCTAGTGGCGGGCATGGCCTTTTAATGGCTCCGGTTAAAAGTCGAAATGAACCCGCCGAGCCCATCTATAACTTTATCGATGATGCTAATAAAGGTCGAAAAGAGTATGAAAGCCAAAGGCTTTTATATGTAGCAGTCACCCGTGCTAAGAAGCGTTTGTATTTGTTGGGGCAGTGCTATTTCAGTGAAAAAGAGCAGATGTACAAGCCTAGGAAAAGAAGCTTTTTAGACTTATTGTGGCCTCAATTACAGACTGAGCAATTTTCACAAAATCCCCCTCTATCCCCCTTTAAAAAGAGGGAGGTTGCCGTAGCCTCTGCAATAGAAATTCCCCCCTTTGGAAAAGGGGGGCTAGGGGGGATTTCCCGGCCTTCTCATTTAAGCCTAGCAAGACTAAAACCTTTAGCCCCTAGCCCAGCTTCTTTGAGCCAGGACCTTTTTTTAAGCGAGCAGTCGCAAGCTCCTTTGCTTGAAGTGAGCAACTTCACCGAAAAGGCAATCGGAACCCTAGTTCATCGCTACTTAGCAGAGATTTCGCAGCAAGGTTTGGAGCAGTGGCCGCTTTCCAGGCTTGAGGGCTTATCAAAAAAATGGGCTAATGAGCTACGTTTAATGGGGGTCAGCTTGCCGGACTGTGAAAAAGCCGCCGGCAAAGTGCAAGAAGCTTTAAATAAAATACTACAGGATGAAAAAGGCCGCTGGATACTTGCTCCTCATGCCCAGGCTTATTCTGAGTATGCTCTTATGTATAGTGATGGGGCGCGCTGCAATAAATATATTGTGGATAGGACCTTTGTCGATCATAAAGATCAACGATGGATTATCGACTATAAAACCTCTAAGCCTAAGCCGGATCAAAATATTGAAAGCTTTATGTTGGAGCAAAAAGCCTTATACCAAAATCAATTAGAAACCTATGGAAAAATACTAAAAGACAAAAAAATCCAATATTTGGGGCTATACTTTCCTATGATACCGAGTTTATTGACATGGGAGCAGCAATGAGTATTACAGCTTACCCAAAGTCTAGCGCAAGGGATTGCCAATACAGCTAACTAATAAAAGGCCTAAGCATGATCAATATGCCAGAACACTATCAGCATATTTTGGATTGGACCGTAGCCATTATAATCCATTTGGCGGGTATTATCGGGGCCGTGCATGCTTTAATGACCAAAAAAGATTCCCGGGCTGCTTTAGGTTGGACCGTGGTTTGTGTTTTTCTGCCCGGTTTGGGCGTATTGATTTACTGCATGTTTGGCATTAACCGAATTAAATCCTTAGCCAGAGAATGGAAGTCTTATGGCCTTTCTCAAGTGAATCACACCAATGCGGCAATTCCAAGAACTAGCGGAAAATTAGCTTCTCACTATAAATTGCCAGAGCATTATTCAAGTTTAATTAAAACCGGCGATACCATTTTAAAACAAGCATTGGAAGGCGGGTGTTCGCTTGAAATGCTTATTGATGGAACACAAGCCTACCCTAAAATGATCGAGGCTATTAATCAGGCTACGGAATCAGTTTATCTTTCTACCTATATTTTTGGGGCAACCGGAATCGGCAAGCAGTTTATTGATGCTTTGGCGGCAGCCCACGAGCGCGGGGTTGAAGTTAAAGTATTGATCGATGGAGTTGGAGTGATGTATTCCTGGCCTTCTGCCTATTATCGATTAAGACGTAAGAAAGTCCCGGCTTCGCTTTTTTTACCGCCATTTAGAAGCTGGTATTATGCTTTGCATCTTAACCTTAGGAGCCATGCCAAAATTATGGTGGTAGACGGTAAGCTGGGCTTTACCGGTGGGATGAATATCCATGAGGACAACTACAACCCAAAAGGTGAGCCCCGCATTCATGATATGCATTTTATGGTAAAAGGCCCTGTGGTAGGACAAATGCAGGATGCCTTTTTAAGGTATTGGTATTTCAGTACCAAGCAGCAGCCCAAGAAAATTGTGTACTACGATGATACTCCTGTGGGTGAGGCATTTTGTCGGGGAATCGCAGCAGGACCTTATTTAGACTTTCCGCAATTGCAGGCGATGCTTTGCGCAGCGGTAAACTGTGCAACTCAGCGTATTAGAATTATGACCCCTTATCTTATTTTAGGCTATTCACTGTCCTCTGCTCTTAGCAGTGCTGCTTTAAGAGGAGTCGATGTTGAAATCGTATTGCCTGAGACCAACAACCTTTCCTTTGTAAAAGGGGCAAGTGAGGCTCTGATGCCAACACTGCTGGCGCATGGGGTGAATTTTTACTATCGCCCAGGTATATTTGCGCATACTAAGCTGTTTATAGTCGACGATGGTTGTGCCTTTATTGGCTCTTCTAATCTGGACACTCGAAGCTTTTTGCTGAATTTTGAATATAACCTTGAACTATATGACCAGGTTTTTATAGGAAAACTAAACAAATATTTCGATGAAATTAAACGAAATTCTCATGTAATTACTGGCGAATGGTTGCAATCGCAGGCATTCGGTATTAAATTGCGTAACTCAATATTTAAATTATTTTCGCCATATCTTTAGGAGTGAGCTATGTTGATCGGATTGCCAAAGGAAATCAAGAACCATGAATACCGCGTGGGCCTTACCCCGGGAAGCGTTAACGAATTAATACGTCATGGTCATAAAGTCATTGTTGAAACCAATGCGGGTGCAGGAATTGGCTTTTCAGATCAAGACTATATTTCTGCTGGGGCATCCATTGTTCAGACCGCAGCTGAAATTTTCAAAACTGCCGATATGATTGTCAAAGTAAAAGAGCCACAGCCTAATGAATGCGCGATGCTCAGAGAAGGCCAGATTTTATTTACCTATTTGCATTTAGCTCCAGATCCTGAACAGGCTGAAGCCTTAATCAAATCAGGCTGTGTTGCGATTGCTTATGAAACCGTGACCGACAGATTTAACCGTTTGCCATTATTGGCTCCGATGAGTGAAGTGGCGGGAAGAATGTCCATTCAAGCCGGCGCTCATTGCTTGGAAAAAGCTCAAGGTGGCCGCGGTGTGTTGCTAGGAGGGGTGCCAGGAGTGCCTCCAGCGGACGTATTAGTTATCGGGGGCGGAGTAGTGGGCACCAATGCCATTAAGATGGCAGTAGGAATGGGCGCTCGAGTCACTGTGCTTGACCAGTCCATCACCCGCTTAAAAGAGCTGGATGATTTATTTGGAGCGTCTTTGACCACGGTTTATTCTACTCAAGATGCTTTGGAACATTATGTGACCCGAGCTGACTTGGTTGTCGGTGCTGTGCTTGTTCCAGGTGCTGCGGCTCCAAAATTAATTAAAAGAGATATGTTAAAGCATATGCGTAAAGGTGCGGTGGTAGTGGATGTGGCTATTGACCAAGGCGGATGCTTTGAAACCAGTAAGCCTACCACTCATGCAGAACCTACTTTTGTGGTGGATGGAGTTGTACATTACTGTGTGGCTAATATGCCTGGCGGTGTGGCAAGAACTTCATCTATGGCATTAAACAACGCTACTTTGCCATTTGTATTAAAGCTGGCTGATCAAGGTTATAAAGTGGCTTTGCTTAACGATCATCATTTGCTGAATGGATTAAACGTCTATCACGGTAAAGTAACCTGTCGGGCAGTGGCTGACGCTTTGGGTAAACATTTCTCACCACCCGAGCAAGAGCTACTTGCACTTTAACGATATAAGATAATTCATCGAGCGTCCCTGCTCTTGGCGAGTAGGGGCGCTTTTTGTTTTCTGCAGTTGCAAGCAATAAACTTATGGGCAAAAAAAAGCCCGCTCGAGGCGGGCTTATCAATACAAAGGAGATTTATCGACGATCTCCGCCGAACATTCCCAGAATTTGCAGCAAGGTTAAGAATATGTTCACTAAGGAAACATACAATACCACGGTTGCTGTCACGTAGTTGGTTTCGCCGCCACGTACAATCATATTGGTCTGATACATAATATAAGCACCTGAGATTAGCGCAAATATGACTGAAACGCCCAAATACAGTGCAGGCATTTTCAAGAAGATATTAGCAATTGCAGCGACCATCGCAACAATTACGCCGACAAATAAGAATTTGCCCCAGCTTGAAAAATCGCGCTTAGCGCTCATGCCAATTGCAGATAAGACCAAAAAGATTAAGCCGGTTGAGCCTAACGCGGTCATAATCAGTTCGCTGCCGTTGCTAAACTCATTGATATAAAGGTTTAATATTGGCCCGATATACCAGCCAACAAACCCAGTATAAGCAAAGGTCAATACGATGGCTAATGGGCTGTCTTTGGTCATGTTCAGAATAAAAGGAAAGCCAATAAATATTGCTAAGGCCAGCCAGATGTTCACAAAGCCTGCGTTATAAAAAATGGATAGGCCAGCGGTGCATGCGCTAAAAATCAAAGTTAATGATAAAAGCAGGTAGGTATTGCGAAGAACAGTATTGGTCGCTAAAACAGACTGGCCGCTACGTTCTATACTAGTGAATTGATTATCCATATGGACTCCTATTGCATCGATTGTTAATTTCTAGCCAATTATACTTCAGTTTATC
>JAQSYQ010000011.1 GCA_029256015.1 Gammaproteobacteria bacterium | reverse complement strand
CAATTAAAGCCACCAACTCATTTAAGTTGACTCCGCTACCGCTCCCTATATTGAATATTTTATGGGGCCCGTTATAAGTCATTGCTAATATTAATGCATTGACTATGTCTTCAATATGAACATAGTCTCGAACGATGGAACCATCCCCCCAAATTTCAATGGGCTCATTATTTAAGGCTTTTTTAACAAAAGTGTCCACCGCCCCAAAGCCTGGCTTATTGGCCGAGAAAGCGCCATAAGCATTAGCTACCCTTACTACACAGTAATCCAAACCATAATTGTGATGATATAAATACAAATACTTTTCGATAGCAAGTTTGACTATTCCATATGAACTTAATGGATGAGTCGGATGAATTTCAGGGATAGGAAGCATTTGAGGCAAGCCATATATTGCCCCGCCAGATGAGACAAAAATCACTTTTTTAACTTGATGCTGCCTTGCCTGTTCGAGCAACTGTAAGCTACCGATCAAATTAGATTCAACATCGTAAATAGGATTATCATTAGAAGTCTTGGGGATCACAGAACTTGCCAAATGAAAAACAATATCAATATTGCTTAAAGCCCGCTTTAACAGCTCTGGGTCAGACAGATCTCCTGCCATCCACTCGGCTTTAGGCAGATCCTTTTCTAACTCTATTTGTTTTTTAGGGTCTCGACTTAAAATTCTCAAAGAATGGCCTTGCTTAAGCAAAGCTTTTGCAAGCGATCGCCCTATTAAGCCTGTTCCACCCAACAGCAGACAATTCATGCTTTTTCACCTTTTTTATCAAGGGCCATTATATACGCCTGCACCTGTTCAATATCGCGTCTAGAAAAGTCGATATTTCTGACATTAGCCTTAAGCTGATCGAACAAATCAGCACTTGCTAGCTGCTCGATAGCTGATTTTAAATCACTTTTATCCGTCGGCCCAAATACTAACCCGCTTTGATAGCGTTGCACAAGTTCAGGATAGCAGCCCACCTTATTAGAAACCAATACAGGTAAACCGTAAAATAAGGCCTCATCTACCACAAGCCCCCATGGCTCCCTTAAAGAAGGGAGTATAAAAACGTCATGCTCAGCATAGATTTCAGCTAGTTGCTGATTAGGCACGTAAGGATAAAAACGGACATTCTCTGGGGCCATCGCTTTTAAACTTGCTTTTAAAGGCCCCTCTCCCACCAAATCCAACTGATACTGAGGCAATTCTTTAAAGACTTCTATTAAAAAGCGCAGGTTCTTTTCCTCAGCAAATCGCCCGACATATAAAAACTTTCCGTCAAAACTTTTATTAGCTGCTTGATAGACTGGCCTATTAAATATCCCTACCCCTTGAGTAATATAAACTTTGCCGGTATAGCCTAAATGTTGGACCAGCTTTTGATGCAAACTGCCTGAGCAAAATACCGCATTCAATCGAGATAAAAAAAGCTTTTTGATCAAGGATTTATAGCCTGAAATCTGACTTTCGGCCATGCTTGACTCTAAGGCAAAAGCATTGTGAGATTTTCTATGAGTAAAAATGCTTAACCAAGACTCAGGAAGCTCCCAGCCCCCTACTATAATTTTTTTAAATTTAAGCTTGGCTAAGGTTCGGTAAAGCTTCCAGCAAGTTTTAAACCGGGGCCGAGATTCAAAATCACCCTCATAAAGAAATTCATGGGCAAAATTCATATTTCCTTCGGTAAAATTGCCCGGGCGAATTCTCGAAGATTGACCTAAGAAAATAACGTAAATATTGAGTTTTTTGGCAAGTTCGTTATAAAGGTTGATTTTATAAAAAGCCGGTAAGTGAGTTAGAATCACATAGTCATACATAGATTTCTCACTTAAGCCCTATTTTACTCAAAACCCTTTGCATTAATCCCCAAATCAGTTTAGCTCTATAAGGCAAAGACTGCAGGTAAAATCTTAGATTTTTTGAACTGGCATAAGCTGGAATATAGAACTTAGTATAGCCCTGGAAATGCAAAGTATTAAAACATTTCCATTGATTTGAGGCGATGTGATAGGCATAGGGCAGCTTGTTTTTCCAGATAATCTTTTTTTTGCCAAAGCGCATCTTAAAACCATCGTCATGTTGGATGGTGTTATCGTAAATATTGGCATCAAGATTAAAAGTTTCCCCTACTTTCTCAGGATACAGTTTGGCGTAGTGCTCGAAAAACCACATATCGCATATCCCGCCTTTACATCCTTTCCCTTGATAATCTTTAAACCAAGATTGAAGCTCAGAGAACTTTCCAGAATTGGCGTAATAACTCCAAAAATATTCACAAAATCTTTCCAATCCTTCTCGGCTATTGATAAACATAGTTTGAGGCCCAAGCTGCCTGTTTACAGTAAAATCATACTGTGAAAACTTCTTTTGCTGTTCGGACAAATCACAGTACACCATGACATCAGGATCTAAATGCACACAACTTTGTAAATGTTGCTTCATATAATCAGCAATCACCAGCCAGCGTTGCATACAAATTAACTCGAACTTTTTGGGATTGGAGTTTAAATGTTGGTAAATCTTCTCAAACTGAGCAGCCCTTTCAAAATAATTCTCAATCAATACATGAGTGACCCCAGGATAATGCGCATTGCTTTTATCCCCCAGCAAAATAATTTCACTGTCTGGATTAAACAGTTTAGTTTGGCGCAATGTAAACCACAAATAAGGAGCATCGCCTTGGTAGAACATGATAATCGGAATAGCCATTTATATAATCCTTAACATTGCAGCCCAGCGATATTGTTGCATTTTCTGTTTGATCACTAGCAAAACTGCCAGCATAGCAAGAGATAAAATAAAACTAATGTACCATGCGCTTGGGATAAACCGGGCCACAAAAGCAGAAGCCAGATTATTGGTATAGGTATGGAAAATAAAAATACTCATGGTGTTAATGCCGACCCAATTGACTAAATTCGATCGAGATAGCCACTCAACTTTCATAAATACAGAACTGATTAAAAAGGCCATAATCACGCTATAAACATAGTTATAGAGCGGATTGGAAAAGTCCATTTCTGCAATATTAAGCAGCGGCATTTTGAAATAAACCAACGGTAAAACAAGAAGCAATGCAGCTAGCCCAAAATAAAGCTTATTTTCGTATAAAGCAGCATGCCTGATGTAGTTAAAATAAATATACCCCACATAAACCCAGATCAAAGCTGCCATAGCCTCAGGCAAGGCAAAAGGCAGATTAAGATTTAAGCCGATGCTTAGCCAAGCCAGGGCAACGCATATTAATAGAATGACCCAAAGGTTTCTGACATATTTCAACAGCAAGAACAATGCCAGCCTGCAAAGAAACAAAGTCGGTAAAAACCACAGTACATTGCCATAAGTGGTGATATGATCCGTATTCATCCAATAGACAATGGCTACAATGCCCTCTAGCAAGCTGGCTTGCGGCCTATGCAAAACTGGGTTTTTAATCATGACGACTAGCAGCGCAAGCACAGCAAAAACAATATAAGGAATCAACAAACGTTTGCTGCTTTTAATAAGATGGGTTTTAACGCTTTCATCTGATTTAATAAAAAAGCCCGCTATAAAGAAAAATAAAGGCATATGCCAGCTAAAAATAAAATTAGTGAAAGGAGTCCCAATATGCCCAAGGACCACAGCAAGTATGGCAAAACATTTAAGAGAGTCGACTGCTTTTATATGCATTTTACCACGCCCAACTTATATAGTAGTGCTTTAAGATAATATTTGGCCAAAGACCATTGATAAATTCCCCACAATACAGGTTTAGACGCCAGCTTATTTTTAAGCTTAACCTGGTAGTATTCCTTTAAAATCTGAGGAATTCTATTGGCCCCCACCCCGCCTTCTCTCCAAGCTGCCACCACCACATCTTTCATTAAAACTCGGGGGAATGAGTGATAAGCCCTTAAAAGAAGTTCATAGTCCATACAAAACACATTGTGAATATCAAATAATCCATACTGCTTGAAAAAGTTTTTATGGGTTAACAGACCCTGATGAGGCAAAGCCATATGCCATAGCAGTTCAGATCGATGAAATGGCTTAACTTCCGTTATATAAAGCGTTTTGCCTTCGAGACTGACCCGAGCAATTTTGCCGCAGATAAGCCAGTCCTCGAGCGGGTTAACGCCTTCCAACATCTTACTAACAACATCCTTATCCCAAAGGTAATCATCAGAGCCGAGAAAATAAATGTAGTCTCCAGTCGCTCTTAGTACGCCTTTATTAAAAGCGTCACTAATACCCTGGTCTTTTTCACTGATATAATGCAGCCTGCCTTGAAATTTCTGCTGAAAGCTTTGGATAATTTCAACGGTTTGATCTTTTGAGCCCCCGTCAATAACCCACACTTCAATATTCTGATAGCTTTGTTCTAATATGGACTGTAAAGTCTGGCCAATCGTGCTTTGATTGTTCCAGCTGGCGATAATAATACTCAGTTTCATCTTATTTGAAGTTCTCTCGAATTATCAAGTCTAATTGCTGAGCTCTATGCGCAAAGCTATGCTCTTTTAAGATTCGAGCTTGGCCGCGCTTAGCAATTTCTTCGCATTCCTTAGGATGTTCCATTAGCCATACTGCTTTTTCTATACAGTCATCAACACCACGGTAGGTAACTATTTCGGTACCAGGCTCGAACAAATCATGGATATTGCTTTTCCAATCCGTTAAAAGACAGGCTCCGGCCCCTGTGCTTTCAAACAACCTCATATTGCCAGCATACTGCCCGGCAGCTTCAATATGAATATTAAAGCTAATTTTAGACTGAGCCAGTGCTCTGTACATATCCATTCCAAAAACTGGGGGATGCATATTCTCCAAAATACTAGAAGGATAAATACTGCTTTGCGCAGCCTGAGTTTGGGCCAAGCGTTTAATAAGCGGTTTAAATTTCAACAAAGTGGATTTTAAAGCTGGAATTTTCAAAGCCCAAGCCATGCGCCCTTTCATTTTATCAATAACCGCAGACTCAGTGTACAATGACCCATAAATCCCAACTTTGAGCCCTCGCTTGATTAAATTTTCTAATACCTGGATTCGGCTGCCGTGATAGCCAGCTCCTGCCATTAGGCTTCCAATAAAAATAAGATCATTATCCAATGTGTCTCGTTTGGGTAAATTATCAAGCAGACTGGGCTCAAAAGCATGATTTAATTGATAAGATTTAATGCCCTGAGCTTCAAAATCAATGACAAAGCCCGGGGTGCAAGTCAGCATGTAATCTAAGGAACGATAAGTTTCCAGTTCAGAAGCTTTATAAGGAGCAGCGCGCCAGCCTATAATTTGCTTAATAGAGGGCACTTTTTCCCGCAAAAATTTAATATACTCAGGCTCATAGACAAATGTATTAAGAAACAAAACCTCTGGCTTTAGAAATTGAAGCTGAGCCAACAAAATATCCTGTTCCGGCATAAGCCCATGCTCTTTTGCCCAAGCCGTTTGCAATGGCTCTGCATTAGAAACAATTTCGTGCGCATTAACCCCGACTTGCCTCAAGCCCTTACTCAAAAAATCAGCCCAGGCAAAGGCATCCGCCATTAAATGCTCATATTGCTCTTGATAGGTTTTGTCTTTAGTCTCTGGGAATTTTTTATAATATTGTTGCAGATAATCTGAATAATATTGGCTGACTTTGACAAAAGTATAAGACATCTTTACTTCTTCCCGGCAAAAAAGCTTTTTACCACAGTTACCACTTGAGCCAGCTCTTGCTCAGATAGATGTTCACCTATTGGCAAACTAAGCAATTGAGAGTCTAGTTGATTGGCAAGCATTGCTTCCTGCCCTTGCTGCAAATAGTCATAAGCTTTTAACTTAGGTAAAGCGATTGGATAATGAATCCCTGTCTCAATTCCATGTTTCTCAAGAAATTGCTTGAGCTCATCTCTATAAACACTGCGAATGACAAACAGATGATAAACTGCCTTTACTCTACTATCCGCTTGAGGCAGAACAAGGTCTTTAATGCCGGATAAATGACTTAAATAATATTCGGCAGCTTGTCGACGCAGAGCAGTCCAATTATCAAGATGCTTGAGCTTGATGCTTAAAATTGCGGCTTGCAGCCCGTCTAATCGAGAATTACGTCCTTCAAAAACATGGTCATATTTGGCGACTCTGCCATGATTAGCAATCATTCTCACTTTTTTAGCCAAAGTATCATCATTAGTCACAATGGCACCGGCATCTCCAAATGCCCCGAGATTTTTACCTGGATAAAAGCTAAAAGTGCCGATATCGCCTATAGCACCTACTCGCCTTCCCTGGAATTCTGCACCGTGAGCCTGTGCACAGTCTTCAATGATTTTTAAATTGTGTTGCTGTGCCAAATCTGACAAGGCTTGCATATCAACAGCATGCCCATATAAATGCACAGCAATAATGGCTTTTGTTTTTGAGTTAATGCGTTTTTTAACATCTTCAATATCAATGCCGTAATTATCCGCTCTACAGTCACAAAATACGACTTTGTGCCCAGACCGAGTTACAGCTTCACTGCTTGCTATAAAAGTATTGGCGGGTACAATGATTTCTGAGCCTCTTGGCAAGTCCAGTGCCTCAATTGCGATTTCCAAAGCATCGGTGCCGTTTGCCACTCCAACGCAGTGCTTAGCCTGCTGATACTGAGCAAATTCAGCCTCAAACTCGGATATAGGCTTGCCTCCAATAAATGCGCTTGATTCAATTATTGAAGAAATAGCGGCATCAATTTCCGGCTTCATACTTAGGTACTGCTTTTTTAAATCAAGAAATTTAATCATTTTAATCACTCTTGTAATGAGCTAGGAATACAGATTAGCTGGCCTTGTTCTAACTGATATTGACTTCCATCATAGGCATCTGTAGCCAAGCCGTTTTCATCGAATTCTAATTTATATCCCGCTTTGCTAACCCATCCATGCTGTTTGGCCGGGTTTCCATAAACCAGTGCATAAGCTGGAACATCTTTTGTGACAACGGCACCCGCTCCTACCATGGCATACTCTCCAATAGTCACTCCACAAACAATAGTGACATTGGCACCGATAGTACAACCTTTTCTTAATAAGGTTTTTTTTGCCTGATGACGGCGCACAATAAAAGCACGAGGATTAATGACATTAGTAAATACCATAGAGGGCCCCAAAAACACCTCATCCTCTATTTCGACTCCAGGATAAATGGAAATATTGTTCTGGGCTTTTATGCCATTACCAATTGTTACGTCAGGGCCGATCACACAGTTTTGACCAAACGAACAGTTTTTACCAATACTGACATTAGAAAGTACATGTCCAAAATGCCATATTTTGGTTCCTTCCCCGATATTTACATTGTCATCGATTACCGATGAAGGATGCACAAAATAATTCATCTAAGCTTTCCCTAATTTACTGGACTTTGGCTGCTGATTTAAAAAAACCTCTTTGCCCGTTTCAATAGATTCATAAATAGCAGAAATAAGCTTTAAACTTTTTTTACCTTCAAGTCCATCTACCAGTTGGACATTGTTGTTACTCAAGCAATCTACCACATTCTCGTAATAGGCCTGATGACCAAAGCCATAAACATTAGGGGGATTAACTGAGTATTTTTGCATAACCTCAGCATCCTCAGGCTGAGCCTCAACAAAATTCCAGACTTTCATTTCATTGACAGCAAAGCCTCCAATTTCTACCGTGCCCTTTTCCCCTAAAATAGAAATAGAACCTTCTAAATCTTTAGGCCTGGTTGCAGTAGTTGCTTCAATAACCCCCAGGGCCCCATTTTTAAATTTCAACAAGACTACCGCGGTATCTTCCACTTCGATATTCACTAAAGCTGTCATTCCTTTAGCAAAAACACTTTCAACATCTCCCATCATCCATTCCAGCAAATCAACGTGATGGCTAGCCTGATTAGTTAAAACCCCTCCGTCATATTTCCAGGTTCCACGCCATGAATCTTGGTCATAATAGGATTGAGGCCTGCACCATCTGACTCTTATGGTCCCTAAAATTAGCTTACCAAAACGGCCAGCTTCTAAGGCCTGTCTGAGCTTTTGAACCGGGACATTAAAACGGTTTTGCTTAACTATAAATAATTTAACTCCATTTTCAGCGCAAGCTTGTATCATAGCTTCAGCATCATGGAGCGTTAATGCCATTGGCTTTTCAACTACTATATGTTTTTTATAAGGCGCTAATGCTAATACATGTTCAGCATGCAAGCCGCTTTCAGTGCATACTGTGACAACATCAATATCCTGTTTTTGCATCATCGTATGCATATCGACATAATAAGGAACAGAAAACCTTTCAGCTAAAGATTTAGCCTTTGCCTCATCCTTATCGCACACAGCCACTAACTGCGCCCCTTTTATATGGCCAAGGCCCAGTAACTCAGCATGCCGCTTAGATATTCTTCCACAGCCTACTATTGCAAACTTAAGCATAAACACAACCTTTTACTTGAAATAAACCCAGCAATCTTACCGCACTTAGATAGCTCCAGAAAAGCCCAACTTCACTCCAATCTGCTTTTCCAGTTAAAATTTGCTGATGATAAAATGTCTTCATAGCAGGCAAAGAAATCATCTCTTCTAATGGATTGTGACTCTGCAATGTGTTTTCTACCCACTCTCTCATTTCATGTCGAAGCCAATGCTGTAATGGAGAGTTAAAACCCATCTTGGATTGTCTGGTTCTGATTTGTTCCGGTAAAATGCCTTTCATGGACTCTCTTAGTACAAGCTTGCTGTAGCCTTGCCCCAGCTTACTGGAGTCAGGCAAAGAAAAGACAAAGTTGACCAATCGATAATCCATAAAGGGCATTCGAACTTCTACCCCGTGAGCCATCGACATCAAATCAAAGTTTTTTAAAATCCGCGGCAAAATAGAGCGATGGAAATCATGGTATAGCTTTCTTTGCAAATGTCCCCAATGATCGGGAAGCTGCATGTTCTCTACCTTATAGGCTTCACCGGCATAAGAATCCTGATAAAAATTAAGCCCCATTGCCTTAGGCTTAAGCCTTGCCAGATGTTGCCTTAGTCCCATTTTCTCCAAAAATGCTTTTAAATAGAAATGCCTAGGCAAAAAGCCGCCCATCATATTTTTTTGTTGCTGCAATAACTGATAAAACCTTGGTGAAAAAAGACTGCTGTCTTTTCTGGCGTCATTAAGATACCAGTCATAGCCGGCCAACATCTCATCAGAGCCATGGCCATCCAGCGTGACTTTTATCCCTTGATTGCTTTGGGCCTGATAAATTCGATAAGGGCTATCAGGCAAACCAGGATAGATGCTTTCAAATTGATAAATAACTTTATCTAGCTGGTCAATAATAAGGGATTGATCCGCTTCTACATAAACCTTTTTAACCTTTGCTGCCTCAGCTACCAAATTAGCATAGTCTGACTCGTCTAAATTAGTGCCTTTGAAAGTATGGATAAAAGTCGTTACAGGCTGGCCTAAACGGCTTAGCATCATTACAACGCTACTGGAGTCTAAGCCTCCACTTAATGAAGTCCCAATAGGCACATCACTTCTCAGCCTTAATCGGCAAGAGTCGGCAAATAATTCTCTAAACTGCGCAGCCTGATCTTGAAGGTTTTTGGGTACTTGGACTAAATGCTCTACCGTATTCCACCATTGCGTTAACTTGGCATACTTTCCATGAAGCTGAATATAATGCCCAGGTGCTAAATTTTTTACCTGCTTGAACAAGGTAAAGCCTGAAGCCTCTAGCTCAAAACTACTATGCAATGCGGTCTGAATGGCGGCTTTATCAAACTGAAGCTTTAATTTATCCCCAATTGCTGCAAAAGCTTTTAACTCTGAAGCAAAAACAACAGCCTCTCCTTCTTGCCAGTAATATAAAGGCTTAATGCCATAACGGTCACGCACTAGAATAAGAGATCGATCCCGTTCGTTATAAATACCAAAAGCAAACATTCCATTGAGCTTTTTAAATGCATCAGCTCCCCAAGCAATATAGGCTACCAGCAAAACTTCAGTATCGGTTTCAGTATGGAATGTAAAGCCCAGCTGAATGAGCTCCTTTTTTAGCTCAAGATAATTAAATACTTCGCCATTAAAAACAATCCATAAGCCTGAATCTTGGTAAGTCATAGGCTGCTTTCCCAATGGGCTTAAATCGATAATGGATAGTCGACGATGCCCCAGTCCAGTTTGGGAGTTTTTATCAAAATAAAAGCCTTCTGCATCCGGACCCCGATGTGCAATGGCATCAGCCATTTTCGTAAGATTGCCCTTTTCAAGAAAAGGGGCTTGGAAAAAACCAGCTATGCCACACATTTTTTATACATCCACAGTAGAGGAAATAATAAGCTCTTGAAATACATCTTCATGCTGAACCGAATAAGAGGAGAATACATAGCCACAATAAAGTTAGATCCAAATGCGCTAATCAAGGAAGCCACGGCTGCACCCACTGCCCCGTAATGGCGAATAAACAATAAGTTCAAGAAGATATTTAATAGCGCCCCTACTAGCTCAATTTGAAAGCCGACTGCCACTTTATTTTCAGCTAACAACCACTTTTGCTGGGATATTCCAAAAAATACGGCAACCGCCATCCAGGCTTGAAGCGACAAAATCTTAGCCGCCACAGCATATTGCTGCCCATATAAAGTAATAATAATGGGATGCGCCAATAAAGTGATACTTAAAGCACCAGCAATGGCTAACCAAATCATTAAGTTATAAAGCTGTTGGATTCTTGCCAAATAATGTTTGGGCTCACCTGCTTTTAAATGAATAATGGCGGGATAAAGTGAAGCGCTAATAGCTACTGGAATAAAATACCAGCCTTGGGCTAAATTAACCGCCACAGAATACTGCGCAGTCTGATCAAATCCTACCATTTGAGCGATCATAAGCTGATCGATTCTCATGTAAACAATGATTAATAAACCCTGAAAAATTAATAAATAACTTTTCTTGATCAGCTCTTTAGCTAAGCGCCAAGAAAACGACCACTGTGCCAAGCCGGAATATTTCATAGAATAAAGAAATAGCATTAACAAGCCTGCAAGCAAAACTTGCAAGCTTGTAGTCCAAGCAAAAGCGACTACAGAGGCATGCATGAGAATCAGTCCGATTTCAATTAGAGTAATCAAAACCAAAGCAAAAACTTGTGCCAAAGTAGTATATTTAGAGGCTACCTGAGACTGAAACCAAAAATCAAAAGTATCAAAAGCTTGAAATACCGTGCTTAAAGCAATAATAGCGGTAAGCGCAATAACAAGAGTATTATCTGGATGCAAAAAACTCACTAAAAAATAGGAAAAAGCCACCCACACTAAGCTGGCCAAAAGCTTTAAAACAAAAGTGGTGCCCAACAATTGAAAGTTTGAATAATGCTTGTTGATTAAATCTCGAATAACAATACTATCTAAGCCTAATGGAACGATTGCTGCACCAAAAGCCAGCAAGGCATTAGCATAATTTATCATCCCGTAACGACCGGGGCCTAAGTATCGCGCAAGCAATATTGATATTCCAAACCCGCACAAGGCCCTTAGAAAATAATTACCCACTGCCCATGAGGTATTGGCAAAATATTTTTTAAATCCGCTTAAGGTCATATTGCTTGACCGTTTTTAAACTGCTCATAGGCAATGGCAATGCCTTCAGCCAAGCCCACTTTAGGCTGCCAGCCTAATGCCTTTATTTTTCCTATATCCAGTAGCTTTTGCATGGTGCCATCTGGTTTGGAAGCATCCCATTTTACCTCACCTTGATAGCCCAAAACCTTTTTAACCACTTCAAGCAACTCTTTGATGCTGACATCTTTGCCGCAACCTACATTGATTAAAGGAGGCTGATCTTTACTTTCCAACAAAGCTTTATAGCTGGCTTCGTCCAAATTCATTAAAAACACACAGGCCTCTGCCATATCGTCCACATATAAAAACTCTCTTCGTGGCGAGCCTGTTCCCCAAGCGGTAATACTAGGCTCATTGTTGATTCTGGCCTCATGAACTTTGCGAATTAAAGCGGGCAGAACATGGGAGTTTTGCAGGTCATAATTGTCATTGGGGCCATAAAGGTTGGTTGGCATCACCGCTAGATACTGCGTGCCATATTGCCGGTTATAGGCCCAGCACTGTTCAATCCCCGCTATTTTAGCAATCGCATAAGGCCTGTTGGTTGGCTCAAGCGGACCTGTCAGTAAATACTCTTCTTTCATTGGCTGAGGGCAGAATTTTGGATAAATGCAGGAACTTCCTAAAAACAAAAGTCTTTTCACTTGAGCTTGATAAGCCGCCTCAATAACATGAGTCTGAATAAGTAAATTTTCCTGAATGAAGTCAGCAGGATAAATATTGTTAGCCTGTATGCCCCCCACCTTGGCGGCTGATAGAAACACATAGTCGGGACGCTCTGTATCAAAGAAAGCCTCAACCTCAGCCTGTCGAGTCAAATCGAGCTCTTTTCGAGTTCTGCAAATAATATTGCTATAGCCTTGTTTTTCTAAGGCCCTGACAATGCCTGAACCCACTAAGCCTCTATGCCCCGCCACAAAAATTTTGGCATTCTTATTCATGGTTTATCCTATAAAATGTCATATCGTCCCAATGCCATAAAATCTCTAGCTTCTTAGTTTTGATCAGCCCGGCCATCGCATTATTGACCGAAGGGCTAAGCTCATCATCTATTGTTAAAAAATAGCCTATTTGCGAGTTGGCCATAGCCGTATTTAAAACATTGACCGAAGTTAATTTGTCCTCATAGTAATGCTGAGACAAGCCTGGTAAATAAGCCAAATACTGCCAGTCCGTATCAATTTTTCCTGATAAGCCATTCATAGCTTGATATTGATAAAGCCATAGGCCGACATCCCCGCCGAGCTGCTGTTCTTGTTGCAGCTCATGAGCTTGCAGCTTTTCATTTCTCATAGGGCCACAGCTTAGTACAGCGATTACCACCACTAGCCCAACCAGCAGGCTTAATGTATTCACTCGGCTCAGTTTTTTCACAAAGCTTTGCAGCCCTGGCTTTGAAAACAGCTCTAGCAGGCCAAATCCTGCAGCAAAGCCTATCCAGGGTATAATTAGAGCCAAGTTGCGCAGGTCATAAGAAAAGCAAAAGGCCCAAATAAATACATAGGGAATGACAATGACAGCAAAGCAAATACGCCATTCTTTATTATAGCAAGCATGAATGAAGCTAAAGAACAAACAAAACCATATTGCAAATTTAATTTCTCTAAAAGCCTCAAAGACCCTTTGGCCTATGCTGATATTGCCATAGATTTGAGAAGTCACAAAACCGATTTCAGATCCATTCAAACCTGCATTAATAAGGTGTTGGTTATAAAGATACCAAGGCAAAATAATGACAGATAGCGAGGCATATTGCCCCAATATCAAGCCTATCGATTTTTGCAATGAGTAATGTCTGTGTGAATACAAGACATACACCAATACAGGGTATAATAGCGCAACATAACAGCCCGCCTGCTTAGTAACCGCAGCTCCCGCGCAAACCATCGTTCCTAACACAATATAGGATAAGGGCTTCTCAGATTGCGTTGCTAAAATAAGGGCATAGAAGCCAATAAAACCTAGGATAGAGACAGGAACATCAGCATAGCCTGCTCCAATAGAATCCCGATAGATAAGCCAATAAGTCAATGCAATGAATATTAAAGACCATAAATAGGCTGGTTTTTTAGTGCTTGAACTTAAATCCAACAGGGCCAATAGCGGCAGCAAAGACAATAGTAAAGCGATTATTTTAGCAAAGGCTTGAAGCTTTAAGGGACCTGACAATCCCCCTATTAATACATAGGGAATCGAAAAGTTAATGGGAAGCAGCTGAGGATAATGGTCGGTTCCACTGGAAAATTGGTTATAAGACCACTCTATGGCCCAATGGTTCCAGGAAACGACCGCATCCCACTCGGTAAAAATACTGCCAAAATTGCTTAGTGCTTGATAGAGATAAACCAGCAATACCAGAAAGACAATAAAGGAAACAGCTGGATTCTGTTGGTACAACTCAGCAAAAGGCCGTTTGATCTGATGCCAATTAACGGGCTTCAAACAATCCTGCCGTAATAAATAGGCTAGGGCCAAAAGCTCTATAAATACTAAGGCTTGCATCACAAAAGTAGTATAACAATGCAGACTTACCAAGCTTAGTCCGACGATGTAGTTTAAACTCAAGCTTAATGCACAGGCAAAAACCAAGGCCCTAAGCCAGGGAAAAGAAAGTTTAAAGCTGCGTATGACAAGAAAGCCCGGCAAGAAAATAGCCTGTAAGACTCCTAGTAAGCCTAAAATGAGTACCCAATGGCCCATTTAATTGCACCCTACTCAAAACGGCTTAGTACATTAAATCCATTTTGTTTTAGCAAGGCGTCTTTTTGGGCTGCTTCAAAGTCGGCTTCTGTCATTTCTTTCACCAGTTCCATGAAGCTGATTTTAGGCTGCCAACCCAGATTTTTCTTAGCTTTACTTGGGTCACACAACAGGGTTTCCACCTCGGTGGGTCTGAAATAACGAGGATCGACAGCGACGACCTGCTTGCCGTTTTCATCCAAGGCTTTTTCATTAAGGCCCTCACCTTCCCAGGTCAGTCTCATATCAAGAACTTTGGCCACTTCATTGACAAAATCTCTTACGGAATATTGCTCACCGGTACCGATAACATAGTCTTCGGGCTTATCTTGTTGCAACATTAACCATTGAGCTTCTACATAATCTTTAGCATGGCCCCAGTCTCTTTTAGCATTCATATTGCCTAGATATAAACAATCTTGCATGCCTAGTTTAATTTTTGCCATAGCTCGGGTAATTTTTCTTGTGACAAAGGTTTCACCTCGAGTGGGAGACTCATGGTTAAATAAAATACCGTTGCAGGCAAACATTCCATAAGCTTCACGATAATTCACGGTAATCCAATAAGCGTAAAGCTTGGCCACCGCATAAGGTGATCTTGGATAAAAGGGAGTGGTTTCTTTCTGAGGTATTTCTTGAACCAATCCATATAGCTCTGAGGTAGAAGCCTGGTAAAACTTGCTTTTCTTCTCAAGACCTAAAATCCTAATGGCTTCTAAAACCCTTAGCGCCCCCATGGCATCAGCATTGGCTGTATACTCAGGCTCCTCAAAGGAAACCTGCACATGGCTTTGAGCCGCTAAGTTATAGATTTCATCAGGCTGAACTTGTTGAATAATTCGAGTCAGACTGGAAGAGTCGGTCATATCGCCGTAGTGCAAAATAAAATGACGATGGGTTTCATGAGGATCTTGATAAAGATGGTCAATCCGATCGGTATTAATCAAAGAAGTCCGGCGCTTAATGCCGTGAACTTCATAGCCCTTATTTAATAAAAACTCAGCCAGATAGGCCCCATCTTGGCCAGTGATTCCTGTGATTAATGCGACTTTTTTACTCATCTCAAACTCTGCCTTCATAAACGAACAATTAAATAGGACATATAGTAGCACAATCTCTTAAAATAAAAGAAGTTTGACTTGCTTTAAAGTTTGCTGTCAGGGCAAAGTGGCCTAAGACCAGACTCACAAATTCATTTATGCAGGCTTCTTCTCTAACACTACTTTGGTCATGGGCACTCCTACTAAACCATAACCCATTGTGCTGTCAGTTCCTCTAAATACCAGCGCATCATAAATCCAATGTTGCAGGATGTGATCTCGCTGAGTTCCGGATGCTATAATAGCGTCAATAGTATACTCACCGGATAAAAGCACAGGCATTTTGAATAAAAAACGGCCCAACACCCTCTCATCAGCAGCAGCATCCATCTCAGTGGTTGTCTGCAAATAGGTATTTGCCGCAAATAAGCGCATGCCAGTTTTGTTTTTTACATAAAATCCAAAAATTAAATTTTTTACTTCTTGAATTGCTTTTGCTTCAATGCATAGCTCTACCAGCTCTCCACCATAAGCAATTTGTAATGTTTGTTGATTAAGGGGATTAATCAATCTCACTGATTGAATTTCAATTTTGCGCTCGCCAAAGGCATTAGTCCATGTTTCAGAGCCAGCATCAAATATCTTAAACCTGGATTTTTCAGTATAAAACTCTTGATCCTGTTCGGATAATAGCTCTTCATTTTTTGATAATTCCGGCTTATTGCCAGCCGTTGCTCTACCATCAGAACTACCTTGCGAGGCAAGATAAGATTCTACCACTTCTTTAGCGTTCCCTATGCTCTGTATTTTACCTTTGTCTAGCCACATTGCCTGCTCACATAAACTCAATACAGATACAGAATCATGACTAACAAACAAGAGTGTTCCTTGTTTTTGAAATGTCTTTAAAAACCTCATACACTTTTGAGTAAACAATATATCACCCACTGCTAAAGCTTCATCAATAATTAAGATCTCTGCATTGATGTTTGCAATAATGGCAAAAGCAAGGCGCACAAACATACCACTTGAATATATTTTTACAGGCTGGTCAATAAAATTGCCAATATCTGCAAATAGCGTTATTGCTTCAAATTTTTCATTTATTTCTTGCTTAGTCATTCCCAAAATAGTGCAGTTGAGATGAATGTTTTCTCGCCCGGTCATTTCAGGGTTGAAACCAGCGCCTAACTCCAGCAGAGAAGCCACCCTGCCATTTACTGTGATCTCTCCTGAACTTGGAGAAAGCACCCCAGCAATTATTTTTAGTAAGGTTGATTTGCCTGCCCCATTCTTGCCGATGATCCCAAAAGTCTTTCCTTTGGTGAGCTCAAAACTGATGTCTTCCAAGGCATAAAAGTCTGTGTGATATTTTTTGCGAAATGGGTGAAGCGCTTCTTTTAATCGATCAAGAGGACTATTGTACAAAGGATAAACTTTAGTAAGGTTTTCAACCTTAATAGAAATATTATTCATAACACATCCGCAAAATGGGGTCTAAGCCTAGTAAAAAAAGCGGCTCCAAGCACAAAGATACATAAAGCAATACACCAGAAATACAGAGTCCAGGCAGGATCCTGCCAAAACCACTGCTTATAGAGCAAGCTATTACGATAGCCCTCTACTATGTAGTACATTGGATTAAGCTTGAGGAATATCTCATATTTTTCTGGCAGCATATTGGAAGACCAAAATATGGGCGTTAGCCAAAAACCAAACTGTAAGCTAATTGCTATAATCTGGGCCAAATCGCGGAAAAACACCATAATCGAAGCGGTTAACCAGCTCAATCCCAATAGTAATACGCATAATGCAAATAAATAATATATAAGCTGTAAGCCATACCACGTTGGATAATAGCCCTTTAATGCAAGAATAAGCATACTGATCACAATGAAAAACAGGTGAATTCGTACAGTAGCCAACAGCTTAATAATAGGCAACAGGCTGACAGGAAACACCATTTTCTTAACGAGAAAATTGTACTCAATAATGGAGCTTGCTCCCGCCAAGAGAGTATCATTGAAAAAATACCAAGGAATAATCCCCGGCAACAGCCAAATTATAAATGGAACATTTTGAGAAGGCTGCGCCTTAAAGCCCACCTGAAATACAAACCAAAATATCAAAATAGTTATCACAGGCTGAATAAACGCCCATAAAATTCCAAAATAGGAGTCTAAGTAACGCTTTTTGAAATCTACCCTTGCTAAAGAAAACAGGACTTTGTGATTTTTAAATATGGAAGCAATAAATGTTGCCGCTAGCTTCGTATTGCTCGTCCCCATTACCTTTCCCTTTAACAAGCCTAAAAGCCATCGAATTCTAACATAAGTTAGATCAAAAACAATTGCCCCATTTTTACAGCCAATATAGAATGCTGCACTCCAACACTATGTGCAAGGCTTTTATGAAGGATACATTCAATCTAAAAACACTACTTCAAAAGATTCGATTTCATCTTTCACCTAAACCACATCTGATAATCGATAAAACCCATAGCTTTGAAGAACATGCAGCGTACCTAAAAAAAATGGCGGCAGAAAATACAAGGCGCCGACAATATGAGCTCTCCTTACTGGATAAAGAGGCATTTACTGTTTCAGCTTATTGCTATGTCTGCAAAAAAATCACTCAGTTCAAAGTGGATTACAGCTATTCTGAATTTGCTTATAAAATTAATATTGACCTTAACTTCGCATCGCTTAGTGAGCGTCAGAAGCAAAAAATTCCATTTTGGCGAGAAAGTCTAGCTTGCCCCTTATGCAAACTCAATAACCGACAGCGTTCAATTATACAGATTATAGAGCAAGAAATACGACCAGAGCCTGATAGTGCTATATATCTTACCGAATCTGTAACCTATCTTTATTCTATTTTAAAAGCGCGTTTCCCTAATATCTGTAGTAGTGAATATTTGGGAGATACAGTTCCTCTTGGCAAAAAAAATGCCCAAGAGATACGAAATGAAGACTTAACTCAACTTTCTTTTGCAAATGAATCTTTTGATTTAATACTGTGTTTTGAAATTTTTGAGCATATAGCAGATTTTAAAAAAGCCTTTCAGGAATGCTCCAGAGTATTAAAAAAGGATGGACAACTTTTCTTCAGCATTCCATTTCACCCCAACCAAAAAGACAATTTGCTTAGAGCCAGAATTAATCAGCAAGGTCAAATTGAGCATATACTTTCACCTGAATATCATGGAGACCCTATTAGTCATTTAGGCTGCCTTGTTTATACTGATTTTGGATGGAAAATCGTTGAGCAATTAAAGAATGCAGGCTTTGCTAAAATTGAAGCCTTATCATTTTGGTCAAAAAAATATGCTTATTTAGGAGAAGGCCTGATAAGTTTTATTGCTCATAAATCAAGGGATAATCTTATCTAATATCGCAGGGATGTATAGCTGGGCTTTTTGATAGTCTTCTGGCACGCCTATATCAATAAATTCGCCCTCGAGTTCGACAAAGGCAATATGGTGATGAGAAACTTGAGAAGCAAGAAATTTCTCAAAAGAGAAAGCTCCGCCCTGAGTTTGCTTTAAAAACCATTGGCAGTTTAAATAATAAATTCCCGCATTGATTAAACCCGGCCCTGCCTCTGCCTTTTCTTTAAAATCAATTACGCTCTGATCTTTAACTTGTAAAGTTCCATAACGACCGCATTCCTGAATTCTGGCCGCCAAAATAACCGCCCCTTCTTGTAAATGCTTAGCCTTATCGATAAACACAGGAAGATTAGCAGTAAACAAAGTATCCCCATTGCAAACCAGCACATCGCTTGAGCTGATCTTTGACAAAGCCTGGTAAATGGCCCCACCTGTCCCTAAAGGTTCTGGCTCTTTAACAATAACAATATCCATATCGAGATAGCCTTTAGCAAAATGTTCACTAATGGCTTCAGCCTTATAGCCTACTGCTAAAATACAACGGCGAATGCCTTGGCTACGCAAATAGTCTAACTGCCACTCCAAAAATGGACGCCCAGCAATTGGAGCCATGGGCTTTGGCAGTTCCGAAACCACCGTTTTTAAGCGAGTACCAAGCCCGCCTGCAAGAATAATCGCGTCCATAATCTCTACTTTGGAAACATTGTTTTTTCAACTAAAGCGCAAATAATATGCCCAACACAGATATGGCCTTCTTGAATTTTTGGAGTCACTTTACTTGGCATACAAAGACAAATATCGCAAAGCTCTTTCATTTTCCCGCCTGATTCCCCGCTAAAACCAATCGTAAACATGCCTTTTTGCTTAGCTGCCTGCAAGGCTGACAAGATATTAGGCGAGTTGCCGGAAGTAGAAATTCCAATAAATACGTCCCCATTTAGTCCGCAAGCTTCCACCTGTCTTGCAAATAAATATTCATAGCCATAATCATTGCCAATTGCCGTCATAACCGAAGAATCGACCGTCAAAGCAAAAGCAGGTAAGCCAGGTCTATCGTAGTAAAATCGACTAACAAACTCCCCCGCTATATGCTGGGCATCAGCAGCGCTGCCTCCGTTACCTGCCAGCAGCACTTTGCCTTGTTGGCGCAAAGACCCAACAATAGCAAGAGCAGCTTGCTCAATTTGATTATGCAGCTCTTGATTATTTATGATCTGTTCCAGCATCTTGGCTGTATTTTGTAGCTCATTTAAAATAAAAGATTTCATCTAATTCTCCAGCTTTGAACACCTTGCTCTGTTACAGTACAGGTAATGACCTGGCCATTATAAGCATTTAAAGCCTTCATGACCTCGGGCTTAAGACTTGGATCAACCAAAAACATCATAAAGCCCCCTCCCCCGGCACCCGATACTTTACCGGCATAAGCCCCGGCATTGATAGCAGCCTCATAAATAGAATCGATATGTTCATTGCTAATTTTAGAGGCCATTTGTCTTTTTGCCTGCCAGGACAGATTGAGGGACTTTGCTAAAAGTTTAAAATCCCCCTTTAGAATGGCTTCCTTCATGTGCACAGCTTCTTCTTTGATTTTCGACAAGGCTTCAATAGGCGCTTTTTTATGCTCAATAACATTAGTGGTTTGTTCTTCGATAATCTTGGCCGATTCTCGAGAAACACCGGTATAAAATAACAATAATTGGGACTCGAGTTCAGAAATAATCCAAGGCTTAACCCTAAGTGGGTTTACGATTACCCTATCTTCTGCATAAAACTCCATAAAGTTTATACCGCCAAAAGCGGCTGCATACTGGTCCTGGCGGCCTCCAGCTAACGCCAAGTCTTCGCGTTCAATTTGATAGGCCAAATGAGCAACTTCATACTCTCCTAACGGCAAGTCCAGCAACTCAGCAAAAGCCTGGACCAATGCCACTACCATGGTAGAGGAAGAACCCAAGCCCGAACCCGGGGGCGCTTCTGAGTGAGTGGTAATACTCACAGCCATTGCTTTGCCCTGGTTATAATCCGCTACAATTCTGTTATAGACCCCCATCATAAGCTGCAAGGCTTTAGGCGCTTCTTCAATTACAGGCTTAGCTTGCCCTTCCCATTCAATGCCCTGATCTGAGGCCCGCAGCACTATTTTTTGATCATTACGCATCGCGATGGTCGCATAAGCAAACTTATCTATGGTGACATTAAGCACGTAACCACCGTACTCTTCCGGATAGGGTGAAACATCCGTTCCCCCTCCTGCCAAACCTAGACGTAAGGGAGCACGGGACCTCACTGTTATTGCTTGTTTTTGCATACCGCTATTCCTTATTTTTAGTGAGGACATTAGCAAAAGCTTGCCACATAGTATCAGCGGAAAAATGCTCTAATATTTGCTTGGCCCCAGCCTGTGATAATGCAGCCCATTTACTTTGGTCTGTTAACAGCTGGCATATAGCCTCAGCAAAACCTCTCTCATCATCAGCCAATTCTGCCACGGTAGACAACCAAGGCAAGCCCTGCCCACCCACAGAAGTAGTCACTAAAGGCAGCCCAAAGCTTAACGCCTCGATGACTTTATTTTTTACTCCAGCACCAAAGCGTAAAGGCACTACGGCAACCTTAGACTTTTGATAATAACTTTGTAGCGTTTCATCACTGACATAGCCGCTTACGAAAACATTTTGGCCGGCTAAAGCTTTTACTTCTGAAGTGGGGTTTGAGCCAACTAAATGCACCTTAAGATCGGGAAATTTACTCCAAACTAAAGGCATAATGTTTTTAATCAACCATATAGCAGCGTCCACATTGGGCGCATGGGCGAAGCCTGCCACAAAAATAATATCTTGCCTAGATGCAAAGCTGTTACAGGCAAACTCCTCCACCTTTTCATAGATATAAGGCGCAACGGCTATAGCCTCTTTATCTGGCTCATACTGGCGTACTATAGAAATCTCGTCTTCACTTGGATAATAAATAAAGTCCACTTGCTTCCAAACCGAAGTTTCCATTGCCAATAGCTTTTTGGCATAAGCAGACTTTGAGCCATCAGAAGTAGCCTCTGCCTCTTTTTCTAATCGCTTAAAATGCAAGTCATGTCCATAAAACAATAGGATAGATGAAGTATAGAGTCTTAGATCTTGAATAAATTGAAGCGCTATATGGGGCCTGCTTAATAAGACATAATCAATATAAGCGCCATTCTGTTTAATCCAATCTTTGAAATGAAGCTTACCGTATAATACTTCCACTCCCTTGTTCTGTAAGACCGCGGTATAAACTGCATCATAGTAATTATTTTCAGGCCAAAATTTCACATTAAAGCCATGATCTAAAAACAATTGAATAAAGTTCATTATGGTACGAGAGCCTGCATCTCTGTCCGGCTGAGGAACATAATGGTCAACGATTAGAATGCAGGCTTTGTTTTTCGATCTGTCACGAGCTTTAAACTGCGACTTAGCATTAGCGAAATGTTCTTTTTCTAAAACAGGCTGCCATTTTTCAAAAAACTTTTTCTGGTTTACTACCTGATAAGCCTTGGTTCCAGAACTCGTGTTTGTACCATGAGATATTCCTTCAAAATGGACGACGGCCGAAGCGGGTTGATAATAAACTTTATAACCCAATGAGCGCATGCCCATAGCCAAATCCGAGTCCTCACAATAAGCTGGGGCATAACGCTCATCAAATCCCCCCAACTGATCAAACAGGTCACGCCTAACTAAAATTGAAGCGCCGGAGCAGTAATCGACTTCTCGTAAATAGTTATATTCAGGCCTGTTAGGATTATTTAAGCGCCCATAATTCCAAGCAGAGCCATCATTCCAAATAATGCCTCCCGCCTCTTGTAATTTCCCATTGGGATAAATCAGCTTGGATCCTACTAGCCCGCATTCAGGATATTCTTCAAAAGTTTGATATAAACTATCCAACCAGCCGGGCTGAACCTGAGTATCATTGTTAAGAAATAATAAATAACTGCCTTTAGCAAGACTCGCTGCATAATTGCAGTTTTTCACAAAGCCCAAATTTTCAGGGTTGACAATAAGCTTTAGGTTCTTGATTTTGCTTAGTAACTCGACATTAGGATCGTCTGAAGCATCGTCAATAACAATATACTCCGTGCTAATCTTGGGTAAGCTCATACTAATAGAGCGCAGACAGCGTAATGTAAAATCCACCTTACCATAAGTTGGGATAATCACAGTCACCACAGGCGAAGTGCAACTTGGCAAAACAGTGCTTTTTAACAAAGTCTCAATTGAAATATTTTCACTGATCAGTTTTAACTTCATAGCAGGCAGATTATCGGGATGAAACTGCTGCCAATGTAAATACAGATCGTTTCGTTTCAATAGGAAACCAAATAATTTAAAAACAATACCAGCTAGACGTCGCTTCTTAGACTCAGATAAAGGCAAAGCCCGATAAATTTTTGTTGAAACCTCATTTAGCTTAAGATGAAGCTTATGGAATAAGTGTAATTCACCTCGCAGCATTCTGGCAATTGCCCGGCATGGTTCAGTCAATTTCCAAGAGTTAGAACGATATATTTTATCAAGCTCATCACGTTTGATTTGATATTGCGTATCTAAATCCTGGGCCCATTCGGCAATGCTGATAAACTTAGCATGCAAGTCCTCTTCTAGCTCTAAAAAAATGGAGCTAGGCAGAGCGGGAAGATGGGCTGGCAAGTTTGCACAACATGCAATCATATAAACAGGTTCATCGGGTGAAACCGTTTGCTGATCAAGCTCCCCGTGCTTTTTTGTAAAGGCTTGATAGGAGGTTTCGCTGGTCGAGTTTATAGGATAGATCAAATTAGCCGTCACAAAGCGCTGTCCGTATAAAGTCACACAAGGAAAATATTGACCAAGCAAGTCTTTGAACTCTTGGGTATAAAGCTCTTTCACATGAAATGGATTGATATAGTCTCTTTTATCTGAATATACCGCCTTATCAGGAGTAGAGATAACTAAAGCCCCATTGGGTTTTAGTACACGTTTAAACTCCTTTAACATAGCCTCCTGTTCTACAAGATGCTCAATCGTTTCAAAAGAAACAATTAAATCGACTGAGCCGCTGTCAATAGGCAAAGCTGTGCATGAACCGCATATAAATTCAATGTTAGGAACTTGGGAATATTGGCTTTTGGCATGTTCAATAGCATTTTCTGCAATATCGATTGCTATCACTTTTTTCGCTGATTTAGCTAAAATGGCTGAACCATAACCTTCCCCGCAAGCTACATCTAAAACAACTTTATCAGCAGCAAGCTTTTCACATAAAGCATAGCGGTGCAGATGCTCATACATCATTTCCTCGCCCAATGTCGGGATGTATCTTTCCCCGGTAAAGCTAATTTTTTCAGTCATTTTTTTCTCAACAATAATCTTAGACATTGAAATGCCTACCAATCCATAGCTCATCGTGCTATCCATACCTTTAAACACTAAAGCATCGTACAGCCAGTGCTGCTAAATTCTAAAATAGGAATCCAAATATCGTTTTTTAAAATCGATTTTATCCAAAGAGATCACAACTTCATGATGCGAAAATATTGAATAAATAAAAGCCGCTACTCTTTTGGGATAGTTTGATTGCACGAAATATTCCCCGCTCAACCGCAAAGCCATGAATTTTAACATAAGCACTAACAAAAACAATTTATTAAACACACTCAGTCCGATGCGAGGATTAGCAAAACCAAAGTATTGCTTTTTATGTTGTCTTTAGCTGCCTATGGCAATTCCGCATCTACTTTATTTTATTTTTGCTTTGCTATAAGCTTGTTTCATTTTCGACTAAGGGTTTATGTGAATAACATGACACAAAATTCAAATACTTCTTTCTTAAGTCAGAAATGTCCGACTTTATATCATTGCATTTTATTGGCACTTATTGGCGTGGTGCTAAACATCTGGCTATTAGCAGGTGATGGCTATTTTTCTATTGATGAATTGAGCTTTGCTCAAATAGCACAAACTCACTCATGGGCTTATCTAAGCACTTCGGTGTTTTATCCGAGTTTTTTCTTTAGGCCTCTGAGCAGCCTATATACTTACACAGCTTTCTACTTTCATGCCAATGCTTTTGGAGTGAAATTCCTGAATTTATTGCCTCATATAATTAACGGTTTATTGATTTACATATTAATCAATAATTTCAATCAAAACAGAACGCTTGCCTTTATTGTTAGCCTTCTGTTTCTTAGCAGCCCCGATGCTATTTTCTCAGTAGGCTGGGTGGTCTGTAATATAGACAGTTTATGGGTACTTTTCACCTTATGTGGTCTGTTGGCTACACAGCGTTATATGCGAGTTAACAGCAAATTTGCATTTTGCTGTATTATTGCCTGCACTATTCTTGCTTTAATGTGCAAAGAAACCGCTGTCATCAGCCCTGGGATCTATTTTTTATTGGCTTGCTTATATGGCGATTTAAGAAAGACTGAAACTTATAAAGTGTTATTGGCGGTAGGCCTTCTCTGCATTGCATTTTTCATTTTTAGACTGCATGTCATATATTATGCCTATCACTCACATTCCACATACTCCATTTATAATATAAGCTTTGGCGCCAATATTTGGCGAAACATCTATGCATATTGGATATTCCCTTTCTATCCCTATCGCGCAGAAATTGCCCAGATTACTACGTATCACAATAACTACATCATATGCGCAATCCTACTACATTTTGCCCTAATTGCGCTGTTAGCTATTTATACATCTTGGCGTTATGCGCTTGGCTATATCGCACTGTATTACTGCGTACTACTCCCAGTCATAACCATACAGGACTACTCAACCGAATACTTATACGGGACAGCAATAGTCACTGCTGTAGCCCTAGGTATTTTATGGACCAAAAATTTATTTGCTAAACTTTGTGCATTATTACTTACTCTAGTTTTGCTGTTTCATAGCTGGACCGTCCAGCAGGGCTTTTACTTTTACGCCACTTGCCAGGCTAGAATCCTAACCACACTAAGTGCGGACTTAATTTCCAATCCAAGCTTGACCAATACTAAAGGCACGATCTATATCTATGCTTCGCCGACAGATATTCGTCAATTTCCTTTGATGCGAGCTTTATTTAACGGCGAAATCATTAATGGACAGACTTTGAATTTGGCAGCCACCGTAAGTAATGCCAATGTGCCTTTGCACCTTGTGGGAGACTGCTTAGTAGTTGACACCAGTCAATACAAATAAATGGCTCTATATGTATAATAGAGGCCTGATAATTTATAGTTAGCACAGGCATTGTCAAAAACAATTTTGTAGATTTTAATGTTTTGAAAATATTAAAATTCTCACTTTTTTAAAAGGAATACTATGTCAGCGTTGAGCTTTTCAAGCCATTTAGAAAGACGTCAAAATAACTTTGATCTAATTAGGTTTATTGCCGCAAGCATGGTTTTGTTTTCCCATTCCTATCCCTTAACCGGCACAGCTAATGAAACCATGTTAGTGCATACTCATGGACAAATGGATGCAGGGTCTATGGCTGTGTACATTTTCTTCATTATCAGTGGTTTTCTTATTTCACAAAGCTACGACCGTTCCTCAGATATATTGGCTTACTTTAAAGCCAGAATTCTAAGAATTTTTCCGGCCATGGCCGTGGTGCTAGTCTTAACCGCATTCGTATTGGGGTCTTTAGTAACAACATTGCCAGCAAATCAATATTTTCATAACCCAGCGACTTACCAAAGTCTAAAATCCATCTATCTTCGCCATATCTACTTTACGCTGCCTGGGGTTTTTACAAACAATATCTATCCAAACGGAGTAAACGGCTCTTTATGGACCCTTCCAAGTGAGTTTCTATGTTATTGTGGTATTGCGATTGTGGGTTTATTAGGCCTGAAAAAATTTAAATCGGCCATTTTAATTTTAGCGATATTAAATCTTTTTTATCATATCACTCATCTTAACCCTTCCGTTACTAACCCTAGAATTTTTGATCTAGATATTGCTATTTTTAGCGGCCTACTGTGTTACTTCTCAGCTGGCATGGTCATGTATGCTTTTCGAGATTACATCCTAGTTAGCCGCAATATTGCTATGACTAGCCTTGTGATTTTAGCTGCGGCGGCTCATTTTGGCGGTTTTCAATTGTTATTTTTGATTTTTGGCAGTTACTTAGTAATATATATCGCCTTAAGCCCTGAAATCAGCTGTCACAACTTTGCTCGTTATGGCGATTTTTCTTATGGCATGTATCTTTATGCCTTCCCTATTCAACAAACTATCACACATCTTTATCACAATAATATTTCGGCACATAAAAACTTTTTAATTGCTTTCCCGTTTTCCTTAATAATGGCCTTTTTATCCTGGCATCTTGTTGAAAAGCATGCCCTTAAATTGAAAAAATTTAATTTAGCTATCTTCAGGTTGCCTAAAGTTAAGTACCTTCCAGATTTAATTCAGATCCCCCCCAACTGCCAAGGTATTTTGCTCCTTGATAAAATAGCCTGGGCTTTGCTTTTTGTTGCGCTTTTCCTAGCCCATCTGTATAAACAAGATATTAGCTATTACGGCATGCTTTTATACTACAAATTGGTGCCCTATATCGCATAAAAAGACAGACAATTGCTTGAAAGAACATGCTAAAATATATTCCACCTTGGGGTCAGTATAGGAATAAAAGATCATCGCCCAAATAAGCGCGGGGCATCCATAGGACATAACGGCATGCAGCTGCTACAGGCCGATATACCTACACAAAAGCATAAAGCTACGGGCTTATTCCCTAATTGGGCTTTAATTATTTCACAGCTTCAAATATACTTTCGCTAAATTTAAGGGCAAGCAATGACGGTCAGTTTAATTAAAAAAGCTTTAATTCTTCTTATACTCTCTGCCCCTATTTATATTTTATATCTAATCTTAAGCCAAATGACCAATATCCCTTTTTGGGATACTTACAATGTACCGCTCAGCATCTTAATGGCCATAAAGAATCACTACTTCCATTGGTCTATGCTAATAATACCCGAACAAACTCACCGGCTTTTAGTCCCAAGACTGATCTTTATTGCTTCTTATTATATTTGCTCAGGGAATGTTTTATTTCGTAGCTTTATTATTTTTGGGGCTCTGATTGGGGCAATTATTTTAATAAGTTATCACCTGAATGATATTAAGGTTTCCAAAAATAGCATATTGGGCCTGATTTTACTGAGCTCCTTTACCTGGCTATTTTTACTTCCTCAAGCTAATCAATATTGGTATTGGGCCTTTATAACGATGTACCCTCTAGCAATTTTATTTTTTATTCTTGCCCTAAATACACTTAAAACCAACATGAACCTAAAGGGATTCGTGGCTTTATTGGTTTTCTCATATTTAGCAAGTTATTCTTGTGCTAATGGCTTATTAGTCTGGATTACAGCTTTTATGGGAATGGTGCTCATTAAGTGTGATAGAAGATTAACGCTTACCTATGGGCTGATTGGATTGATTACAATCATATTGTATTTGCATGGAACTGGCACAAGCCCATTACCAGCACCTTTATATATAAGGGTTCTTTATGCGCTTTCCTTTTTAGGAAACCTATTTTTTTATCAACAAAATTTAATCTTAACTATTGTGATGGGCAGCCTGGGTTTGCTTATCTATCTTTCATTTTTAATAAGCTGCCTTAAAAACGAAAATTTAAAAAAATCTTATCTGTTTTGGCTTTTGCTGCCTGGAATAAGTATAGGCTCAGCCATACTAGGCTCAATAGGAAGAATCTGGGGGCAGGGTCTTATCTCTATCACTCCAAGCGTATCATCACGTTATCTTGTGCTCAGTAGCCCGCTTTGGTGCAGCTGTGTAGTAATATTATTGACCTATTATTGGAGACCTAAGTTAAAAACACTAGCCGCGGGCTTTTTCTGCACTATTGTTATTGCTTACACGCTTACAGCAATATATGTACCCGAACCTGATCCCTTATTTTTCAATGTTGTGGATAATATCAAAACTGAAGCCATGGCCCTTCGCAATAATTACTACATTATTAATACGGCACAGACCAATACTAGCTTATGGCCATACTATAATTTAAGAAGTATGGTATTAACGCCCTTAGAGTTTTTAAAGCAACAACACTATAATTTATTTAAAGAGCCAACCTGGGACATTATAGGTCAATCAAGCAGCCAACTAAAACTCAACTTAAGCCCTCAGAAATTTAACGGCAGTTTTGACTCGGTAAACCAAAGTGTACCTAGCAATTATAACATCTTAGACTATAGCTTTTTGCCGGGTTTAGAAAGTTTTGGCACAGTACCAGACAACAAAAATATTGAAATGATTTATATTATGGGGCCTCAAAATACTGTTTACGGCCTGGCCATTCCCGAGTTTCATACTCGCGGCCAAGGAGGAAGCCCCTCTTATATCCTATGGCATGGCTTTGTTGCTGCTAATTTATTGTGTCAGCAAACCAAGGTCCAAGCTTATGTAAAACTGAAAAATGACGCTACTTTATATCCGATTGTGAATAGCCAAGTGCTTGATCACAGCAGCATGTGCAATTCTCAGTTAATTTTGAAGGATAGGAATACATAAATAGGCTAATAGTTTTGCTTCTCGTCTGCCCTGGGTTACCGTATCTAAAACTAAGCCGCAGTTTAGACTCAAAAAGGCTAAAATCATAAGGGTCGCTGATAGAACTGCTGTAGGAAGGCGAGGAACTAGGCCTGTGCTTAAATAAGTTGAAATAACGGGCACAACCAATAAAAATGAAGTTAAAAAGAACAATAAAGCTATTATTCCAAAAAATAATAAAGGCTTTTCATTTTTAACCAACTTTATAATCATTTTAAGTATTTTAAAGCCATCTTTATAGGTAGATAATTTGCTATAAGAGTTTTCGGGCCGAGCGTAATATGGCGTGGTTACCTCAGCAATTGGAAGTTTTAATTCGAGTGCATGCACAGTGAGCTCTGTTTCAATTTCAAAACCCGGCGATAAAACAGGGAAAGATTTCACAAATCTTCTTGAAAACACCCGGTACCCTGACAACATATCATGCAAGCCTTTACCAAATATCATGGCAACTATTTTGGTTAACACTTTGTTACCTAGATGATGCCCTTTTCGATAGGCCTGCTCACTCTTGGTTTCTCTTGAAGCATTTACCATATCAAGCTGATTCTTGATCAAAATCTCAACGAGGCTTGGCGCAGCAGATGCATCATAAGTGGCATCACCATCCACCATAATATAAACATCAGCCTCTACATCAGCAAACATTCGCCTTACAACATTGCCCTTCCCTTGCAAGGATTGAGATCTAACAATGGCTCCGGCTTCTCTCGCTAATTTCACTGTGTCATCATTAGAATTATTGTCATAAACATAAATTTTGGCGGCAGGCAAAGCCTCTTTAAAATCCGTTACAACTTTTTGGATAGCCTGCTCTTCATTATAACAGGGGATTAAAACCGCAACATTGATACTTTTACCTGAAGACATGTTTGCAACCTTAAGATTGAGTTGATATTGATCTAACAGAACATAACTTAAAACCAGGCTGCTGTTCTGAATTAGTCAAAAAATGGCTACATCTGTTAATATTTAGCTTAATCTTTAGCCCCTGTATGTTTAAATATCCCGCCGGGTTTTTAGGGTCTGGAGGAGCATCACTTATCAATACAAATATCGGCCCCTTATGTTTCAGTATAGCCTTAGCACCTGGTAAAAACTCACTTCCATAAAAAATAGCCGGACTGCTGAAAACAACATCTTTTGGGAAAAATGGAATTACAAATGACTGTGCGCTGTCAGTGATGATAACGACTGAATTGTCAGGCAAGGCAATAGGCTTTTCTACTACTATATATTGCCCGACTGCTGGATAACGCTGAAAGGCAGGTGCTACTGTTTTATAAACAATAAAGAAACTTAATATAGCCAGGCTAATAATCGTTAAAATATTAGAAGGTAATAATAGACGGCAAACATACACTATTAACAATCCAGATAGCAGCTCAATAGGGATGGCATATCGATAAAGACTAAATTGCAAAACCCAAATAAGATATGCACTTGCTATATAAATAAGCAAAAAGTACAAATAGGGCTGGTTTTTTATATGTTTAAAATATTCACGATCTCTGAACTTAGGGCATAATGATAAAATTCGCAATATCACCACTATAGCACTGAAGCTTAATAAAATTCCCAAGCGCCAATCCTGCATGAAAAGCTCGGTTGTTAAACAATTAAGCTTCATAAACTGATAAGGATAAGTGAAAACTTGCAGCCAGTTTTTGGGCCCGAAACGATGATCAGCAAAATTAAAATCGGGGAAATAAGGGGAGTGAAAAATCTTGTTGTAAAAAGGAAAAAGAGGATTGTCTAAATGCTGATAGAGCATCCACATCCACCAACCGTTAGCAAGCAAAAAGCCCAGCAAACTGCCTAAAGCCAATAAAATGCTAAATTTTATTCTTTGTTTGCCACCTACACAGATAAAAGTGGCTAGTAACAGGCTAATTGCATATGGAGTACAGGTTAACTTGGCCCCCATAGCAGCGCCACTTACTATACCCGCAAAAAATAGAGTGCTGCCTTTAACTTTTTGAGCACCTATTGCCCTGAGAGCTATATATAAAGCTAAAATAGCAATACCTGCTGACTGAAAATCATTTTGTATAGAACCAATCTGGCTAATACAGGTAGGGGCAGAAAGGCCAATAAGGCAAGCCAGAAAAATACAAACCATATCAAATTTAGAGTTTTTGCCAATAACAAGCTCGACTATTTTATAAAAAACAAAGGCAGCCAAGCCACACATCATTCCTAAAATAAACTCAACTACTTTAGCCTTAACAAAAGTAGTAATAATGAGGTAATTCAAGGAATCTAATAAAGGACTAATAAAAGTCCAAAATGCGGCAGGAGCGTAGTCTATAGCATAGCGATGATAAATAACGGCATACCCATTGTAAAAATGGTAATTTAAAAAATCATAACCATTATCGACCCCAAGGAGAACAGCAACATAGCCATACAAAAGAACAAATAACGCCAGGATAAACCAATTAATCAAAGTGATTTTTTGTGGTGGCTTAGTGCTTTGAGACGACGACAACAAGATTTTTCCCCAAAAAATATTTTAATACGTAATCCAAAATACAGCTTATTGGAAATAGCAGCTTATCATAGATTTTAAGACTTTTGGGGTTAACCTGCCCGCTCTTATCAATATGCTTAAATAACAAGGCAATAAAAAACCCCAGACTGTCAGCAAAATAAATTTCTTCAGTATGAAAATTTGCTTTTTTCATTATATCTTGCAAGCGGTTTTTATCGTAGCGTCTAAAATGCCCAACTTTACGGTCCATGGCACTGTATAGGCAAGAAAAAGCTGGAATATAAAAAAAAGCCTTCCCTCCTACTTGCAGTTTTTGATAAATAGCTTTTACTGCTGCATAATCATCTTCAATATGCTCTATAACATTGCTTGAATATATTAATGATTGTGAATTATCAGGAATAGAATCAATACTTTCAAAAGCCTGGAAGCCTTGTTGCACTAATAACTCGCGCTGCTTAGAATCTAATTCAATACAAATAAGATTATTACATTTAGGCTTAACAATTTTTGCGAGAGTACCAATACCCGCCCCAAAATCTACTACACGGTCAAAGTTAACTTTACTACGCTCTAATAGCTTTATGATATGTTCATTATAATTAACCATGGCTTCCATGTTATTCAATTCTAATGAACCAGAATAGGCATAACTTTCGGGGATTAAAGACACTGGATTTCAATACCAACAAGGTTAAATTATTTGAGAGTATAGTAAAAGTTTTAGCTTTTACTTGTCAATAATATTAAGCTCTTGTGAAAGCTTCCACCATTCTGTTACTATTTTGCAAAACCTAAACATAATTTTTATGCTGGCCTGATCACAACCTGGTTTTACAGCTAACAAATAATTGTTTGGCCATTGACACTTCATGCTCTAAGCATTAGCCAAAACAGCTGACAAACAATTTCCCCGATGATAGACTATCCCCTTTATTAGCTCAGGTTAATTTATGGCCTTTGAATTCAAAAAACTTGTAATCCCAGAAGTTATTTTAATTAAACCCATTGTTCATTCTGATAATCGAGGCTTTTTTATTGAAAGCTTCAAAGCTTCTGAATTTAAAAAACATGGAATTCCTGCGCTTTTTTTACAGGACAACCATTCTCGATCGAATAAAGACGTATTACGGGGCCTACATTTTCAATTGAGCCCAAAGGCACAGGGAAAACTTGTCCGGGTCATCAGAGGCAGGGTTTTTGACGTAGTAGTGGATATTCGCAAAGGCTCCCCTACTTTTGGAAGATGGGTTAGTGTTGAGCTGTCCGAGACAAACAAACATATCCTCTGGGTCCCCGCTGGCTTTGCCCACGGCGTGGCTTTTTTAGAAGACAATACAGAGTTACTTTACAAAGTGACTGAGGAATATTCCAAAGAACATGAACGCAGCATTTTGTGGAATGATCCCGCTATTGGCATTAACTGGCCCGTTTCTTCACCTATTCTTTCCGACAAAGATGCCAAAGCTGTGCTGCTGAGCGAAGTCGAAAATAATTTTACCTATTCCCTATGAAAATACTATTACTAGGCGCGAACGGTCAGGTCGGAACTGATTTTTTTAAGGCTTCTAAAAGCTCTGGCTTTCAAGTCAAATCCTTGACTCGAGAAAACATCGATATTAGCCATCTAGAAAAACTTGCCAAGCTGTTAGCAGAACAAGATTTTGATGTTCTCCTTAATTGCACAGCATTTACTCAGGTGGATAAAGCTGAAACTGAAATTGAGGCTTCCTATTTGATCAATGCTTATGCAGTCGGGAAAATGGCCCAAGCCTGCCAACTTAAAAAAGCCAAATTTATTCATATCAGCACTGATTACGTATTTGGCAATAATCAAAGTAAAAAAGCGCTTGATGAACAAATCCCCCCCGGCCCATTAAATATCTATGGGCAAAGTAAGCTACTTGGAGAGCAACTGGCACAAGCTCACTGCGAAAATACAGTCATTCTGCGATCGGCCTCTTTGTATGGAATCAAGCAGTCCAACGCAAAAGGAAACTTTGTTGAAACCATTTTAAGGCTTGCCAAAGACAAAGGTTCACTTCGAGTTATTGCCAATCAAATTATGAGCCCAACTAGCTCAGCTGAGTTGGCTAAGATGATTATTAAAATCATTGAAAGCGAGGCTTCACCGGGAATCTATCATGCCGTTAACTCAGGCCAGGCAAGCTGGTATGAATTTGCCTGCGCTATTATTGAAAAATCAGGCATTTCCTGTGAGATTACGCCTATTTCTGCTGGTGAGTATCCTTTGCCGGCCAAACGGCCAGACTATAGCGTTTTGGATAACTGCAAGCTTTCCAAAATTATCGGACCTATTGCTAACTGGCAGCAAGCCTTAGAGCAATATCTTAAAGCTAGGCAAAATTAAAGCTTTTAAGCCAAACTAGACAAAGCCCAAATTCTAACATAATCTAGATTTTCTGTTTATATTAGCAATAGCTTGGAATAGTCTTGAAAATACAATTTAAAGCTCCACACTATGAGGCTTTCCGCTTTCTTGTCTCCGGGGGCTTAAACACCTTTATTGTTTACGTTCTTTATTTGCTGTTATTAAATTTTTTTCACTATCAAATAGCCTATGGCATAGTCACTGTTATAGGAATCCTGTCGGCTTACTGGCTTAATAGCCGCTTTGTTTTCCGCCAAAAGCATAGCTGGCACAAATTGATTATTTACCCCATCATCTATTTAATTCAATATGGGCTAAATTCTTTTTTGCTTTGGATATTGGTTGAAAAGTGCAAAATTTCTCCAGCCATTGCGCTTTTAATTATTGTGATCACCGTAGTGGCTCCTTTAAGCTTTGCATTAAATCGCTTTGTACTCAAAACTGATTTTTCTAAAATCATAAAATTAAAGCAAAGCCGATGAGCTTGGAACAAGGCTAAAGTAGCTTATAAAATGGCCAGCCCAATCAAAATAACCATAATCATCAATAAAAGATAACTGACTTTATCATGAAGCGCATAGACCACTGGGTCTTCATGTAATTGCCCTTCTGAAGCCTTTATCCATATTCTTGAAATCCAATACAGGATAATGGGGCAGGCCAAATATAAAAGCTTAGGCTGATGATAATACTGAGCAGCCTTTGCTGAATCTAAATATAGAACAAAGATGAGAGTTGAAACATAGCCACTGGCTACTCCAAACTGGCTGACCATCTGCAAATGCTCAACATGATAGCCTCTGCCATGAGGCTTATTTACTCCACTTTTTAAGGAATTGAACAGCTCAGTATAACGCTTAGCAAAAGCGAGGCTGGTAAAAAAGAACATAGAAAATAACAAGAGCCAGCTTGAAAAAATCTGATCCACTAAGCTTAAGCCAGCAACGATCCTTAGGGTATATAAAGCCGATAGCGTAAAAACATCCAATAAAACCATACGCTTCAATACAAACGAGTACAAGAAAGTTAATACATAGTAAACCAATAAGCATATCTGAAAGGCCTGGGGCAAACTTAAAGCCAAGCTCACTGCAAGCGTTAAAAATAGAAGCATTATCAATAGACCGGCAGGAATGCTGATGGCCCCACTGGCAAAAGCCCTCTTATGCTTAGTTTTATGTCTACGATCTGAAGCCAAATCCAATAAGTCATTTAAAATGTAAACGCTTGAAGCCAACAAGCAAAAACAGATAAAGCCCAGAAAAACCTGTATATCAAGTTCTATTTGAGAAACAAAATGCCCTAGCAATAGTGGTAGAAATATTAAAAGGTTTTTAGCATACTGATGCACCCTAATGGCTTTGAGCCAAGTCTTAAGGCCTGCCTTCTTATTTTCTAACGCCTTAAAGCCGTTGCTTTTTTCATCAATATATTCGTATTGCTGTTCTTTAAATTGCTGATTCAAAAATTGAGGGATACTGCCTTCAACAGCATAAGCCTTTGAAAAACAACCGCAATACTCTGCTATTTTATCTAGTTCGGATTGGCTTGCATGCCCGACTAAAATGACTTCTCTTTCATGTTGGTTTTCTTTAAGCCATGCTATCAAAGCTTGATTATAAGGCAAAAGTTCAAGCTCGGGATGAACCAGGCTGGCCATTTTGTCCATTAAGTAAGCTCTGCCTTTTAAGCACCATATCGGTAACAAAAAAAGGTAAAGCGGCTTATCTTTAATAAGGAGAATAAAGCTTTCCCAATAAAAGCTGGACCTTATAAGGACATTATCAAGCTTGATACATAAAGGTAAGTTCATGAATAGCTATTCCATCTTATGCGGGGAGGCAATTTAATATAGTCTTATCATTTGGATAAACCATTACCCATAAATAGTAGTTTCCTGATGGGTAAGGATAAGTTCTGACATGAACCATACCCTCTTGTAAGGCTGCCTGATAGATTTTCAGCTCCCATGTCTCGTAAAAATTCGCCTGAACAGCCGATGATGCCATTAGCACTATCACTCTAGGATGCTGAGAAATAACATATTGAGCTCTCTCAGAATCAGAGAACCTACTCGTTGCGATAACCTTGTTATTTAGACCTAATATATCGATAGAGCTCCAATGGCTAAAGTAAGGGATCACTCCCGCGTCATTTAATGCAATAATTGAGCTACTGTCACCACAAGCTGCCAAAGCCTTGCCTAACCTGATATGAGCTGAATTAATAGAGCTGTTATAAGTATTGTTCCATTGTAAAACAGCATGACGCATTTTGTAGGTATGGAAGCCAAAGACTAAAGCTAAAATAGCAACAGCAATACAGACCGTTTTTTTTCTATCAATATTAATAGTACGAACAGAAAATGCCGACAATAAGCCCAATATAATTAAGGGGTAAGTATAGCGGTGATCGTAATCCATCATGGGGTGAGTTTTTATTGCCAAAATTAATTCAATGATTAAAGCAATTGAAATTCCCGCTAAAAAAGCTTTCTTTTTAGGAACTGCGGCCCAATAAACTAATGCTGCGGCAAGGTAAAACAGCGCGTAGTCTCTTATATAAGATAGAACTTCATGCAAGCCAGGGAAGCTTTCCGCTGTGTTAACCTTTACATAGAAGGGCAATGGTAATAATTGTCCGTAATACCAATATCTCCAAGCAAAATAAACCATGCCAGGCAGCACATAGCATAACAGCATCCGATTAAAAAATTGCCATTTTTGCGCTTTGGGTACTGCAAAAAAAATAGCGACAGCAAATATAACAACAAATAAATTCCCCTCGGGGCGACATAGCCCAGTGAGTAAAGCCATAAGAGAAAATGCGGTTAAATACTTACGTCGTTTATCTGCTTCGCCCTCACAGCAAATTCGATAAAAGATTGAGCCAAGAACAAACAAGAACAATGTATACATGGCGGTTTCCAAACCCGCCGTAGCATGCACAGCTGTATTGTTATTGAATAGCAAAAAGTTCGCCAATCCGGCTAAAATAATAGCAGCGGCAATAGAGGTTTCTCTATAAGCCAGATATGCCAATATGCTGACTATTCCCAACACAGATAAAATGCCAATGGATTTATCCCATATTAGAACGGGAATATGCAAAAATATGCCAAGAGCCATTAAAATCATACCTAAGAAACTGGTATAGCCTTCTGTATGCTGCCCAGCTAAGTTCCACGCTGGATAGCCATACTCTGCCAAGTTACGTGAATAATGGATAACAATATATGCATCATCTACAGTAAAATTCCAATCACTTGCTACTGTCCAAAAAAAGTAAATTAGGCCTATTAAGCTAATAATTGAAAACACCATAAATGGCTTTTTACTTAGACTTACTTGATTCATCCACCTCTCCAAACCCTACCTAAAGAATAGCTCAAATGCTAAAATTTAGTCCTTCGAACTTAAGCTTACAATAGGATAGCAATGAAATTTTAAAAGTCTATCAAAATAAGCTTAAGTCTTTATCTGCCAGCACATTCGTGCTATCTTGATAAACTTAAATTCATAGATTTAGTCACCCATGATTCAATTAGCCCACAAAATCTCAATCGCTCCCATGATGGACTATACAGACCGCCATTGCCGCTATTTTTTAAGGCTGTTTTCAAAGCATTTGCTGCTTTATACCGAGATGATTACCGCTCCTGCCATTTTACACGGCAATCGGGATAAGCTCTTAGGCTATGACCAAAGCGAACATCCTCTTGTCTTACAGCTTGGCGGCAGCAATCCTGCGGAGCTGGCAGAATGCGCTAAAATTGCCGAGGAATGGGGCTATGATGAGATCAATTTAAATGTAGGCTGCCCGAGCGATAGAGTTCAGTCAGGCATGTTTGGCTTATGTCTGATGGCCAAGCCAGAGCTTGTAGCAGACTGCATTAAGGCTATGAAAGATCAAGTTTCTATTCCCGTTACGGTCAAAACTCGAATTGGCTATGATCACAATGACAGCTATCAAGAACTCGTGCATTTTATCCAAACTTTAGAAGCTAGCAATGTAGATCAGGTGATTATCCATGCCAGAAAAGGCTGGCTTAAAGGCTTAAGCCCCAAAGAAAATCGGGAAATCCCACCTTTACAATATGAAACCGTGTATCAAATCAAAAAAGACTTTCCCCATTTAAATATCGGTATTAATGGCGGCATTCAAAATGTAGCAGAGGCTACACAGCATTTAGATCATGTAGACCATGTGATGATAGGAAGATCTGCCTATCACAACCCGTTTATTTTGGCCTGTATCGATCAGGAGTTACATCAGTCCAATCAGCCCATTAAGACCCGGCAGGAAATTATTGAAAAGCTTATCCCTTATATTGAAGCTGAGCTTGCCAAAGGCACTTCTTTCAAATCGATTAGCCGGCATATTTTGGGATTGTTTCATGGCGAGCCCAATGCAAGAGTGTGGAGAAGAGTGCTAAGCGATCCCCAATATCAACAAAATCACTCAGGGATTAAGCTGATAGAAATCGCCTTAAAAAGCCTGTCTTCTACTCCTGACCAGACTTAACTCTCTGCATCATTTCTTTCAAAGGCCATAAACATGCTTAAAAGCAGAATTAAAATCCCTTAGCTTACTACCGCGCCCAATTGCAAATCAACCCGCTTGCTTTGATACCAAACCTTGCAAATATGCTCACATAATAAAATCAGCTAAATTTAGGCTTCCACAAGCGCAATTTATGCACGCTGTTCGAATAATCCAATACCTCCACCTGGCCGCAAAGGCTATAGGATTTGCTAAAATCCAAATGAAAACGGTCCAGCCTTGGTTGCGGAGTAGCTACCGATAAATCTTGCAAAATATAAGCATTCTGTAAACGCTCAGAAGGTAACATTGCCAATATAGACTCTACAGCAGTTTGTGCCCCAGAATAATAGCCATAATACCAGGGGTCAACCGGCGATTTTCCTCCCAGCAGGAAAACTAAACCGGGGTCAGCATAAAAATTCAAAATATCTTGGCCAGGTTTAAATCCACAGACTTTTGCGGCTTGTTGAAGTGCTGCAAATCCCTGCGCTTGATTAGGAGATAATTTGATTGGGCTTGAGGGCGAACCCATTTCAAAAACTTGGGTTTGCCTAAATAAAGATCCGACTCTATAAAAATAAATGAAACTCGACATTGTCTGAGCCAGGGTCATTAAAGCCATAAATACCAAACTGATAGTCAAAAGCCATGAGCTTTTATAAACTTTGGCTAATATCTGTGACAAAGCAAAGATCACCACAAACCAAGCCCCCGCATAAAAAAGTGCATCCATGTAAATAGGATTATTGGTACCTAAGGCCTCAATAAAGGGAAAAAAGGAAAAACCAATCAGTAAAAAAAATCCATAATAAGGAAAAATAACGACAGGCTTATGTTTGAAGTAAACCAGACCAAATCCTGATAAGGCAGCCAGCAACATTATCCAGCTCAAAGCTAGCTTGGTTTCATTAAAGTAATAGCCCAGACCCCCGCCAAGATACAGCCTTTTATTGACTGCCATAAAGATTGCAACAGCAAGACATACAAAAACCAATTTGAATAAAATCGCATCCGTTTTAGCAGTTTTGCCTTTAACCCAAATGTAGAGTCCAAAACTTGCCAAGAAAGCATAGGCTATCCAAAAAGCGGAGAAAGCTTTGGACAGGATCATGGCAAGCAACTGGATATCAGTAACAATCAAACTAAGCTTATGTCCGGCACCAAAAAGCTTATCCAAGCTGAGCCCCAAAGAAAACACCTGCCAATATTGCTCAGGTGATTGCAATAGCCAAAAATAATACAGAAGCCACCCAAAAATGCCCAAAACCAGAGCCAAAAATGCATAAGCTTTTTGCCTAAGTGTGCACTGTGGCAAAAAGAATAGGGCCAAAAAACTTAAACCGAATAAGAACACACTGCTACTAAATTTAGTAAAGAATTCAGCCCCTAGTGCTAGCCCCGCAAAAAACATAAAAGTAGGATAGGATTTATTCTGCTGAATAAGCTTGGCTAAAGCAAACAAAACCAAGCCTGCTGCAATATAAACAAGCTGGCAGCTCACTGTATTATAGCTGGGAGTAAAACCAAGCAATGAGAAGCCAAGCAAGCCTAAAGCAACGAAGCTGACAAAAATAAAGCGATCAAATAAATTGGCAGGACTTTCCACAAAAAAAAGGGCTTTTAGACGAGCGGCTCCTAAGGCAAAAACAATCAAAGAAAACATGCCTATTAAAATATTCACGGCCCTAAAGTAAGCAATATTATATCCCAGCCATTTAAACAGCTCGCCTGTATACAGATACCACATACTTAAAGCGCCCTGCACTTCATTGGGATATCTTGCCGCCAGTAAATAGTAGCCTTCATCTGAAAAATCTAGGCCTCTGGGGCTAAGCCAAATAGAGAAAGCCAGGATAATCAATAAAGACAACGGGCAAATTAACTGAGCAATATGACGCAATTTTAGATTTTTGCTCATGATTAAGCTCAATATACTATGGGCGGGCTGGATTGCGGCTAATTCGAGATTTCCATCTGCCACGGATATAACCAATAGCCAAACCCAAGACCCCGCCTACCACAAAAAAAGCCACCAAACTTAAAGCCAGGCTGGTTTTAAACTGAACTATATAAAGGTTAAGCATAACGGTTTCTGGATTCAAAAGAGCAAAACCTATACCAAATAAAAACAGAACAATCCCGATGAATAGCCAAAACCATTTCATCTTTTTGGTCTCCTGAAAATAAAGTCACGCTGCACCAAGAAGTTAAGCACAAACATGACCATCTCTGAAATCAGTTTCGCGATAACTACATGCATATTGAATAAAGTGATCAGCCCAATAATCATGGTATAGGCCAGTAAAGTTGAGGTGACAGCCAATATAATATATTTTGGTAAAGTTTTTTTATGATCGCCCTTGGAATGGAAGGCGTATCGTTTCACATTGAAATAGTTAAATGCAGTGGAGACCAGTCTTCCTGCCACCAAACAAACCATGACGTTTTTAAGCAGCAAATAGTAAATTGAAATAAATATGCCGTAATCCAATGCCGCACTTAGCAAAGCAATAATGGAAAACCTGAACAATACAAAGTAGATTCTTAAAGAGTCGCGTAAAGGCCTAAAATGTGAGGACTTATTATTATCAATATACACTGTAGTAATAGGGCATTCTAAAACGGTCCAGCCATGCCTGTGTGCTGTCACCAACATGTCCAGTTCAAACTCATAGCCATTTGAGGCAATTTTCAGCAAACTGGGAATCAATGCAGTAGGAATTGCCCGCAAGCCAGACTGGGTATCGCTCATTTTAATGCCGCTTAACAGCCTAAAGGAATAGCGGGTAAAAATATTACCGAATTTACTACGAAATGGGACATCCCCACCAAATGTACGGGAACCCACTACAAGCCGATTGGGAGAATGAATCAAAGTTTGCCCCACGGCTAAAGCGTCTTTAAGCAAGTGTTGGCCATCAGCGTCAATCGTTATGACCCCTACCGCTTCAGGAAACTCGCAAGCTATATAGTTTAATCCGGTTTTTAAAGCAGCACCTTTGCCGAGATTAACCGCATGCTCTAATAGATAGAGGCCTTCTAAGTTTTTTATTTGGGCAAAAACAGAGCGGTATTCAGCCAAGCTCCCGTCGTTGACTACCACGACCCGAGCAATGCCTGATGCTAATAGCTCTCTTACATAAGGAACGAGCTCATCAGCGGGGTTATAAGCAGGAATTAGCGCAACAATATTCACAGCAGGCAAACTACCTTTAATTTACAGTTGTTTGACTATAGCCATTTTATGTCGCGGCATCAAGTGCATAATGATCAGCGTTGCGCATATTGCCTACTTTAATGAATGGGCTGCATGATTTGATATAGAGTAAAATTAGGCAGAATCATGACAGCTTTAAGTCTATGGTTTTGTTCCAATTGGTCCAAATAGCTTAAATAGGCTTGAGAAGCGAGCCCGCCTCCTTTAGCAACCAGAATATAGCTGGCTGGATATTTTTGCAGAATGCCTGACAATTGCTTTGGATCCACCATCCAAGAAGACTGATAAGGATTAGCCTCCACATCAGCCGGGCGATAAGGCTGATAGTATTGAGAAAGGCCGGGGACATATTCCAAATAATCCCAAGAAGTCATAATTTTGCCGTCAAAACCGTGCAAAGCTTGATATCTAAACAGCATCCAGTTTAAATCAGGGTTCCCTAACATTTTTTGCTGTGAAATCTGCTCCTGAATCAAAACCTGGCTGCTGCATTGAGGAATTTGGGTCAATACTGCCACAGCCATGACCAAACCTATAATAATATGCAGAGGCTTATAGCTATTTAAGCCCATATAGTTCGATATTTTTGTAAGCAGCCTGTTAAAACAGCCCTTTTGATAAAGCTTTTCAACGCCAAGGCCGGCCATTAGGCTAAGCATGGGAATGGCTAAAGTGAAATTTCTTAACGCATAGGAATAAAAAGCAATCCAGATCAGAGTATAGCCAACTAGAGGTAGAGCCAATATTCTCCATGGAGAGGGGTAACAAGCATAAACCATTGTCAACCCTAAGCCTACCCAAAAAACCAAGCCCAGCTGAAACACTCCAAGAGCAATTCTCTGCCCCCAACCAAATCCTAAAACCTGATAAATATTACTAGTCACAAAGCCGACTTCTGAGCTAGCCAAGTTATGGCCGATCTGATATTGGATAGCAATATACCAAGGCAGACTGATGACCAAAGCCAGCAGCCAGCTTAAGAGAATAGGCGATATTCTTGTAAAATAAGGCTGAGACCGAAAAGATAGGGCACAGCAAAGCACCGGATACCACAGCAGAATATATAGCCCGGCCTGTTTAGTCACCGCAGAAGCCGCACAACATAAGGCAGCCAGTATCATATAACATTTCGCCCTATCATTGTTTGCAGCTAAATACAGTAAAGCCAGCCCGAGAAAGGCAAAAAAGCTCATGGGCATGTCAACCCAGCCCTGTCCTAAATCTGCAGAAAAATGATAAATTAAATAAGCCGTTATTATAATTCCCAGCAAATAAGCACAACGCCTGGTTTCTATAGCCAAGTCAAAAAATACCAGCACCAGCATCAGGGGAAATAAAGGCATAATGGCTTTAGCAAAAAACTCAAGATTCACCCCAAGGCTTGCCACAGAGGTCATCACATAGCTGATTGACCAGCTTATGGGAATTAATTGAGGATAATGCCATGTGTAGTGAGGAAATTGATTAGCCGCCCATTCTGTTGCCCAAAAGTTATATGACATAACGGGGTCCCAGGCACTAAATACCTGCCCAAGTTGATCGATAGCATTTCCAATAAAAAACAGCAGCGTCAAAATGCTGCTAAAAAACAGCCCTAATCGAATAAAGCGATCAACCGAGCTGCCTCGGTTTAAACTTTGCCACAAGCTTTGAACTTGCTTAATTTGCTCATTCCAGCTGCTCCAAGCAGATTGTGTCGGCCATAACAAACATAGCAAGATAATCCATTCGATTGCCACAATGCCCCATACTACCGAGGCGGTATAAGCGTGCAGTAGCGTCAAACAAAACACCAAAATGTAGTTAGCCAAAAAACTTAAGCTAAAGCTCAATAAGCCTACTCTTATAATGGGCAGTTTTAAGTGAAAAGCTCGAAGAACCAAATAACCCGGCAAAAAGACCATTTGTAAAATTGCCAGAAATCCCATCAAACAGATTAATTGCTGCATCATTTCCTCAATTTAAAGGCTTGATTATTTTATATAAAGTAAAATGCGGGGTTTCGCCTATTTTTACCAATTTGCCCGCTTGCTGCATTGTAGCAAGATATTGATAAAAAGATGCAGAGGAAAGCTGCTGCATATTATCGACCAAAATATAGGAAACTGAGGGATAAGCCTTTACCGCTTGCAAAAATATAGCCTGGTTTTCTGTAACATTAGGCAGCATATTGCAGCCATAAAACTGAGCTGAAAGCGGCTGGATTAATTGACTCAGATTTAAATCATTGAACAAAAAAGTCCAGGCTGTCAAAATTTTGCCATTAAAACCCACTTTCTGCTGATATTGATAGAGCATTTGATTAACATCGGGATAGCCTATTTCCTGTTTAGCACGGATCTGATAAGCATTTAAATCAGCCGCTCTAAAATCCGCTTGCCAGCCCATCGCAATTAAACTCAGTAAAATTGCTAACAGCCATTCGAGATAACTCACACTCAATATAAATTTCTTTATATTAAATACAATGCGCTGAACTAATGAAGTTTGAAGCATGTGAGACAACGCAGCTCCTGCCATCATTCCTATAAAAGGCAGGCTCATACTCAAGTTCCGATTATCATAGCTAAAAAGCAATGCCCAAATAAGGATAATTGGAAGCCCTATCAGTAAAAACGGCAGACGCCAGCTCGTTTTTTTCCAGCAATAGGACACAGCTATCGCCAGGCAAAGCCAAAAAAACAATCCGGTTTTTTGCCAGAGAAGCTGTAGCCTTTCAATCACTGAAGCCTGCTGATATATTCCATGAGTTAAATAAGACCAGCCCAAGCTCTCTTTTGCTGCTCCTTGCCATATCAGACCATACCAAGATACAGCCAAAATCAGCATAATCAGCATCTGCAAGCCCAGGCTTAAAAATAGTTTTTTGCTTGAAACTTGGTCTCTAAAACTTATATAAGTGAGTAGCGGATAGATGGCAATCAGCCATAGACCTGCCTGTTTAGTCAAAGCCGCCCCTCCACATAGAGCAGCTCCTAATAAAATCTGCTTTAATTCAAATTCAGGCTTAAACAATACTATCACTGCAGCCAAGCCAAACGCTGCCACGGGAATATCCGCATAGCCAAGCCCGATATAAGGATAGAGTAAATCAGTGACTAAAAGACCGGTTATTATCAAGCCTAAACCATAAGTTTCATTTTTCTCATCCAGCATTTTTTGCCACAGTAGAAGCAATATAAACATCGCAAATAAAGCCATAATGCTTCCAGGGAAAAACTCTAAGGCAAGACCCCAGTTTAGCTGCCCAATCAACACATAGCTTATTGACCAGTTAGTCGATAGAAGCTGAGGATAGCTCCAAGTCTGAGTGGGAAAAGCATTTCCTGCCCATTGGATAGCCCAGGGATTATAAGAAACAGTTGGATCCCAGTAACCAAATACCTGGCCCTGGCTTATCACAAGCTTAACAGCATAAGCCACTAAAATGAATACAGCCAAAACTCCAATACATTGTTGTCTCAACCCCATTTGCCAATAAGCTTTAAATCGAGGAAAGGATATATTCCAGCTTGGGCGTTTTATTAGCTGCTCCCAACTTAGCCTGAAGGCCACCAGCGTCTCGATAGCCACCAGGCTTCTTAACACAACGCTGTTATAAATATGCAGACTTGTCAGGACATAAACCAAAAGGTAATTGGCCACCAGGCTCAGGAAAAAATACAGGGCCCATTTTGAAGGCAAAGCCTGCTCAAGCTTTAAAACCCTGCACAGTATAAAACCCGGCAAAAAGGCCATTTGAATAATGGAAAGGATTCCTAGAAACCAAGTCAGCTGGTTCATGCTCAAGCCTCAAAAAGACAATCAGTCCATTATAGTAGACTGTTTTTTAAATCCCTCCTAGCCTCCCTTTAAAAAAGGGAGGGATAGCGGGTGATCCTGCCTTTAAAAAAGGGAGGCATGAGGATGATCGTCTCTATAAAAGGGAGCAAATAAAAAAGGCGCCCTAAGGCGCCTTTTCTTATAAAAAACGTATATTGGTTTCAGCTTAAAATTAGACTGAGGCGTGCGAGAAGAGAGTACCGGAGTTACCGTATTAGGGTAATGAGGAAACTCTCTTTGACGCACAACAAAAGTCTAATGAAGAGATGGAAGCAATATTACTCTTCGCTATCCGGATGCGACTCATTGTTCTTCCGGCTCAACGCAGCAGAAAGTGCACTTTGTACTTCCTCTGGAGTTGGACCATTATCAACCGCCACCGCCATCTCTTTTTGTTTCTTACGAGTAGTATGGTAAGCCAGACCGGTACCAGCTGGGATTAAACGTCCAACCGTAACGTTTTCTTTCAAGCCGAACATTGCATCCGCTCTTCCGTTGACCGCAGCTTCTGTTAACACCCTTGTTGTTTCTTGGAAGGATGCAGCAGAGATAAAGGAGTCTGTGGACAAGGAAGCCTTGGTAATACCATGCAGGATTGGTTCAAACAAAGCAGGCATCTTGGCGTCGGTTTTCACTCGATCGTTTTCTTCCAAGATTCTAGCCTGTTCAATTTGCTCACCCTTCAAGAACTTGGTGTCACCGGCAGCAGTTACTTCAGCTCTACGGACCATCTGACGTACGATAACTTCAATATGCTTATCGTTAATTTTCACACCTTGCAGGCGGTAAACGTCTTGAATTTCATTGACCAAGTAGCTTGCCAACGCACCCACGCCTTTCAAACGCAAGATATCGTGAGGATTTAATGGACCATCAGAAATGGTTTCACCACGGGCCACTTGTTCCCCTTCAAATACGTTGATATGACGCCATTTTGGAATCAATATTTCAAAGGCTTCACCTTCACTTGGGGTAATCAACAAACGGCGCTTACCTTTAGTTTCTTTACCGAAGCTGACGATACCTGAAACTTCAGCCAAAATAGCAGGCTCTTTAGGTTTACGCGCTTCAAACAAGTCAGCAACGCGAGGCAGACCCCCGGTAATATCCTTGTTCTTAGATCCTTCTTGAGGAATACGAGCCAAGATGTCACCGGCTTTTACTTTACCGCCGTCTTCAATCAGTACGATTGCATTAGCAGGCAAGAAGTAGCTGGCTGGCACTTTGCTGTTAGGGAAGAACAAGTCTTTGCCTTTAGCATCCACCAATTTAATCATTGGCTTTAAGTCTTTTCCAGCAGAGCTGCGTTGCTTGGTATCGGTAATCACAATACTGCTTAAACCGGTCAGTTCATCGGTTTGACGGTTCATGGTCACGCCATCGATCATATCGACGAACACAACTTGACCTGTCACCTCGGTAACGATTGGGTGAGTATGAGGGTCCCAAGCTGCAACTAATTGACCTGGGGTCACAGCAGAACCATCAGCTAATGGCAGTTCCGCACCATATGGAATCTTATAGCGTTCACGCTCACGTCCGAATTTATCCAATACGGTCAACTCGCCTGAACGAGAGACTACAACCAGTTTATTTTCGGATTTTTCAACGGTCTTCATGTTATGGAGCTTGATATGGCCTTCTGTAGCCACTTTCACGCTGTTTTCAGCCGCTGTCCTGGATGCTGCACCACCAATATGGAAGGTACGCATGGTAAGCTGGGTTCCTGGTTCACCAATGGACTGAGCAGCAACAACACCCACTGCTTCACCGATGTTAACCAAATGACCACGGGCCAAATCACGACCATAGCACTTACCGCAAATACCACGACGAGCTTCACAAGTAATCGCTGAGCGAACTTTAATTTCATCGATCCCTAAGGATTCGAGTTTGTTAACCCAACGCTCATCCAATAAAGTTCCTGCAGGAGCCGCTATTTTTTTACTGCCTGGCTCATACACGTCTTCAGCTACCACGCGACCCAATACACGCTCATGTAATGGAACAACAATGTCTCCTCCTTCGATATGAGGAGTCATCATCAAGCCGTTAGTAGTACCACAATCTTCAATATTAATGACCACGTCTTGAGCCACATCGACCAAACGACGAGTCAGGTAACCTGAGTTAGCGGTTTTCAACGCGGTATCGGCCAAACCTTTACGAGCACCGTGAGTAGAGTTGAAGTATTGTAATACGTTCAAACCTTCACGGAAGTTTGCAGTAATAGGAGTTTCAATAATCGAGCCGTCTGGTTTTGCCATCAAGCCTCTCATCCCTGCAAGCTGTCTAATCTGAGCTGCAGAACCCCTTGCTCCTGAATCCGCCATCATGTGGATGGAGTTAAAGGATTCTTGTTTAACTTTTTTGCCTTTAGCATCTTTTACCCAGTCTTGCGCAATCACTTCCATCATAGCTTTGGAAATTTGATCGTTAGCACGAGACCAAATATCGATTGCCTTGTTATAGCGTTCGCCTTCGGTTAACAAACCTGAAGCAAACTGGTTAGCAATTTCCTTCACTTCGCCTTCAGCCTGCTCAATAATTTTGGCTTTAGCTTCTGGTACCACAAGGTCGTTAATACCGATAGAAATACCTGAACGAGTAGAATACTCAAATCCGGTATACATCAAGTGGTCAGCAAAAATAACGGTATCTTTAATACCCAAGCGGCGATAACAGGTATCCACCACTCTTGCGATCACTTTCTTGGTCAGCACACAGTTAATCAAACTAAATGGCAGGCCAGCTGGCAGAATATTGGATAGCAAAGCACGACCGACGGTGGTGTCTATCACGCTTGTGGACTCTTCCATTACGCCGTCTTCGTTCAGAATTTTTTGAGTCATTCTGACTTTAACTTTAGCTTGAAGGTCAACTAAGTCTGAAGAATAAGCACGATGCACTTCTTCTAAGTTAGCAAAGATTTTACCTTCTCCACGAGCATTGATTCTCTCGCGGGTCATATAGTAAAGACCTAAAACCACGTCCTGGGTTGGGCAAATAATAGGTTCACCGTTAGCAGGATGTAAAATGTTGTTGGTTGCCATCATCAAAGCACGGGCTTCTAATTGGGCTTCCAAAGTTAAGGGAACGTGTACCGCCATTTGGTCACCGTCAAAGTCCGCGTTATAAGCTACGCAAACGAGAGGGTGAAGCTGAATCGCTTTACCTTCAATCAGTAAAGGTTCAAATGCTTGGATACCCAAACGGTGCAAAGTTGGTGCACGGTTTAAAAGGACCGGATGTTCACGGATCACTTCTTCTAAAATATCCCATACAACGGCTTCTTCACGCTCAACCATTTTCTTAGCAGCTTTAATGGTGGTCGCAAGTCCTCTTTTTTCGAGTTTCCCGAAAATAAAAGGTTTAAACAGTTCTAATGCCATCTTCTTAGGCAGACCGCACTGGTGCAATCTTAAGGTAGGACCTACCACAATAACGGAACGTCCGGAGTAGTCTACACGCTTACCTAATAAGTTTTGACGGAAACGACCCTGTTTACCTTTGATCATATCAGCCAAGGATTTTAGAGCACGCTTATTGGAACCGGTTACTGCACGACCACGACGACCGTTATCCAATAAAGCATCGACTGCTTCTTGTAACATTCTTTTTTCGTTACGAACGATAATGTCTGGAGCATTGAGCTCTAACAAACGCTTCAAACGGTTGTTTCTGTTAATCACTCGACGATACAGGTCGTTCAAGTCGGAGGTCGCAAAGCGTCCGCCATCCAATGGAACCAATGGACGTAAATCAGGTGGCAGCACGGGCAGAACAGTCATAATCATCCAAGCGGGATTATTACCGGACTCGTCAAATGCTTCCAAAAGCTTCAAGCGTTTAGCCAATTTCTTTAATTTGGTTTCACTGCTGGTTGCTGGGATTTCTTCACGAATGGTAGCGATCTGTTCTTTAACGTCCATTTCCTTTAACAGTCTTTGGATCGCTTCAGCACCCATTTCGGCTTCAAATTCATCACCATACTCTTCCAAAGCATCTAAATAAGCTTCTTCAGTCAGCAATTGACCGCGCTCAAGCTTGGTCATGCCAGGTTCAATGACAACATATGCTTCAAAGTACAATACTCTTTCGATATCACGCAAAGGCATATCCAATAGCAAGCCAATACGGGATGGCAATGACTTCAAGAACCAAATATGTGCAACAGGAGAAGCCAACTCAATATGGCCCATACGTTCACGACGTACTTTAGCCTGAGTCACTTCTACTCCACATTTTTCGCAGATAATTCCGCGATGCTTTAAGCGTTTGTATTTACCGCATAAGCATTCGTAATCTTTAATCGGTCCAAAAATTTTGGCGCAAAATAAACCTTCACGCTCTGGTTTAAAAGTACGATAGTTAATGGTTTCCGGTTTCTTCACTTCACCAAAAGACCATGAGCGGATCACTTCTGGGGATGCCAGACCAATCTTAATCCGATCAAAATCTTGTTTACCTTGCTTCATCATGCCAAGTAAGTCTTTCAAGGTTATTCTCCCTTAAGAATAAATTTATCTACTATTCCGATGCTACCTAGCCCGAATTTAATCGGGCCGGCGTCTAATATCGTTATTCAGCTTCCAAATCGATATCGATACCCAGTGCTTTAATTTCCTTGGTCAATACGTTAAATGACTCAGGAACACCGGCATCCATTGAGTAATCGCCATCCACGATGTTTTTATACATCTTGGTACGGCCATTCACATCATCTGATTTGACTGTCAGCATCTCTTGTAGAGTGTAAGCAGCGCCGTAAGCTTCTAGTGCCCAAACCTCCATCTCACCAAAACGTTGACCACCGAACTGCGCTTTACCACCCAAAGGTTGCTGGGTGACTAGGCTATAAGAACCGGTAGAACGTGCATGCATCTTGTCATCCACCAAGTGATTCAGCTTGAGCATGTACATGTAACCTACGGTAACCGGGCGATCAAATGCTTGACCTGTACGTCCGTCAAACAAAGTGGTTTGGCCGCTTTCTGGCAAGTCTGCTAATTTTAGCATGTCTTTGATTTGGCCTTCAGTTGCGCCGTCAAATACTGGAGTTGCCATTGGAACGCCTTCACGAAGGTTTTCAGCCAGCTCAACCACTTCATCATTGTTAAGCTGCTCTAAATCCACATCGTGTGAAGCATCGGCATTGTAGATTTTATCAAGATATTCACGAAGCTCTTTTGGTTTGGCTTTGCTGTCCAGCATCTTGCCAATCTTCAAGCCTAAGCCTTTTGCAGCCCAGCCTAAGTGAGTTTCCAAAACCTGACCGATGTTCATACGAGAAGGTACACCCAATGGGTTCAATACGATGTCTACAGTAGTGCCGTTTTCCAAATAAGGCATGTCTTCAACGGGAACAATACGGGAAATTACCCCTTTGTTACCGTGACGCCCTGCCATTTTATCGCCAGGTTGAATACGACGTTTTACCGCCATGTAAACTTTAACGATTTTTAGAACGCCTGGAGACAAGTCATCTCCTTGGGTAAGTTTTTTACGCTTCTCATCAAAGCGCGCATCGTAGTTTTGACGGTATGCTTTTAACTGTTCTTCCGCTTCTTTCAATTGGCTTAAAGCTTTACCTTTGTCCAATTTAATAGAGAACCATTTTTCTCTTGGCAACTCTGCTAAATAAGCTTTGGTAATAGTCTCACCTTTCTTAATACCGGCAGGACCACCTTGAGCTTTCTCGCCTACTAAAGTGTCTTCCAAACTTTGATATACCGCTTCTTCTAAAATACGGAACTCATCGTTCAAGTCCTTTTTAATAGCATTCAGTTGGTTTTTCTCAATTTCAACTGCACGGGAATCTTTTTCCACACCGTCGCGAGTAAAGACCTGAACGTCAATAACGGTTCCTGCCATGCCTGATGGCACTCTCAATGAGGTGTCTTTTACATCGGAAGCTTTTTCACCGAAGATAGCTCTTAAGAGTTTTTCTTCTGGAGTCAGCTGAGTTTCACCTTTTGGTGTGACTTTAGCCACTAAGATGTCGCCCGCTTTAACTTCAGCCCCGATATAAACCACACCGGCTTTGTCCAATTTGTTCAAAGCGCTTTCGCTTACGTTTGGAATATCTGAGGTAATTTCTTCAGGCCCTAATCTGGTATCGCGAGCGATACAGGTTAGTTCTTCGATATGAATAGTGGTGAAACGATCTTCTTCCACAACTCTTTCTGAGATTAAAATTGAGTCCTCAAAGTTAAAACCGTTCCAAGGCATAAAGGCAATCAGCATGTTTTGACCTAATGCCAACTCCCCGATATCGGTAGAAGAACCATCTGCCATCAAATCACCTGGAGCCACTTTATCGCCTAATTTGACGATAGGACGTTGGTTAATACAGGTGTTATGGTTAGAACGGGTAAATTTCACCAAATTGTAGATGTCTACCCATGGTTGACCTTCTTTAATTTCATTCGCGTTAACTCGAACAACGATACGGCTTGCGTCAACGGATTCAATGACTCCGCCACGTTTTGCCACAACGCCGGTTCCTGAGTCAACTGCTACGATCCGCTCAATTCCGGTTCCCACTAAAGGCTTTTGAGCTTTCAAGGTTGGAACGGCTTGACGTTGCATGTTTGCACCCATCAATGCACGGTTCGCATCATCGTGCTCAAGGAAAGGTACTAAAGCGGCAGCGATAGAAACCATCTGTTTCGCTGAAACGTCCATATAGTCGACTTGATCAGCGCTGGTGAACAGGGTTTCGCCTTTATGACGACATGGAATCAAATCATCGATCAGTTTGCCGTTTTTATCTAAAGTACTTGATGCTTGCGCTACAACGTAATTACCTTCTTCAATTGCAGACAGGTAGTCTACGTCTTTAGTCACTTTACCGTTAACTACTTTACGATAAGGCGCTTCCAAGAAACCAAATTTATTGGTGCGAGCATAGCAAGCCAAAGAGTTAATCAGACCAATGTTTGGACCTTCAGGGGTCTCAATTGGGCATAAACGGCCATAGTGAGTTGGATGCACGTCACGCACTTCAAATCCTGCACGTTCACGAGTCAATCCGCCCGGCCCTAAAGCTGATACACGACGCTTATGGGTCACTTCTGACAATGGGTTGTTTTGGTCCATAAACTGTGAAAGCTGGCTGGAGCCAAAGAACTCTTTAATCGCAGCAGAAACGGGTTTAGCGTTGATCAAATCTTGAGGCATCATTTGCTCACGATCGATCATGCTCAAGCGTTCACGTACTGCACGCTCTACTCTCACAAGTCCGATACGGAATTGGTTTTCGGTCATTTCACCGACGCTTCTTACACGACGGTTACCCAAGTGGTCGATATCGTCCACTTCGCCTTTACCATTACGTATGTCGATCAAGGTTTTTAAAATGTCGATAATATCTTCATTGCTCAATACGCCATCGCCGGTTTCGTTTTTACGGCCAATGCGACGGTTAACCATCATTCTACCCACATCGGACAAGTCATAACGATCGATATTGAAGAACAGGTTGTTAAACATAGCTTGAGCAGATTCAGCTGTAGGCGGCTCACCAGGACGCATCATTCGGTAGATTTCTACCAATGCATCCATTTGAGTCATAGCAGAGTCTATTCTCAAAGTGTCTGAAACATAAGGGCCACAGTCTAAGTCATTGGTATATAAGGTTTTGAATGACTTAATACCCAGCTCTTGGATCTTTTTCAAAGAATCGGCCGTGACTTCATCGTTAGCAGCAACCAATACTTCACCGGTTTTCTTATCAACGATATCTTCAGCAAAAGCTTTACCGATAATATATTCAGTAGGAACGCTTAAGCGTTTAACATTTTGCTTTTCCAATTCTTTGATATGACGAACGGTAATACGACGACCGGTTTCAACGATCACTTTACCTTTTTCATCTTTGATGTCGAACAAAGCTCTTTCCCCACGCAGACGCTCAGGGATTAAGTCCATCACAAAGCCTTTAGCTTGAACATGATAGGTAGTGGTGTCAAAAAACATTTTTAAAATATCGTGGGTATTATAACCTAATGCGCGCAAAATAACGGTCGCAGGTAATTTACGACGACGGTCAATTCTGGCATAAATCACATCTTTTGGATCAAACTCAAAGTCCAACCAAGAACCACGATAAGGAATAATTCTAGCGGCATAGAGCAATTTACCTGATGAGTGGGTTTTACCACGGTCATGCTCAAAGTAAACTCCTGGAGAACGATGCAGCTGAGAAACAATCACTCTCTCAGTTCCGTTGATGACAAAAGTACCATCATTAGTCATTAATGGGAGTTCGCCCATATAGACTTCTTGTTCTTTAATATCTTTTACAACTTTTGCGGAAGCGGGTGATTCTTTATCATAAACTACTAAGCGCAGCTTAACTCTTAAAGCAGAGGCATAAGTGATACCGCGGGTACGGCATTCATTTACATCAAATACAGGCTCACTTAAACGATAACTAACAAATTGCAGTTCGGCATAGCCGGAAATACTGCTAATAGGAAATACGGACATAAAAGAAGCTTGCAAGCCCTTGTTTTCTCTTTTCTCAGGGGCAACACCTTCTTGTAAAAAATCGTGATATGAATCTTTTTGAATGCTCAACAGATAAGGAACGGCCAAGATATCAGGTAATTTGCCAAATATCTTACGAATACGTTTTTTCTCGGCATAAGTATATGTCATGTGATTTGGTTCCCCATAACGCTAGTTTTTTAACTGATACTTCGTTAGCCTTCGCAGTCACGTACTCATTTGCTATTAGCAAACTCCGCTCGCTTTATGCTCGGAAGCCTTGTCTCAGCTTAAAAATCTACACGTCCTAATTTCAAGTTCTCTTAAAAAAATGTGTATTAATTTTTATAGCGCAAAAAGGCGGGTGGCATAAGCCACCAGCCTTTCAATTTATACCAAAGATTACTTGAGCTTAACTTTTCCGCCAGCTTCTTCAAGTTTCTTTTTCATTTCTTCTGCGTCTTTCTTGCTCACGCCTTCTTTCAAAGTATGTGGAGCACCTTCAACTGCATCTTTAGCTTCTTTCAAGCCCAAACCTGTCATTTCGCGAACGGCTTTAATTACGTTCACTTTAACAGCTGGGTCATTGATGCCTTCCAAAATTACGGAAAACTCGGTTTGCTCTTCAGCAGCGGCAGCAGCGCCAGCAGCAGGAGCTGCAACAGCAACGGCAGCAGCAGCGGAAACGCCGAATTTTTCTTCCATCATTTTGATGAGGTCGCAAACATCCATTACGCTCATGGAGGCAACAGTGTTTAGTACATCTTCTTTAGTCATTGACATGATATTACTCCTGTTAATTAAATTTTAAGCAGCTGATTGTTTTTGGTCGCGATAAGCAGCTATCGTTCTGACCAATTTTCCATGCGGTTCTGCCATGGTACGAACAAATTGCGTGATAGGCGCTTGCATCATAGCCATTAAGCTTGCCAGAGCTTCGTCGCGGGTTGGCAATTTAGCAACAGCTTCTAATTGCTCTCCACCTAAAGCCTGACCACCAATAGCTAATAACTTAACCTGTAATTTGTCATTACCTTTTAGAAAATCACGGAACAAACGGGCAGCAGATCCTGGATCTTCTTGCGAAAATGCCAAAATCATAGGTCCGGTCAAGGCACTTGTCATGCACTCAAACTCGGTTCCCGCCACTGCGCGACGAGCCAAAGTATTACGCACCACTCGCACATAAACATTTGATTTACGTGCTTCTGAGCGCAATCTGGTTAACTCTGCAACAGTTACCATGCGATATCCTCTGTTTCATTGTCTACTTGTTTACTACTACAATGCAGGGATCAGAAATCTGATCGGGCTACATCATCTATCTAGGAAATTAAGCGATTGGCCAACTACTCCACCGCACCTAGAGTCTTTGACGATTCCCCTCCCTCGCGTCCTTTGAAACTCCCTCGCCCCTTGCGGGAGAGGGATGGGGTGAGGGGTGGGAACCCAAAGTCTTTTATTGCCCTTACGGGCGGAAAAGGCGCTATTTTATACGTTCAAACTGCTGAGGTCTAGTACTAATCCAGGACCCATTGTGCTTGATACGCATACTTTTTTAAGATAAATACCTTTTGCGTTGCTTGGCTTCACTCTTTTCAAGTCGACCAATAAAGCTTCTAAGTTAGCTTTAAGCGCTTCTGCTGTGAAATCCACCTTGCCGATTCCGCAGTGAACGATACCGGCTTTTTCAGCACGGTAGCGAACTTGACCAGACTTAGCGTTTTTAACGGCAAGAGCTACGTCAGGAGCAACGGTACCTACTTTTGGGTTAGGCATTAAACCGCGTGGGCCTAATACTTGTCCTAAAGTACCTACTACGCGCATTGCATCAGGAGAAGCAATTACTACGTCGTAGTCCATGTTGCCTGCTTTCATATCGGCAGCTAGATCTTCCATACCGACTTTATCAGCACCAGCAGCTAGCGCAGCTTCAGCATTTTTGCCTTGAGCAAATACTGCAACTCGTACTTTTTTGCCGGTACCATTAGGCATTACAACAGCGCCACGTACGGTTTGGTCAGACTTACGAGTATCAATACCTAAATTAACACTCACGTCGATGGTTTCGTTGAACTTAACATTAGAAACTTTTTTCAACAATTCAAAAGCTTCTGTTGCGCCATACACTTTACCAGGAGCGACCAGTGCATTGATCTTTTGAGCTCTTTTGCTTAATTTTTTTACAGTTGCCATGGTGATCTCCTTACTCTACTACCGTCACGCCCATACTGCGTGCGGTTCCTGCAATAGTTTTCACTGCAGCGTCAAGATCAGCAGCAGTAAGGTCTGGCTGTTTAGCTGTAGCAATTTCTTCCAATTGCTTACGGGTAATTTTCCCAACTTTATCAGCATTAGGCTTGGAACTGCCTTTTTGCAGCTTCAACATATCTTTAATGTAATAGGAAGCAGGTGGGGTCTTTAATGCAAAGGTAAAACTGCGGTCAGCATATACAGTAATAACAACCGGTATAGGCATACCTGGTTTCATTGACTGAGTCTGCGCGTTGAACGCTTTACAGAATTCCATAATGTTAACGCCCTGTTGGCCCAATGCAGGTCCAATCGGTGGGCTTGGGTTAGCTTGTCCGGCTTTAACTTGAAGCTTGACATAAGCCTGTACTTTCTTTGCCATTTTATTTCTCCATCGTGGGTCGTTGTTGGCGCTTAAGGTTCATTGCACCAACGGTTAACGCCTTACGGCTCCCCTATGTTTATATGAATCAGACCTGTTCTTTTTGGATCTGACTGAACCCTAATTCTACTGGTGTCGAACGACCGAAAATCATTACAGCCACTCTGACACGACTTTTCTCGTAATTTACTTCTTCTACTACCCCGCTGAAATCTGAGAAAGGACCGTCAATAACACGGACCACTTCGCCCACTTCATACAAGGTTTTAGGTCTTGGCTTATCTACTCCAGCCTGCACCCTATTCATAATTCCGTCGATATCCTTCTGGGAAATTGGTGCGGGTCTGTCGCTAGTTCCGCCAATAAAGCCCAAAACATGAGGAACATGGCGAACTAAATGCCAGGTTTCATCATCCATTTCCATCTCAACTAAAACATAGCCTGGGAAAAATTTTCTTTCGCTTTTACGGCGTTGCCCGGCTTTCATCTCTACCACTTCTTCGGTAGGAATCAAAATCTGACCAAATTTCTTTTCAAGTCCCTGAATCTTAATCCGCTCTTCCAGTGCTTCTTTCACTCTTCTTTCATATTGAGAGTGAGTTTGTACTACATACCAACGCATCGTCATTTACTTTCCTCACATGACAATATTACTGATCAACAGCGCAAATAAGCTGTCGACACCCCACAAAATCAAGGACATTACCACTACGATAGCAATCACTACCATGGTGGTCTGAACGGTCTCTTGTCTTGTAGGCCATACCACTTTTCGCATTTCTATGCGGGTTTCCAAAATAAAGGCCCAAGCTCTCTCGCCTTTTTGAGTACTTTTTGCAATAAGCAAAGCAACAATGCCTGCTATAATCATTGCAGCTACCCGAATTGAAAGTGAATACTGGCTAAAGTAGGCATTTCCTACTACTAGCGCAATAACAATCAACAATACGGCAACCCACTTCAAGCGGTCTATCAAGTCTGTACCCTCATTAGCAAAAAATTCTATAAAAAGCAAAAATGGCGCGTAACTTTACCATAAGTTTTGCCTCTATTACAAGCTTTTATTACTGTGTTTTTGCTATTGAGCATTGGAAACTAGCCAAGGGTTCAGGCTATAGACTTTGCTTAGGCTGCCTTGGTCTGTTTCTCTTGTAAATAAAAGCCCCTTTGCCGGGGTGACTTATACTTTATGTGTAAAAGCAGGCTGAAATCATTCGAGATGAGGTCTATTTTCAGCTTGAGGGTTTCTTCTTAACCATGAGTTTAGGTAAACAGGAGCAAAGATGCTTTCGTTAAAGCGCTCAGTCAGTTCAATTTTCTCTGCTTTAGCGATAATATCGCGTTTTTTAATATGCAAACAGCTTCGAAACAATTGTTCGCCAAAAAATAATGCTGCTGCGTAGGTTAATCCTGTAAATACACCTGCATTAAGGCTGCTTATATCTTTATTAATCGGAGTGCCCGTAGATAGCATGGAAGCGAAAAAACATGCTAAGGCAAGATAGCAATAGGGACGGGCATTAACTAACCGTGTTGGCGACAAGTCGTCATTCAGCTCCTGAACTTTTGCTCCATATATTTGTGAAGCCTGTGCAAAACTCATCATGGCTGTTGCTATTACAATGAAAATATAATAATCGTTCATATGAATGTTATAAAACCCATAACATAAGGCTGCTATCATGCTAAGCCCAGTTAATAAGCTGGAATAAAACAAGATATTCATACGCTCAATGGTATTAACATTGGCAATAAATTTAGCCATATATTTCAGATTATGCTCTGAACCAGTCAGAGTGATAAGAGCCCCTTTCACTGGGTTATGAAAGATCGTGTTAGCATAATTAGGTGAACTTGATTTTAGTAAATTCTCAAAATATTGTTTAAGGCTGCTCTCAATATGTTTAATTGATCCATTTTCTATGGCATCAATCACACATTTTCCTATGCTTGAAAAATTGTGAAGGTTCGCATGAACTACCCGATTATTTTCACTTCTATTAGCAACTTGAAAACAGATTGGATCAATTAAGCCTGTCTGCAGGCCATTATGTGAAATAAGCCCATCTTCCCAGGAGCTAAAAGCACGCATGCTTACTAAAAATGTTGCAAGTACCTCAAGGCGAGAATATAACGCCATTAAGCGAACTCGCTGCTTTAATGAGCATATTTCAGGGCTGTCTTGAGTGGTGAGAAGCAGCCATAGCTGCTGATTAAATCTCGCATGATTCTCACTAGTTAAACGCTGCGCAACCCCAAGTCGGTGCAAAAAAGGCACCAGTTGATCAGTGCGGGTAAATGAGCTGACAGAATGGATCTTTTCATACTGCCTTAATTCTTCTCTGTACTGCGGAAAGAAATAAAATTTGCGATTAGTCTGATGTAATGTGACGCAAATACCATGGAAAATAAGATTTTCATAATCCCCAGCAGTGACCCGCCAGTCTACCAATTGCTGGTTAAATCGATTCCAGGCTATTGAATAATCCCGAAATTGTTCCTGTATAGGCAAATTATTGAAAGTACTCAGCGGGTAGGTCCAGAGTAGCTTAGTGCTGCTTAAATGAGTTGAGCCGGAAAGTTTGCCAAGCCAATTGTAGGAAGTCCATTTTGATTCGGGCTGAAGAATATATAAAGCTTGATCATCCGGAATATGATCAAATACTCTTGCACAGAGTTCTGTCCTCATATTTTGGCTTTGCGAATCATCTAGGCGATGGTTATAAAATATTGAAGCTGGAAAAGGGGTTGTCGAATAATTCAGCGAGTGGCCATTGTCACGGTCATTAGAGGTAGATGTAATGACAAGCCCATAATCAATACCGCTTAATAGTTTAGTAAATTTCGCGCCTGTTTCAAGATAATTGCGCATCAACAGGCCCATGGCTGGATGATGCCGGTAAGATTCATCCATGCCGTATATTCTTAAGCTGAATGAGGGATTAGTAAGTTGACTTATACTTTTATGTGTAAGCAGCGACTCAAATCGAACTCTTTTTTGTTGTTCGCTCCGTGTCATGTTTTGGTTTTCAGGGAAAATGTCGTAGTAAGCCCTTGCTGTATGCATGCGTAAATTTCTATGATCAACAGCAACCTTACAATATAGGTCTTCTCCTAACCATGAAGCAAAAGTGCGAACACCAACATAATAATGTACAGCTTCTAAGTAGTAGCGGGGATTAAGATAATTGAACAAAATAGGGATACGCGGAAATTCTAAGTTGAAATTAGTTGGGCTATTAGCTTCATCTTTATAAGTAAGAACTCTTATTGATTGTAGCAGCGCCCCAGAGCGATTTAGATAGTTTGAAAGCTGTATTGGGCTTATCGCCATTGGAAGATTATGATCATACTCTATTGCTGCAAGCTTACTAAGGGATCTCGATAATTTGATTAGCTGATCTGGATAACCTGCCGGATTAAAGTTATCCACTATAGATCTTATCTCGCTTTTAAATTGATCAAGTATTGCTAAATTTCGGACAGGGGGAGCTGCTTCGGGGTAAAGGCTTACTAATTCACTCAAATCATCGACATCTCGTATCACTACATCTAACTGAGCATTGATAAACTCTAGGTTTGCGGGAAAATTACTTGCGAGCAATCTCAGCTCATCACGAATTAAATTAAATAAGAATATATAGTTTTCGTTATGTGGGCCGGCTTTCAATAAGCGAAGCATACCTGCGAGGTTTGAGGAGATACTGCTTGCATCGGGTAGAAAAGCAATATCACTGCCTAACTGTAGCGAACGAATATGAAGCATAATATTACAAAAATGCCGAATGGTATGATGTGTTTTCTCAATACCGCTATGAGGTTCAATATGATTCATGCTAAGACATATAAATTCGCCTAAAGCTTGGGAGCGATTATAAGCAGACTTTAGCATTTCCCTTGATGCAGCACCTTGCATAAGTTCAGAAGTTGTTTTTATATAATATTGGCTGAGGCTGGCGGCTTCCGATTGCTCTGATTCTTCTAGATACGCTTGTTCTAACAGAGCTCTAGATAGCGAGCTTAAGGCAAAGTTTTCCATCAGTTTGAATACTTGACCTTTAAATGCTGCACGAACTATCTCTTCTGACTGCAACTGCACATTTCTCTGAATCTCTGAACAAACATCATTTATAAAATCATTGATGCCTAAGTCAACAGCTCTGTAGTTCAAATAGTCATAGTCAGTATTAATATCAGCAATCAGATTGACTGCCAGGCATTGATCAATATAGGGGGATATAGTGGAAAGTCCTCCATGAATAGTGACCCCTTTAAGCTGGCGTTGTAACATAAAAAAGCTAATATCTCTGGACCGGCTTCTTAACGCCTCTAATTCTTGCTCTAGTAACAAGTCATGCCTGCCGAGCAAGTAAGATTGAACTAACTCTTGTTTAGCTGCCACCCCGAGATCAGGATGCAACAATTCAACGAAAATGCGGGTTTGCAGGGCGTTGTCTGTTCTGATGGATGGCATGATTTCAAGTTCCGATTATTAGAGAGATTAGTCATCGCGCATCCTAACATTAAGAATTTAAGCTAAGCAATGCTCCAACTGGCCATTTAATCAGCACTAGCTAAGTAGATAGAGCTTGTTTTTACTATTGGGATATTTTAAGTTTTATGGATGGGCTAAAGCAGCGCTTTCGCTTTCATAGCTTATGCTAAAATTCTCTTTATGGCGCTCAAGCCTATATAAGCAATACGTAGCATTTCCTGATACTCGAATTGTATTCCTACCGCTATCTAAACTATGCTCAAAGGGAGGTTCTTGGCCTTTTTCAATTTCCACATCACAGATATCAACTACAGTTGAATAACAAAATTGTGCTTCTTGTGGATTTTTGCAAGTGATCTCCATTACAGTCGAGCTTTGCATTCTTATTGTTAGGTTAGCGTAAGGTAAAGGCCTCATGGCTTGAAGAAGAGGAGTTGCATTATTCATTTTTTACTCCTATTGACTCAGTCGCTTCACTTTCATAGCTAATGCTAAAATTAATCTTCTGGGCTTGAAGCTTATCTTGGCAAAACTTAATATTGCCCTCTATATGAATTATATTTCCAGCGGAATCAAAGGCAATACTAAAAGGTATGGCCCTACCTTCTTGGGACTCAAAATCACAAATGTCATATACCGTATCATAGCAAAACCTCGCCCCTTCTGGATTATCACAAATAATGTCCATAGCATTGCTATCTCTGATTTTTATTTTAAGATTATGATGGGGCAAACGGCTAATATGATCATGTATAGGGGTTGAACCTTCCATTTTATTCTCTCTTAGTCCGCAAAAGCTGAAGGTTTAGGCACATAGCACAAACGGTATTTCTGAACAAATTAATAATTGAGGGTATTTTCCGTAATATTTCATTCATATCCAAAAAAATGCCAACCCGTTTATGGTATCACATTTCGGGATTGGTTCGAGTCTGATAAGCTCTACGAACAAAAAAGCCCCTTACAAACTGCAAGAGGCTTCATTATTTGGCAGGCCTGGAGTGGAGGGATTACTCGCGCTCTCCATGCGCTCGCCCTTCGGGTCGTCATCGCTTTGCTTCGACGCTCAACTTTTGCTCCTGCAAAGTTGTCGAACCTGCTTATTCGATTGTTGTGGGTTCAAGTCCCTGGCCTTGAAAATAAAAAACCCGGCAGAACCGGGTTTTTAATTTGGCAGGCCTGGAGGGACTCGAACCCACAACCAACGGTTTTGGAGACCGCTACTCTACACTATTCATTCCCACATAATCCCCCTCCCCCATTTCGGGGGAGGGATGGGGAGAGGGTTTTAGTCAAGAATCTTAGCGACTACACCCGCACCAACGGTACGGCCGCCTTCACGAATAGCAAAGCGTAAACCATCTTCCATCGCGATTGGGGTGATCAACTCAACGTTAACTTTGATGTTGTCTCCTGGCATTACCATCTCAACTCCTGCTGGTAACTCTACCGCTCCGGTTACGTCTGTGGTTCTAAAGTAGAACTGTGGACGATAGCCTTTGAAGAATGGAGTATGACGTCCGCCTTCTTCTTTGCTTAATACGTAAATCTCAGCTTCAAACTTCTTGTGTGGCTTGATGGTGCCTTTGTGGCACAATACTTGTCCACGCTCAACGTCTTCACGTTTCAATCCGCGTAACAGTACTCCAACGTTATCTCCCGCACGACCTTCGTCCAAGAGCTTTCTGAACATCTCAACACCGGTTACTGTGGTCACTTGAGTATCTTTCAAGCCTACCACTTCAACTTCTTCACCTACTTTTACAATTCCACGCTCAACACGTCCGGTAACTACTGTACCACGACCTGAAATGGAGAATACGTCTTCAATTGGTAACAAGAATGGCTTGTCAATTTCGCGTTTTGGCTCTGGGAAGTATTCATCCATGGTATCCAACAATTTCAAAATAGCTGGGACACCGATGTCTGACTTGTCGCCTTCCAAGGCTTTCAATGCTGATCCTTTGATAATGGGAGTGGTGTCTCCTGGGAAATCATAAGAGCTTAACAAGTCTCTTACTTCCATTTCCACGAGCTCTAACAACTCAGGGTCATCTACCATGTCTGCTTTGTTTAAGAATACAACGATATAAGGTACGCCTACCTGACGAGCCAACAAGATGTGCTCTCTGGTTTGTGGCATAGGGCCATCCGCTGCTGAACACACCAGGATCGCTCCGTCCATCTGTGCAGCACCTGTAATCATGTTCTTAACATAGTCAGCATGCCCTGGGCAGTCTACGTGTGCGTAGTGACGCTTTGGGGATTGATATTCTACGTGCGCTGTCGCAATCGTAATACCACGTGCTCTTTCTTCTGGCGCCGCATCAATTTGATCGTATGCCTTGAATTCCCCACCGTAGGTCTCTGCCGCTACTTTGGTAATCGCCGCTGTTAGCGTTGTCTTACCGTGGTCAACGTGTCCAATCGTTCCTACGTTAAGGTGTGGTTTTGTTCGTTCAAACTTACCTTTTGCCAT
>JAQSYQ010000036.1 GCA_029256015.1 Gammaproteobacteria bacterium | reverse complement strand
TCTTCCATCTCAGCTATTTCTTTCTCGTTATCTTTTTGCTCTCGGCAAATCTCTTTATGCGCGATATAAGCATCTTTAATCTCGGGAAGCTTTTCTAATATCGCTTGCTCTTTAGTTTCATTAATTATTTTACTCAGTGCTGATTCAATAGCAGATATAAAGGCTCTTGTTGAAATTTCTATTTTTTCAGGCAGTTTGCTTTTAATTCTGTGCCGCTCTTCTTGGGCTCTTTCATTGGCTTCAAAAACTTTTTTATCTAATTTATCTAGAGGTCCTTTAAGGTAAGGAGCAAGACCGCTTTCTTTAAAGCTTTTTGCAGTAAATAATTTATTAATAATTCCAAGCACCTGGTCGGCACTGCCTAAGCTGGTAATTTTTAAGGCAAGATGATAAATAATAAAATAATTAAGAATATATTTTACCGGTTCGCCCGTAATTTTTTTGCTAATCTCACTTAAGAGTTCTATTTGTGATAGATCAATATTAGTTAAATCGTCTGGAAACTCATTTGAAACACGATCTAATACGGATTTTATTAAGCTATCGTCTGGGATCTTTCGCGCTCCAGGATAAAGTTTGTCTATGATTTCTTGTCTTACTATTTTGTTAGAGAAATGAAGCTGTAAACCAAGCTCATTGATTACATCAAAATTGGGTTCTTCAAGACTGCTTTTGCTAGATTGATTAATATATTCATCTAAGGCATTCAGAAAATCTTTTATGATAGCCCGGTTGAAGCTGACATCTAAAGCAGTTGCTTGCTCATCTAAGTTGGCTTTAGTCTCATATTTCTTGATTTCTTCTAATCCTGCTTGAATACCCGCTAACATGTTGCATCCCCCTAAAATAGAGGTCTTATTTTATAACAAGTCGTACTGTATCCCAAAGTATTTATAGATTATACTTCGCACAAAAATGGATAAATAAAGAGGCTCCAATGAAATATAAGATTGTAGGATTGGCTATCAGTGCTGCTTTAACTTTAAATATGGCTTATGCCGATAGTACTCAGCAACAGCTTAATAGCCTCCAGGCGCAGCTTAATCAATTAAATAAGCAGGTTAAAAGCTCTCAGCAGAGCTCAAGCAGTCCTGTAAGCACTGACAGCAAATTGCCTTTGGGCACATTGTCTAAAGTGCATTTTCCTTATGCTGTTTTAAAAGCCAAGAATACGCTCAGCGCGCCTTTAGTGCTTGGCGGACAAGTTGAGGCCGATGCACAGGCTTGGAATGGTTCTTATAGCTATTCAAATAACGGTTCAGTGACTCAGAGCGGAACAGCCATAGCCTTTACTAAGTTGTATTTATTCAGCATGGCTAACATCAATAACTGGGCCACAGCAGTCGTGACGCTCAAAAACGGCTCTCCAAATGATTCATCAGCAGTGGACAGGGCCTTTATTACTTTTGGTAACCTAAGCCAAAGCCCTTGGTACTTTACCGCCGGTAATGCCTATTTGCCATTTGGAAATTTTAGCGGAAATGGTCCGCTTGATAATTCTTTAAGCACCAATGCATTTAGAGTAAACCCGACCACCCAGGCTGTAGTCGGTTTGAATTCAAATGGATTTGATACAGATTTTGGCTTGTATTCTGACAGCACTTTTAATAATGGCTTGCATAACTTTTTAGCCAATACTGAATGGACCGGTACTTTGGATTCAAACTCAAATGTGGTTTTAGGGGGCGGCTATTTAAATGACATCCGTGGTACAAGTTCAGGGGTGGGGGCGGCTTATGCAAATGGCACGCCAAGCGCAACTTCTCCTTTAACCGCATCAGCAACGGGTGCTTATGATGGCAACATCAGCTTGAATTTGGGCAATTTAAGTTTGCTGTGGGAATATGTGACAACCAGTACAGCCCCAACGGTGAATAATGAGCTGATAGGTAAGCCTAGCGTATGGATGCTTGGAGCAGTTTATAAAGATAGCCTGTTCAATAAGCCTACTCAGTATCAGTTAAGCTTTAGCCAAAGCAAAAATATGCAAAACATCCCCATGCCTTTAGAGTTGGATTATTCAGATAGCTTAAAAGCGACTGGAATTAAAACGGAATGGTTGGCAAGCATAGTGAGCCAGGTATGGCAAAATACTTATGTTGGCCCTGAGCTTGCATTTGATCATATGTATGCTGGAACTAATAACTGGACAGCGACCTTAGATGCCACCGCTTACTTTTAATTGATTGCATACGCTAAAAATTAAGACATAAGCTAACAGCTCATACTTTCATCTCTGCCAATTGATAATGCGGATTGTAGTTTTAATTAAACCGTGGCAATCTTAAAAAAATCAAACATTTGCGGAGCATATTATGCCAGATGAAAAAGCAGCGGTTGCGGCACGAAAACTTAAAGATCAAGGCAACGCTTATTTTCAAAGCGGCAAATACGATCAAGCTCTCAATTGTTATAACAAGGGCATCATGCTTGATCCCAGTATGCCTGAACTCTGGTATTACAAAGGAATGGCGCATAAAAAAGTGAATGAAGCTTTTTTAGCTGTAAAAGCCTTTGATGAAGCATTGGCTTTGCGTTCTGGCTATGAAGAAGCTCTCAGTGAAAAAGCTAGTTTAACATTTCAAAAACAAGTAATTTTCTTTGTGGCAGATCTAACTCTTAATGAAGAGGGACGGATTAAAATTTTAGAGTTTGGCCGCGGTTTTCAATCTGGTTTAAGCGGGCATGATAGCTTGCTTGATTCTGAATTCGATCATATTCAAAATAAATTAAAGCGCATATTGCGCGAAAAATATCTGGAAGCGCCGGTACTCTTCAATTCTGGATTTGGTAATTATATTCCTGATGAAACTAAACTAAATAGATGGCTTGCTGCTGTTGAAAAAAAAGCGAAACCTGACGCTGCCATAAAGGGTATATATGGCGGATTTACTACTCGCAAAGTTCCTGAGAATATCCTGATTTTAGACCATGATCCAAGATTAGGGCTGCTAGGGCAAGATAAGGAATTTTCTCACCGGCAATTTAGCGCTGATATTATTCAATTTAGGCCTCTGACCAGTATTGTGGCGGCTCCTTATCATTCAGCCTCAATAGACGGCGTTCATCCTGCCATTAGGGCCGGGCGTTGTGTCGTCAAGTGTCCGGATGGGGCGAATGGCTTATCAGTTGATATTCTGCCGGCAGAAAACTTAGATAAACGTTTAAAGCAATTACTTGGCAATAAAGGCGAAAAAGACATAAAAGAAGCTGCAAAAGATGCCATGACAGAGGCTACGAGAGGCGGCTTTAATATGGCTACACTAATGCATGTTATGCAAAAACAAGCATCGATGAATTCCAGCTCAAGTGTGGTATTGGTTGAGCAGTTCTCCCCAAGTAAAGTCATTCAAGTAAAAGATGAGCCCTATCGTCCGACTATGAGAGCAGTTTTTCTGGTAGAAATGGAAGGCAATAGCAGTGAGTTTACGCCAATTGCTGCTTATTGGAAGTTGCCGTGCAAGCCTGAGGGTAAAGGGACGTTAGAAGAAAGTTATATTTCTAAAGTAGATCCCCGAAGAGTTTCATCTGCCTTGGTTAGCAAAGAAGATGAAGCTTTGGTTTTTGCTCAGTTAAAAGCCTGCGTACCCACCGTGATGAAAAATGCTTTAAGTTTTGATATTCATCGCTATGCTCTAGAGCTTATTGAGGCTAAGGGTGAGGCTTCGCTGGCCAAAAGAAAGCGCAAGCATGGCATTTATTTGTTGAGCCATTATGCTAACAATCTAGGTGGTATAGGCATGACAGAGCGAGCCCTGGAAGTATTGGAAATTATCGGAACATATGGAAAAGATAGCACATATTACCGTGAAAGAGGGGTAGCTTATCAGGCTGCAGGCGACTATGACAACGCTTTAAAAGAGCTTGAAATAGCGTGTCGTTTAGAACCTGATGAACTTTCAGTTGCTAGGCGTATTGCAATGGTTCAAAGCTTGAAAGCAGGCGACATGGAGGGAGCCAGAAAAGCGCGGGCGCAAACAGTATTTAGCCCGGCAGATATTGGGGAGATCGGTAGAATATTTACTACTGCTTCACAAGGCTCAACGGGTGCAGCTAGAGGAGGGGCGGGAGGAGGCTCTGCATCTTATCCTTGATTAAACTGTGCTGCCCAGGCCTTATCGATTTAAGCGAGGTATACTTTTAAAAAAGCCTGGAGATTTCACATGAAATTCAACTTCAGCTTGCAGTGCGTATCCGCTTTAGTTTTAGGATTTCTTTTTGGCCTATTTGTAAAGTCAGCTTATGTTGAGGCCATAGCGCCCATCGGCAATGCTTTTATCCAATTGCTGCAAATGATTGTGTTGCCGCTGACCTTTACTTTAATCGTCAGTAGTTTCGCAAAACTAGGCGATATTTCTCATGTTAAAAAATTAGGCTATCGAACCTTATTTTGGTTCGCTGTCACCGCGATGATTGCCGCTGTGGTGGGACTTATAGTGGCTTTATGGATAGACCCGGGCCATGGCATGAGCCAGAGTACAGCGGCAAGTGCTGTGAAAGAAGCGCCTTCATTCAAACAGATTTTCCTGGATATGGTGCCTGGCAATTTAATCGATCAAGCTGCTCGCGGTAAAATTATCCCGATTATTATTTTTGCTATTTTATTTGGACTGGCGCTGACTCTTATTAAAGAAGAAGCCAAATCAGTGGCTAGCTTTTTTGACGGGGCAGCCAAGGTGATGTTTAAAATTACTCGATGGGTTATTCGATTGTCTCCTATTGGTATTTTTGCCTTAATTGCGCAGGTGAGTGCTCGCTATGGTTTAGAAGGTTTATTACCTTTTGCCAAATTTATTTTGGCTGTTTATCTGGCTTGTTTTATACAACTGCTCGTGTATGCAGTGTTAGTTTTAGCTGTCATTCGAGTCAATCCGGTTCGGTATTTTAAAGCAGCGTGGCCTATGATGATTACGGCATTTACTACGGCATCCAGTCTAGGCACATTGCCTGTCACAATGGATACATTAATTAAAAGAATAGGCGTTCCTGAAGAAGTCGCTTCCTTTGTTGGGCCATTAAGCGCTGCAATGAAGATGGATGGCTGCGGGGCGATTTATCCGGCAATCGTGGCTATATTTACTGCCTCAATTTTTCAAATCCCACTTGATGGAGGCCAATACCTAGTAATAGTCATGGTTGCAACCGTTGCCACCATTGGTACGGCTGGAGTTCCAGGCACAGCCTCGGTGATGGCTATGGTGGTCTTATCCAGCATTGGTTTACCTTTTACTGGGCTCGCTATGGTAATCGGTATCGATAAAGTGGTGGATATGATGCGCACTGCCGTGAATGTCACAGGAGGAGGGCTTTGTAATACTTTGGTGGCTGCTGGCGTGAAAAAGGAATGGAAATCACAAATTCAAAACCAACTAAATGCATAGATGGAGGAGACATGAAAAGCCTTATCAAAATTTTTGCTTTAGTGTTCATTTTTCAAATAGCTAATGCCCAAACTCGTCAATGTATTGATAGCTTTGGGTAACAAGTTTGTGGTTATAATTGTGCTGAAACTTTCAGTGGTGCGCAATGTGCTGTTACCCCTGATTAAACTTGCGTTAAAGATAATCTGGGCGATATTGCCTGCGGTTATGGCTGTGCTTCTACTTCCTTTGAAGTAAAATGCGGCTCAAATTCCAGTGAGAATTGTATTGTCGATGTTGGCGACAATATTGTTTGCAGCAAGAATTGCCGGATAGAATATGGCGATGTGCTGTGATCATTAATGCTAGAGCTATTTTGCCTGTTGGATTCTACCCCATAGTTACCATTTATTAATATCTGGCTCAACCGTATGCCCGTCAACAACTTGCGCATCTTTTTTACAAGAGCAGTCAGAATAACCCCGTCCCTCACATTGCTGGCAGCTGCTTATTTTCTTAAAGTTATCAAAGAAGTGAGTGACTACTTGGCCTGAACTTTGGCATTGAGGGCATGCTGCATCGCCTGTTCCATTGCATTTTTTGCAAGCTGGTACGTTGATTTGCTGTGGCCGGCTAAAAGTTGTTTCAGAGTTATGAGTCGCGCTCCAATAGCTGACTTGTGGGCTAGCATTGAAATTTCCTATTCTTTCTAAGAGACGGTATTTACCAGAGTTTGGCCCTCCAGGAGGCAAGCCTTCAAGCATATTGCGTTCTTTAATCTTAACCTTGTTAGCATTTTTAGGTTTATTAGTTTCAGGGTCAGTATGGAATTCTTTATAATGCTTAGGGCTATTACGATACTGAGAATCCGTAATAAGCTTATGCAGATGTTCTTTACCACCTTCAGGCATATTTTTTATATTAAGAGATTTAGATGGCTTCATGGCTTGTTCCAAACATAAAGAGTTTAATTATTATGGTTTTTTGCCGTGAAGTAAATATTTAAAAACTAAGCTTTTAGAAGGCCGACGCGCTATCCACTATGTGGCTGAAAATCTATGGCGCCCTGGGCAGCGCGGACCTGTGCGCCCCCTTAGATATCTGATTTCTATCTAGTTATATTATTTGCTCAGTTTCAATGCCTTTATCAAGAATTGTTATATATGAAGAATAAGCAAAAATTCTATTACGTTCTTTTCCAGTGATTTCTCGAACAATACCCAATTTTTCTAGGTTCTCAAGAGAGCGAAGCACAGTAGGTAAAGTAATATTGCATTTTTTGACCAATGTAGCAGTATCATTTATTGGTGATTTTTGAAGATAATTATGAACAATCAGCATTGATGCTGAAGCTTTGCCAACTTGCTCTATCTTTAAACGATCTTGTTCAAACAAAGTAAGTATGCTTTTGGCAGTTTCTGTGGCTTGGCTACTTGTTTGGATTATTCCGTTAAGAAAAAATTTTATCCATTCTTCCCAGTCGCCAGTTTCTCGAACATGCTGAAGTTGATCGTAGTATAGCTGATGGTTGGTTTTAAAATATAAGCTAAGGTAGAGTAGAGGCAGGCTGAGCGCCTTTTCAGCAAAGAGGATAAGAGTAATTAAAAGTCGGCCTACTCTACCATTGCCATCTAAAAAAGGATGAATGGTTTCAAATTGATGATGTACAAGTGCTGCTTTGATTAAAACAGGAAGTTTATGCTTTTCATCATGTAAAAAAAGCTCAAATAAATTTAAGCATTCTTGTAACTTCTCAGGAGGTGGTGGGACAAATTTTGCATTACTTGCTTTTGTGCCACCTATACGGTTTTGTATACGACGAAACTCTCCAGGCTGCATATCTTTGCCACGTCCCTTTGATAACAAAATGGCATGAATTTCTTTAATTAGCCTTAAGCAAAGTGGGAAACCTTCTTTTAGTCTATTTAAACCATGATCCATTGCTGCCACATAACTTGATACTTCAGTTACATCATCTAATGGGACTCCAGGCACTTCATTGTTTTCATAAAGTAATAAATCAGATAGGGTAGATTGAGTACCCTCAATTTGAGAAGAAAGTACTGCTTCTTTCCGAACATACATATAAAGAAATAAAGACGGATTTGGTAAAATTAAACTCATCCCCTCAAGCCGACCTAATGCTATATTGGCTTGGTCTAGCAAAGGATAAATTTCTTCCAATTCTAAAGATGGAATTGGTGGAAGTGGTCTTGGAATATATGCTTCATAATATTCGCCTGTTAGAGAGCATTTTACTTTTTCCCCAACTCGCAGTTTGATGTTCATATCCCACCTATTAATAAAGGAATCGACCATATCTTTTATTAGTGATTATATTAACTAAAAGATGTTTACTTGTCTAGCTTTAAATAAAACAAAAGCCATTATGTTTTATTTATTTTTTAATAAAAGCTTAAGTTTATAGATAAAAAATCTTGGAATTCTGAACAGCGCGGACCTGTGCGTCCCCTTAGAAGGCTGACGCGCTATCCACTATGTGGCTGAAATCATTTTAAATCATGGTGCCCTGAACAGCGCGAACCTGTGCGCCCCTTAGAAGGCCGACGTGCTATCCACTATGTGACTGAAATTCTATGGTGCCCTGAACAGGAGTCGAACCTGTGACCTTCCCCTTAGGAGGGGGACGCGCTATCCACTGTGCCACCAGGGCGCACCAGCGAAGAGTGTATCAAAAAATCCGCTCAGGCTAAAGGATTTTGAAAAATGCTGGAATGTTGTTGCATGCTTATTTGATATTGATTACGCTGCACTTCAGAAAAAAGGACTTTAATCATGGCATTATTTTTAGCAAGGCTTATGCAAGTACTTGGTGTTGCAGCTGCTTCAGTAGAGGAGACTCGTGCAACTGACGGGAGTGGCTCTCAGCTTGATTACGGCATGGCATGGCTGGCATTATTGTTAGTTAATATTGCATTCGTTGCGGAAAAGGATAGCTTGGGTCGATCTCTGACATGGCCCGAATGCATGAGCAGGCTTTTACAACTAGCTGGAGTGGGGGCGGTAGCGGTAGGAGCAACAAGCTATTTGGATAAGTCATTAACGCCTGAGATAAGTACGATTGTAAGCGTTTCTGGGGTAGTCTTGGGCTTTGCTGGGGTTTTGTATGAAGATAGGCTTAAGCAGGCCCACGTAAATGAACAATTAAACCAAGCTGCACAAAGGCTTTTGGGTGGTTCTGAACCCTAAAATAGCATTATAATGACGCCTTCTTTCGGGTGTTTAGCTCAGCTGGGAGAGCATCGCCCTTACAAGGCGAGGGTCGTAGGTTCGATCCCTACAACACCCACCAGATTGTTAAAGGATGGTAATGAAAGTTACCGTCCTTTTTTATTTCTAATAATATCTCCAATTTTTAATGTATCCTTCGTTATTTCTCGGCCGAATTTCCTCATGTATTAATATATCGTCCGGTACTCGGCCTGCGGACGCCTCGGCTATATTAAAAATTGAAAATATTATAAATTGCCTCATTAATTCCTTATACTATGTAAATAACAAACAGGGATAACGGCATGAAAAGCGATAAAAATTTAATTTGGATAGACCTTGAGATGACTGGCCTTGATCCTAACAAGGAACGGATCATCGAAATTGCCACCATAGTAACCGATAGCGAGCTTAATATTGTGGCTGAAGGCCCCGTTTTTGCGATTCATCAGGAAGATAGTTTGCTTGAAGCGATGGATAGCTGGAATACTAAACAACATAATGGCTCAGGCCTGGTTACCCGAATTAAAGAAAGTAAAATTACAGAGGCCGAAGCTGAGGCTAAGACTTTAGAGTTTCTTAAGCAATATGTGGGTGAGAAGCATTCGCCTATGTGCGGAAACAGCGTATGGCAGGATAGACGCTTTTTAAATCTCTATATGCCTCAATTGGAGCAGTATTTTCACTACAGGATGATCGATGTAAGCAGTGTTAAGGAACTAGCCAAACGCTGGATGCCGCAAATCTGTAAAGGTCTTAAAAAGCAGAATAAGCATTTGGCTTTGGAAGACATCAAAGATTCTATCGAAGAATTAAAATATTACCGTGAGCACTTCATCATCAAGCCTGCTTAATCGCTTCAGTGAAGGGTATTTATTTGACCTAAATCATGCTCAAGCTGCTGGCTGTTGAAGATGGAGTAGTTCCGCTTGTTCTGTGACCAAATGGGTTGCATTCTTCTCCCAGGTTGGCTGCTGCTATAAATAAAGCAGAAGCTGGCTGACTTAGTGGGGGTTGTAAGCTGCTTATAAGTGCTGACACAGCGAGCTGGTACTGATTAATAATAGATTGAGCTTTATTTTGAAAATAGCTAAGAATAGGTTTATAACTATGACCTAGTATTAAATCAGCCAGAATATGATCTTCTGCTTTGCCATATTGTTCACAAAAGCTTCTTACATGAGGCTGAAGCTTTTCAAGAAAGCTGGAAATAGCTTTATTAAGATAATCAATACGCTGAAGGATAGCTCGGCTTTTTTCAATTTTAGGTCTTTCAAGACGAAGCACCACATGCGCTAATGCTCTATTTTTATTTTCTGAAATGGCTTTAAGCAATTCGCTTTCTTTAGCTAAAAAGAGTTCCGCTGCTTCAATTCTTTTGGGAGATTGAAGCTGGGACAGTTCTTGCTTCAATTTAAAATATTGGGCCACTTCGGGGTGCTGAGCCGCATATTTTTTGACTACAAGTTTACAAGCTTCATGGAATTTTGATTCACTTAATTCAGCGTCCAGTTGAAGTTGATAAAATTTAACTAAATTTGAAAAGGGTTCTTCAACAAGTTCTAAACCTTCATTCATTCTTTGGTTAAGTCGGCTGCTGACTATGCCTGGCTTGAAATACACTGTGCCTTGGGCTTTTTTCAAAGCGGCTTTGAATTGGTAGTAATTTCCGTCACTGCAATCAATCAGTAAAATGCTCGCATAGTAAGCCGCTAGCCTTTCCCTTGAGGTGAAGTGTTTTAGATTAGGGTCTGTTCTGCAGGATCCGACTATGTCATTAATAGCCTTGTCGCTATATTGAATGGGGCTTAATTTAGCCTCATCTCGAAGACTGGTTAAGTCTGCGCGAAGATTGTTAATAACTGTGTCTATATTACTGCGGTCACTGTTTAGTACTTTGAGAAGTAAAATATCAGAAAATAAGCTCGGCATAGCCAAATCAGCGCCAATGTAAGTTCTTTTCAAATAAGTCTTGAGCTTATGCTGCCAGCCTTTAAAGCTACATTGCTGTAGGTGAGGTTGGCTTAAGCTCGCCAAGCTGCATTTAGCTTTAGCTACTTGGATTTTATAAGCATTGAACATTTACATACTCTCCGACAGCTTGTATGCCTAGTATACAGACATATTCTTAAGGAAAGCTTAAGAGATTAGTGAATGGCCTGGATAATTGCGGTGCCAAGAGCGGTGAAGACGTTCGCAAGTCCTTGAAAAAACGAAGTAATCATAATGCTATCTGGAGGAGTCATTTATTATCCTTTAAATGTCGCCAAATCTGGCTTGTAATATGGAAATAGCTGCCAGAGGCGCTGTTTCAGTCCTTAAAATCCTGGGGCCTAAATTCAATGCAATACAGTTTTTTGATTGAGCCAAAGTCACTTCTGTCTCAGAAAACCCTCCTTCGGGGCCTACCAGCAGCAAAAGATCTTTTACGGTTGGAAGCTCTGATAATCTCTGGCTGTTCTCAGGATGCAGAATTAATTTAAGCTTAGCCTGGGTATGCTCGATGAATTTTACAAAATTTAAGGGGGGATGAATACTGACTAAAACATTTCTGCCAGTTTGCTCACAAGCACTAATGGCTACTTTTTGCCAATGCTCAAGCTTTTTATCCATTCTCTCAGCGTCAACTTTCACATTGCAGCGTTCTGTTATGATGGGCGTTATTTCATTGACGCCTAATTCCACCGCCTTTTGAATCACTAAATCCATTTTATCGCCTTTAGCCAAGGCCTGAGCCAAATGGATGGATAAAGGGGATTCCCGAGAAATTTTTTGCATGGACTGAATCAAAGCAGTCACAGATTTTTTATGGATGGCAGAAATAATGGCATAATACTCATGGCCATCTCCGTTAAACAGAATCAGTTTCTCACCTTCTCGCATACGAAGCACATTGGCTAAGTGATTGCTGGCTTCTGCATTGAGTTGAATGCTTTTGCCTTCATCTAAAGCTTGGTTTTGGTAAATCCGATTGAGTCTCATATTGCTCCTCACTGCCTGTCATTCTGAACGACCAAAGGGAGATCCGGAATCCAGCTTTTTCGTATTGTTGTGGATCCCGGGTTCCGCTATGCGGCCCCAGGATGACAAGTTAAGTCTAGCTTAATATTTTGCAAAATATGGTGAGTAGGTTCAAATTTGTTCATGCTGTAAAAGTGTAAGCCCGGTACGCCGTTTTTAATCAAGGCTTCCGTGAGTTTAGAGACGACTTCAATGCCGAAAGCTTCAATAGAGGCTTTATCTTCTAGCGCATCGTAATGAGCCAGGCGGCTTCTGATCCAGCGAGGAATTTCAGAGCCGCACATATCAGAAAATCGTGCAAGCTGTTTGAAGTTAGTGATGGGCATAATGCCAGGCACGATCGGAATATCGACTCCATTTTTTTTGCATTGCTCGACAAAATAAAAATAAGCATCCGCATTGTAAAAATATTGAGTTAAAGCGAGGTTGGCGCCTTTTTTTACTTTATGAATAAAGTGATGTAAATCATTGTTGGGATGGGAGGCTTGTGGGTGATATTCAGGATAAGCTGCTACCGCAATATGGAAGGAGTTGCCGGTCTCAGTCCTGATAAATTCAACAAGCTCTGAAGCATAATGAAATTCGCCCATCTCCACCATGCCGGATGGGATATCACCTCTTAAGATGACGAGGTGGGTTACACCCTCAGTTTGATAGGTATTTAGAAGCTCGCGCATTTCCATTTTATCAAAACCAATGCAGGATAGGTGGGCAGCTGTATTGGCTTTAAGCTGATTTTTAAGCAACTTGACGGTTTCCAAGGTTTTGGTACGCGTCGAACCTCCGGCCCCAAAAGTTACCGAAAAGAAATCAGGTTGATAAGTATTTTGAAAAGCCCGGGCCGCTTCAACTAAATGCTGAGAGCCTTCCTCAGTTTTAGGAGGGAAAAACTCGAAACTTAAATGAAATTTTTCCCCCATATTTATACCTTTCGCCATATTCTCATAATCCGCACTAATGCATTATTCATTCCCACTTTCTCTCCCTCCCCTATTAGGGGGGGTGGGGAGAGGAGCTTAATACCGGTAGTGCTCAGGCTTATAAGGACCGTCCACAGATACGCCAAGATAATCAGCTTGCTCTTTGCTCAGCTTAGTGAGTTTCACGCCGATTCTATCCAAATGCAGGCGAGCGACTTTTTCATCTAAGTGTTTAGGCAATACATAAACCTGGTTTTCATAGTTTTTATGATGGTTCCAAAGTTCAATTTGTGCCAATACTTGGTTGGTAAAGGAACTGGACATAACAAAGCTTGGATGCCCTTTAGCACAGCCTAAGTTCGCTAAGCGGCCTTTGGCCAGAATAATAATTCGTTTTCCATCTGGGAAAATAACGTGGTCGACTTGAGGTTTAATTTCTTCCCATTGATATTTTTGCAGGGAAGCGATATCAATTTCGATATCAAAGTGACCGACGTTGCAAACGATAGCTTGGTTTTTCATTTTAACCATATGATCATGAGTGATTACATGCTTGTTTCCGGTTGTGGTAACAAACAAATCACCCATTTCGCAAGCGTCATCCATGCGGACGACTCGGTAACCTTCCATTGCAGCTTGAAGCGCATTAATCGGGTCAATTTCAGTGACCATTACAGTGGCGCCTAAGCCTCTTAAGGCTTGAGCACAGCCTTTGCCGACATCTCCATAACCCAATACCACCGCAACTTTACCGGCGATCATCACATCGGTCGCACGCTTGACCGCATCCATAAAGGATTCACGCATACCATACAAGTTATCAAATTTTGACTTGGTCACGGAGTCATTTACGTTAATAGCTGGGATCTTGAGCTCGCCTTTTTTAGCCATTTCATACAAACGATGCACGCCTGTAGTGGTTTCTTCAGTTACGCCTTTAATTTCTTTTAAAAGATGGGGATATTTGTTATGAATCATTAAAGTTAAATCGCCGCCATCATCCAAAATCATATTGGGATGCCAGCCATTTGGGCCTTCGATGGTTTGCTCGATGCACCAGTCATATTCTGCTTCAGTTTCGCCTTTCCAAGCGAATACGGGGATGCCTTTAGCAGCAATGGCAGCGGCTGCTGGGTCATGAGTAGAGAAAATATTGCAAGAAGACCAACGGACTTCCGCGCCAAGATCGATCAAGGTTTCGATCAATACAGCAGTTTGCACGGTCATATGCAAGCAGCCTGCAACTCTTGCGCCTTTTAAAGGTTTGCTTTTGCCAAATTCTTCGCGCAGGCTCATTAAGCCTGGCATTTCAGTTTCGGCAATGTTAATTTCTTTGCGACCCAAGCCAGCCAAATTAATGTCGGCAACTTTATAGTCCTGATTCATGGCAACGGCTAAATTATTACTCATCCATATTCTCCTTATAATTTAGCGGCTTTGCGCAGCTCTTCCGCTTTGTCTGTTTTTTCCCAGGTGAAGGATTCTTCTTCACGGCCAAAGTGACCATAAGCCGCGGTAGCTTGATAGATAGGTCTTAACAAATTCAGCTGACGGGTGATGGCGTGAGGCCTTAAGTCAAAGTGCGCTTTCACGAGTTCAATAATTTTTTCATCACTGATATGGCCTGTGCCAAAGGTTTCAATGAAAATAGAAGTAGGCTGTGCAACTCCAATTGCATAGGAAATCTGAATTTCACACTTGTCAGCCAATCCTGCTGCTACAATATTTTTGGCAACATAGCGACCCATATAAGCTGCGGAACGGTCAACTTTGGAAGGGTCCTTTCCTGAGAAAGCGCCGCCGCCATGACGAGCCGCACCACCGTATGAGTCTACGATAATTTTACGTCCGGTTAAGCCGCAGTCACCCTGTGGGCCGCCAATAACAAATCGGCCGGTTGGGTTAATGAAATAACGTGTTTCTTTGCTAAGCCACTCGGCAGGAATCACGGGTTTAATCATTTCTTCAATCACAGCTTCTTTCAAAGTATCGTAATCAATGTCCTCTGAGTGCTGAGTTGAAATCACAATGGTATCAACACCAACAGGTTTGCCGTCTACATAACGGAAAGTAACCTGACTTTTCGCATCAGGGCGAAGCCATCTTAGCTCACCTGCTTTGCGCAAAAATGCCTGGCGTTTCATCAAACGATGCGCATAAGTAATAGGGGCTGGCATTAATACATCGGTTTCATTGGTGGCATAACCAAACATCAAGCCTTGGTCACCAGCGCCTTGGTCTTCGTTAACTCTGTCCACGCCTCTTGCGATATCAGGGGACTGCTTACCAATTGCATTTAATACTGAGCAAGAATGTCCGTCAAAGCCCATGTCGGCATTGTTGTAACCGATATCCAAAATGACCTTTCTCACCAGCTCTTCGATATCTACCCAGGCGCTAGTGGTAATTTCCCCAGCGACCAATGCCATACCAGTTTTAACCAAGGTTTCACACGCAACTCGAGCATGAATGTCCTGTTTTAGAATCGCATCTAAAATGGCGTCTGAAATCTGATCAGCCACTTTGTCTGGATGGCCCTCTGAAACCGATTCGGAAGTAAATAAATAGCTGCTGCTCATAAAAAACCCCAATGTTGATAAAATTGGGGGTCATTTTACTCTTGTTGCTCTATAAAGGAAAGCTTTATGGTTATGGGGCTGGATTACCTTGTTGTGACTCCCTACGATACTGGTCATCTAGAGCCATAAGTCTCATCAACATTGTGGCGTCTAAAACGCCGTCCGATGTTTGTACCCACTCTGGACGTTGACGGAAGGACCCATAGTGTAATCCATAATAATACCCTAGAGTTAGAGTGTGTTCTTGGCCTGGGTTCACTTCTTCAGTATGGCCGTTAGTTCCAATGATACGAATCGTTACCCCGAGTGCCAAAGCAACTGCATGAATAATTTCGTGATCAGCCCATTCGCCATCATTGGTCATTCTTTCGATAAACTCGTCTGGATTGGGAATAAATTTTGTGAATTCACCAAGATTGTTTAAAATATGGTCAATGGCCATAGCTCGGAGTGACTCATGGTTTAACCGCCTATCGCGATTTAGGCGATGTTCTGCTAGTTGGTCGATCACTGCATGAAAGAAGCAATTACCATCACCTGGTGCATTACGTAGCAATAGGTTGTTTTCGGCGGCTAGTTCAGCGAGCTCGTCAAGTTCGCTATCCAATTCTGCAGGGGCGCCTTCAGGTTTTTTAGCTTCCCAAGTGTCTATCTGTCTTAGCATAGCTTCACGATGAGATTCTTTAAGAGCTTTAGATAGGCTGCCTAATTCATTTTCATCCGAAAAGGAATAACAAGACTCATCAGAATCCGATTCATCGCCCGATCCATAATTTTCAGCAAGCAAATTATAGCTAGCTCTAGCAGAATTTGCTGCATTACCTACATAACCTCGGTGCCTTGCTTCAAGCGCTTCAATTTTGGCTCTTACTATATCCATATTTCTGTTTAGACCTTTTCCTGATGCGGGGTCTAGTAAGCCTCCGTAACCTGGTGCATCCTTGGCATCATACTGATGATAGGGGTGGTCTGTTTTAAAAGAAGCAGAGCAATCTCCAAACATCTCAAGTAAGCTTGCGCCGCCTCTCCATAAACGCTTTGAAACAGCTAAAGCTGTGGACATGGGCTCATCTTGAACTGCTCTATGGATATCATCTAGTAAATAACGGGCCGGCTCAAATATTTGGGTTAGAAAGCCAAAAGCATTTAAGAAGTGAAGATCACCGGGGTCAATTGGGCTTCGAAAATCAGCTTGCGTGAAGGGAGTAATGCTGCCGCCAAAATGCTCATGAATTAATTGAGCTAGAGTTTTACCTGGTTTCACTTTATCGCTAAGCATTTTCAGCAACCTTGGGAGGTCAATATTTTTAGAAGGTGCATTGCCATAGGGAAAATGGTGAATTATTTTGCGTCGCTGAAAGTCATTTTGATGAGCCTCATAGGCCGCATTTCCATAGCGGCCATACTTAGCGTAATAAAAGCCTTTTATCTCTTGCCAGTCAGGCTGCCCGCTTATTTCCTTTCCGGCTTCATAGTATTTCATGTGCAGGCGGCCTCGACCATGCTCAGCTCGAGGTTCATAAGAAATGAAGGTATCGCCTATTTTAAACCGAATTACATTGCCAGCTCCTATGGCTTGCAATTGCTTCATGGCTTTATTAATGGCGATAATAACCGATCTGCTGGGTAGTCCATTAAGCTCTATAGGGGTTTTCTGCTCAACTTTGCCGTCCACCCTATCTTTAAGAGCTTTTGCTAGTGTATCAGCAGCATTATCTGATTTTACTGGTCTTTTTATTCGCATAAACTTACGTTCAATTCGAATAGGGTCGCGGTAGTGAGCAACCAATAGCTTTTTTAGCTCTGCATTAAGCGCATTAAACTCAGAATATGTATTGAAAATGGTAGCGATAGGGGCGGCTTCTTTATTTCCAAGTTGTGCTCGTAATCTAAAGTAAGACAGGATGCTCGAAAAGGGTTCTTTTTTTTGGTTTGCTTCAGTCACTGACCTTACATAAAAAGCCAACAATTTGTAGATAAAATTTGGCCTCGAGCCTTCTGCAGGCTTTCCATCTTTTGGTTTAATGCCTTTCAAATTGACGTAGTTTTTTCTAATGCATTCCTGTTCAAATTTACTTAACTCAATCTCAGCTTGCGCTGATCTTTCAGCAGTATCCGGAGCTGCAGCATAAGCTGTGAAGTATTCATTTAGAGTCATGGGTTTTCCTTGGTTAATGTTTATTAGCCATCATTAAGCCTTGAAGTATAAAAGTCAACCAGAGCATCCTTTGATCTACTGCCTTTAAAACCCTGTACGCAAAATCAAAAGATTCATGTTAAGATTGGCAAGACTTTATTTTACTAATTTAAGATTTACCAGTTAGCTCAAAATTAGACTGAGGCGCGCGAAGATTGAGAACCGGGGTGTGTTACTAACACATAAGGAACGCGCGATCTGAAGTGCAACATAAGTCTAATGCGGAGATGAAAGTGGTATAAGGAGCTTTAATGCAGTCTCGTCGTAATCTTGCCAATGCGGTGCGTTTTTTAAGTATGGATGCTGTTCAGCAGGCTAACTCTGGCCACCCTGGAATGCCAATGGGAATGGCAGATATTGCTGAGGTATTATGGAACGATTTTCTAAGACACAATCCCAACAATCCTACTTGGATAAACCGAGACCGTTTTATTTTGTCAAACGGCCATGGCTCTATGCTGCATTACAGTTTGTTGCATTTAGCGGGCTATGACTTAGCTATAGAAGACCTCAAAAAATTTAGACAATTGCACAGTAAAACCCCCGGGCATCCCGAGTACGGTTATACCCAGGGAGTGGAAACCACTACCGGGCCATTGGGGCAGGGCTTGGCTAATGCGGTAGGTATGGCTTTAGCTGAAAAAATATTGGCCGCTCACTTCAATCAGGCCGATTCAAAAATTGTGGATCATTATACCTATGTGTTTTTAGGAGATGGCTGCCTGATGGAAGGCATTTCTCACGAAGCCTGTTCTTTGGCCGGTACTTTGGGCTTAAATAAACTGATTGCCTTTTGGGATGATAACGGCATTTCTATCGATGGGGAAGTGGAAGGCTGGTTTACCGACAATACGCCTAAACGCTTTGAAGCTTATGGTTGGAATGTCATTAGCAGTGTAGATGGTCACGACAGCGAACAAATCAAACAAGCCATTATCAAGGCTCGTTCAGAAAGCGATAAACCTACTTTAATTTGCTGCAAAACCACCATTGGCTTTGGCTCTCCCAATAAAGCGGGAACTGAATCCACTCACGGGGCGCCATTAGGGCCAGATGAAATTGCTGCTACCCGTAAAGCTTTAGGCTGGGAGCATGCAGCGTTTGAAATCCCTTCTGAAATCAAAACAGCCTGGGATGCAAGAGAGCGTGGCCAAAAATGGGAAGCCGAGTGGCAGCAACAGTTTGCAAAATATCAAAAGCAACATCCGGAATTGGCTTTAGAACTAGAGCGACGCTTATCAAAGAACTTGCCAGAAAATTGGACTGAGTTTGCTCAAAACTGGTTGAATGAGGTGAATGCTCAGGCTGCAACGATTGCTTCAAGAAAAGCCTCTCAGGATGCTTTGAATAAACTAGGCCCTATGTTACCAGAATTACTAGGGGGTTCTGCCGATTTGGCCGGCTCCAATTTAACCATGTGGAAAGGTTCAAAGCCGGTTTCTTATCACGATGCTAATGGCAATTATATTTACTATGGAGTGCGTGAATTTGGGATGTCCGCTATCGCCAACGGTATTGCCTTGCATGGTGGTTTTATTCCTTATAGCGGAACCTTTTTGGTATTCTCAGACTATGCCAGAAATGCACTTAGAATGGCTGCTTTGATGAAGCAGCGCAATATTTTTGTTTATACTCATGATTCGATTGGGCTGGGAGAAGATGGGCCTACTCATCAACCTATAGAGCATCTAGCCTCTTTGCGGCTGATCCCCAACATGTCTTTATGGAGACCTTGCGATGCGGTTGAAACCGTTGTAGCTTGGACTATGGCGATTGAGCGTCAAGACGGCCCAACTTGCTTAATTTTTTCCAGACAAAATTTACCTCATCAGGCTCGTGACCAAGAAACTTTGGATAACATTAAAAAAGGCGGCTATATTCTAATAGACTGCGAAAGACCCGAGCTGATTTTATTAGC
>JAQSYQ010000035.1 GCA_029256015.1 Gammaproteobacteria bacterium | reverse complement strand
CATTTGGTTATGCATGGATCTTCATCAGTGCCTCAAGATTGGCTTAAAATTATCGATCAGTATGGCGGCGATATCGGCGAAACTTATGGCGTGCCAGTGGCTGAGATTCAGCAGGGTATTCAATACGGCGTGCGCAAAATTAATATCGATACCGACCTTAGAATGGCAGCTACAGGAGCTATTAGGCGTTATTTAGCTGAGCATCCTAAAGAGTTTGACCCAAGGCATTATAATAAGGCGGCAAAAGAAGCCATGCGGGATATTTGTATCGCTCGTTATGAGGCCTTTGGCACTGCAGGCCAAGCTAGCAAAATTAAGCCGCTTTCTCTTGAGAAAATGTTTGAGCGTTATGCCAAAGGCGAGCTAAATCCGCGTATAAGCTAAACCCTTCATAATCAAATTGACAGCCTTAGAATAGTAGCGCATATTTATTGCCATCTATGTGACGAGAGGTAATAAATGAAATTATATGAAGCGGCTAGAGATGGCGATATAGAAGAAGTTAAGCGCCAACTGAAGGGTGGAGTTTTCAAGAAAAAAGCCAATCTCGAAGAAATAGATATTAATAATAATACCGCTTTGATTCATGCTGCTTGGCAAGGTCGCTTAGAAATAGTAGAAATTTTACTAGCTGCTGGCGCAAATGTTCATCATGTGGGCTGGAGCGGCTATACTCCATTAAAATTGGCTAACGAAAAAAATTTTCATGCAATAGCTGAGCTGCTTACGGAAGCCATTAAAAAATCAACAACAACAGCAGCAAAAATTAGTACCGCTTGTCCTGCACCTGAACTCAGCATGCCAACAACTACTCAAGTTGCTACTAGACCTGCAACTGTAGATAACTCTTCTGCTGGCGGTACAGGGCTCAGTTTATCTTCAATTTTGAGTGGCCGTGAAGTAGCCTTTCCGGGCTCATCGCTGTTCTCTTCAAGGCAGGCTGATGAAGAGAATTTTAACAAAGTTGCTGTGACCATAGAGAGTGACAATAGTGAAGCCTTACAAAAGCTTTTAGCGGATGGCATTGATGCTAATACCAAAAATAGAGAAAATCTGACTATTTTAGCTCTGGCTATCGCGAAAGAAAAAACCTGGGCCGTTCAATGTTTATTAAATAATGGGGCGAAAGCCAATACACAAGATTCTCATGGTATGTCGCCTTTGTTTTCAGCTGTAGTACTTGGCAATATTGAGATTATAAAAATGTTGCTTAAGGCAGACGCTGATGTGAATGAGGTATCCCCAGAGGGCTTAACTCCTTTAATGCTAACCGCGGCCCCTAATTTACAAGAAATTGCTGAATCAGTGCCTGAGGTAGGTAGAAGCGGGTTAAGCGTGGGTGAATACTATAATCTTGAATTGTGTAGGGATATCTCTGTGCAATCTGAAGTAGAAAGGAAGTGCCATGAATTACTTAAAGTAATGGATTTGCTTATAGCCCATGGTGCTGATGTCAATAAATCATGCAATGGCCTAACTCCTTTAATGCAGGCAACAGTAGGAAATAATTTATCAGCTATGCTAGTTTTGCTTGCTGCTGGTGCAAGAATTGATGAACGAAATATTGAGGGTAAGACTGCCTGTATGATGGCGGCAGAGCATAGAAATTCTCACGCGTTGGAGATTTTGCTGGCCGCAGGTGCAAAAAAAGATGTTAAAGATCGCTCAGGCCTAACCGTAGAAGCCTTAGCTCGAAGAAGCTGTGATCTATCTACCTTAGCTGTTCTGTCGCGGGCTGATGGCATGAAGACTTTCTCAATTATTGGCGATATTGACTTTAGGGGCAACAAGCTTTTATTTGCCAATATAATTTGTCAGTCTTTAAACCTTGAAGATAAAAGAGCTGTGCTTTTAGGAGCAGCAATTGCTTTAGGTTGTAATGAGATAGTAAAAAGACAGTTAGAAGCGAAAGTGGATGTTAATATAAAGTTCAAGAATGGTTATACTGCTTTACACCTGGCTGCGTTGTGTGGCAATGAAAAGATAGTGGGCTTGCTTTTAGAAGCTGGTGCAAAAGATATGCCGACAGAAAAAGAAATGAATACAGCTTTGATGTTCGCTGCTGAAAGAGGCCATGTTCAGATTGTATTAAGTTTATTAGCTGTAGGCTCTGATCCTAAGATAAAAGCTACAAATGGAAAGTGTGCTGAAGATATTATCTTATCAAATCCCCGTCTAAGAGGTAGTTTCCTAAAAGCTATGGGCATTCGGCAAGAAGATATTGAGGATGTAGATCAAGCCAATTTTCGTAAAGCTGTTGGAGCGTCAGGATTTTTATGCGGCACCTGTACCTTGCTGGTCGGTGTCTATGCGGTCTCAGTAGTAGCTGGCAAACTGTTAGGTGCTTTTAGCAATCAAAGCCCTTATCAGCCTGAGCTTTAAGCTTTATTCATCAGAAGGCTTCTTAATGGCCAACCCCGTCAAAAAGTCCTTCATTGAAGGTTTTAAGGCTTCTTTTCTTAACGGCCTAATGCGAATGCAGCCGTTAAAGAAAATAGAGTGGTCTGGGAACTGTAGGTCTTTTTCAATCACAAGCTCATTCACCAGTTTGGTAAACCTTGGGTCTTCTTTAGAGATGGAAGCAATATCCTGGCTTAAGCCTTCGCCACCTTGAGGGTGATAAAATTCAAATTCGGTTGAGCTGAGTGTTTCAAACAAAGCCGTATCCTGTAAAGGGAAGGGGAATTTGTTTTCCAGCACTTGCTCTTTAAAGGACAGTAACAGCTTTTTAATAACGACCATTTCATCAATAGTACGATTAGCATTGCTTCTTTGAGGAATGGGATGGAAAAAAGTGTGTTTATGTAAAGAATAGTAAATCGGATTGATTCCATCGTAGAGCTGAGGGCTCATAAAAATAGGTAAGTAGTAACGGATCCGATAGACATTCAAAAAGACGTCAGTCAAAGCCCTGATAGGTCCAGCGGTATCATCCATGGTTGGGGCAAAGCCTGGGGCTTCACGAAGAGTGAGCTTAATCAGGTGCTTCACCGTCTCAATGATAAACGGAGTGTTTTTAATGCTTGGAGATAGGTTTTCAGTAAAAATAGACCAGATTAGGTCATACATCACGTGATTTCTGGAAGCAGCTGAAGTATCCCAAGCTTTTTTAAACAAGCTATATTTCAGTTCAGGTAAGTCGCCTAGCAAGTCAACGGCTTCTTTGGAAAAAATAAGCATTTCACTATACCAGTCCGAATCAAAATCTTCTGAATTGGCTAAAGCGTTAAATAAGTCCCATTGTTGAGCAAAGGTTTTAGGGCATAAATACTTGTTATCGACATGGTAAGCTTTTGCCAAGCGCTCATTGTATTGGCCATGTGAGATTTTCGGCAACATCAATAGTGATCTTGAGCCAGCGATAGAAGAATAGGCGCCATGCATGATATGGGAAGCCTTGCCCGTACTAAAAATGCTTTCCAAAGAAAAAATACTGCCAGGGCCAAGCGTTTTAAGCGGAATAATATGGGAAGGCAGCTGAATAAAAGACTCAATGCTGTTATGAGTCATAATGCCGACCGGAGTGCCAGACCAAGGATAATCTAATAGCTGTTTAATTTCGTTAGGAACTGCATCACTTTTATAGTTGACGCTTTTTCCATTTACATTGAACCACAGCTCATCAAGTTTTTGAAAATCAGTTCCATAAGAAAACCTTGCACGAACAAATTTCAGCCGTTCTTTGGCTGCGTATTGTTCTATGACCTGGCCGATTTCAGGGCTAACAGCTAAAATTTTATCCCTAATTTCCGGCCATAGCACGATTTCCATGGTGTGCCTATGCATTTCTTCTTCTCTAATTGAATAAGCCCATTACTGCGAGATTCGATATTATTAGTTTAGCAGGTTATGCTAAATTCGCTTCGCTTTTTAAGATGATTTTCTACTTTAACAGTTTTATGTCGGAGCGCAACAATTTGGTCTTGTCATAATTTAATCAGGCCTGCTGTTGCTGCGATAATGCGAAAATTTCAGCATCGATTTTTGTGATCAATTGAGTCAGGCTTAAGTGCTCAAATTGGCTGTTTATCTTGAAGCCAAAATTTAAGGGTTCATCAATGACATTGATTCGCATCTTAAGTAACATGTAAGCCCAGCTTAGCGGATTGAATTCTTGGCGATAGCGGATGTTGAATTTTTTACACTGCCGTTCTAATAAATCAGCATCGGTGATGCTAAGGCTTTTTTCAGCAACCTGGCTGATCAATTGATTTAATCGGCTGAGGGTATCGGATTTCTGCTCGGATGAGTAGGTGTTCCACTCAATGACTTCATTGGCAAAGCGCATACAGCCGCGACAGACATTGTCGCCGTAGACGGTGGAGCAGATTCCAATGCATGGAGTATCTATATTTTTAAATTTCATAAAAGCAAAAACCCATAAGACAAAGCCTTATGGGTATTGTGGAATATTGTTAACTAAATGTCGAGCTTACTTATTGCCTAGGCCGTAAGCGGAATCTGTTCCACGACCTTTAGCTCCAACAGAAGCAAAAGGTGTAGCAGAGCTAGCTTGGGCTAATTCAGCTCTAATAGCAGCGGCTTTTTCATCCAAAACAGCGATCTGTTTTTCAGTTCTTTTAGCAGCTAGATCGTAGGCCTTGCGTGCATTGTTTACAAGTCTTTCAAATGGAGTTGTCATAATCTCTTCCTTGTTAATTAACCCATTATCTCGTCTAAATCTTCTTTTACATCATCTGCGATATATTGCAAGATGTCACGATATTTTTCTAAAATTTTAACTGTTTGTTCGTAGCTCTTGCCTTCCGTCATCTGTTCTTTTATTGCCAGCAAAATGTTTTTACGGAACAGCCTTAATTGCATTTCTTTCTGTAAAAGCTGCTTTTCTTTCTCTATAAGCTGCAACTCTTTGCCCTTTAGGGCTTGGCCATAGGCCTTTAACTTTTCCAGCTTTTCACTGAGCTGGTCAGTCGAATCCAAGTTAAATAGCTGATTTTTCATGCTTTTTTCCTAGTGACACTGGCATAAAGCATCTGTTTATCTCGCTATTTGCTATAAACTTGATGCAATTATCCCACTATCTTTAGCTGTTGTCTACTTAAAAACTGTCTTATTCATCTATAAATATAGCTTATTTTCTGTAATTTATTGTAAGAGTTTGGCTATTTTTAGCCTTTTTTAAACAATTGCTCTTTGGTTCTTTGCCAATCTCTATCTTTCTCAGCAGCCCGTTTATCATGCATTTGCTTACCTTTTACCAAGGCAATTTCAACCTTAGCATTGCGACCCTTCCAGTATAGACTAAGCGGGACAATGGTATAGCCTTTTTGCTCCACCTTTCCCATTAAGCGATTGATTTCCCTTTGGTTGAGCAGTAGCTTTCTGCTTCTTGTTGGCTCGGCAATCACATGGGTTGAAGCGGTAGACAAAGGGGTGATATGAGCATTAAGCAATACTGGGTGGCCCTTATGGATAATAACATAGCTATCGCCTATCTGGGCACGGCCATCACGCAGGCTTTTTACTTCCCAGCCTTGCAGCATGATTCCAGCCTCGAATTTTTCTTCGATAAAGTAATCATGTCTGGCTTTGCGGTTTACCGCAATTGTCTGATTATTGTTCTCACTCATTTTCTAAATTTCACTTTAACTGTAGAATGACCATCTTATAACAAATTTGGGTAACTGATAATGGAGAAAATAGAAAGAAGTGCCATAGTCCCTTATTCCGCTGAAGCAATTTATAGTTTAGTCAGCGATATTGAGCGCTATCCGGATTTTTTGCCTTGGTGTAAATCAGCGACCATTCATAGTAAAACAGAAGAGTGGGTAGAGGCAAGTCTTGAGCTATCTAAAGGCGCAATCAGTAAAAGCTTTACTACCAAAAACCATTTAATAGCTAACCGTGAAATGGAAATGCATTTGGTCAACGGGCCGTTCAAGCATTTATATGGCATTTGGAAATTTGAGCCGCTAAGTGAATCGGCTTGTAAAGTAAGTGTAAGCCTGGAGTTTAGCTTCAGCAGTAAAATACTAGAACTTGCCATTGGACCTGTATTCAACCATATGGCTAATAGCTTATTAGACGCTTTTTGTGCAAGGGCTAAGCAAGTATGCAGCAATCCCTCATGCTCAAAGTAGAAATAGCCTACGCTCTGCCTGAGCGGCAGTTTCTTATTCCTTTGGAAGTCCTTTCAGGCACAACCGCCATGGAGGCAATTAAGCTTTCCGGAATTATTAAGCAGTGCCCTGAAATCGATGTAAATCATTTAGAAATCGGGATTTACAGCCGCCCAGTCCAAGCTGATGTGGTTTTACAAGATAACGACCGGGTTGAAATTTATCGACCTTTGAAAGTGGATCCTAAAGTCAAACGTATTATTCGCGCTAAGTTGCAGAAATAGACCCTCTCCCGCAAGCGAGAGATGAGCGCAGAGTTGGCTAAAAAGATGAAGTATTAAGGGGAGTTGTAAGTTGAGTACTGAATACTAGCCGGCGGCGGATAATCACCTGCAATTTGTGATAACTTGCCATTTTGGAAGGTAATAACCAGCTTGTTTGAGGCCATAGGCAAGTGGTTTTCTTCATTGGTGTAAATGTAATACCAGTTATTAGGCATGGTTGGATCTTTTAGGTTTGGAGTCCCCAAAATATATTCAACTTGCTGTTCTGTCATGCCAGGCTTAAGTTTCTGAATCATGGCTGTGGTAATGGTACTGCCTTGCTGAATCTGCATCTGATAAGGACGAAATAAAGCACAGCCGGTTAAGGCAAGGCCAAGGCTAAGCAAAAGAATTGAGCGTAATATTGCCATAATTTCAAAAACCCTATATTGAACAAATAAATTTGTGTAACATCATATATCAATCACTCTCAATTAGGAAGTTGCTAATCAGTGAATAAAGCAGATTTGAAAAATGCCGGTCTCAAGGTGACTTTGCCGCGTATGAAAATTTTGCATATGCTGGAAAGCGCCAAAGAGCATCATTTGAGTGCTGAAGAAATTCATAAAGAGCTTTCCAAGGCAGGAGAGGATATCGGTCTTGCTACCGTTTACAGGGTTTTGGCCCAATTTGAATCGGCCGGGCTTATTAAAAGACACCGATTTAGCGAAGACCATTCCCTTTTTGAGCTGGATACCGGCGATCGTCATAACCACATTGTTTGCGTAAGCTGTAATAAAGTAGAAGAATTCTTTGACGAGGCGATAGAAAGAAGAGAGCTCGAAATCGCCAGGAAGTATAACTACGAAGTCACTGATCACAGTATTTATATTTATGGCATCTGCCCTGATTGTCAGAATAAAGCATAGGCTTTTATTTAGCATATTCTTATAGCAAAAATTCTGTTAGTATTTATTTTCTGTAAAAAAGGAGTTTTTTTATGCTAAGTGCTTTAGGTAGGGTCATAACAGCTTTTGCTGCCGCTTCAGTCGTGAAAGGTCAAGCCAGCCAAATTCAAGCGAATTGGAACTTTCAGATTCCCTATCAAGGTGCTGGAGTACTAACTGTTTGTAATAACGATAGTTCCGCTTTAACTTTGGATAGTGTTGCCTGGAACGGTAATGTTCTAGGCGTAAGTACAGCCTGGGGTGAGCTTTTTCCCTATAATGCTGAATTTAGCGCTGATACCTCAAATGGCATAACTACCTTGAATGCCAGCTTTCCTGAACCAGTCAGCATTGGGTCAAATACTTGTGCCAGTGGTACTTATACCTATTCTCAAATTGATCCAAGCACTTATTTTCCTATTGTTCTAGCTCCTCGTAATGTGTCCATTTCTACAGGAAGCGGCGCTCCCCAAGATCTTCCGGTAGCAGGCCAAATTGCTAACCCAACTTACCCTTTTCCTGGTAAACAGCTGAGTTACTATCAGGGTGATTGGTATGGGTATTACACAGGTTGTAGCTGGCCAAGTGCAGTAGATGACTTTAACTTTCATGATAGAATTATTGCTTTTGCAGGAAATAATGCTCAAGGCGGTATCACTTATTTAGATATGGATATGCTTTCAAAAATTATTCCACAGGAACAAATCAAGCAATTACAGCTTAGTGGTCGAGATGTATATATTTCAGAGGGCGGCTGGACAGGTTCTGCTAACTTCGCTGCTATTTTCAGCGACCCTGCTATTAGAGCCCAGCATAATCAAAATATTGTAAACATTTGCCAGCAACTTAATGTGAACTGGGACTGGGACTGGGAATATCCGGGAGTGAGCGATGCGCCTAATTTCTTAGCGGGAATTCAAGATTTAGCTTCAAGATTAGCTGCCATTGGCAAAAAACTCAGTATGACTTTACCGGGTGGCCCGGCAAGATTGGATGTGTTAGAGCAGGGTTATCCCGGCTTTTTTAAGGCCTTGGACGCCATTCAGAATTTAAGCAAAAGACTGATGAGCTATGATGACGGGGATGGTTTGTGGATGAGCAATATGGGCTCTATCTCTCCCTTAAATGATACCAGCTCTGACGGAGCTGGAAACTCATGGACTGGAATCTATAATTACTTATTAAGTAAAGGTGCTGATATAGGCGCTAACTACGAATTTGGGCTTCCCGCCTATACTCGAGTCTTGCCTGTTACTCAAATGGGAAGTACTTATGGCAATGGTCAGCCGCTTGATGCTTCTCGCTCTCCGATATCCCAGTTCCCCGGCCAAAATGACGGTACGGTAGACAACTTGTGCATAGCCAAGGCAATGGGAGACCCCGCAGGGATTTGCTATGATAACCCAACATTTAGTTTGCCTAATGATATGACTTATATTCCAGCGGGAGCCACTCCCGATCTAGCTGATGCGCAAACCGGATTAATTTATTCTAATTCCAGCCTTTATGTAGGTTCTATATTCGATGCACAAGCCACTGCTGCTCATATGAAGTGGGCATTAGCAAATGGCATTACAAGGTTTTTCATGTGGCAACGTTTAAGTGATGCTCCCGCAGGAAGTCCGCTTAACATAGCAGAGACAGCAGCCGCAATTTTACAAAATGGAACAGCACCTATCCCAAGTGTGAGTGCAAGTCCAGCCCCAAGTGTCTCGCCAATTCACAGTCCTTCAGCATCAGCAAGCGTGAGCCCAAGTGTTTCGCCTAATACCAGCCCTTCGGGATCACCAAGCCCAAGTGTTTCACCCAATACCAGCCCTTCGGGATCAGCAAGCGGAAGCCCAAGTGTTTCACCCGTTGCCAGTCCTTCGGGATCACCAAGCGTGAGCCCAAGCCCAATAGTATCGACAAGTCCAGGTGCTTCAACAGCTGCCAGCTATGCACCGGCTGTGCCGGCAACTGAACCCAACTCTTCTCTTGGAGGAGTGATTGCAGGAGCATGTATGGTTGGCGCAGGGCTTGCAGCTTGGGCCGGTACATTCTATGCCTGTATGAAGAGCCGCCGTAAACCTGAGGTAGACCTGGATTATGGCCTTTTAAATGAATCTTACAGAAGCCTTAATGGCGATGTATAAATTCTAAACTTGGCAAGTTTGGTAGTTTAGGAGACAATATCGTTAATTGTTGGAGAACGATATGTTTCCTGCTGCCATGCCCTTAGCCGCCAGGTTGCGGCCCAATACGCTCAATGAATTTTTCGGCCAAGCTCATTTGGTGGGCCCGGGCCGGGTGCTGTCTGAATGTGCCAGGACAGGAACGCTGCATTCCATGATTTTATGGGGGCCTCCCGGCACAGGCAAAACCACTTTGGCAAGGCTGCTTGCCAAATCAGCGGATGCTGAAATTGAAGAGCTGTCAGCTGTTATGGCTGGAGTGAAGGAAATCCGCGCGGTAGTCGAGCGCTCTGAAAGCAGGCAAAGGCTGGGTGAAAAAACCGTATTGTTTGTGGATGAGGTGCACCGCTTTAGCAAATCCCAGCAAGATGCTTTTTTGCCTTATGTCGAGCAGGGCTTATTTGTCTTTATTGGGGCCACTACTGAAAATCCTTCATTTGAGCTTAACAATGCTTTGTTATCAAGAGCGCGGGTCCATGTATTAAAGGCGCTGGATCAGAATGATCTGCTTAAAATCATAGAAATGGCTTTGGCTGATAAAGAACGAGGCCTGGGCCAGTATCAAGTTGAGTTTCCAGAAGCACTTCGCCGGCAATTGGCAGAAGCCGCAGCAGGAGATGCCAGAAGACTATTAAATTGGCTGGAATCTTTGGTGGAAATGGCCCGCGAAGAAAAAGGAACCAGAATCATTGATCAAGCAGCATTGAGAGATGTATTAGGCACCGTGATGCCGGTTTACGATAAAGGCGGTGAGGCCTTTTACGATATTATTTCAGCTCTGCACAAGTCCATAAGAGGATCTCATCCCGATGCGGCCCTGTATTGGTTATGCAGAATGCTTGTCGGAGGCTGTGATCCTTTATATATCGCAAGACGATTGGTAAGAGTGGCTTCGGAGGACATCGGTAACGCTGATCCCAGAGCGCTAGAGCTGACTCTAAACGCTTGGGACATTCAGGAAAGATTAGGTTCTCCCGAAGGAGAATTGGCTTTGGCCCATGCAGTGGTCTATTTGGCCTGTGCTCCAAAAAGCAATGCGGTTTATACGGCTTATAAAGCGGCTATTGAAGATGCTAAAAAATCTCAGGTAGCCGAAGTGCCCATCCATCTTCGCAATGCGCCAACCAAGCTTATGAAAGAATTAGGCTATGGCAAAGAATACCGCTATGCCCACGATGAGCCTTATGCTTATGCGGCAGGTGAAATCTATTTGCCTGAGAACATTAAAGGGGGCTATTACCAACCCACCGATCGAGGTCTTGAAAAACAGATTCAGGACAAGCTTAATTTTCTAAAAAGTTTAGATAAGCAAGCTTAGCCACCGGGTACAACAGGGCGGGCTTCTATGGCAGCTCGATAGGCTGCTAGTCTTTCTTGTCTTTGAACCAATTCGGCTTGTCTTGCAACGTTCATACGAGGAATGTTTCCTACCAGATTTATGAAAGCATGCGCAGTGCGGTGAGCAGCTGCTTGTGCTGCAGCAGGTGCAGAGTGGCCAGCTGGAGGACCTGCACTTTCATCCTCTGATTCTGAATTTAAATCTACTAAAGCCAGCCGTCTAGCTTGATAATCTGGGTTGATTGGGCCTCCCTGGCGGCGGGCTTGGGCTGGATTTTCGGATCCTGGGCTTCCGCCTGGTGCTCTT
>JAQSYQ010000034.1 GCA_029256015.1 Gammaproteobacteria bacterium | reverse complement strand
GGCAATGCCAGCTCTGCTGAAGTTATTGGTCAGTTGATTGCTGAACGTGCATTAGCAAAAGGCATAGAAGAAGTTGCATTTGACAGAGCGGGATTTAAATATCACGGTCGTGTTAAGGCTTTAGCAGAATCTGCTAGAAAAAGTGGATTGAAATTTTAAAGGGTGGCTAAACAATTATGATGAGTGGAACAGAATCACAAAGATCAGATGGAATGGTTGAAAAGCTGGTCTCAGTAAACCGTAACGCTAAAACCGTGAAAGGCGGAAGAATCATGAGCTTTTCAGCTTTGGTTGTTGTCGGTGACGGTAACGGCAGAGTAGGGATTGGTCGCGGTAAAGCACGTGAAGTGCCAAATGCCATCCAAAAAGCAATGGAATCAGCTCGCAAAAACTTGGTTTCTATCAGCCTCAATAACCATACTTTGTGGTATCCAGTTTCAAACAAATTTGGTGCATCTAAAGTATTTATGCAACCAGCTTGTGAAGGTACCGGTATTATCGCAGGTGGTGCAATGCGTGCAGTATTTGAAGTATTGGGCGTGCATAACGTGTTGGCTAAAACCTATGGTTCTACCAATCCAGTAAACGTAGTGCGTGCAACCATTAATGGCTTGTGCAAGATGCATTCGCCAGAGCAAGTTGCAGCTAAGCGCAATAAATCGATTAAAGAAGTATTGGAATAAGATCATGGCTACTAAAAAACAAATCAAACTCACTTTGACTCGCAGCATTCATGGTCGCCTTAAAGCACATAAAGAATGTGCAGCGGGCTTAGGCTTAAAAAGACTGAATCAAACTGTTTCAGTTGAAGACAATCCATGCGTGCGTGGAATGATCAACAAAATTTCCTATATGTTGAAAGTGGAAGGATAATAAAATGCGTCTGAATGAATTAGCTCCAACTCCAGGCTCCAAAACCGTCGCGGTTCGCGTAGGTCGTGGAATTGGTTCTGGAATCGGTAAAACTTGCGGTCGTGGACACAAAGGTCAGCGCGCTCGTGCAGGTGGATACCACAAAGTAGGTTTTGAAGGCGGACAAATGCCTTTGCAACGTCGTTTGCCTAAGTTTGGTTTTATTTCACAACAAGCTTTGCACAAGGTTGAGCTTCGCTTGGACCAATTAAGCAAAGTAGAAGCAGCGGTGATTGACTTGGACGCTTTAAAAGCGGCTGGCGTAGTTCGTAATACGACTCAATCTGCCAAAGTAATCTTGGCTGGCACAATTGAAAAAGCAGTGACTTTGAAAGGCATTGGCGCGACTAAAGGCGCTAAAAAAGCCATCGAAGCAGCTGGCGGTAAAGTCGAGTAATAAAGTATGTCATCCTGGGGCTGCGTAGCAGAACCCGGGATCCAGGTTTGAATAAACCCTCTCCTTGGTCTTCTCCCGCAAGGGGCGAGGAGAAGTCAGTGGGAATGTGTAATAGTTTAAATTTAAGCCCTTGTAATAGGCATGTAATTGGATTAATGGTAAGTGATGTAATATGGCAAGAGATTTTGGGGACAGCAAAAGCGGCGGACTGATTGAACTAAGACGCCGCTTATTTTTTGTGTTGCTCGGCGTATTAGTATATCGCCTGGGAGCTTATGTTCCTGTGCCTGGAATTGACCCAGTAAAACTAGCCAATTTTTTCCACTCTCAAGAAAATACCGTATTTGGCTTATTCAATATGTTCTCGGGCGGGGCTTTATCAAGACTGACCGTATTTGCATTGGGAATTATGCCTTATATATCGGCATCGATTATTGTGCAATTGCTCACAGCAGTTTCTCCAAAGTTGGGAGAGCTCAGAAAAGAAGGGGCAAGCGGCCAACGTAAGATTGTACAGTACACCCGTTACGGCACTTTGTTTTTAGCTTTGTTCCAAGCACTGGGTATGACTAAATATATAGTTAGCCAAGGTTTGGTATATTATCCGTCCATTTTGTTTTATGTTACCTCAACTATCACTCTGACGACTGGGACCATGTTTTTAATGTGGTTGGGCGAGCAGATGACAGAAAGAGGGGTCGGAAACGGTATCTCTATTTTGATTTTTGCCAGCATTGCCTCAGGGATTCCTACTGCGTTAATGCACACCTTCGAGCAGGCTCGAGATGGCAATTTAAGTTTGATCGCTTTGTTATGCGTGTTGGCCGTAATATTAGCGGTGACCACTTTTGTAGTATTTATGGAAAGAGCGCAGCGCAGAATTACAGTAAACTACGCTAAGCGCCAGCAAGGTAATAAGCTTTATGCGGCACAAACCAGCCACTTGCCTTTGAAAATTAATATGTCTGGAGTCATCCCGCCTATTTTTGCTTCCAGTATTTTATTGTTCCCAGCCACTTTAAGTCAGTGGTTTGGAGCGGCTAAGGGCATGCAGTGGTTATCTGAAATCGGTTTGGTATTGACCCCGGGGCAGCCTTTATATTTGATCGTATTTGCTTTAGCTGTAGTGTTCTTTTGCTTCTTTTACACGGCTTTGGTATTTAACCCGAGAGACACTGCTGATAATTTGAAAAAATCTGGAGCGTTTATCCCAGGAGTAAGACCAGGGGACCAGACCGCTAAATATATTGATGGAGTGATGTCTCGTTTAACCTTAATTGGGGCAGTTTATATTACTGCAGTTTCATTACTGCCGATGTTTTTAATGATTGCTTGGAATGTGCCTTTCTATTTTGGAGGAACTTCATTGCTGATCGTAGTGGTTGTAATTATGGATTTCATGGCCCAAGTGCAGTCTCTTATCATGTCGAGCCGTTATGACTCGCTATTGAAAAAGGCTAACTTAAAAGGTCAAGGATTTAATACAGGAATGGGCCTTCGCTAAACGGCGTTCGCTCCATTTTGAGATTTAGACGCCAACCCGAAGTGAATTCGAGTCAGGCGGCAAAGGGAAAGATATCGCGATTCTTCTCTTTAGCAAACCCCATCGCGAAAAGTCAGCAAAGTTTGCTGAAATTGAAATAGAGGTATACATCATGAAAGTTAGAGCTTCAGTAAAGCGTATTTGTCGCAAATGCAAGATTATCCGCCGTAAAGGGGTGGTTCGTGTGATTTGTGCAGATGCAAAACATAAACAAAGACAAGGCTGATTATCGCTTGCAATTTGCATGAGGGTGCGATATCCTAATGCGCCTTTAAAGCTTGGTCGATTAGGCAGTAAAACGTTATTATTAGGAGTATAAATTAATGGCTCGTATAGCTGGCATCAACATACCAGTTCAAAAACACACCGAAATTGCTTTGACTGCAATCTACGGTATTGGACGCGTTCGCGCGCAACAAATTTGCCAAGAAGCAGGTGTGAACCCAACAAGGAAAGTGAGCGATTTAACCGAAGCTGAGCTTGAGTTGCTCCGTGCCGGTGTTGCCAAATTTAAAGTAGAGGGTGACCTACGTCGTGAAGTATCTATGAATATTAAGCGCTTAACCGATTTAGGCACTTATCGTGGACTGCGTCATCGTAAAGGCTTACCTGTTCGTGGCCAACGTACTAAAACTAATGCGCGTACCCGTAAAGGCCCACGCAAGCCAATTCGTGGTTAATCGATAGGAAATAGAAAATATGTCAACAAATTCAACTTCAGCTGCTACTAACGCAGTAAAAAAAGTAGGTAAAAAAGCGAAACGTATGGTGGTTGATGGGATGGCTTTCGTCCATGCTTCTTTCAACAACACTATCGTTTCCATTACCGACCGTCAGGGCAATCTTTTGTCTTGGGCTACCTCTGGTGGTTCAGGTTTCCGTGGTTCACGTAAAAGTACCCCATTCGCTGCTCAGGTAGCAGCCGAAACTGCTGCAGAAAAAGCAGCGGAATACGGATTAAAGAATTTGGAAATTTTTATTAAAGGTCCAGGGCCTGGTCGCGAGTCTGCGGTTCGTGCTTTAAATTCAAAAGGTTTTAAAATCACAAGTATTACCGACGTCACTCCGCTGCCACACAATGGCTGCAGACCTCCTAAAAAACGTCGCGTATAGCAATAGGGTGGAATAATTCATGGCAAGATATATTGGTCCAAAATGTAAACTGGCTAGACGTGAAGGCACTGATTTAGGCCTTAAGAGTGGCGTTAAAGCTTTAGAAAGCAAATGTAATATCAATGCTGCACCTGGTCAGCATGGTGCTAGACGTGCTCGTCTATCAGACTACGGCGTGCAATTGCGTGAAAAGCAAAAAGTAAAACGTATTTACGGCGTATTAGAAAAGCAATTCAGAAAATATTATTCCGAAGCGGCAAGACGCAAGGGTTCAACCGGTTACAACCTTTTGAGCATTCTTGAGCGCCGTTTGGACAACGTTGTGTATCGTATGGGATTAGCGACTACTCGTGCTGAAGCAAGACAGTTAGTGAGCCATAAAGCTATCATGGTTAACGGCAAAGCTATCAACATTCCTTCTTTCTTATTAGCAGTGGGCGATATTATTGCTGTAAGAGAAAAATCTAAGTCACAAGGCCGTATTCAAGCTGCTGTTGAGTTATCAAAACAAAGACCACAAGCTGAATGGATCGATTTTGACGATAAAAAATTAGAAGCTACTTTTAAAGCTATTCCAGAACGCGCTGAGCTTCCTGCTGAAATTAACGAGCAGCTTATCGTTGAATTGTATTCTAAATAATTGAGTATTGCCGAGGAGCGTGTATAAATGATTAGCAATGCCGACGAACTATTGAAACCCCGCTTAGTGGATGTTAAATCCACCAGCAGAAATCGTTCCCGTGTGGTGCTTGAACCTTTGGAAAGAGGGTTTGGCCATACTTTAGGAAATGCTTTAAGACGTATTTTGTTGTCTTCTATGACGGGTTCTGCCATTACAGAAGTTCAAATTGATGGAGTGCTCCATGAGTACTCATCCATTGATGGCGTAAAAGAAGATGTAGTTGAAATCTTATTGAACTTGAAAGGCTTAGCAATTAGCTTGGATGAAGGCTATGACGAAGCGACTTTGACCTTGAACAAAAAAGGCGAAGGCGTGGTAGTGGCTGGCGACATTCAACTAGAGCCACACGTAAAATTATTAGATCCAAGCCATGTTATTGCGCATATGACCCAAAATGGTTCCTTAAAAATGACCATGCAGGTAAAACGTGGCCGTGGTTATGTTCCAGCTAATATGAATGCTGCTGCTGAAGAAGCTAAAACTATTGGGTTGATGTCTTTAGATGCTTCATTTAGCCCGGTTATTAAGGTAACCTATTCAGTTGAAAGCGCTCGAGTTGAACAGCGTACCGACTTGGACAAATTGATCCTTGAAATTGAAACCAACGGAACGATCGAACCAGAACAAGCTATTCGTCGTGCAGCGACTTTGTTGCATGAACAAATTGCTGTGTTTGTTGATCTTAAGGCGCCAAGCCCGGCTGACCTAAAGTCTGACAAACAAAACTTCGATCCTATTTTGTTTCGTCCGGTAGATGATCTTGAGCTGACCGTTCGTTCAGCAAACTGCTTAAAAGCAGAAGACATTTACTACATCGGTGACTTGGTTCAAAGGACCGAAACCGAACTGTTAAAAACCCCTAATTTGGGTAAGAAATCGTTGTCAGAAATCAAAAGCGTATTGTCCGACCGTGGATTGTCACTCGGTATGCGTTTAGAAAACTGGCCACCACAAGAATAATCTAAAGAAAGGAATTGAGTTATGCGTCATAGACTAAGCGGTCGCAAATTTTCTCGAACCAGCAGCCATCGTAATGCGATGTTTTGCAATATGTCTTCATCTTTGTTCGAGCATGAAGTGATCAAAACCACTTTGCCTAAAGCAAAAGAATTAAGAAGAATGGCTGAGCCATTAATCACCTTAGCTAAAGAAGACAGCGTAGCGAACCGTCGTTTGGCTTTCGCCCGTTTGGGCAACACCGCAGCGGTTAAAAAGCTGTTCGAAGAATTAGGACCACGCTTTAAGCAACGTCCAGGCGGATATTTACGCATTCTAAAATGCGGTTTCCGTAACGGCGATGCTGCTCCTATGGCATTCGTTGAGTTGCTAGATCGTCCAGCTCAAGATGAATCTGCTGCTTAATTAGCATATGAATACTAAAAAGCCCGACTTGTTCGGGCTTTTTTATTGCAATATCAAGATAGACTCTAGCAGCCATGCTCAGTATATTGGCTTTACTCATATATAAATAGGCTACTCTATGCGATTCCCTTCGGGCACTTTCTTATTGCTAGGCTTGGCTTCAAGCATGATGCTTGTACACAGTGCTGAAGCAAATGCGACAGTAGAAGCTGATTTTTCAAAAGAAGCTATAAGCCCCGATAAGCTCTCATTGCTACTGTTAGTAAGAAATCACCCGTTTTTGAGTTTTCTTACGGTGTTTGGGCTATATATTGCTATGGGCTACAAGCTCCTAATAGAGGATAATCCGGGGCCCAATAGTAAATTGCAACAGATTGATCGTTTTATGAGTAGTACGGCTGCTAAGCTGTCTGATGAAACTCTTATATTGGCGGAGCGCCTGCCAGAACGAATTAAATCCCGCTTTAGGGACACAGTTAGCCATGAAACTATAGGCGCTCCTGTAAGAGTAAGCTTTCGTTATCGAGCTGTTGATTATGTCAGATGTTATGACTGGCCATATTTGAAAGAATATTGGAAAAGAACGGGAACCTTTGGCATATATCCTGACATTATAAGCAATGTGGATTTGCTTTCACCGGAAGTGACAGATTTAAATATTGTCTCAAATCTTAGTGAGTTTTCAGCTGAGCTCACGTCTGCAATTCGATTTGCTACCGTGATGGCGGATATTCAGCAAAGACATAGTCAAAACCACAGCGAAACATTAGCGCCGCATCAATAAGTTAGACTAATATAATATTATGAGCCCGGCTAGTTCGGGCTTTTTATGAATAAGTAGGCGGGAATCCAGGCGTTTAGTATGGAGCCGGCCTTCTTTTGTAGATCCCGGGTTCCGCTGTGCGGCCCCAGGATGACAAACAATTTTATGTCATTCTGGACGACCGAAGGGAGATCCGGAATCTAGCTCTTGGCCTTGAATAAGAGTTAGCTAAACATAGTTTGCAAGAGATTGAGTACTTTATTTTGCAAAGCTTTATCAGTAATTTTCCCCAAGGATTTGACAATTCTTAAGCGATCAATCACCCTTAATTGATCTAAAGCAATTTGTCCTTGTTTACCTGCAAAATCGAGATTTATCCTGGTTGGAAAATTTTCTCTTATAGTTGTGGTCATGGGTGCGGCAATCACGGTTTTTAATTTGCTGATATTCATACTATCAGGAGAAATAATAAGGCAAGGTCTGGTCTTTTTTATTTCAGATCCTAAAGTAGGATCGAGACTGACTAAGACAACATCGAATTGCCTTATTGTTACCATGTCCATTCATCCTTATCAAAGTCTGAATCGAAATGATCGTCCAATAAAAGCTTATCTGCGCCGGCTTCTGCGGCGGCGTTAAAGGCCTCAGTCCAGCCTTTTTGAAAATATTGAACGGGTTTTAAAACAATAGAGCCATCTTGTTGAGGTAAGACTTCAAATTCTTCTCCAATAAAAGCTTTGGCTTTTTTCAATTCTTCGGCTGGAATGATGATGCCGGCTGAATTGCCCCATTTTCTTAAGCTTGCAGTACTCATAAAGCGCCTCGGCTGTGTATAATTATGTATAATTATATGCTTTGTTGAGCTATTTTACAAGCATCAATTAAAATCCCTCCTACTCTCCCTTTAGAAAAGGGAGGGACTTTGAGGGGTGTATTTATCTAAGCATCGGCTTTAAAAACTTCCCGGTATAAGAGCTAGGGTGTTTAGCCACCTGTTCAGGCGTTCCGCAGGTAATTAAGCTGCCGCCTTTATCGCCGCCCTCGGGGCCGAGGTCAATAATCCAGTCAGCAGTTTTAATCACGTCCAGGTTATGCTCGATAATCACGATGGTATTACCCTGATCACGCAGTCTGTGCAATACAGCCAGCAACTGCTTCACATCATGGAAATGCAGCCCTGTAGTAGGTTCATCCAATATATAAAGAGTTTGGCCGGTTGATCGTTTGGAAAGCTCTTTAGACAGCTTAATCCTTTGGGCTTCGCCTCCGGATAAAGTGGTGGCTCTCTGGCCTAAGCGAATATAGGAAAGTCCGACTTCAGCTAAGGTTTCAAGTTTTTTAGCAATGTGGGGGACGTTTTCAAAAAAGATCAGAGCTTCTTCTACGGTCATATCCAAGACTTCATGGATATTTTTGCCTTTGAATTTAATCTCTAAGCTTTCTCGGTTATAGCGCTGACCTTTACAGACATCACAGCTTACGTAAACATCCGGTAAGAAGTGCATCTCAACCTTAATGACTCCATCGCCTTGGCAAGCCTCACAGCGGCCGCCTTTTACGTTAAAGCTAAATCGACCCGGCTTATAACCACGGGCCCTGGCTTCAGGAGTGTTGGAGAATAGTTCTCTAATTGGGGTAAATATGCCGGTATAGGTAGCAGGATTAGATCTTGGTGTACGGCCGATGGGGCTTTGGTCGATATCCACGACCGAGTCAAAATGTTCCAGCCCGTTGATTTCTTTGTAAGGGGCCGCGGTTAAGGTCGTTGCGCCGTTAAGCTCGGTGGCGCAAATCGGATAAAGCGTGTCGTTAATCAAAGTGGATTTGCCCGAGCCTGACACCCCGGTGATACAAGTCATGAGTCCCACTGGAATTTCTACGTCAACATTTTTGAGGTTATTACCAGTTGCCCCTTTGATGGAAAGCAGGGCGAGTCGGTTAAAGGAAACCCGCTTTTTGGGGACTTCGATGCACACTTTGCCGGATAAATATTGACCGGTAATGGATTCTTTGACTTCCATAATCTGTTTGGTTGTGCCTTGTGCTACCACAGTACCGCCATGCGAACCCGCGCCAGGCCCAATATCCACTACGTAATCTGCCGAACGAATGGCATCCTCATCGTGTTCAACCACAATTACGGTATTGCCTAAATTCTTGAGGTGGAACAGAGTTTTTAATAAACGTTCATTGTCTCTTTGATGCAGGCCGATAGAGGGTTCATCCAATATGTACATGACCCCGACTAGTCCCGCTCCGATTTGGCTGGCTAGGCGAATACGCTGGGCCTCGCCGCCTGATAGGCTTTCGGCTTTTCTTTCCAGATTTAAATACTCAAGGCCTACGTTGACCAAGAAACTCAGTCTCTCAACTATCTCTTTTAAGATTTTTTCAGCGATTTTAGCGCGGGCGCCTTCGAGCTTTAACTCTTCGAAATATTCTTTAGCTTCTAGAATGGATAAGCGGACTATATCAGGCAGGCTTTTGCCATCAACAAACACATGGCGGGCAGCTTCTCTTAGTCTTGCGCCTTTGCAATCCGGGCAGGCTTGATGATTCATCATTTTAGCCAGCTCTTCCCTAATCATATTGGATTCCGCTTCGCGAAAACGCCTTTCAATATGAGGGATCACTCCTTCAAAGGGTTTTTCCTGAGTGGTGATAGCGCCTCTCATAGAAACATGTTTAAACGGAATTTTTTGCTCGCCAGACCCGTATAGGAGAATCTGCTTAAATTTGTCATCCAGCTTGGAGTAAGGGATTTCCAAATCAAAATGGTAAAATGAGGCTACTGATTGCAGCATCTGATAATAGTACAGGTTGTTTTTATTCCAGCTTCTGATCGCGCCCTGGGCCAGGCTTAAAGAAGGATCATGAATAATACGCTTAGGATCAAAAAATTCCTTCATGCCTAAACCATCGCAGCTTGGGCAAGCCCCGGCTGGATTGTTGAAGGAAAAAAGCCTTGGCTCAAGCTCATCCAAGCTGTAGCCGCAAAGATGGCAGGCAAATCGGGCTGAAAAGACCAAGTCAGGCTTTTCAGAGTCGTCCATATAAGCGATATGGACCAGGCCGTTACTAAGCTCGAGCGCAGTTTCAATGGATTCGGCAAGGCGTTGTTTGATATCTTCTTTAACTTTGAAGCGATCGACCACGACTTCTATAGTATGCTTTTTATGTCGGTCTAAAGTAGGAGGAGTATCGAGTTCATAGATGTGGCCGTTAATTCTGGCTCTGATAAACCCTTGCTGATGTAAATTTTGCAGTAACTGAATGTGCTCACCTTTCCTTTCATGAATAACAGGGGCCAGTAACATGAGCTTAGTATCCTCAGGCAAAGCCAAAATCTGGTCGACCATCTGGCTGACAGTTTGAGCTTCTAAAGGAATATCGTGAGTTGGGCAGCGAGGGATGCCCACTCTGGCAAACAAGAGCCTTAAATAGTCATAGATTTCGGTAATGGTTCCAACGGTTGATCTGGGGTTATGGGAAGTAGACTTTTGTTCAATGGAGATGGCAGGGGAGAGGCCTTCTATATGATCGACATCCGGTTTTTCCATCAAGGACAAAAACTGTCTGGCGTAGGCTGATAAAGATTCCACATAGCGACGCTGACCTTCGGCATATAAAGTATCAAAAGCCAATGAGGATTTGCCTGACCCACTGAGACCTGTGATAACAATTAACTTGTCACGAGGGAGGTCGATATCAATATTTTTTAGATTGTGGGTGCGAGCCCCACGAACGCTGATTTTGTCCATATTTCTACTTTTGTTCTATTTGCCGAGGGAAAGCTGCTATTATACCATTTATATCAAGACGATTGGGAGTTTACTATGAAGCTTTTAAATACCAAGGAACGCAGGGCCACTTTTAGCTTAGCCGGGATATTTTCCCTTCGGATGCTGGGCCTTTTTATGATTTTACCTATTTTTACGCTTTATGCACATAGGTTATCAGGTGCAACTCCCGTTTTAATCGGAATCGCATTAGGGGCTTATGGTATGGCTTCCGGTTTGCTCCAGGCTCCTTTGGGCTGGTTATCAGACCGCTTTGGCCGAAAAACTATCATCGTATCAGGTTTAATGGTTTTTGCTGTAGGAAGTCTGGTTGCAGCAAGCTCAACCAGCATATGGGGAGTAATTTTAGGAAGGATTTTGCAGGGGGCAGGAGCGGTAGGTAGTACCGTTTTGGCGTTAACCGCAGACTTAACCCGAGAAGAAGTGCGCACCCAGGCGATGTCGGTAATAGGCATTACCATAGGTTTTTCTTTTGTGATAGCGATGATTTTAGGGCCAATGCTCAGTACTTATATTGGTCTGTCTGGTATTTTCTATCTCACTGCGGTGCTAGCGGTATTGGGGATTGTGGCGGTAATTTTTGTTGTACCCAAACCAGACCAGCTTTTGTTCCACAGCGACCAAGAATTGGTTTTTAAAGATATCCGCAATGTATTGATGATGAAAAACTTAAGAAGTTTGAACTTAGGCATTTTCATTCTGCATGCCAGCATTAGAGCATCAGTGGTATATCTATATGCCCGTTCTGTTATTGGCGTTTATATTAATGGTGCCGCTTGTCGTTATTGCTGAAAAATATCGGCAAATGAAAAGGGTATTCACCGCCTGTATTTTCTTGATGGCTGTAGCCCAGTTGATGCTTTATATGTATCGTGACCATCTTAGTGCAGGTTTGATTGCAGGAAGCTTATTGATTTATTTCACTGCATTTACAACCTTGGAAGCTATTTTGCCCTCATGGGTTTCAAAAGTAGCACCCTTAACTGCTCGCGGAACCGCTTTAGGAATCTATTCCAGTTCTCAATTTTTCGGCGCATTTTTTGGAGGGCTTGCAGCAGGCTGGCTCTACAATGACCACATGGCCGGCGGAGTGTATTTGGCAGGATTGGCCGCGGCAATTGTTTGGTTCTCGGTGGCAATGAATATGAAGGCGCCTTTGCATGTTGCCACAAGAGTGGTGAGATTAGGGCGAATAGATGAAGCTCAGGCGAAAAAAGCCCGCGAAGGTTTATTATCTATTAAAGGAGTTGTGGACGCGGTAGTGGTTCCAAAAGAGCAGGTGGCTTATCTTAAAGTGGATAGCAGTGTTTTCGATACTCAATCCTTAGTAGATAACGCTTTGGAAGGCCTAGCCCAGGATAGTCCTTAAAATATACAATATGTTTAAAGAATGCTAAGATAAATAAAATTCAAAGAGGAAAATGATTATGGCAAAAGGCACATTGAACAAAGTAATATTAATCGGCCGCTTAGGCTCAGATCCTGAAATTCGTTACATGCCAAACGGCAATGCGGTAGCTAATTTACGCCTGGCCACCAATGATGGGTATAAAGATAAAAACGGTCAGTTCCAAGAAACCACAGAATGGCATCGTGTAGTTCTGTTCGGCAAGGTAGCCGAAATCGCGGGCCAATATCTACAAAAAGGGCGCTTGGTTTATATTGAAGGCCGTATCCGCACCAACAAATGGCAAGACCAATCCGGTCAAGACCGCTATACCACCGAAATTGTCGCTAATGAAATGCAATTGTTAGGTGGCGGTGGCGCTGGAGATCGCAACGATATGCCAGCAGGCCAAATGGAATCTTCTGATGATTTCAATCAAGAGTTTGAAGCCCAAGCCCCAGCAGCTAAACCTGCTGTGAAAAAGCCACAGGCTCCAGCTCCTGCGCCGGCATTTGATAAGTTCGAAGACGACGACATCCCCTTCTAAATGGATTCTATTGAGCGATTTCTGCGTTAAAGCTTCGACAGCCGCTGTCGTTATTTACTTATTATAAACTGCCTAAGCGGCTGCTTGCTTTGCCTTGAACTCATCTCAATATAATCCATTTATTATTGTTTAAACTTGTCATCCCTGGCGCGCCGATAGGCGAACTAGGATCCAGGTTTTTTTATCAAGCTCATCTACAAGATGGAAGCGAATATGAGTAATGATCTTAGCGATTTAACAGGTGCAATTAAGGCGCTTGCCGAACCTGTTGCCAAGCTGGTTGAAGCTGCTTCAAGAGGTATGGGGATTCTTTATGAACCTACTGCTATACGAAGAAAAGCAAAAGCTTTAGGTGATGCAAAACTCATTGTGGAAAATAAACGCCATCAACTGCAGATTTTAAAATCTGAAAACTCAATAGAAGAAAGGGCGCTTATTCGTAAAAACTGGGAAGAATACAATCACCAAAATAATCTTGAGTCCGTAATATTGCAGGCTGAAGAGTTTTTACCGAAGCAGGTTTCCGAAAAACCAGTGCAAACTGATTGGTTAGTAGCTTTTGCAGATTATGCAAAAAAAATATCAAATGAAGATATGCAATCTATTTGGGCAAGAATACTGGCTGGAGAAGTAACCGAACCAGGCACTTTTTCACCTCGAACTTTAAATATATTAAGTCAAATTACACGAACTGAAGCAGAGCTGTTTACAGAGTTTTGTTCATTCTTAGTGCAAATAAATGGTTCTTCTGGACATTTTCTTACCGAGGCATGGGGTGGCCTTGAGGAAGTCAAAATTCCACTGAGAAGTTTTAGTTTTTATGAGAGTTCAATTTTGCAAGAAACAGGGTTAGTAGATACTTATGAGCTTTTGTCTCTCGTATGTAAGATTGGACAAAAAAAAATTATCAAGTACGGCGAGAAAAGCATCTCGGTCAGCTATCAAGGTAATCCAGAAACTCGTGATGAAGAAATAGCATTTCAATTTTTTTCATTAACACCTGTGGGTCGGCAATTATGCAAAGTTTGTAAGACTGAATTTAGTCGAAAATTCTGGGACAATTTAAAAGAAAAATTAATTTTACTTAACTTTAAAATTACAGAATAGACAAATTGTGATTGAAAGAGGCGTAATGCACAAGGACTAAATTGATGCTTGCACTTAAAGTTGCATTTCATATGCAACTTTAATATAATGCTAATGAGTTCCACATAAAATGACAAGGAGCGCTTCATGTTAGCCACTCACAAACCTGCGATAAACTGGCGAGATAAAATTGCCTATAGCCTCGTTAAATTCTTTCGGTTTTTTGCCGATACCTTTTTTAGAAAACGCTATGGCAATCGAGCGATCGTGTTAGAGACTGTGGCTGCTGTGCCTGGGTTGGTGGGGGCGGGATTGTTGCATTTAAAATGCTTACGCAGAATTAAAGATGATGAAGGCTGGATCAGAAAGTTATTAGATGAAGCCGATAATGAGCGCATGCATTTGATGACTTTTATATACATTGCTAAGCCAAATTGGTTTGAAAGGGCGGTTGTGTTTATTGCTCAAATGATTTTTGTGGTGATGTACTTGGCCATGTATGCCATCTCTTCAAGAACCGCCCATCGGTTTGTCGGTTATTTGGAAGAAGAAGCCGTAGTTAGTTATAACCACTATTTAGAGGAGATCGACTCAGGCCGAATTCCAAACTGCGCAGCTCCAGCCATTGCTAAACAGTATTGGAAGCTTGCGGACAATGCCACTTTGAGGGATGTGGTGATAGCAGTGCGTCAGGATGAAGTGGACCATCGCGACGTAAACCACTATTTAGCCGATAAGCTTTCCATGGGTGAGAAAATCATTCAAGATATCAAGCTTGAAACAAAAGCCTGAGAGTAAGGGATGCAGTTAAATAAACAAACCGACTATGCTTTACGAGTGCTGCTGTTCTTGGGGACTTATCCTCAAGGGCAGCTTGCGACTATAGATATGATTTCAGAAAAGTTTCATATAGCCCGCAATCACTTAATCAAAATAGTCAGTAAGCTTGCCAAGCTACAATATATCGAAACCATTAAAGGCAAGGGCGGTGGAATGAAAATCTCGCCAGGCACCTTACAAATCAAGCTAAACGAAATCATTGCAAATTTCGAGCCTACATTTGAAGTGATTGACTGTGATCACAATGATTGCCCGATTCGTGGGTTCTGCCGTTTAAAAAGAACTTTGGACCTGGCAAGTGCGGCTTTTTTGGCGGTATTAAGCCAATACACACTGGCCCAATTACTTCCGCAATCTTTTAATGAAGGGAAAGACTGGGGTAAAGGCCTGGATATTCCTATAAGAGTATTATGAGCGAATTAACTAAACAACAGATAAACCAATTGGTTATTAACTTTTACAATAAAGTGCAAAAAGACCCGTTGCTTGGCCCCGTATTTAACGAAGTGGCACAGGTCCATTGGGATCATCATTTGCCTTTGCTCACCAATTTTTGGGCCAGTGTGATGCTTGGCACCAATGAATATCACGGTGGAGCTTATGGCAAACACGTTATGCTTGCTCAAAAAGCGCCAATCAGCAAAGCGCATTTTGAAAGATGGTTGGAACTGTTTTCAGCCGAGGTAAAGGAAATATTGCCAGAGCCTTATGCAAGCACCATTATCGAGCGCGCCAAGATGATTGCCCAGTCCCTGCAATTTGGAATGAATATTGCCTAAACTGCCGCAGTTTGAGTTTGCTCTGCATCCTGTTTTGCAGCCGCTTCCCCTGTGCTGTTCCTAAGAGGAGTAACGTCAGCACCTGCGCGGGTAGATTCCGAGGTATAAGGCAATAAAGCAGCTCCACTTTCCCCGCTTCTTAATGCTCTAAATGCACATTCGTCAAAGCCTCTTCTCGCTCCATAAGAAACGCCTAAAGCTGCAAACAGAATAAAAAGGTCTATAAATAACCCTGCTGTATTGGAAACATGAGGTTTGCATCTCCCGCCTGAGTAATCAATATCTGAAAGCTGCGTGTTTGTGACGTCAGGGGCACCACAGCCAGCAACAGTAGCATTAGTTTGGCAGGCCTGTATAAATGCGTAAAGATAACCATAATAATCCCCTGTTTGCGCTACTGAAGACGCTGATCCTATGGATACCAAAGCAGGAACAATGGATATGAGAGTGGCTAAAGCAATAGAGATACCTTGAGATTTTTTATTATTAGAATTACTTATATAAGATAGGGCTACTCCAAAAAGCACTGCAGAGGCTATTGCTGTCCATACTTCAGAATTTATAGCTGAGTCTAAATTGCCAGCGCCTGTTGGAGGGCTATAAAGGCCTGTAGCATTAAAGTCTTGATTGCCGCTCGCAACACCCTCTGGAAAGCGAGTTTCAAGTTCTACGCAGTCATTTTTTGCGGGGTTCATTATATCAAAGTAGTTACGAGCCGCAGGAACACCTAAAATGAAAGCCCATTGCAAAAGAACCTTTGAAATCTTAACTTGATTATAAGTAAGCATTTTTTCACCCATATTTTTTTAAGTATTTGGGTGATTAAATCACTTAAAAAAATCAATGTAAATGGAAATATTATCCTAAGCTTTTTTGCACAATCTCATAGACATCTTTAGACAGATTTTTAATGGAAGCAATGTCTTCCAAAGCGTTTCTCATCAAGGCTTGTCGATGTTCATCATAGCGCTTAAAGTTCATCAATGAGCGAGCCAGTCTTGCTGCAACGAGAGGGTTAATTTTATCTAAAACCTTAATTTGCTCGGTAATCAGCATGTAGCCCTTGCCGTCTTTGCGATGGAATTGGGCTTGGTTGGCGGTAAAGCTGTTTAATAGAGCATAAACCTTATTAGGGTTTTTGTAGTCGAATGCAGGATGGTTAAGCAAGCTTTCAACATGAGTTAGAGTATCGGAATGCTTAGTACTGGCTTGAATGCTTAGCCACTTATCTACTACTAAAGTCTCGTGCTGCCATTGTTGATAGAATTTATCCAAAGCCTCAGTTCTGATGTTGGCATCTTTGACATTGGCGAGTGCGTTTAAAGCAGCTAGCTGATCAGTCATATTATTGCCTTGGATAAACTGGGTTTGGCACAGTCTGATTAACTGAGGATGCTCAGTTTGAACTAAATAAGCCAGGCAGACATTTTTTAGTCTTCGCATTGAAACTGAGCTTTTATCGATTTGATAATGTCCTGGCAGTTGCAGGTGATTGTAGGCATGGAATATAGCGTCCTGCAAGGATTTGCCTATTTTGCTGAGCAAGGTTTCTCTTGCCTGATGAATGGCATCTACATCTATCACAGTCATCATTTCAGATAAGGTTTTTTCAGAAGGCAGAGTCAGCATTTCTGCAACCAAAGCTTTGTCCATATTGCTGGAGCGTAAAACTTGATGAATGGCATCGAGAAAGCTTTTTGGAACTTCATAAGGCTCTTGAGTTTGCTGAGCTTTTACCAAATTCAGCAAAATGCGGGTTGCCATTTTTTGGCCGGCATCCCAGCGGTTAAACTCGTTGCTGTCGTGAGCAAATAAGAATTGAAGCTGATCGTCTGTGTAAGCATAGTCCAGTTTAACGGGGGCGGAAAAATCTCTTAATAAAGAAGGCACGGGCTGCTCTGTCACTTCTCTGAAAATAAAGCTATGTTCAGCATGGTTTAGCCGCAATACATGTTCTGAGGCGATGGTTCCGTTATATTCAACTTTAAGGTCGTGGCCTTTTTTATTCAACAGCCCAATTTTGATGGGAATATCAAAAGGCTCTTTCTGAGCCTGGCCTAAAGTGGCAGGGCAGGACTGTTCTATCTTTAAAGTATAGGTTTTATTGGTATCGTCATAGCGGTCGCTTATTTTTAGAAGCGGGGTGCCGGCTTGAGAATACCAGAGCTTAAATTGGCCAAGGTCCATCGCACTGGCCGATTCCCTTTATTGTAAACCGTAACGGTATAGAAGTTGTTCATCTCGATATAGGAGTCAGGTCTGACAGGATGGGCCATAGGGCTGGCATCTTCGGAAAACTGGGAAGAGCGGATAACTTTAACGTCTTCAATTCTCTTTACCGTTCGGCTATGGTGATCAGAGGTGAATTCCTCGTCTCTAAATACCGTTAGGCCTTCTTTTAAACTGAGCTGAAACCAGTCTCGGCAGGTAATGCGATTTCCTGTCCAGTTGTGGAAATATTCGTGACCGATGACGGCCTGTACATTTTGATAGTCCATATCGGTGCTGGTTAATGGATTGACGAGCACATATTTGGTATTGAAAAGATTAAGGCCTTTGTTTTCCATCGCGCCCATATTAAAGTCAGAGACCGCCACGATCATATATACGTCTAAATCATATTCTCGGCCAAAGTGATCTTCATCCCAGCGCATAGCTTGTTTTAATGCTTCTATGGCATACTGGCATTTTTCAATATCAGGTTTTCTGGAGTAGATTTCTAAGGCTACAGGTTTGCCTGAGGCAGTAGTGTAATGATCTTTTAAAACGGCCAAGTCTCCCGCAACCAGGGCAAATAAATAGCTGGGTTTTTTAAAGGGGTCGTGCCATACAGCAAAATGCTTGTTGTTATCAAGCTCGCCGCTTTCAATTTTATTACCGTTGGATAATAGAACGGGATAGCGGTCTTTATCGGCGATAATTTTGGTAGTGAAGCTGGCCATCACATCAGGACGATCTAGATAATAGGTAATTCTGCGAAAGCCATTTGGCTCACATTGGGTACAGAACATATCCTGGCTTTTATATAGGCCCTCAAGCGCGGTATTAAGATGAGGTTTAATGACGCTTTGAATTTTTAAATTAAACTCTGCAGGGACTTGCTGAATCGTTAAATCTGTGGCAGTTAACCTATATCCGGATTTATCTAAAGGCTTATCGTTAAGGCTAATGGATTTAAGTTCTTGGTGCTCGCCATGCAATACTAAAGGCGCATTGCTTTGTGCTTTAGAAGCTCGGCGGACTTTTAAGACGCTGCTAACTAAAGTTTGCTCTTCGCCTATCTCAACAGTGAGTTCTATAGAATCTATTAAGTATTCAGGCGGAAGATAGTCTTTGCGGTATTTAACTTCGTTTAGTGATGGCATAAGCTGTTCCTTAATTTCTCAAGTTTGATTGTAGCACGAGCCGGATATTACGAAAGCCCAACATTGATGAGTGATGAATAGATTTTAGCAGCTTAAAAAGTTAACATAACATTAATGAAATCTGTCAAGGAGGATAGAATGCCCAGTAACAATCAGCCAGAATATTATTTGGTTCCCATAGGCCCAGATGCAGGCGATTCTCTTCTGGAGGAGTATTCGGGGCCAGCCAATACAGGTGATACAGGGGCTCAGGTCACTCTTGTGAAAGATAAGGGCGACGAATGGATTCAGGAGGAGACTCTTCCTGAACATTTGCAAAAATACTGTAGTTGTAAATCTGCTTTAGTCTTTGCGGGTCTTATGTCAACGGGGATGGGCTTGGGCTATGTTTTGGGTGGGCTTGCAGGTTTAGGCTATGGTGCGGTGACAGGATTAGGTGTATTTGGGATAGGGAAAAAATGTGCCGAGCCAAGAGGCCAAGAGTTCAATGGCGATTAAATTGCTTAAAGCTAATTAGCTATCCACTTTTCCAAGCTACAGACCGGGTTCTAAAAACATTGCAATGGAGCCTTCGATATTAGAAGGCAGTAGGGTCTGGCAGTTCCAGAGACCCTTCAGGCGCTTGAGACAGAGCTTGAGATACTGCTGGTGAAGCAGCATAGCCAGGAGCATCTAGGCCAAATGCAAAGCTGTATCCATAGCCTTGAGCAGTTTGGGATAAGTGAGTTTCATGCTGGCTTGCCAGGTCTCGTGCAATTTGCAAGGTTTCATGAGGATTGCTTAGAGTTTCTCTGCTAATATCAGAATCCAGTGCTAATTGTACTCGAGGATTAAGAAATAAGCTGCACAGCTCTACGAAGCGCTCACCAAAGGTCAAGAGATCCTGAGCTTTAAGGAAATGATTTTGGCTTAAATAAGCTGTAACAGATGCATCTTCCATAATGCTATGTAGCTGATCGCATAAAGGGGAAATAGTCACAATGTGTTCAAGTGATCCTAAGTCATTTTTAAAGAAATCATGAGCTTTGTATTGATCAAATAAAGCTTGCTGCTCTGCATTCATTGGCATAAATAAATTCCTTTCTATTTAAACTCAGCCAAGCTTATCATAAAATCTTTTGATATACATTTGGAAATATTATGCCTGATCAACTGATTCAGCCAGGTGCCTGGCTCTAAAAGCATCACCAATCGAGCTTTATTGTTAGCAGCTTTAGCAGAAGGGCGCTCTAAACTTGATGGCGTTTTATTTAGCGAAGACACCGAGGCTTTTATCCAGGCTTTGATTGAGTTAGGCCTAGGGCTTAATATTGATAAAAAGCATTGCAGTATTGAAATACAAGGCCAGGCTGGGCATTTCTCCCGTAATCAAAAAACCTCTATCTATTGCAAAGATGCAGGTACAGCTACCCGCTTTTTAATCCCAGTTTGTGCAGCTATTCCCGGGGCTTATCATTTCTCAGCAAGTGAAAGAATGAGCGAACGACCCCTTCAGCCTTTGCTCGAGGTATTAGAGAGGCAGGGGGTGAAATTTGATTATGAAAGAGAAGGCTATCACATGCCATTTACTTTGCAATCACATGGGCTAAAGGGTGGCAATGTGAAAGTGGATAATGGCGGCTCCTTATGCCAAAAATCCTTTAAAGCTAAAAAGTAGCAAGCCTTTGCATCAAAAACCCTATGTGCATATGACCCTGCAAATAATGAAAGAGTTTGGAATTGAGGCCAGTTGGGCAGATGAGCAAACTTTGTCTGTACCGATTGCCGTATATCAGGCTAGAGATTATCAAATAGAGCCTGATGCCTCGACTGCTTCTTATTTTTTTGCTATGGCTGCATTAACCGGCGGTAAAATTCATGTGCCTCATCTAAGCAGGGAGTCCAAGCAAGGCGATATTCAATTTTTAAGCCTGTTGGAACAAATGGGCTGTACCATGATCGAAGAGCAGGGCGGGGTTACTGTAATAGGCTGCGCTCATTTAAAAGGCTTGGGTAGTATCGATATGACAGGCTTTAGTGATACTTTTATGACTCTGGCTAGTTTGGCAGTTTTTGCTGATAGTCCAACGACCATGCACGGCCTTGCTCACACGAGATTGCAAGAATCAGACAGAATCACTGCGATTTCGGATGGCCTAAACCGACTTGGCATTAAAACCAAGTCTACCCATGACAGCTTAACGATTTATCCGGGCCAGCCAACAGGAACTAGGCTCAGCTCTTACAAGGATCATAGAATTGCCATGTCTTTATCGCTGATTGGTTTAAAAGTACCGGAGGTCATTATTGAAGGGGCTGATTGTGTGGCTAAAACCTGTCCCACTTATTTTGAATTAATGCAGCAAGTTTGCCGAAGTTAATTTTTCCTTAAGCTTTTGATTTTATAATAACTTAAACCCAACAAGGATGTAGGGAGTTAATATGAAAGGATTTTGTGGTGCTTTTTTTGCTTGTAATAGGGCAGTCAATGCAGTTGCCCCTGCGCCAGTAGAGGTTATTCCGGCAGTTCGGGCTCCAGTTCCTGTGGTTGAAGCGAGAAGGCAAGGGGCTGGTGTAGTTGATTATACTGATTTGCCCGATAATGGAGCCTGGGCATTTCCTCTAAGAAGGCAGGAGCCTTTAGAAGCATCTAGAGAGCCTGTAGATGTGACTGAGTCAGCCCCAAGAGAGCTTGAGGCTAGACCAGTAGCCCAAGTGCCTCCTCTTAGCTGCTTAGAGAGGTTTAGAGAGGGCATTACACAAATTAGAGCTGATGTCAGCTCAAGTGCTCAGCAAGTCGGTGCCTCTATTAGTTTATGGAATGAACAGCGCAGGAGTGCAGCAACGCAACGTAGGGTTAATGCGGCTCGTGAGCGTAGTGCGCTAAATAGACAAATAAGAGAGCGTCATCGTAAAGCACGTGCAATGGAAGCAGCTTTAGAAATTGCTAGGCAACCTCGTCCTGATTCTAGGGCTTCTAATACTCAAGCTTCAAGCACGCCCGCTCCCTGATTTCAGCATGGGTAAATGCCAGTTGCAATAAAGGCCTAGGCAGCGGACCATTACCACCGTTAATACCGCTGCCCAGGTAGCAATAGCATGCTTTATATGGTCAACTCCTATTACATAGACAATGCCTCCCAGCAGAGCTGGGGTGGCATAAAGCTGTCGTCTGAATATAGCTGGGATATCATTGCATAAAATATCGCGAATGACTCCTCCGCCTATTCCTGTAGTCATCCCCATTAGCACGGCCATACTTGGAATTACTTGGCAGGCAAGGGCTTTATCCGTACCCGATATCACAAATACGCCTAAACCAATTGCATCAAAAAACAGCAGCAAATTATTGAGGTTTTTAACATTGCGTAAAGTGGGTTTAAAATAGGCGATGGCAAATATAACTAAGCCTGTTAATCCTGAAATCCAAATATAGTGAGTTTGAGTCAGCCAAAATACCGGCAGTCCCAGCATCATGTCTCGAACGGTACCTCCGCCATTCCCCACTAAAATAGCTAAGAAAATAGCGCCGCTCATATCCATGCGATGCTTAATGGCCGCCATGGCTCCGCTTATGGCAAAGGCGATGGTGCCGATAATTTCTAATGAGTAAAATAGCATAATCATTTCCTTTTTGGATCCCGGGTTCTGCTAATGCAGCCCCAGGATGACAAAAACATTCTGTCATTCTGGACGAACAAAGTGAGATCCGGAATCTAGTTTTTAAAACCTGAATCCCCAATCAAGTTAGGGATGGCAAATCCACGAATGTAATTGTGGGACCAAAAAAAGGATTTGTCACTTGAGTTTTGCAGCAGTTTTCCGCAAACTGTTTAAATTATTATCGAGGCCATTATGGAAAAAAATACAGCTATTCAGGATTTAACAACGTTAAGAGACTATTGGCGTTACGCGGTTAGCCGATTTGAAAAAGCTGAATTGTTTTATGGGCATGGTACGGACAATGCCTGGGATGAAGCCTGGTTTTTGATTTTACATTGCCTCAATTTGCCGGTTGATACTCAGATGAACGCCGTTTTGGACGCCAAGTTAACCATTAACGAGCGTAAAAGAGTCCTCAATAAGATTAGGCGTCGAGTAAAAGAGCGCCTGCCTTTGCCTTATCTCACTCATGAAATATGGTTTTCCGGGCTTAAAATGTATGTGGACGAGCGGGTATTGGTCCCAAGGTCTCCCGTTGCTGAGCTGATTCAGCAACAGTTCGCTCCCTGGATAGAGCCGGAAAATGTTTCTAATATATTGGATTTATGCACGGGAAGCGGTTGCATTGCCATAGCTTGTGCCATGGCCTTTTTAGAAGCAAAGGTTGATGCCGTAGATATTTCCAAAGAAGCCTTGGAAGTGGCTAAAATTAATGTTGAGCAGTATGAGCTACAGGATCGAGTTAATTTAATTCAATCCGATTTATTTAAAAATTTAAATGGCAAAAAGTACGATATTATCGTTAGCAATCCTCCTTATGTCGATGAATCAGAAATCAAGGCCATGCCTGATGAATTTAAGTCTGAACCTATGCTGGGATTAGCCTCAGGCAAAGACGGATTAGACGCTACTAAAGAAATTTTGAAACAGGCGGCTAAGCATTTAAACCCTAATGGGATTTTAATCGTTGAGGTCGGAGCGAGCCAACAGGCATTAATCGATCAATTTCCCGAACTTCCTTTCACGTGGCTGGATTTCGAAAAAGGTGGAGAAGGTGTATTCTTGTTAACGAGGGAGCAGTTCAGTCATAACTAATCAAGGAGGGTAAATGCCTATTAGCCATGATTTGTTGGCGACAAATAGACTTGGACTTAGTCCTTTAAGTGCAGCCACGCAAGCAGGCGATATCGATTTGCTTGAGCAATATTTTTCCAGCTTGCAAAAAGAGCTGAGTCAGCAGCAGTTTCAAGAAGTTATCACAAATACAGATCAATATGGCCGCAGTTTGCTTCATCATGCCGCGGCAGCGGGCCATTCAGAGGTTGTTTTATTTATTTTGCAATATATAGATGCCGACAAAAGGCCTCAGTTAATCAGTATTCCCGATAATGCAGGCCACTCTGTTTTGGAATACAGCATTCTCTATGGCTCAGCTAGAGCTTTATATGAGCTGCTTAAAATGACTGATGCAGAAAGTGAAGTTGCAGACATGGCTGAGTGGGTGATGCCTGAGCTTCGTCCTTTGCTGAACCTTGCTCTTAGCTTAAAAGATCGGGTTGAAATGGTGGCAGCCTGGGTGAATTTATTCTCCACAAAGGAAGCACAGCAGGCTTTCATCAATAATCTTCCTTGTACTTTGGCTGAAAAGGAAATGATTTTAGAAGCACATCAGAGGCTATTTGCACCTGAGTGGGTGTTAGTCTTTCATGATTGTGATACGGAAAATCAATCCCATCCAAACCCTGCTCAATCAGGCAATAATAAAATGCTGCCGTAAGCTTAAAAAAGCCATATACTATCATGTCATTCCCGCGACAAAACTGCAGGAGCAAGTTTTGAGCGTCGCAAAGCGACGACCCTTTGGGCGAAAGATAGGATATCTTGAGTAACGCGGGAATCCAGAATTAAAATGGATTAAAGGCTTATGTCAGGTAACAGTTTCGGTAAAAACTTTGTAGTGACCACTTTTGGTGAAAGCCATGGTGTTGCTTTGGGTTGCATCGTGGATGGCTGCCCCCCTGGAATGAAGTTGTCAGAAGCCGATATTCAAATCGAGCTTGACCGAAGAAAGCCGGGGCAATCCAAATTTGTCAGTCAAAGAAAGGAGCTCGACCAGGTTAAAATTTTATCCGGAGTATTTGAAGGCAAAACCACTGGAACTCCCATTGCATTGATTATCTATAATGAAGATCAAAAGCCCCAAGACTACGAAGCCATTAAAGACCAGTTTCGCCCAGGCCATGCTGATTTCACCTACTTTCATAAATACGGCATTCGTGATTATCGCGGGGGCGGTAGAGCTTCAGCCCGAGAAACCGCTATGCGAGTGGCAGCGGGTGCTATTGCTAAAAAGTATTTGCATGAACAATACGGTATGCAAATTCGCGGTTTTGTTTCTCAGATCGGCGACATTAAATTAGATTTCCATGGATTTGAGCATATTGAGCAAAACGATTTTTTCTGTGCAGATCCAAAAAAAGTTCCAGAACTTGAAGCCTATATACAAGCTATCCGCAAAGAAGGCGATTCTATCGGAGCTAAAGTCACCGTGATTGCCGATCATGTTCCTGTCGGTTTGGGTGAGCCTGTATTTGATAAGTTGGATGCGGAATTAGCCTATGCCTTAATGAGCATTAATGCCGTAAAGGCGGTGGAAATTGGAGAGGGGTTTTCCGTGATCACTCAGCGGGGCAGTGAGCACCGAGATGAAATGACTCAAAATGGCTTTTTATCTAATCATGCAGGCGGTATCTTGGGCGGCATTTCAACTGGTCAAGAATTGATAGTAAGCCTTGCTCTAAAGCCTGCTTCCAGTATAATCAAATCAGCCCGTAGTATTGATATTTTGGGTGAAGAATGTGAGGTGCTTACTAAGGGCCGGCACGATCCTTGCGTTGGTATTCGTGCGGTACCTATAGCTGAGGCGATGGTCGCTTTAGTAGTAGTTGATCATGTTATGCGACATCGTGCCCAAAATGGAAAAAATTAATGAGTCCTGATTTACAACATTTGTTATCGGTATACGGCTACTGGCTAATGGCTTTTGGCGCGTTGATTGAAGGGGAAACTTTTTTAATTGCAGGCGGAATCGCTGCGCAAAAAGGCATATTTCATTTATGGGGCTTGATTGCCCTGGCCGTGGTAGGAAGCACTTTTCACGATTGTTTTTTCTTTTTAGTAGGGCGTTATGCCGGGACAGGCTTATTTAAGCGCAAACCGATATTATATGAGCGTTCTAAAAATATTTTAGATCTATTCGACCGATATGGAGTCGGTCTGGTTATCGCATTGCGATTTATTTATGGATTAAGGACGGTCATTCCGGCGGTATTGGGGGTGACTCATATTAGCTTTAAAAAATTCTTTTTGTTCGACCTAATCGGCGGAGTGCTTTGGTCTTGTACCTTTATTATTGGGGGATATTTATTTGGAGTCACGCTTGAGGCTTTGATTGGCAGTTTTTCCGAGTCGGGCTATGTATTTGGAATTATGATAGTTGCAGGCTTTGTGGCGACTATTTTGGGGGTTTTGTCTATAGGTTTATATAGGCGATTTATTTCCAAACGGGAAAGAAAGAATTAAGCAAAGTGTACTGAATTAATGCCGATTTGATTTATAATTATCATAGATAAATGCTTTTAAGGAACGCTGATATGGCAATAGATCACAACAATGATGTCGATCCTACTGAAACCGAAGAGTGGCTTGAATCCCTTGAGTCAGTAGTTGAGGAAGAAGGCGTAGAAAGGGCCCAGTTTTTATTGCAAAAACTGCAAGAAAAAGCCGGGGCTTTAGGTATCCAAAGTGCCTATGCCCAATCTATTAACAGCCCTTATATGAACACTATTCCGGTCAATGCTGAACCTTCCTATCCCGGTGATATTGAAGTTGAAAGGAAGCTGGAAGCTTTAATGCGCTGGAATGCAGCAGTCACCGTAGCGGGAGCCAACAAAAAAGATGGCAGCCTAGGTGGGCATATCAGTTCTTATGCTTCAAGCTGCTCTTTATATGAGGTCGGTTTCAACCATTTCTGGCAGGCTTATAACAAAGAGCAGCCTGGCGATTTAATCATGAGCCAAGGCCACTCTTCTCCAGGAATTTATGCCAGGGCCTATTTGGAAGGTCGTCTCAGCGATGAGCAAATGAGCTACTACCGAAAAGAAGTCGATGGTAAAGGCATTTCATCCTATCCGCATCCTTATCTAATGCCGGATTTCTGGCAATTCCCAACCGTTTCAATGGGTCTTGGTCCTTTAATGGGAATCTATCAAGCTCGGTTTATGAAATATCTTCATTTACGCGGGCTGACCGATACCTCTAAGCGTAAAGTTTGGGTGTTCTGTGGCGATGGTGAGATGGACGAGCCGGAATCCATGGGCGCTTTGCTAAGAGCCGGCCGTGAAAAGCTCGATAATCTGATTTTTGTGATTAACTGTAATTTACAGCGCTTAGACGGACCCGTTCATGGAAACGGTAAACTGATTCAAGAGTTTGAAGCCGCATTCAAAGGTAACGGCTGGAATGTGATTAAGGTGATTTTCGGATCTAACTGGGACCCATTATTCGCCAAAGATACTTCAGGCGCTTTATTAAAAGCCGTGTCTGAGCTGTGCGACGGTGAGTTCCAAACCATG
>JAQSYQ010000033.1 GCA_029256015.1 Gammaproteobacteria bacterium | reverse complement strand
TTATTTAACGCTTTAACCAAAGCCGGTATTCAGGCTGAAAACTATCCGTTTTGTACCATTGAGCCCAATGTTGGCCGAGTAGCCATGCCTGATCCAAGGTTGGATAAACTCGCTGAAATCGTGCATCCGCAAAATACTATCCCTACCACTATGGAATTTGTTGATATTGCAGGGCTAGTAGCGGGAGCTTCAAAAGGTGAAGGCCTTGGTAATAAGTTTTTAGCCAATATCCGTGAAACCGATGCGATTGCTCATGTCGTTAGATGTTTTGAAAACGACGACATTATTCACGTTGCCAATAAAGTAGACCCCATCGATGATATTGAAACCATTAATACCGAATTGTTATTGGCCGATCTTGAAAGCATTGAAAAAGCTTGTTTGAGATTAGCTAAAGCCGCTAAGGGTAATGATAAAGAGGCCCTGGCTCAAAAAGCTGTCTGTGATTTATTAAAGCCTCATTTAGAGCAAGGCCATTTAGCCAGAAGCTTAAAGCTAGATGATCAGCAAAAACAAATTTTAAAAAGCTTTCAGTTGCTAACTGCTAAGCCCACACTGTATATCGCCAATGTGGCTGAAAACGGCTTTGAAAACAATCCGCATTTGGATGCAGTAAAAAAACGTGCCGCAGAAGAAGGGGCGGATGTCGTAGCCATTTGCGCTGCGATCGAATCAGAGCTGGTCGAGTTGGATGATGCAGACCGTGATGCCTTTCTAAAAGAATTAGGTTTTGATGAACCGGGATTAAACCGGGTAATTCGAGCAGGCTATCATTTGTTAGGCTTGCAGACTTATTTTACCGCTGGAGTCAAAGAGGTGAGGGCCTGGACCGTTCCCATTGGTGCCACGGCACCACAAGCTGCGGGTGTGATCCATACCGATTTTGAAAAAGGCTTTATTCGGGCTGAGGTGATTGCCTATGACGACTTTATTCAATACAAAGGCGAGCAGGGCGCTAAAGATGCCGGTAAATGGCGCTTGGAAGGTAAAGATTATATCGTTAAAGATGGAGATGTGGTGCATTTTAGATTTAATGTCTAAATAAGAGGTAGAAAAAATGGAATTTGAAGAAGCAATCAAGCTGATCCAAGAGCGTAAGCTTGATATTGAGAAGCTTAAACAATCTAAATTTGATATTAATGTGGTGCATGGCTATAAGTGTACTAAATGGAAATATGGGCTTTTTAAAGAGGTTGATGGCGAACAAACGGATGAAGTCGAAGCTACTATTGCTCATCAATACCGATATTTAACTTTGCTATCTGTCGCGATCATTGAAAATAACTTTTCAGCAGTACAATTGCTCACTGAGTATGGAGCCAATCTGCGGCTAGGCTGTAAGCTTTTTGAAATTTTAAAAGAGTATGGAGCAAAAGATATAACAAAAGATATAGCAACTTTTAATGCATTGGATCTGGCTAAAGACTGTAGGGTTGATCCAGAGATTATTGAATATCTTGAAAAGAAAATGACTGCTCACAAAGCTCATGTATCATTTAGTCTGGCTTCAGAAGTTGTTACGTCCAAGCCATCTTCCCTGCACGCCACGGTTGCGGTATTTTTAGCTAGCAAGTCACCATCAGCTAGATCTCGTCATGCTTCAAGCTCCAGCTTAAAAGACGAGGGCCAAATCAGTGATCGGGCAGGCAGATTCATTAAGGACTAAATAGCTTTATTTGCAACAGAATGTTTGACTTTGTAAAAGACTTTTCGGATAATACGCGCCTATCTTTTGGATAGTTCATTCGGCTATGTAGCTCAGTTGGTTAGAGCGCGGCATTCATAATGCTGAGGTCGGTGGTTCGAGCCCACCCATAGCCACCAATATTTCAAGCCTTACAAACGATCAAGCGCTTTTATGAAACCCTAGAGGGTCTTACTCTTCCCAATTCAAGGGGCACTTCCTTCATCCACAGACTCGTGTCTTTGGCTCTTTCCCAATCAAATAGCCAATTTAATCATTATGCAAATGCCGATGTCGCGTTTCTGTTACTCCATCGTCAAACTGCATAATTTGGTATGGCTTTACGCTCTCAAGAAAAGGGGTTATTATTGCGGCATCCGTTATTTCAGAAGTTATGCTAACAAAGTTATTCAAAGCACTAAATTGCAGCTTAATGCCACAGATATTTAATTTTTGTTGTGCCCATGTTACACAATTGTCAGGTAAGCCTTTGAGAAGTTCTTGCGCGTGTTCAATAGACTCACGTGATTCTTGATTATAAGCAAGTAAGTTATAGTGCATTTTTTCAATATTGAGAGTTCTTGAGCCGTATTCAGTTCCAGACCTCTCGGTTTCATTAAATATGTTAAAACCAGCTAAGCAAGTTAGTGCAATAGCTAGTAAGCCAGATAGTGGAAATTTTTCGTGATTCTCTATATGAAAAGCTAGCAAGCAGAACAGTAGGATTTTAAGAAATATAAAATAGGTATTATGATATATTGAATGTCTACCAAGTATATTAAAAGAGCGATTTTTATTATCTTCAATCTGTACACGCCTAATCATATGTAGTGCTCTATCTTTATTAACCGGCCACGATTCACTTGCACCTATTTGGAATCTTTCCCAGTTGATATCTTTAAAGCCTTTAACAATGCCATGCCTGCTCCAGCCACTATATGATGGTAAGCAATTTTTTGGGTTTCTGAGTGTGCCGGGTCCTACAAAATGAGCAAATTTAGAAAAGCTGTTGCCTTCGTCGTCAATTCCTTCAACTATAATTTGTGCATGGTTGCTGGCAGGGCCTCGCATTAGAGATACAACCCATACGTTTTCACTATATTCTAATTCTGAAAGTCTGCTTCTCATGGTTAGCATCTCAAAGAAATTATGATTAGAAGATCATGCCAACATTTTTATGTAGTTACAAGTTAAGCATCACGGCAAATAGATTATTACATGAGCTTTATTTGGTATAATTGCCCATTAAAATGCCTTAGTAAATTATGCAAAAATCGCATTTATAATGCTGCGCGGTGGTTCAGCACTTTCATTGCTTTGACCATACATATTTCTTCATCCTGTAATTTAAAAATAGTATAAGGAGTTTCAAGCCAGTCTTAAACAGACTACAGCAAAATCTAAGCTAAATCTGTTGGACTATGGCGCAAGAATGGCGTGGTTTATTTTGCTAAAAGCTTATGTTACTTTTCATACTAGCTTTATGTTTTTTCACCCATAAGGAGCCTAAGATGAAAATTAAACACCTCATGCTAGTTTCTGCTTTATCCCTATGTTCAGCCTCAGCATTTGCTGACAGTATCTGTCAAGGCGGTACAAGTTCTGGGAATAACTATAAAGGCAATGTAGTCTGCGGAACAGGAACGATTGGCTCCATTAATGTAAAAGGCAATTTAACTCTAAATGGCACTGCTGTGAGTCAATCTGCCAATGTAAAAGGCAATCTCACCGCAAGCAACGCTAATGTTACTCAAGCTTCTGTAAAAGGTAAGGTTAACGCTAGCAGCTCAACCTTTAGCACACTTAATGCAAAAGGGGATGTAACTTTGAATAATACCAGTGTTTCCAATTCACTGAATGTCAAAGGAGACTTAGATGCCACAGGTTCCAATATTGGCAATGCAGTGATAGGTGGCGAAGTTAACGCTTCCAATTCCCAGTTTATGAGCATCAGCGGGGCGGATGAGGTCAATTTAACGAATAACTCTGTAGTTAATGGAGACGTGAACTCTGTCGGTAAAGTAAATACAGATTCCACTTCCAAAATTACCGGAACGGCTAACTCTTAAGCTTATAAGCTCATTACATTTGCAGCTTGCTATTCCCTTGTAGTCATGTTTTATTAGTAGGATAAATCTGGCTTAAGGGAATAGGATATGCCTTTGTTTAGAGGAAGCATTAAAGAAATTAGCCGTGAGGATGTGCTTAAAAAAATTGTACCTGAGTTAATTCAAAAGCTTACTGGTCATTATGCTGTGTACGAAGCTTGGCGCTCAGCAATTCCTGAGATTTCAGAAAGGCTTGATGCAATAGCAGAGCGGATTCGCCTCTTGAAGTCTTTGCAGCAACCTAGGGTCTGCTTAAGCTTAGACCAGTTACAGTATTTACTCGAATCGCCTTTGTTCAAAGGTGGCCATGAATTTCAAAATATGGCCAAGGCTATTATTTATCACTATGGCATTCCAGCTTTACAACTTGAATGCCTAAGACGAATTAAACTTGCCGAATTGGATATAGGGGCAGATTGCAGAGCTGAGTTTAAGCCAGTGCTTGAAACTCTCGATAAAATAAAAAATGCAGTTGCAATTGAAAGAGAGGAATATGGAATTTTATTAGGCTCTAAAAGATTTCAGGAAATTCTCAAGCCGCTGAAGTGGGTACAGTGGCTTGCTACACAAAAGGTAATTATTAAAGAAGTTAAAGGCCCTTTAACCGTACAAACTGTGTTTTTAGCCGAGGGCGAAAGAGCTAGGGCTGATTCCGCAGCTTCAACCGCGAGTTTGGCTGAACCACGGTCTGCTAGAAGTAGTTCAGCCGCTTCTGATTGCTCTTATGGAAATGAGTAGAGCCAAGATCAACTTATTATGAATAAAAAGGAAATATAATTATATGCCGAGGCAATCGCAAAGACTTATTATTACACTTCAACGTCAACTTCAGCTTCAAAATGTACGTTTAAAAAACGAGAAGCTAAAGTGCCAAAACGTGAAGCTGGAGCACAAAATAGAAATTAAAAAGCTTCATCGGGACTTTGAGCAGCACTTTAATCAGCGCTTAAAAATAAGAGAAAAAACTGCAGAAGTCGTCTTGCAAGGAGTAAAAGACGTTGCAGAAATTCAGCTTAAGAGTGCAGTTGAATGTGCGAAAATAGAAAAATCCACAGCTCGTATTCAAGGAGTGGGTATTGGAGTTATCGGGGCTTCGTTGTTCTTTTCTTATGCATTACTAAAAGAGCCATCAACAGAGAAAAACGCCCCTGATCTTAACTAGCGGAGGGGTTTTTATAGCATTAAAGCTTTCAGCAGCGAGCTCGGCTGAGCTACGGTCGAAATGAGTAGAGCCGCCTAAAAATGACTAGTGTGACGGAGTAATTTCAGCTATTGGTCTTTTGCGGCCGGTCATTTTAGCAGGAGATGAAAAGGCTGCTGCGGATGCAGCAGGTTTAGGCCTGTCATCTTGCAAGGGGCTAAGTTCACTCAGGCAGGCTATTGCGATTTCTGCCAAGTGATCAGGAAAGTCCTGCTCTATATGCAATATTGCTCCAAATCCTAAATGAGGAATAATTGCTTTAATTTGCTGCTCAGGATTATCATTAAGCATGGAGCGAGTTAAAGTCAAAATACAACCTTTTGATAAGAATTCCACGGCCCTTGCTGCGACTTCATTTGGAATGGAAAAGTTTAGTACCAATTTGCATCCTGGTTTTAAGCCGCTAGCTGCCATCTGAATAATTACCTTTGAAGTACCAATAGCAAAGTGTATAGAGCTGCCTGTTGAAAGATTATAGGCGCAGGCTTGGGCCTGATCGCGATACAGGTTGTTGTCTAGCAATACTGAGCAATTTTTTGCTAAGTTTGCAGCTGTTATCCCTATGGTATAAGCACTAAGATGAGGATGGAAGCTCAAAGAGCAGCCTGGGGCTAAACAAGAGGCAATAAGAGTAGCCAGGTCCTCTGGAGTGTTCTCGAGAAGATAAACTTTCTTAGTATTTTGGCAAATCTTTTTAATCAAATCAGGATCTTTGGAAAAGTTAGGGCTAAAAGCCAAAAAGCTAGCGCTGGGCAAATTCGAAGCGGCTGACATGGCAACATTTTCTTGTATAAAGCGATTAAGTATAAATAAGCTGCTTCTATTATAGAGTCGTTTAGATGATAGTATGGCAGATTCTACAGAGGCCATAGCGCTTAAGGCAAAGCGGGGATATTTTGCTTCAGTTCTAAGCTTATCTGAATAATAGTCTTCTATGCAAGCTGCTGTGCGCAAAGTTTCAAAAATGGAAAGACTGCTGCTGGTAAATAGGGGTTCTTCAGAAGCCTGCCCGGCTTTTAGTTTATCACTGTCATCTTCTGAATCATTAAAACCAATTCTACCATCTATTAACTTGCAGCCTTTTGCTAAGTGCTTTTCAATCAACTTTAATATGTATTCTTCAAATAACGAAGGAGCTATGTATACAATACAGCCGGCTTTTAAGCTTGAGATAATTTCTTTAATATATTCTTTAGACTGACCCCCAATGGTAGAGTCACTCAGAGTTAATATGCATCCGGGTGGTAAGCACTCAGCCATTATTTTGGCAGCATATTGCCCAATGTAAGTATGGAGCAATAACTTACAACCGGCGGCTAAATTGGAGACGGCAGCTTCTAAAACGAGTTTGGGCGTATTACTGCGGCAGTGCAGACATCTACCTTTTGAAAGATTAGATGCAGCCGCTTTAGCAAGCTCCGGCGAATTGTTTTCACTGATAACTAAAGCACCATGCTGAGGTAAATTTTTGACGGCATAGATAGCAAGTTCGATTGAAACTCCAGCGGCAAATTCGAGCCTTATAGCGGGTCCTGCTTCGTCTAATGCTTTTTTGATATCAGCTTCAGTCATATCAGGCTGAACTAAAATAAGATCCCCTGGGGCGGTAAAGCGATGAGGATAATTTGAGAGCTTAGTCTCACTGTGGCCTGCGCTGCTTGAAGATGCTGCTGCGCCTCCTGAGCTTTCAGATGAAGCAGCCTGACTACTAGCAGATAGGCTGGGTGAAGTTTCAGGGCTCACAGTTGAAGGGCTGCCGGAATGCAGTTTTGCACGAATAACGGGAATATATTCTTGCGGAAATTCAGGGTCAAAGTCCAATATGCAAGCTTCTGGTAAATTTGAAACATACGCGAAGATTATTGCAAGATTTTCATGAATCGGCATATCTGAAGTTAATAAAAGATGGCTTCCTTTATTCATTCTACTCATTATCGCGGGAATATCTGAAAGGGCTATCCTGTAATTACATCTATAAGCAGCCCCTCTAGGCAAATGGGAGAGGGCTTCAATGATGAGATCAACAGGCAGGCGATGGGGAATTACTACCTCACAGCCTGCTGGCAAATATCTTATGGTGCTGACTAGCTCTTTGGGCATTTTTTTATGGATTAAGAGCTTGCATCCCGGGCGCATCAATTTTATTGCTTCTGCAGCAATTGCTGGAGCAGTATGATCCTTAAGCCATAGTTTCCCTTTTTCGGGTAAATAGTGGGTAACTGCTTGTGCGGTTTCTTGTTGGTTAGTAGCAAGAAACACTGTCATTCCTGGTTTCAAGCTTGTTACCGCGGCCATAGCTATTTGAGAAGAGAGTGCCTTGTGAATCAAAATAATAGCATGTTCGGGTAAGCAGGCCACAAGTGCTTTGACTTGAGTTTCAGTTAAATGAGTGGGGATCATAAAAAATGTGGCTGGAGGCAACTTTCCAACCAGTCCAACTGCAAGGCCAAAATCTATATTGTTAGAAATACCAAGGATTGTAAAAGCCGGCATATTGGCGACAACTGATTTAGCGATAGGAGCAGGCAAATCCTTGTCAATTAACAGTATGGTGTTTTGAGGTAAGTAGCTGACTGCAGCAATAGCTAGGCTTTCAGCAATGTCAGGGGCTAGTCTTAGCGTGCTCCATTCGGGCATCTTGCTTATGGCTGGTAGGGCTTCAAAAGAAGCTGACTTCTTAACGTAAATTCTAGACCCCGGTGGGCATATGCTGATTACTTTTGATGCTGAATGAAAAGTAGAGTGCTCGCTCAATACATAGCCCTCTGTAACCAGGCTGCTTAAAGTAGATAATGCATTAATACTTGCTGCGGCGCTTCCTTGGCCTTGCCCGTATGACATTTTTTCAGTCTCCTTTGATGAGGAAACTATTATAAGGGTTTTTTATTAGGTCTCAAAGCAAGTTCCAGCAAAAACAAGGATGCAGCGCGAGGCTTGGCAAAAGCTTATTATGAGTTGACTAAACCAGCTACATACATCCATTTTCCTGCTATTTTCTTAAATTCACTCAGTTCATGGATTTGCTGGATGGTTCCATTGAGTTTATAAGTGGCAACAAATTCAACCTTGCCGGTCTGATCAGGCTCTTGTCCCGCTTCGGTTTTAAGCACTTTTAATCCTAACCATTTGGCAGCAAGCGCCCATTGCTTGGCTTCCGTGGCATTAAAGCCTTCGGCTGCTTTGTCAGTTTGGGTGGCAATAATATAGTTTATATTGGCTCTGCTGTAAGCGCTGTAACGAGAGCGCATAAGCTGCTCTGCAGTTTTGGGCAAGTCTTTGCTAGTAAGAAAAGGCTTGCAACATTTGATAAAGCTTAAGTTAGAGCCACAGGGGCAGGGTGACATAACACTTCCTTAAGGATTTCAGCATTAAAAAGCTGTATATTTGCACGAAATTTGGATATAGGAAATAGCATTTTGACTTTTGAAGGATACGCAAGTCTGAGCTTTCTTCTGCCTTGGAAGCCTTAAATTTAGGCTAACAACTATTTTGAATAAGATATACTAGTGATTTTAAATTGAAAGTGAAGCCATGCAATGTCAGATTTTTATTATTCCTATGCCAAAGAGCTTCAAGGCATTAATGATTTTTATCAGTTAGTAAAAGATGTCTATGTAGATGAAAAAGGCTATAGCATTGATATCCCCGACCTTTATGCAGAGGGCGCCAAGCATTATATTATAAAGGACCAAGGCAAGGTTGTTGCTGGGTTTCGGATTAACGAGGGCGAGAGAAAGCATGATTTTCCTTCGGGAGATACTGAGCAGCTGATATTAAATCCAGGACATCGGTATGCTGAAATTTCAAGATGGGCTATCCATCCAGAACATCGGAAGAAAGTTTCCATTGTTAAAACTTTTAGGGATTTTGCTTTATATTCACAAGAAAACGCCATAAGCCACTTTATTGCTAAAGTAACGCTTGATTTGATTGGTTTTTATGAAAGATACGGGCTTTATAAAATAGGTAATGCATTTTATGATCCCAAACCATTTGCCAAGCTCATTTCCCCCGAAGATAAAGCTCCCAATTTCCAGCTCATGCTATTGCCAGCCAAAGAGCTTTGTCAACGCTATTTATTATAGAAAACATACACTTTCAGCAATTATTTAGATACTATTTGCATGAAAATTAAAGGGAATAAAAATGTATAGCTTGCAAAGAAAAGGAATTTTTAAAGCTGCGGCTGATGTTCCAACGGTTAGCATTTATGGACATCCTCCTCATGATTTGCGGCATACCCCAAACAGCCCTAGGCCTTTTATCACGGTTTCAGATGCCGTTAGGATGGCACAGCAAGGCCTTGGGGATACTTTAATAAGTCCCACTGATTTAGTTTCAGCCACACGTTATGCTCAGGCTCTTTTAGCTAAACGGGATTTAAGAATTGTACACTATCAAAGCTCAGGAGTTGGGCGTCCTGAATACAGTGGGATGATGCATGCCGCTGTAGAAAATAAATCCTATTATTTATGCAGGCCGGTTAACCCTGAGGTTGCAAATGCTCGTTTACTTTGTATGCTTTTGGGTAGTGAAGTGGTTACCAAGGCCATGGGCGTTTATGAAAAAAGCTCAAAACAGCCTTTCTCTGGAGGTTTTTTACAGGTCAATGCAGATAAAATCGATCCAGAACAAGTTCGTTCATTAGCTGAAAGGCACCCCTCATTGCAGCGTACTATGACCAGTTTACGTGAGCTGGAAAAAGCGGGGGAATTCTACAATATCAAATTAGACGTGCCTTTATCTTTTATCTATTCACTTCATGCTCAAAGTCGAATCAAAACCCCTAGAATTGAAAAGGATGAGACAGGACAATTTTATTTAATGGTTGAGTCCAATGATAAAAAGGGAGTCATTAAATGGCGCTGTAATCTTCCTAAACATTCAGAACATGCAGTGAGGCCGATTGAAGAGTCTCCCATTTATGATGTGGTGCCAGATTGGTATACTCCTTTGTACCACGGTAGTTTGGAGAAACAGCCTGAAGACAAGGATTTTTCTAATAGAATGCAATTTGTCAGCGCTTTAAGGGATTTTGAGGCAAAACTTGCTCCAGATGCGATTTTGGAATCCTGGCGTGAAAAGCTAACTAGGCCGCCAGAATGGTTTATAGCGCTGCAAAGCTCTTATCCTGACGCAAACCTTAAATGGGAGTTGGACCAGCTGTTTAATGTGACAGAATTTAAAGATGGCCAATATCGAGACATTATAATTCTAGGCCGTACAGTTAACAGTCGAAATATACCTGTGACCTCAGATTATGATTTGTTCGCAGTAATCCCCAATAGGAAAATGAGTGATGATGAAATTTGGGAATTACAAAAACAGGCCAGTGTTTTACCTGAAAGACAAATTGAGATACTTAAGCGCTATGACGCTGTAAAAGTGAGTTTATTAAATTTAGGCGATGTGCTTTTGCCAGGCGGCAGTAAGCTTGATCCCAAAAAATGTTTTATAGATCGTGAGAGGTACTTTGATAAGCTTTCTGAATTAGGCCCTCTTCCAAGCCCCGGAAATAACATTGCTGAAACAGATCCAAGGGTAAGATACAAGCATAATGCCATTACAGGTTACGGTACTTTGGCAGAAGGTGACCTGACTGCTATTTTTAATAAAAAAGCAGCAGAATTTCATGCTCACTATGAGGGAATGGCTCAGGAAACAGCTGTAAGACTAAGCAATAGAAGTTCAGATAGCGCTACATCAAAACATGCTGTCACAAGCTCAAAACCTAGTATGGCTAGTCCTAAACCAAGGGCTTATGCATTAAGCGCGCATCATGGTCCTGAAACTGCTAATCCTAAGCCAGAACCATTGCCCTGGAGCTTGAAAGAAGCTTCTGCTGGTATCTTTGTTTGTGATATTCACGGGGATTTTTGTGCTTTAGAGTCAGAACAGGACTTTATTGTGTTCTGTCAAAGCATTATTGCAGCGGATGATATTTATGGCACAGAGCATCGCATACCCCTCAATGCTCATTGGCCCAAAGCTTTAGTTGATAGGCTTGTTACAGCTATTGGCAAAGACAGCGTTAGTGTATTTAACGGAGCAGATTTTAAAGTTCATTTAGACAAATCTCATGCTGAAGCCAGGAGAAAGCGTATAAGCCGAATCGCCCATGGTGAAGAAGTCACTCCTGAAAAAGCTCTAGAGCTCACGGGAATAAAAGAAGAGGATTCTGAAGAAGGCACTGTAGCTACTGCAAGGACAGCTGACTTGTTTGCGGAAATAGGGCTTGCTGAAACAAAAGGCTCAGCTACAGGCTCCGCAGATGTTGAACCTATTCGCACTGGGGCAATTTCAACTCTAAGAGAGTCAGCAAGGTCTGTTGCACAGGCTCCGGCTCTTGAACTTGCAGGGCATGCAGTCACTTTAAATCAAAGACGTCCACTTCTTGGCCGTCTTGCTCCGCTTCATGCAGCAGGAACAATGAGAACATCCTTGACTTTGCTACCAGGTTTAAGAAGGGATGATTCTTCAGCTCGTTATCAGTTATCAAAACTATAAGGTAGTCTATGTTTTCTAGCGAAGATCAAAAAATGCTTGAAGTGGCAAATAAAATTGTTCTGGATAAGCTTTTTTCTCTTCAAAAAGATTGGCTTGTTTTGGTGATGTCATCAAGTTTTGATCTACAAAAAATGCGTGACATAAATGCGTTTATAGAACGCTGTAGGCGAGAAAATAAAATCTTTGATAAAATCTTGGCAAGTCAAGCCATTAGCCAAGCTGAACTTGATCTGCTTTTGGCGGA
>JAQSYQ010000032.1 GCA_029256015.1 Gammaproteobacteria bacterium | reverse complement strand
TGTTATGCTGCTTTATTCAACACATATTTAATCAAAGGGTCTACCACCCGATAGCCTTGTGTTGAGCTTTCAATAAAGTCATTTTTAAGCAAAACCTCCAAAGCCTGGCTAATACTGCTATGGGCCATTTTAAGCTGCTGAATCATTTCCACTGAGTTAGGCTCTTTTACAAATTCTCTTTGCGACAAGGCCTGCAATACCAGCCGCTGGTTTTTGGACAACAGGGAAATATCATTAACCACTGAGTCATATTCCTCTTCTCCAAGCAATATCCATGAAAGATCGACATCCACTTTAGTTGGAAGCCTGTTAAGGTTCCAAAGCTTGGCACAAATTTTATTGACGTAATAAGGATGGTTTTCAGTTAAATTAAGCACCTCATCGATTACGTCCATTGATAAAGGCTTTTTCCATTGTTCCTTGGCATGCTTTTGTAAAAAAGCTTCATAGTCAGCCGACTTAATTCTTTGCAAATTTATCCGATCGCATAATTTATAAAATGGCTTATTTCTATCATCGAAAATCTTATTGAGCATATGCCGATGGCTACCCGATATGATAAAGGTCACTGTTTGAGTGCGCTGGGCAAAATCTCGCAGCTCCGCCTGAAACAAATCGCTCATTTCAGTTTTAACGATGTCCTGGAACTCATCTAAAAAAATAACCGCCTTTTTGTTTTCAGCTAGCAGCAAGCTTTCAATGTCCTCTAATAAATGCTGCACGGTCTCAAGCGGGCTTAGGCTGGATGGGCGCACGCTAAAAGATGCTCCCACGCCTTTCACTTCAAGGCTAATCTGGGTATGGGCCAACACATTTGTCAGGGTTTTCAGAGCTTTCTGAGAGGCTGGCATCAGAGAGGTTAAAAGGCTGCTAAATCCTCCCACAAACTTTTTAGCCACATCCTCGTCTCGCAAGGCATTAAAAAAGTTAATATAGGCATAAGGCGCTTTAGCCTCTGAAATGGCCTGCAATGCCAGAGAGGTCTTGCCATAGCGCCTGGGGGAAATAATTAAAGTATGGCGGATTTGTTGAACGTTTTGTACCAGCATTTGCCTTTCAGTTTCTCGATTACAAAAAGCCCTACCTAGAGCAATTCGGCTGGGGAAAAGGATTTCTGCCATAAAGACTCCCTCGAAATATATTATATGACATATTTTATGTCATATATATTAAATCGTCAAATTAATTTTATAATCAGATAGAATATAGACCGAACTATCGCCCAAAAAAAGGAAAGCTTTATGGCTGAAATAGACAAGTTAGCCTGGATTTATATCAAAAATAAGCAGCTTCTAGCCGCTCGCTCTAAGAACAAAACAACTTATTACATCCCAGGTGGGAAAAGAGAGCCCGGTGAAAGCGATAGTGAAGCCCTTATCCGAGAAATTAAAGAAGAACTTTCAGTTAAACTTTTACCCAAAACCATTCAGCATATGGGAACATTTAGCGCCCAGGCTGACGGCAAACCTGAAGGGACCCTGGTTAAAATGACCTGCTACTTGGCAGAATTTACAGGTAAAATACAGGCTGATGCTGAAATTGAAGAGATAAGCTGGTTAAATTATAAAGACAAACAGAAATGTTCTCTGGTTGCTCAAATAATTATCGACCACTTAAAGTCCAAAGGAATGATTGATTGAAAATTAAAAATTACGAATGGGTTTTGTTTGATGCGGATGACACCCTGTTTCACTTCGATGCTTTTGCCGGCCTGCAAATGATGTTTTCTGGATTTGGGGTGAGTTTTACTCAGCAAGACTATGAAAACTATCAAATGGTCAACAAACCTCTATGGGTCGAATATCAAAACGGCGCTATCACAGCACAGCAATTACAATACCGGCGATTTGACGCTTGGGCTGCTAAATTGCAGGTTACAGCACTAGAACTAAACAGCGCCTTCCTATGTGCTATGGCGGAAGTTTGTGTTCCGCTAGAAGGTGCAGTGAGTTTATTGGATGGGCTAAAAGGCAAAGCTCAGCTTGGGATTATCACCAATGGATTTACCGAGTTACAGCAAATCCGCCTTGAACGAACCGGTCTTAAGCATTACTTTGATTTATTGGTGATCTCAGAACAAATTGGCATCGCAAAACCTCATCCCGGCATCTTTGATCATGCCCTTTTAAATATGGGCAGCCCGCAGCGCGAGCGTGTTTTAATGGTTGGAGATAACCCGGATTCTGATATTCTAGGCGGAATTAATGCGGGGATGCATACCTGCTGGATCAATGCTCACAACAAACCTATTCCAGAGGGCATTAACCCGCATTATCAGGTTTCATCATTGAATGAGCTTGAGAATTTACTGCTGAAGCCTTTCCCCTAAGGATATTAACTAGATAGAAAATACATTGAGCTTTTTCCGAAGCCAGCCCACCCACTTTATCGCCTAAAAAAGCCCCTGAGGAATAAGCCATACCCTCGATTGGCGAATCATAAATTTGCTTTACAACTTGCATGAGAACTAAAAGGCGCAGAGCCTTCTCAGAGTCAGCTCCTCTCGCTTTACAAATCCGCTCTATAAGAAAAGGCAGGGCTTGAAATAAGACAAGAAGCAATATCTCTTTGGATTTAGGCTTTTCTAAACTTCTATAGTCATAGGCAAAATAGACCAGTTCGGCTGCCAGCGTTTCGGAAGCTTCAACTGCCTCTTCCGAAAATCCCAGCCTTTTTAATGCTTTAGCTGCAACTTGACCTGAAATATCAGCCAGCAGCCTTGAGATAAAGGCTTCTTTAGCCGCCTCTTTGAATTCCACTGCAAATCGGCCATCCACGCCAGCAAGTAACCTACTCAATCCTATGAACACAGTGTTTACTCATTGCTTTAAAGAGCTAGATTGTAAGCAAATTGTGCTGGGAAAGCTATGGAGCAAACGTCCTTCTTATTCATGCCTACAAGGCTTATAAAGCAAGGCCAAATTGAACATATATTATTCACTGCTCTAAATGCGTCTCTGCTCCAAGTCAATAAGATTTTTTACCAAAAACTAATAGCTCACAGTAATTTAATTATTGAAATAATTACATAAAAACAGTATAATTTATAAACTAAATCATTGCCAGCTGATAGCTTTATGCTAAGGAGAGCATATGCAAGCCTCATTAACGCTTTGCAATTGTCGAGATGGAAGAACTGGCTGTAATTGCACTTCGATAGCCACCAAGGAAAATATCACAAGATCAGCTATGACAGTATCCACTATTGGCTCCTGCTTAGCCCAAATAAAGGCCAATAAGCCTTTAACTTATGTAGGTTCAGGCTTGGGCATTGCTGCAGCATTTGTGTCAGCTTGGCCAAAGATTATGTCTGCTAATGCCAACATAAAAGAAATTAAAGAGATAGAATCTAAGCTGGGAATTCTTCATAACACCTATGGAGTTATTCAGGCAAATAGGGACCTCGATAACAGCCAGCTCCCTAAATACCCCAGCAATAAGTCAACTACTCTATCTTGTACCTTCAATTTTACAAATAGCCGGTCTTATTACTATTACGTCCCTTCGCCTCAGCTCTGATATTGATATTTCAAATGAACGCCTCAAAAATCCTTATCCTACTATAGGCATAAGCGTACTTGGCTTAGTTTTATATTTCCTTCTTGAAATTTGGTGTAACCCGGAAAGGCAAGTACAACGTACACGTAATGTATATGTTCAGCGGATAGATAGTTTGATCCCTGGAAATTTAGCAGCCAACTTGGAAAATGAAAGACGCCAAATTGAAGCAGTAGTTATCCGTAATATGCGCCCTCAAATGCAAGGAGGGCCTGATAGACCGCAACAAAATATTGCAGAAAATGTTGTTGTTCCAGCTTGATAATACGCAAGTTTAAAGTATACGGCAAAATTGATATACTCACTATTATTCTTTAAGCTATTGAGGAAGCTACTATGTTTTCAGCAATCGCTTTTCCCCTTCACAGGCTAGTGTTAAAAAAGGACATTAAAAAGCTTGAGCGTCATTTGGAGCGTCTTAAAGAAAAAGACGAAGATATCTTATTTAACGAACTGCATCTTGAAAAAAGTCTTAGTGAGAGCTGGCCTATTTATAATGCAGTGGCGACATTTCCTCCTGATTATAAAATTGCCATTATGCTGCTTGAAGCAGGAACCAAGCCAGATCTAAAAAGAGACATAGATGAATTAACGCTATTTCATGGGGCATTAAATCAAAGATATCTCTCCCTATTTAAGCTCTTGGTATTCTATCAACCAAATGGCTATAAAGAAATTTATGACCCTGTTAGGCGCATGACTGTTCAAGAAAGAATAAATAAATGGAATAAAGAAAATCCGGAAATGCGCGTTATTGAGACAATTGATGAGGCTACTCAAGACTCATTGGCTATCAAAGATTATCGTTCACGTGCAATAGAAGCTGAAAGCAAAGGCAAGCTTGAGCTAGCAGCAAACTTATACGCAAAAGTAGGCGACTTTTACAAAAAACACGCTTTAGCTGAAATGGCCCCAGAAAGTCACCTTGGTAAAAAAGATATAGCAGAGCATTTTTATTATAAAAAAGCTTATGAATCATATCAAAAAGCAAATGAGCTTTATGAACAAATTGAATGCATGACTCAAATGAATCAAGAGAGTCAGCTAGATGTGTTAAATTCTTTAGTGACAATTGCAAGAGCAATAAATAAACCAGAGGGCATTGATCTCTACTACCCCTGTTTAAGCATGGCCAGCCAAAGACCTGTTTATACGATAAACCCTATGTTTTCTCCTGTGTAGCAGAAGAATGGGGATAGGGATTGAATATCGATAAAAACTGGCGGAACAGCATGGACGGGATTACTTCGGGCATCCTGCCCTCCGGCTTTCAGCTCGTCGTCGCTTTGCTTCAACGCTCAAATTCGTTCCAGACTAATTTGTCGAACCATGATCCCTGCGGGATAGGTTCTCGTCATATTCTATTCAGGGATTCAAAAATTAAAGGGCTTTTTAACACTCATCTGGTGCTGGCAACAGGAGTCGAACCCGTGACCTACTGATTACAAATCAGTTGCTCTACCAGCTGAGCTATGCCAGCAAAAGAAAGGCCATTATAGCGATTTCAAGCTAAAACTCAACAGATTAAATGCAGAAACTTTTACTTCTTGTTGGACTACCTGTATTATTGCCGAAAAATTATGATAATAATCAAGACCAAGGAGCGGTTTATGTCGATTCATTTAACCCTTTTCTCACTATCCAGCCTCCAAGAAAATGGGGCCCTCAGCTTAGAAAATATCAATACGGATATGGCAATTGATGCATATCTTATCCATAGAGAACATGTTCTAGCTCAAACTCTTTTATCCAGCCCTAATATAGTGCTAATACAAGAAGGCCTCTCAGAAACATTAGTATTAAAAGATGAACAGGCCAAGCTCGTTGAGCAAGCTAAATCAATTTTTCCAGATGTGAGTGCTTTGCTTAATCTTGATGAACTTAGCACCACTCAGCAGATATTTTTATTAGAACACGGCGCAGCAAATACTTTATTACTATTGGGCAAAATCCTGGCTATCTACCCATTGGCTTCCGGGGATATTAAAAAACTATATGAACAAGCTAGCGAATTAGTCGGCTTTCATTTTAGAGATGCTCATGTAGTCGTGCTACATAAAAGCCTCAACAGCAAAATTGACCTCGATGCGATGGGTGGATTTCAAAGCGTCCATAAGCTGGATTCTTTAGGCCAAGAGGAGCCTTATTCGCCAGGGGCTGGTCACTATGGAGCAAAAACTGCATTTTACCAAGGCTTGCGTCATCAACAGCTGCCAAGTTCAAGCCCAAGCTTGTCCGGTTTAAACGAGACTATGCTTATTCAGGCGGGGATAGTGGGCATCATTTTGTTTCTTATTTGTGCACTATGGCAAAGAAATCGAAAAGCGGCTCAACCTCATCACCAAGAACTAGAACCACAGTAGAAATTCATAGGCAAAAAAAATCTCCTGGAGGTTTCCCCACAGGAGATTTTTAAAACAAGCTTAACTTATTGCTTATTGAGTTTCTCTTTCAGCAAATCACCCAAAGTGGTATTACCTGCTTTGTCATCAGAGTTCATGTAAGTCTGAGCAGCGTGTTTGTGCTCTTGATCTTCCAGGGCTTTGATAGACAAGCTTACCATTTGGTTTTTGCGGTCGATTCCGATGTAGATAGCTTCAACTGAGTCACCTGTTTTGAGGTGCTGTCTTGCATCTTCAATACGATCACGAGAAATTTCAGAAGCACGGATATAACCTTGCAAACCATCACCTAAATCAACGGTTGCGCCACGCTCTTCAACTTCGGTCACGGTCCCTTTAACGGTCGCGCCTTTTTCGTAGTTTTGGCTGAAGTGAGAGAATGGATCATGCTCTAATTGTTTCACGCCCAAAGAAATACGCTCGCGCTCTGTATCCACGCCCAATACTACTGCGGTGATAGAGTCGCCTTTTTTAAAGTTACGTACTGCTTCTTCGCCAGCTTGGTTCCAGGAAAGGTCGGACAAATGAATCAATCCGTCAATTCCGCCGTCTAAGCCGATAAACACACCAAAGTCGGTAATGGACTTGATAGTACCGGAAACTTTGTCACCTTTTTGATGGGTTTGAGCGAATCTTTCCCATGGGTTATCAACACATTGTTTGAGACCCAAGGAAATACGACGACGCTCTGGATCGATATCCAATACCATTACATCAACTTCTTGACCTAATTGAACCACTTTGTGTGGGCTGATATTTTTGTTGGTCCAATCCATTTCTGAAACGTGGACTAAGCCTTCAACGCCATCTTCCAATTCAACGAAGCAGCCGTAATCAGCGATATTGGTTACGCGGCCACGGATTTTCTTGCCTTCTGGGAACTTGGCAACTAAATTCACCCATGGATCATCGCCCAATTGCTTCAAGCCTAAGGATACACGGCCACGCTCACGTTCAAATTTCAATACTTTAACTTTGATCTCATCACCCACTGCGATCATTTCGCTAGGATGCTTGATACGCTTCCAGGACATATCGGTGATGTGGAGCAAGCCATCTACGCCGCCCAAATCAATAAATGCGCCGTAGTCGGTAAGGTTTTTAACGATACCTTTAACCACTTGACCTTCTTGGAGGTTTTCCAAGACTGCATCGCGTTCAGCGCTGCCTTCAAGCTCGATTACTGCACGACGTGAAACCACAACGTTGTTGCGTTTAGCGTCAATCTTAATGAGTTTGAATTCAAGGGGTTTGTTTTCAAGGAAAGAGGTATCTCTTAATGGTCTAACGTCCACTAAAGAACCTGGCAAGAAGGCACGAACACCGTCCAACTCAACGGTAAATCCACCTTTAACTTTACCAGTGATAATACCGGTAACCACTTCGTTAGCTTCGTGAGCGGCTTCAAGTTTTTTCCAAACTTCAGCTCTTTTCGCTTTTTCACGAGACAGGCGGGTTTCGCCATAGCTGTCTTCAACTGTATCAAGCGCGACTTCAACTATGTCGCCAGCTTTAACGTTGATTTCACCTTTTTCATTTCTAAACTGTTCAGCAGGGATAACTGCTTCTGATTTTAATCCTGCATCGATTAATACAAAACCATTTGCAACTTTTAGCACTAAGCCTTTGACTATAGTACCGGGTTCCATTTCAATCTTTTTGAGGCTTTCTTCGAATAACTGCGCGAAACTTTCTTTGATTGGTGACATGTAATTGATTCCAAGTGTTTATCACACTTCTGTTAGTTAAACATACCCATGGTTGCCCATGGCCCTACTCATGAAAAATCTCATGAGCCCTTGCTAAGATGGCTTTCTCTACTTCTACAATATTCATATAAGAAGTATCAATCACTAAGGCATCGGGAGCGGGCTTTAACGGCGCAACTGCGCGAGTTTGGTCCCGTTGGTCCCTCGCCTCTATCTCATGCAAGAGGTCGGCTATGTTAACATCAAGACCTTGTTCCTGCAACTGTTTCCAGCGCCTTTGCGCCCTAACAGCCGCATTCGCCGTTAGAAATACCTTTAGAGGAGCATCGGGAAATACAATAGTGCCCATATCCCGGCCGTCAGCAACCAGGCCTTTTGAAGTATAAAAGTCTCTTTGCCTTTGTAACAGAGCGGTCCGCACTTCAGGAAAAGCCGCAATTTTGGATGCGGCATTGCCGCATTGTTCAGTCCTAATCAAGTCATTGACCACTTTAGCATCTAGTAAAATATCGGGCTCGCCCTTAGTATTTTCAGCAAAGCTTACATTTAAGTGAGAAGCGATTTGCGCCACAGCTTTGGAGTCATCTAAATTGACGTTTTTCAAACCGGCATCTAAAGCAGTCAGGCGATATAAAGCCCCGCTATCCAGCCATTCCCAATCCAAGGCTTTGGCAACAAAACGACTTGCTGTGCCCTTGCCCACCCCGCTTGGGCCGTCGATGGTAATCAGTTTTTTAAGCATTGATTCTCAAACTCTTCCATAAAATGAATTAAAGCTTTTACGCCCTCTATCGGCATGGCATTATACAGACTTGCCCTTAATCCGCCTATACTGCGATGTCCTTTTAAGTTGAGCAAGCCCTGGGCCTTTGCCTCTTTAAGAAATGCAGCTTCGAATCTCTTATCAGATAATTGGAAAGTAACATTAGTCATAGAACGGCAAGCCTGGGGGACGGTGTTTTGATAAAGCCGGCTTTGATCAATGGCCTCATAAAGCAGGTCGGCTTTTTCTTGATTCAGTTTGGCCATAGCACTTAGGCCGCCTTGTTTCAACAACCACTTAAATACAAGACCGGCTACATACCAGGCAAAAGTTGGCGGAGTATTAAATAAAGAGCCATGTTCGGCCTGAAGATCATAGGAATATAAGCTTGGGGTATTAGCTAAAGTTTCTTGAATCAGATTTTTCCTGACAATAACTACAGTCATACCGGCCGGGCCTATATTCTTATGAGAACCCGCATAAATTAAGCCATATCGATTGACTTCGATGGGAGCTGAAAGCAGGCAGGAAGACATGTCCGCTACAATAGGAACATTACCGCAATCAGGAATATGAGCAATAGCAATACCTTCTACCGTTTCATTGGGCACACAATGCACATAAGCTGCCTCTGGATGGATTTTCCAGCTTTTGGCAAGCGCTGCCTCAGCACCTTCTGCAATGACATTAACTTTGCAATACTGTTTGGCTTCATGAATTGCCATATTGGACCAGTAGCCGGTATTCACATAGTCTGCGCTTTTTTTATTACCCAATAGATTCATTGGGACCATAGCGAACTGGCTGCTGGCACCGCCGGCCAAAAATAAAACATGATAGGTATCGGGAATGCTTAATAAAGCCCGTAAATCCTGCTCGGCTTCATTAGCAATTGCTTTAAATTCATCACTACGATGGCTAATGGCCAGTATTGAAGTGCCGGTTCCTTTCCAGTTGATTAAAGCTTCTGAGGCCTCTTGTAAGACCTCATCAGGCAAAATAGCTGGGCCGGAGGAAAAGTTATAGGTTTTCATAAGGTATCCCCTCCTTTTGAAAAGGAAGATTAAATCCCTCCCTGCCTCCCTTTATTAAAGAGGAGGTAAATGACTCCATCCTTTGAAAAGGAGGGCAGGGATAGATTTTATTCGCTTACTGCTTCTTCAGCATTCTCGCTGTCGGTTTCAGCTTCGATAAAGCTTTCATCAACACCCTCAATCTCATCAACCGGCTGTACAGCTACCAAGGACTCACCACTGCCCAAGTTAATGAGCCTCACGCCTTGAGTATTACGCCCTACCAATGAAATTTCAGAAGCCCTGGTTCTCACCAAAACCCCGCCGTTGGTAATCAGCATCACCTGTTTGGCATCTTCCACCCAGATTGCGCTGACAACTTTTCCGTTTCTTGCAGTGGTTTGGATAGAAACTACACCTTGAGCTCCACGGTTAACGGTACGATATTCTGAAACCACAGTACGCTTACCGTAGCCACGCTCAGTCGCAGTCAGGATTTGACCTTCATTATTAGGTACAATCAGCAAGGAAATCACTTTTTGCTTAGGCTGTATTTTCATACCGCGAACACCGCGAGCAGTACGACCCATCGATCTGACATTGGTTTCATTAAATCGAACGGCCTTACCGGCATCACTAAATAGCATCACTTCTTTTTTACCATCGGTTAAAGCAGCGGCAATCAACTTATCTCCCTCATCCAGCTCTAGGGCAATAATCCCGCCGGCACGAGGTCTTGAGAAAGCTTCAAGTGAAGTCTTTTTAACGACCCCGGCAGAAGTTGCCATAAAGACAAAGTGCTCTTCATCATACTGACGAACTGGCAACATAGCGGTAATGGACTCGCCCTCTTCTAGTGGCAGGAGGTTATTAATCGGCCTACCGCGTGAAGCCCTGCTTGCTTGTGGGAATTCATAGACTTTTTTCCAGTAAACCTTACCGAAGTTAGAGAAGCACAGCATGGTCGCGTGAGTGCTGGCTACAATCAGTTTTTCGATAATGTCTTCTTCTTTTAAAGAGGTCGCCGCTTTGCCTCGTCCGCCGCGATGTTGGGCTTGGTAAGCGCTGACTGGCTGAGCTTTCACATAGCCTTCTTGAGATAAGGTAACGGCCATATCTTCTTCGGCAATCAAATCTTCAATGTTAACATCGGCATAGCTGTCGTTAATTTCGGTACGACGAGCATCGCCAAACTGATCACGCATTTCGATCAGCTCTTCACGAATCACCTGCATCAAACGGTTAAAATCACCCAAAATATCTAATAATCTTTTAATATCGGTCAACAGATTACGATATTCTTCGATAATTTTTTCTTGCTCAAGACCAGTTAAGCGATGCAGTTTCAACTCTAAAATCGCATCAACCTGAGCATTGGACAGACGGTATTCTTTATCGAGTAAGCCATAGCCTTCAGCCAAACCTTCTACTCGGCTGGCGTCTGAACCCGTTGCTTCTAGCATAGATTTAACTATGCCAGGAGCCCAGTTTTTAGCCATTAAATGCTGCTTCGCTTCTGAAGGACTTCCTGATGCCTTAATAAGAGCGATCATTTCATCGATATTGGTCAGAGCTACGCCTAAACCTTCTAAAATATGAGCGCGTTCACGGGCTTTACGTAATTCAAAAATAGTACGACGGGTAACAACTTCTTGACGATGGCGAATAAAGGCCTGAACCACTTCTTTTAAGTTAAGAAGTTTAGGCTGGCCATCAACCAAAGCCACCATATTGATACCAAAAGAAGACTGCATCTGGGTTTGAACAAACAGGTTGTTTAGTAATACATCAGTCATCTCGCCTCTACGGACTTCGATGGCTATTCTCATACCGTCTTTGTCGGATTCATCACGAAGCTCGGTAATGCCTTCAATTTTCTTTTCTTTAACCAGCTCAGCAATTTTTTCAATTAAGCGAGCCTTGTTAACCTGATAAGGTAACTCGGTCACAACAATAGTGTCTTTGCCGGTTTTTTCATCGGTTTCGATATGGCTTCTAGCGCGCATAATGACGCTGCCACGGCCTGTTCTATAAGCTGAAACAATACCAGCCCGGCCGTTAACAATACCTGCTGTTGGGAAATCAGGGCCTGGGATATATTCCATTAGCTGATCGATGTCCAAAGTAGGCTCATCAATTAAAGCTAAACAAGCATTGATTACTTCAGTTAGGTTGTGGGGAGGAATATTGGTTGCCATACCAACGGCAATACCGGAAGAACCATTAACCAATAAATTAGGGATTCGAGTCGGTAGAACCACGGGAACCCATTCAGATTCATCGTAGTTTGGCACAAAATCAACGGTTTCCTTATCCAGGTCGCTCAATAAGCTATGAGCAAATTTGGACATTCTTACTTCAGTATAACGCATCGCAGCAGGTGAGTCGCCGTCCACAGAACCGAAGTTACCTTGACCGTCAACCAGCAAATAGCGCATGGAGAAAGGCTGAGCCATCCTAACGATGGTGTCATAAACCGCGGTATCGCCATGGGGGTGATATTTACCGATCACGTCACCGACTACACGGGCAGATTTTTTATAAGGCTTGTTCCAATCATTACCAAGCTCACGCATCGCAAACAAAACACGACGATGCACAGGCTTCAAACCGTCTCTAACATCGGGTAGTGCACGACCTACAATTACGCTCATCGCGTAGTCTAAATAGGACTGCTTAAGCTCATCTTCGATATTAACCTGAGTGACTTCTTTTGCGAGATTAGTCATGATCAACCTTTAATTTATTTTACCTGCCAAAATTATATCACAAAACACGGCAAAGAGCTTCCCTAAAGTGGCTTTTTTGGGACTTTTTTTTGAATATTGAAATTACTATATAAATCAAAGGCTTGCGTTACGGGATTACTTTACAACAGCGCTTACCAACACATAAAAATCATTAGATTAGCCTAAACTTCAAAAGCAATTTTAGACCTACAAATTAAGCCCATTTCAGAACAGTCAATTTCTCTTGGCACCTGACTTAAAAGCCCCAATATTTTCTGTTACAAAGCAGCTATTGAGCTCCTCTATTGTGGCAGCTAATTCTTCATGAATTTTATCAAGACTATCGAGGGATTTTTTATACACCTGCCCCTCAAGCTTAATCTCTGCCTTAAAGTTTGAGCATTTTTGTTCAAATATGCGAGCTCTCTTTTCTACAAGCTCTCTTAGCTCTTCCGTCATTTCTTGTGGGTAAGAGCTTATATTTACGTGTGCTGGAGCAAAAAGATATTCATCATATTTTTGATTAGCCCTCTCAAGCCGATCAATCGCATGGTTAAAAAACTTAAAAACTTCAATAACATCATATCCAAGATGATAAATTTTAATAATTAATTGTACTAACCTATGGCATTTGATTTCATCAATTCTCCCCGCATTTTCTTGATAAACAATGAAAGGATCAGATTTAACAAATAAAGGCTTCAACAAAAACAACTCCGAAGGAAGACTGTCTTTTATTTTTTTATAGCGAATAAATGCCTCGTTTATTTCTGTATAAAAAGCAATCAGCAGAGATTGGATACGCTTTTGATCCTTAGCATCTTCTTGCATCTTCTGCAAAGAAAAAGCCAAGATAGTTATTAAAACTGTCGCAAGAATTGAAAGAGAAATAATCGAAACCTCCACCTTATTTTGTGGAAAGCGCGAAGAAAACACGCAGTAAACAGCAGTGGTTATAGTGCCTATCAAAGCAAAGATAATAAATGTCAGTAATTTATTATTCCTAAACCACCCGAAAGCTCTTCTGAAAAAGCCATGTCTCTTATCAGCAAAAATTTCAGAAAGATATTGTTTCGGATCTTCCATGTCAGACATATTTGAATTCCTAAGCAATAAATTTACTGTCTAATATATCATAAGCATAAGCTCCCGCTCATAATAAAATCATAGACATGCTAAATAATTTTTTGTACAATTACCAACAAGGTAACTAATAACTAAAAAAGTAATTATGATAAGAAGCTTCAAATGCTTTGAAACAGAAAAAATTTCTAAAGGCTTAAAGTCCTCGGAATTTCCGCCAAACATCCAGGTTAGAGCCCTAGATAAACTAATGATGATTAAGTCGGCAAGCAAGTTAACAGACTTAAGAGTTCCGCCCGGCAATAGGCTGGAACAGTTGAAAGGCAAAAAGCGAGAAGGTCAGTTTAGCATTAGAATTAATGATCAATGGCGCATATGTTTTAAATGGGAAAATGGCGAAGCGATAGATGTAGAGATAGTCGACTACCATGACTAAGGAAGAGAATATGAAAAGATTAAAACCAACTCACCCAGGCATTATTCTGTTAAAAGAATTTTTAGAGCCCATGGGAATCAGCCAATATCGTTTGGCAAAAGACATTAACGTCCCAGCCAAGCGCATTAATACCATTGTTAAAGGCAAAAGCTCTATTTCTGCTGATACAGCACTTAGGCTCTCAGCTTTCTTTAATATGTCAGAAGACTTCTGGATTAACATGCAAGCGAATTATGATGCACTCTGTGCTCAGATTGAGCTATCTAAAACCATCCAAAAAGAAGTTCACCCCTGGGCTGGCTTATCATTTGCTCATGCCAGCTTATAGGGTATGATAGATTCCGGGTTCCGCTGCGCGACCCCAGAATGACAAATACAGGCAAGCCATGAACCACAATATTGACCAACAAGAAATCGATAAATTCTCCAGCCATGCTTACCATTGGTGGGACAAAGAAGGGGAATTCAAAACTCTTCATGAAATCAACCCGTTGCGGATGGATTTTATCGAGCAGCATACAAGCCTTGCCGGCAAAAAAGTTCTAGATATCGGCTGTGGTGGCGGGATATTAAGTGAGAGCCTGGCGGCTGCAGGAGCCATCGTCACCGGAATCGATTTGGCTGAACCGGCTTTGGAAATTGCCAAGCTTCATTTATTAGAATCCAAGCTTAATGTGGACTATCAATGCATTACCGCGGAAAGCTTTGCCGAGCAACATGCCGCCGAGTTTGATGTGATTACCTGTATGGAAATGCTAGAGCATGTGCCAGACCCTGAAAGCGTAATTGAAGCCTGCGCTAAAATTGTAAAGCCAGGCGGAAAGGTATTCTTTTCGACCCTTAACCGCAATATGAAATCATTTTTAATGGCGATAGTTGGCGCCGAATATATACTAGGGCTGGTGCCTAAAGGCACTCATCACTATGAGAAATTTATTCGCCCCTCTGAGCTTATTCAGGCAGCGAGAAACCAAGGCCTTCATACTGAAGCTTCCGCTGGAATTGAATATCACCCCTTTAAAAAGCCCCACAGGCTTAGCACCAATCTTGATGTTAACTATATTCTCTGTACCGTAAAATCATGAGCCTCATTGCACAAGAAACCGCCCCCAAAGGCTCAAGCTTTTATTACAGCTTATTAAAGGTCAAAGAGCCTAAACGCTCCGCCATAATCAGTTTACAGGCTTATGCGAATAAACTTCGTAAAACAAGCGAACAATACAGCGAAGCTGCTGTGGCCAAAGTGAAATTGAATTGGTGGGCAGAAGAGATTGAAAGAATGTTTCAAAACCAGGCCAGACACCCTATTTCTCAAACCCTGCAAACCCATCTTGAAACCTATCATTTGCCTAAAGCGGCTTTTTTGGCTTTGATTGAGGCCTCTCTTTTAAGTCTACAAACCCAAGTTTTTCAAAATCAGCAGGAACTTGCAAAGCACTATCAGCATATAGGCGGTATTGTAGAAACTTTAAAATGCCAAGTATTGCTTGATGGAAAAAAAGACGATCAAACCGAACAATTTTCACATCTTCTTGGAGTGAGCTTAGAAACTATTCGGCACATTCATTACTTTGCTGAGTTTTACCATCGGGAACAGCTTTATTTGCCAGCTGATAGCTTTCAGGAATTTGCTGAAAAAGATTTAGCAAGCCATTTAAAAACTCAGGCGGATTTTGCCAGAAGCTCTTACCAGGAAGCTTTAAAGCATTTAGGCAATCATGCAAAAGCTTTAAAAGCGATTTTGCTTTATGCCAAGCTTGAATTGAAATTATTAGATGCTATAGAAAAAGATGGCTTTCAAGTTTTAAAGCATCGAATTGAAATATCACCTATTAGAAAGCTTTGGTATGCGGCAACATTTGTCATTCCCGCCAGGGCGGGAACCCAATAAAACATGGATTAGGGTTAATTAAGACCTAAACTAAATCCTTATTAATATTTACTAATCATGCATCGAGAGACCGTACTGAAGAATCAGCCTCAACAAAGGCCTCTTCACTAACTCCCCTTAATGCTGTTTTCGAAAACCGCAGGCCAGCAATAGCCAAACGAGTTGATTCATTTCTATCTCTAGCCATGTCAAATGGACTTACCGGTGAATATATTTGCCCAGTCCTTGCGTCTATAGCCAAAGACTGAGGCTCCCAGCCATATGAAATAATATCCGCATTGTCTATAGTAATATTTAATTCTTTTAGTAAATTAATTATGTTGGCTGTCATATGGATTGAGCCCTCGTCTCCTCCAACTATATGAGCCACCGAACTTGCTCCATCTTCAAACTGGTAGTCGATGATATTTTTCAAAGATGATAAATCTGTGAGGCTATCTATATGGGCCAGGAGGGCTTTTTTTAATTTATTATTATACACTGCGAGGACGACGCAAGGCCCAGCCCCATAGGCCCCTAGTATAGGACGAGAAGATGAAGCTGTAGCAATCGCATATTCATGTTGCAAAACAGGTAGAGTTATTAGCTTAGAAAAATCAACGGACTTATGGCCAAATAAGGGCTTTCTTATTTGATAAACGCTTTCTTTTTCTTGAGCATTCTTTTCTTTTTGTTGCTCTATGCTATTTTTAAAAAAATCTATTTCTGCTTGGCCCATATCATGGACAGTTACTTTACCCCCGTCCCATATTTTTCTTTGAAATTTAGCTTCGCCCGTATACATGCCTTCAACTTCATAACAAATGTTAGGGAATACTCTTTGAGTAACAATTCTCCCATCTATATTGTTGACTCTACCAACTTCATCTAAGTCAAATGGATGAAACTTATTGTAGCGGTCATTTTTTATACTTGTTGAAGAAATAAAACGCATACCAATTACAAGACTACATAAAGCACGCCTAGCATGATACATAAGAAAATCTCCATATTTATATTATGAAGCTTAATTTGCTCGATAACAATTAAACAAGCATATGCTTACCAAGTAACAAATTGTATCTCCTAGGCTTGCTAGCAACAACTTTAAAAAATGCTACCGACCAGGCTTTCGTGTAATGCGTTTTTTAACTACCTGCTTAGCAGTATTGTGATTGCGGCGTCTTGCAAGCTGATGGCGCATTTTAGGAGGCTGGAGCTCGTAAGGGCTCATTCCTGCCGCCACTCGCAAGTTATTCACCTGCTCCAGGCTTAGCTCTTCATAACGACCCAAATGCAAAGCTCTTGGCAAACTAATATTGGCATAACGGACCCGAATCAATCGGCTGACTTTAGTGCCTTGAGATTCCCA
>JAQSYQ010000031.1 GCA_029256015.1 Gammaproteobacteria bacterium | reverse complement strand
CAGGCCTATAAATGGATAAAACATGGAGCTTAAATGATGAGGGCTTGCCAGGGCAGCGGCTTTGGCGATAAAGAAAAAGCCCAGGCTTAATAAAAGTAAGCCTATACTTAATTTGCTGATAGGGGAGGGTTTAATCGTGTTTTGAGCCAGATATTTCCAGCCAAAGGCCATAATGCTTCCAAAAATAAGCACAACCGCAGGGTTAATTGCTTGAAAGCTGCCTGTTGGAATAAGGAAGTGCCCTAGGCTTCGATCAATATACCGGAAAATAAATAGAGAGATAGAGCTTGATCCCTGCTGGTCGAATATCCAAAATCCTGTGGCAAAAATCGTTAACAGAACTACCTTTTTTAAAGATTGTTTTTGTTCAGTATTGGCTTGCTCATAAATAGCGTAAAAGGTGGCTGCGGCGATGAAAGAGACAACAATGAGCAAGTCGCCGACCATAAGTTTTTTTAAAATAAAGAAGATTGCGAAAAATCCCACTGATAAGCTTAATAAACTTATGCCGGTTTGAGAGCTTCTATTTAAACTTGTCCACATGGGGTGGGCAGTGCTTTTGTGCCAACTAAAATATTTGATCGAATAGATAAATAGAATTAAGCCTAGTGCCATTCCCGCAGCTGCCAGCATAAACCCGGTTTGCCAGTTTATGGCTCTTGCTAAATAAGGGCAGAGCAGTTGAGAGAGAATGGCCCCAAAATTGCCGCTGACATAATACCAAAGCAAGGCTGAGCTTTTAGCAGCTTGGTCGTCAGCGTAACAGTCGGCAATAAGGCAAATCGCATTGCTTTTAAATAGTCCCATTCCTAAAATCAGCAAGCTTAATCCACTATATAGACCTGTCTCATTTAGGCCCAAAGTTAAATGCCCCGCTATCATTAATACGCATCCCCAAAAGACCGCGTAGCGATAGCCGCAGTATCGGTCTGCTACATATCCGCCAAGTATGGGAGTTAAGAAAATTAATGAGCTAAATGCACCATAAATTGCATAGGCTTTGATATCCGAAAAATGTAGCTTTCTCGTAAGATATAAAATAAGTAAAGCCTGCATGCCAAAATAACTAAAAAACTCCCACATCACTACAAAAATCATAAAGTAAGAAGCTTTGACTTTATCTGTCATCATGTTCAAGCCTTATTAAAAATTTCAAAAAATTTTTGAGCAGCTAATTTAAGAGGATCGATGAGATTGGGGATAAGCGGATAATTTTCCATAGCGAGGCTGTATTCAGTGCAGCCTAAAATGACTGTCCTGGTTTTGGCCAAACCTACTATCCAAGACAGATCTGCTTTTTTGCCTTGTAAAATATCATTGATAATGGCTTGGCTTTGTTCGGGCTGCCAGTATTCGCATTTAATGCCAAGCAGCTTATCATAAAGCTTTTCTTTGGCAGTGGTTCGGCTTGCTAGAACAAGAGGCTTAGCGTTTTTTGGAAGCTGTTTTTTAGCAAGCTTAATTAAATTAACGAGCTGTGGAATCTTTTCTTTGGATAAAAACAAATGCAGGGTGTTGCAGGCTATCACTATATATTCACAGTCTTGTCTTAAGTTAATTATGCAAGACCTTAGTTGCGCTTCGAGGATGCTTTGATCAAAGCCATTTTCTAGCATGTCAGAAAAGGGGTAGTTAATCATATGAACAGTGGGGAAATCAGCATCTCTCCAACAGCCATGCCTTTGAAACAGTTTAATGGTTTGACCCAGCAAGCAGACTCCTGCCATAGGCCCAGCCCCTGAAATAATCCCAAAACTTGCTCTTGCCATATTATTCACTCCTATAAAATGCTTTTGAAATAAGCAATGGAAAGCTGCAGGCAAAAATCAGTCCGATAATTAAAAAGGATTCAAACCTCACCAAACTCCCAAGGGAAATGCCGGGAGGCGGTAAAAACCCTGCCAAAATAGTAAACAGGCAGCAGGCAATGCCTGAGATGCCGCACAACCACATACCATGTTGCCCAAATGGCACTTGAAAGGGCCTGTGTGCTTCTGGATGGCTATAGCGCAAACGAATAGCCACGATAAATAAGCCGCAGTAAAAAATAAGAGAAATTTGAGAGGCCAGATCGCTTAGCAACCAAAAACCTGCACTGACGGTGGGCATAAACAGAAAGGCACTGGTTAATACCATGAAAACCACGCCTTGCAGTAAAATCAGTCGATAGGGCGCGTTAAATCGGTTCAGTTTTGCAAGAGATTTTGGGATAAGACCGTCCTGACTTGCAACCAAGAGAGCTTTTACCGGCCCAAGCAGCCAAGCACTGACTCCGCCAGCCCCGCCGCAGATCATTAATACGGCTAAAACCGGCATCATCCATTTCATATGGAATGAGTTAAAAAACAACTGATAGGCTTCTAACAGCCCGCTGACTACGCTGAGTTTTTGAACGGGTACGACAACCGCTATGGCTAGAGAGGCCAAAATAAAAGAGGCGAGTATTAATAGGGCTGAAATCAATAGAGCTTTTGGGTAGTCTGAGCGAGGATTTTTAACTTCTTGAGCATGAACCGCTGACATTTCCATCCCCATTAAACTAAATAATACCGAAGTAAAAAACGCCAAAGTACCGATATGATTTAGATCGGGCAAAAAGCTTTTTAAGCTAAAGCTGATTTGTGACTGATGTCCTGTCAAAAACCAAATGCTGCCTAAGATAATCACTAAGCCAATGGGAATTAAAGTGCCGACTACGGCTGAAAATGAAGTAAGGTAACTGGAGTACTTTAAACCTAAGCAGTTGATGCCCAAAATTCCCCAAAACATAGCGCTAATAGTTAAAAACATATAAGCCGTGCTATGAGCGAGTTCCGGCTTAATGCAATAAGCTAAAATGGCTGCCATTAAGGATAAGATGGTCGGATACCAGCAAACGTTATATATCCATTGAAGGCTTACTAATAAAAAGGCCGTTTCTTTGCTAAAAGCATTTTTGGCCCAAACATAAATCCCACCGGTTTTAGGCCAGGTAGTGGCAAGTTCGGCGGCAATTAATGAGCTGGGAATGAAAAACAGCAAGCCGGCTGCTATATAGTAAAATACCACTGCAAATCCAAAATGAGCGGTTGCCGGTAAGGACCGTAGGCTGTCTACTGCAATAACGTTGATCATCGCCAGGCTAAAGACGCCAAGCACTTTTTTGGAAGATGAGCCGGGATTTGCCATAAAACCTCCTGTTAAGAAAAGCTAATATGGTCAATATATAATCAGATCGCAAATTGATCAATAAGTGTACAGCAGGAATTTTTTGGCAAAAAAAAGCCGGCATTGCCGGCTTGAAATCACAGGATATTTTTAAGTAAGTCTTTTGTTCATATCCGCAATGGAGTGAGAGCTTAGATCGCCGGATAGGTTTTCACCCAGTTGTCGACTGACTCTGGATATAGAGAAAATCCCTCTTACCATTTCTTTGCCGTCTTCTATGTCTTCCACTACAACTATATAGTTCACGCCAAGATCATGAATTAAACGGCGAATGTGGCCAACTCTAGCATTGCTTAAATCTTTCACATTTAAAGTCGGAATCTTATCAAAAGGCAGCATCATCATAGCAGCTGTAACTTCAGGCAAGGTGATGTCATTGTCACGAGCCACCATAGCGGCTTTAATTCCCTGAATGTCGCGAGCGGACAACAGGCCGATAATATTGTCCTCTTCATCCACGACCAAAAGCGAACGGACCTTGGTCAGCTTCATGACTTCTAAAGCTTCTTGGATAGGAGTGACAGGCTTGGTTGTTTGAGGGGAGCGGCTTTTGAAATCGGTCATCACATCGATAGCTGGGCTGTCTAAATGGACTACTTCTGGAAATCTTTCAGAATGGATGTAGCTTGTATGAGTTTTGAGTCTTCCTGTTTCAAGCAGGGCGTAGTGATTGTGTGGCATTTGATGTCCCTTCGGTATTTTTTCAGCTTTAAATCGTATATTATTCCTATTTTTGAATTCAGGCTAGTTCTATGAAAAATTTACCAGATCAACAAGAAGCAATTGCGACCATTAGCAAATTAAGCCATGAAGGCCGGGGTATTGCTTATATTAACGGCAAGGCAACTTTTATCAATAATGCACTGCCTGGAGAAGAGGTAAGGTTTCGCTATACCCGTCGTAAATCTCAGTTTGATGAGGGTAATTTATTGGAAGTCATCAAAGCTTCGCCAGATCGGGTTAGTCCGCCTTGTGCGGTTTACGGCACTTGCGGAGGCTGCAGTTTGCAGCATATAGCTCCTCAGGCTCAGATTAAATTCAAGCAGCAAGTTTTGGCGGAACAGTTCCAACACTTTGGTCAAGTGGCTCCTAAAGAATGGTTGGAGCCTTTGCAAGCTGAGGTATGGGGCTATCGCCACAAGGGAAGATTAAGCGTTAAGTTTGTCCCCAAAAAAGGCGGGGCCATGGTCGGTTTTCGTGAAACAGAGCCTCGTTACATTACCGATATGCAGCGCTGTGAAATTTTGCACCCTTTATTGGGGGAGCGCATTCAGTTGTTTAGAGGATGGATAGGCAGTTTAGATTCTGCTTCTGAAATTCCTCAGTTAGAAGTGGCGGTAGATGATACTAGGGCGGCCATTATTATTCGTCATCTAGAGCCTTTATCTTCCAAAGACATAGAAAAAATTCGAGAATTTGCTAAACAGTATGAGTTTTGGATTTACTTGCAACCCAAAGGCCCTGATAGCATTCATTTGTTTTATCCAGAGCAGGAAAATGATTTGTTAAGCTACAGCCTGCCTAATTATCAAATTGAAATGCGCTTTCATCCTAATGATTTTACTCAGGTAAATATGCCGTTAAATCGCAAAATGGTGGATTTGGCGATTGAGCTATTAGACATCAAGCCAGATGAGCGAGTGCTGGATTTGTTTTGTGGCTTGGGTAATTTTACTTTGGCCCTGGCTCGTCATGCAAGAGAAGTGGTTGGCGTTGAGGGTGACAATAAGATGACCGAGCGAGCAGCCTTAAACGCTAAGCTCAACCACTTAGATAATGTCAGTTTTTATATGGCTAACCTATTTGAAGAAGTGAGTTCTCAAGCCTTTATGAAGACCACCTATGATAAGGTTTTATTGGACCCGCCAAGAGCCGGCGCCGAGCAAATTGTAGCCCAGCTCGCCCAATTAAAAGCCAAAAAAATTGTCTATATTTCATGTAATCCAGCAACCCTAGCAAGAGATGCGGGTATTTTAGTAAATCAGCTAGGCTATCGCTTGGAGAAAGCAGGGGTAATGGATATGTTCCCTCATACTTCCCATGTGGAGTCGATTGCTTTATTTGTAAAATAGGAGCTTTAAAGTGCGAGTCAATACCAGTCTTCCTTTGCTGGGTGACGGTAGCCTTGATGTTGAGGCTTGGCTGGCTCTGATTTCGCGTCGATATCAAGGCGCGCATTTTGCTTTAATTGAGACAGCCGCTAAGATTTGTCTTCACTATGAGAGCAAGCAAAGCTTATTAATGGCCGCTATTCTCTCAGAGCTTGATGCAGACCACGAAACTTTAATTGCCGCTTTACTCTATGAAGCCTTTAGAAATGAGCTGCTAAGTATGGAAGCTGCTCAGGATCAATTTGGTCCCAATGTTTTGCGTATAGTTAAAATGGCCTCGAGCCTACAAATGGTTCAAGACTTGCGCCAAGGCACTTGGGCTGAAGGGAGCCAAGCTGAACGTTTTCGCAAAATGATTTTGGCCATGATCAATGATGTAAGGGCAGTTCTGCTTAAACTGGCTGAATGTATTTGCATTATGCGATCTATCAAAGCCTTAAGCCCCAAAAGAAGAGGCTTGCTGGCTCAGGAAATACTAGGAATTTACGCCCCTATAGCCAATCGTTTAGGCATTGGCCAAATGAAGTGGGAGCTAGAAGACCGTGCATTTGCCTGTTTGGATCCGGATCATTACTTTGATATTAGTGATAAGTTGCATGAAAAAAGGATCGATCGCGAGCGTTATATCGAACAAGTAAGACAAAGCGTATTAATCCGCTTACAAGAAGCAGGTATTCAGGCCCAGGTGAGTGGGCGGGTTAAGCACATTTACAGTATTTGGCGCAAAATGCAGCTCAAATCTCTTAAATTTGAACAGCTATTCGATATTCAGGCTCTGCGGATATTAGTTCCCAATGTATCAGCTTGTTATGTAGCTTTGGCTTGTGTTAATGATTTATGGAAGCCGATCCCTAGTGAATTTCGCGACTATATTATTTCTCCTAAATCAAATGGATACCGTTCTATTCATAGCATTGTTATCGGCCCGGAACATAAAAAAATTGAGGTGCAAATCCGTACCTATGCTATGCATGAGGAATCTGAAAAGGGTATGGCTGCTCACTGGCGCTATAAAGAAGGAGCGGCTCGAGATGCCAGTCTTGAAAGCAGAATTAATTGGTTAAGAAGCCTGTTGGAATGGCAAAAAATGCTTGGCACAGAAAGCGCCGAGTTTGAAAAGCTCGGGGATGCGCTCGTAGATGAACAGGTATATGTATTTACTCCTCAAGGAGAAGTGATTGATTTGCCTAAAGGGGCAACCCCTTTAGATTTTGCTTATCGAGTTCATACTGAGCTTGGACATCGCTGCCAAGGAGCCAAGGTCAATGGGAAATTGGTACCACTTAACTCGGTATTGCAGACCACTGACCGAGTAGAAATTGTAGTAGGTAAAGTGGCTAAACCTAGCCGAAATTGGTTGAACCGTCAGGATAAGTATATTGCGACCCAACAGGCCCGCAAAAAAATCGAGCGCTGGTTTAGGGGGCAGGAAGCTACTAAACCATCTGAAGAAAGCAAAGGGCAGTCTAATAAAGAGGCTCAAGTTGAAGAGTTCGAAATCAGCCATAAAAAACTAAGCCTACATAAAGACGATATTATCGTTTATGGGGTGGATAATTTATTGACCCGAGCTGCGGGCTGTTGTCGGCCGATTATGGGGGATTCCATTATGGGCTATATCACCCAGGGCAGGGGCATTTCTGTGCACCGCTCAGATTGCAAATTATTAAGGACATTAAGCGAAGTTCAAAAAGACCGCTTGATTGAAATACGATGGAGTGAATCCAACCAGTCTCGCTATCGGGTAGACCTTACAATATTTGCAAAAAACCGTAAGGAACTGCTAAAAGATTTGACTTATGTCTTTGCCCAAGAAGGCATTAATATCATCACCTTGCAAACCAAAATGGAGCAAGATGATACTCTCATCGCTCATGCACTTATTGATATTAGCAATACCGAGCAGATGCAGCGTATTTTAGCTATGTTCAGGCAGATCCAGGGAGTGCTGGACGTTAAGCGCGGCAGATAGTTTTCTCCCTTTGAAAAAGAGGGGCACTGCCATCTTTTATTCAAAATTGAAAGAAACCAGATATAATGTTAAGCCATTGTTTTTTAGGAGCACATCGTGAGCAATATCGCCTATCCCCCTTATCCTGAGCAGCGAGCAAGCTGGGAGCATTTGCTGCAGATGAAGCGGCTGGATCGTTTGCCGCATGCTTTGTTGTTAACGGGCAAGGATGAGTCGCAAATATACGAGTTTTCTAAAGCTTTTGCGCAATTGATGCTGTGCTCTCAACCTTTATCTCATTCTCCTTGTGGTGAATGTAAAGACTGCTTGATGTTTCAGTCTGAAGATGGCCACCCTGATATTATGTTGGTTGAGCCTGAGGGCAAGCTTGGCATTATCAAAATCGAGCAGGTTAGGGATATTTTAGAAAAAGTGGTGCAAACCTCCCAGCAAGGGGGCTATCGACTTGTCATTATGAAAGAAGTTCATGCCATGAATATTGCATCAAGCAATGCCTTATTAAAATCATTGGAAGAGCCTGGCAAGCATTGTATGTTTTTACTGATCAGTGATATGCCTCATTTGCTACTTCCGACTATTAAAAGTCGTTGCCAGCAGCTTATTATTGGCTCTGAACTTGCTCATGAGAGCCAAGAGCAAAAAGACTGGGCTGCCAAGTTGCTATGTGTTAATGAGCCTTTGGCTTTGGCCCAGGAATATACCCAAGCTGATTTGAGTATGCTATTGAATGCTTCAAGCGCTTTGCTTTCCGACCTTATTAAGATCAAATCAAAAGCGGAGTTGGCTTTGGCTTATCCAGACTTTAGACTTCCTATGATGGAGCTGGCGGCTGACACAGACGTAGAGGCGCTTTATAAGCTGCTTGATAAATGCTACCAATTAAATAGAGAAGCCCAGCTTAAAATTAGTCTCAATCAACAATTGATATTAGAAGACTTACTGATCGAGTGGAGCCGCCTATGTACCCATTAGTTGACTCACATTGTCACTTAGATCGCTTAGATTTAACGGCATTTAACGGTGATTTATCCAAAGTTGTTGAGGCTGCAAAAGAGCTGGGTGTTTACCATATGCTCTGTGTTTGTGTGGAAATGGAAAATTTTGACAGTGTCATCAAAGTGGCTGAACAATTTAAAGAAGTTCATGCCTCTGTTGGCAAACATCCCGATGAACATGAGGGGATTGAACCCACTGTGGAGATGCTGGTTGAAAAAGCGCAGCATCCTAAAGTTGTGGCTATTGGAGAGACGGGTCTCGATTATTATCGAGACCATAATAAACAACTTCAAATGCAAAGGTTTGCTGTACATATCGAAGCGGCTAAAAGAACGGATAAAGCTTTAATTATCCATACCAGGCAAGCTCGTGAAGACACCATCGCTTTGCTCAAGTCAGAACAGTCCGGCCCCGGCGTATTTCACTGTTTTACCGAAGACTATGATATGGCCAAAAAGGGCCTGGATTTGGGCTTTTATATTTCCTTTTCCGGGATAGTCACTTTTAAGAACGCAGAAATGCTTAAAGAGGTCGCAAAAAAGGTCCCATTGGACAGGATGCTGGTAGAAACCGATGCGCCTTATTTGACTCCAGTTCCATTTCGTGGCAAAGCCAATCAGCCTGGCTATACTCGTTATGTAGCAGAATATATTGCTGAGCTAAGAAACTTAAGTTATGAAGAAATTGCTCAAGCAACGACTCAAAATTTTGAAAAATTATTTAAGGTGGAAGTGACAAGATGAGAAACTTATTCAAGTGGATTGCCTGGGTTTTTATAGGCTTAATACTGTTGCTGATTATTGCAGGGATAGTTATCACTAAAGTTATTAATCCCAATAACTATAAACCTCAGATCATTGCTGCGGTGAATAAGGCCACCGGTAGAAGCTTAAGCTTGCCTGGCAACTTAAGCTGGACATTTTTTCCTAATTTGGGCATTCATATTGGGCAAGCAAGCTTAAGCAATCCAAGCAACTATAGCCAAGCTACTTTTGCTCAAGTGCAGTCTGCCGATATTAGCATTGCGGTTTTGCCGCTTTTATCCGGACAATTACAGGCCAATACTTTAGAGTTACAAGGACTTCAGTTAAATCTTGAGCGCAAAAGTCTTCAAGATAATAACTGGACTTTTCCTGCAGCTAGCAGCTCAAGTTCTACAGCTTCAAGCTCTCAAGCTTCAAGCAGCACTGGCACAACCGAAATGGCATTTGTGCCCGTCATCAATAATTTGGTGATCAAGAGTGCCAATATTAATTTTGTTGATGGCACAAGTGGGGCAAACTATAAGTTGAATGATGTCAACTTTGTAGGCAAACATATTAGTTTGAATGCGCCATTTTGGATCAAGATTTCATTTGTCGCAGAGAGTAACCAGCCTCAGTTAACAGCCAATGTTTCAATGAAGGCTGAGCTGTATGCGGATTGGATCAATCAGGTATATCGCTTGAACTCTATTGATGCAGACACCAATATCACTATGCCAAGGCAAGGGGCTCAGAATTTACAGGTAAATGCTGAAATCCAAGGCTCGGCAGTGGCTGATTTAAATCAAGACACTTTGTCCGCTTCCCCTAGTGTGACTATCAATAAAAAGCTTAACTTGACCGGTAAGTTTAACGTCACTCAATTGCTGGGCAATTTGAACTATATGGGACAAGTCCAAATCAGCCCGTTTGACTTGGGTCAACTGATGCAAAGTATGGGGCTCAATGCTCCGCATCTTCCACATTCTCAGGCTTTGAGCAATGTCTCGTTGCAAGGGCAATTTAATGGGAATAAGCAGGGGCTAAATTTTTCCAAGCTATTACTCACTATTAATCAAAGCACTTTGCAAGGCCAGTTTTCTATAGTGAATTTTGACGCTCCCATAGTATCGCTGCAAATGAGCATGGATAAGATGGACTTGTCTGACTATGTCGATATGAAAGGTGCGGCTTTACCTGTTCAAAATATGAATTTACAGGCTCAGTTGCAGGCGCACGGCTGGGCTAAAGCAGTATTTCCAAGTACTTTGAATGGCAAGTTGGGATTGAGCATTCAGCAGATTACCTTAAAAGGTTTAGACCTTAATGAATTGTTCAATTCTTTGAACAATATGATTGTTAATATTGGCACTTCTCAGAGCTTGCAAAGCCAACTCGACAGCATTCAGCAGCAGTTTTCCGGCAAGGGTCAGCTTATTAACGCTAATAATGGCAAGCAGACCTTGTTGGGGAGTTTAAACTTGCAAGCTCAGGTCCAAAATGGGGTGCTGACGACCAACCAGTTTGGTTTGAATGGACCTACTATTCAGGTGAAAGGAAGTGGCTCGGCTAATTTAAACAAACAGAATATGAATTTCTTGTTTTATATCAATAATCCTTCGCAAAAACCAAGCCTAACCTTGCCATATCGGGTGTCTGGACCTTTTAGTAATCTAAATGAGGGGGTGGACTGGCTTCTTTTCCAAGCAGAACTGCAAAAATTCTTGGCCCAGTCCTTGCAGCAAGGAGTTCAAAATGCGGTAAAAGGCTCGGTAAATAATTTGCTTAACCAACTCGTAAATTCAGTCAACCAGCATTAATAAGAATAGACTTTTTTATAAACTCGGCTAGACTGATGAGTGATTTTAAAAGAGGAGAGTAAAATGAAACGTTCAGTATTTGGTCTTTTGTGTGCAGGCGTAGGTATAATTGCAATTTCTTATCATTTGCCTTTATTGCCAGCTCCATATTTTGCAATTATCAGCTTGGGCTTGTTCACAGGTTACGGGCTTTTAGGCTATGGCATTGGTGGTATCATTGCTAAACTTTTCAAAAGATTTGTTTGCAAAGATAAAAGCTGCGATTGCGGTTGCTGCGCTCCAAAAAGCTGCGGTTAATTAAGGCGCTAAGCGTTTAATTATCCAGTGGTTATTTTCTTTTATATAGCAAAGCCGGTCATGTAAACGATTTGGCCGGCCTTGCCATAATTCAATACGATCTGCTCTAACAATATAACCTCCCCAATGGGGTGGACGCGAAACCTCACTATCAGCAAACTTTTCTTGATAGACTAATTCATTATCTTTAAGCACTTGATAACTTTCGATAACTTCACTTTGCGGCGAAGCCCAGGCTCCAATTTGGCTGTCGCGTGGGCGGTTTGAAAAATAATGGTCTGACATTTCTGATGAAGCTTTATGAGCAGTGCCCTCTATTCTGATCTGGCGCTCCAGTTCATCCCAATAAAGCAATAGGGCGACCTTGCTATTTTCAGCTATCTCTTGGCCTTTACGGCTATGGTAATTGCTGTAAAAGGAAAACCCGTCATTTGACAATTCTTTTAACAAAACGATCCTGGCTGAGGGCTGGCCATTTGGGCCAACAGTTGCCAAAGTCATGGCATTGGCTTGGTAAAAACCTGCTTTAACGGCCTCATCGATCCAGCTCTGGCATTGTTTGATAGGGTCGGCATCTAAGGCGTTGGGATCAATGCAGCCCAGGTCTTTATGGTGGCGTAGTTCAAATAACTTAATCATAGATAATTCCTTTGCATGATGTCATTCCCACGCAAGTGGGAATCCAGTATAAGGAATAGGGTCCTGCCGCCTAGTACCCCAATTATGCTCATAGCCTTGCGCGTGATTGGGGGCCCCACTTGGCGTCACCCTTCTTAAGTAATCTGGATTCCCAGCTAAGTCAGGCATAACAAATCGGTTTTATTTGAGGCGATTATAGCTTAATAAAGCCAAATTGATCTAGAATAGCTGAGCTTAAACTAAATATTGTGAATCTTATGAGTAAACAGTTATTCAAATCCACATTTGTCGTCGGCTTTATGACCTTTTTGTCGAGGTTATTAGGCTTATTGCGTGAAACCGTGTTTGCTTCTTTTTTTGGTGCTTCTGCCGAAATGGATGCTTTTTTAATTGCCTTTAGAATTCCCAATTTTATGAGAAGACTATTTGTTGAGGGTTGTTTCTCTCAGGCCTTTATTCCTGTATTAACCGAAATTAAATCTTCACGCGATCTTAAAGAGATGAGGGCCTTTACCCAAAATGTGGC
>JAQSYQ010000010.1 GCA_029256015.1 Gammaproteobacteria bacterium | reverse complement strand
CCGCCAGCAAGGCATTTTGTACTGTTACTTTCTGCCGAACAGCTTACCGTATATAGGCTGCCGCTTGACGTGGGGTTGGTGAAGCTCCAACTGCCATTCCATAAACCTATAATAGGCTCAGGTTGCTTTAGAATGACACCACCACCAACAGCAACACACAAGCCGTCCTGTAAACCATCATTGATGCAGCTCACTCCATTTAGAGAAGTATTAGCTATAATTGGGAAGACCTGCCTGGCCCAAGTGCCGTTCATCCTTTGCATGATAAGACCCTGCAGCTCAGTGTATCCTACTGCAACACAGTTATTATTGTCCATACTAACGCAACTCACTGCTCTAAAAAAATAGTCACCAGGAACGGAGATGGCTGTCCACTGTACGCCATCCATGGTTTCAGCGAATGGGGATCCTGCAACAACACAAGCAAAACCAGTATTGCTATTAGTAAAACAGCTTATCCTGTCAAAATGTCCTCCTGATGCTGTGAAGGCTAGCTCCCAAAGTCCACCATTTGTACTATGGAGAATGATTCCGCTATTCATACCGCTGCCAACAGCAAAACAGTGAATATCGGTAGAATTACTCGTTACACAACTTGAGGCAATTAGCTCTTGAATATTTTTTTCTGGCATATTCGCCAAGCTCCAGTTGCCATTGATGCTCTGCGCTAAAACCGGCACATTCCTAAAATAATATCCAGCTGCAATGCAAATATCAGTGGAGCCCGTAGCTGCGCAGCTTGCCGACATGAAATATCCATAGGGTTCAACACCAGAAAGAGGTACACGAGTCCAATTACCACTGCCTCTTTTCTGAATAACAAGCGGAGAGTATGGATCTGAGTAATCTTGTCCACTTGCAATCGCAACATTCGTTTGATCATTGGCAATTATAGTCACTGAGTTAAGGCAACCATATTCAGGCGCATCAATGATGGAAGGAGCGATCCAATTTGCGCCACCGTTTTCACTTTCTGCTAAAATGAGTTGGGGAAGTTGAGAATCATTAGTGCACCCGACCGCTAATAAAGTTGCTAAAGCGAAATCACGCTCATCAGACGTGGTTTTACGTAAGCCCAGAGCCGAATGTAGTGCTATTGTAAGTAGACATAAGTACCATTTAACAAAGGGATTCATATGAGCCTCCTATGGTTTGGCTTAGCTTAGGCTGGTGACAATTTTTAGTCAAGCTGTGTGACAGTAATCAACTCGATTTTGTAAAAACAGCTATTGGCTTTTAATTTATAGGTTTATTATAAAGTCTTAATCTAGAAGTTATTCCAACAACTTAATCAATAGTTTTTAAGGATATGAATTATGCCACCTAAAATAGGCTTTCGGCCAGGAATAAGACGTCCTCTGCTGTTAAGTAGCCCTTTAATTGACGCTATCAAAAAAGAAGTCCCGTTGATTTCAGAAATTTCACCTTTGATTTCCGATGTGATGGTTCAAAAAGTAGATCATCATAAAAGCACCCCTTTAATGATTGCAATACAAAAAGGTCATAGTGATGTTTTCTTTATTTTATTGAGATTTATACATGGTAAGAATTACAACAAAGACCAAGAATTTATAAATAAAAAAAATCGAGATTCTAAGACTGCCTTATTATTGGCGGCAGAGCTTGGTCATTTTTTAATTGTCAAAGCTCTTGTTGAAGCGGGAGCCAGTCTCGATGACAAAGATGATGAAGGCAAAACAGCTCTGATGCATGCTGTAGAAACAGAACATTCTGATATTGTCGAAGCTCTTCTTGAGGCAGGAGCCAGCCATGATGAAAAGGATAATGAAGGCAAAACAGCTTTGATGCATGCTGTAGAATCAGGGCGTTCTGATATAGTCAAAGCTCTTGCTAACGCAGGAGCCAATTTCAATGAAAAAGATAATACAGGTATGACTGCTCTAATGATTGCGTCATCGAAGGGCAATATCGAAATTGTTACCTATTTGATTGGGTCTGGAGCCAGCTTTGATGAAAAAGATAATACTGGTATGACTGCTCTAATGTTCGCTAAAAAAAGTAAAAATAGCGAGGTGGTAGGTCTTTTATCATATAAGGTAATGAAAGCAGCTATAAAGGCTAAAAATTATAGATTATTGAGAGAGCTGCTGTATGAATGTAATGAGGGTGTAAATTATATAACCCCGATAAGAAAAACTACTTTACTTCATTATGCTGTTGCACAAAAAGACATTACAGCAGTTTCCTCTCTGCTTTCTTCAGGAGCTAAAATCAATATTTCAAACCGTGATAAAAATACTGCTTTACACTTGGCAATAGAGCTTGGGCTCAATGATATTGCAATGATGTTAATTCGCAGTGATGATGAGAAAAATAAAACCTTTGAAATGGTCAATAAATCTTCTATGACAGCTTTGGAATTGGCTTTAGAAAAAGAATGCTATGAATTGATAGCTTTGATGACACTTAAATACGAGGCTTTAGAACTTAAGGTCAGAACAGCTATAAAATCCGAAATTCTAAAATTTCGAGATATAATCATTAATAGACGAAGCAAATACGGTAAAGCTAGCACAATACTAGATGCGACTAATTTTGTAGGGGGCGAGTATCCTCGTGGGTTGAGTTTGGTCAATGAAATGTATTCCAATATGTATGAAATGGATGACTTAAGTGACATATTGGACTTAATATCTTTAGCAGCCTTAGGCTTACATAGTGGAAACAGACTGCATATCATCTTAGACCATGAAAAAAATTGCACAGAAAATATGACTAAAGGTTGGATTACTAATGCCTTAGGCGCTTATATCGTGAATGGACATATTTATATCGGCGCTCGTGAAATGGAAGATCAGTTCAGGGGCACTTTAATTCATGAGCTTACTCATTGCGCTGCGTATGAAATATATAAAAACGATTCTAAGCCATATTTTGCAGATGATCATGAAACCATTGAGCGGTTTACTAAAATTTGTAATGATTTGAAGGCTCGAATAGAACCGGTAGATTCGTCAGATTTGCCAGAAACCATAATAAATGTATTCAAGTATCCAAAAGAGGACTGGCATGCGGAATTGATTGTTCGTATTCCAGAAATGATCGCTGAAAAAGGGATGGCGGTGGTTGAAGAACTCAAAGAAACTTGCCCTGAACTATTGCTCTTTTATAGAGAAGTTTTTCTAGTGGATTGTCGATTCCGAGTTGAAGAAATTAAAGGTATCAAAGGCATCAATAACCCTAAAATAATACATGGGCCTCTTGCCGTAAGGGGCAGGCCAGTACATGCAATTCGTGATGCAAGTGGCTATCCAAGTTCTGATATTAGGGCGGCAACTACTCACATTTTTGGCTTGGGACTTGCAGCAATGAGAGTCAATGGCGGAGCGGGGGCGTCTCCAAGAGAAGGCGAACGTCACCATACTACTGATGATAGAATACCACGCTCGCCTTGATACAAGCTTGTTAAAGCTATCAGATTTATTTTGCCCATAGACAAAGCGAAACAAGTGAGCAGGAAGGCGTTTACTGCCCAGTAAATAACTGAGTGCGAATCGATGTTTTAACAAATAAAGCTGAGAGAGGGAGAGGCTCGGCACATTCTGTGCCTCGGCCTTTCAGGCTCGTCGTCGCTATGCTCCGACGACCAACTTTTGCTCCTGCAAAGTTGTCGAACCCATGATCCCTTTCGGGATAGGCCGAGAGGGATGACTCGCGCTATCCATGCGCTCAAAAATGAAATGTCATTCCCGCGTAGGCGCGGATCTAGAAGTTTGTCGAGAGGGAGAGGCTCGGTACATCCTGTACCTCGACCTTCGGCTCGTCGTCGCTTTGCTCCGACGCCCAACTTTTGCTCCTGCAAAGTTGTCGAACCCTAACGAGGGTTCTCACCGACTCATCTCCACGTTAAATAAAAAAGGGGCAATTAAGCCCCTTTTTTATTTAATCTGGCGGAGAGAGAGGGATTCGAACCCTCGATACGGTTTGACCCGTATACACGCTTTCCAGGCGTGCTCCTTCAACCGCTCGGACATCTCTCCATAACTTTTTGGATCACAGTCCGAACGGTTCAACCGCTCGGCGCTCTCCGTATAAAATTTCCTGTAAGCATCAGTCGAATTGCTTCAACTGCTCGGCGCTCTTCAGGAGGCGCATAAGTTACAACATCCTGGGTTAAATTACAATAAAATCTTGATAAGACCTTTAGTTTAGAATTAATCCTATATCTGCTATCATGCTTTTTAGGTTTTTTAAAAAGGTTTATCTATGAGTTATCAGGTATTAGCGAGGAAATGGCGCCCAAGTAGCTTTGCTGAGATGGTGGGCCAGACTCAGGTTTTAAAAGGCTTGGTTCATGCTTTGGACCAGCAAAGACTCCATCATGCCTATTTATTTACCGGCACAAGAGGGGTGGGTAAGACTACATTAGCGCGGATTGTGGCTAAATGCTTAAACTGTGAGCAAGGCATTAGCTCAAAGCCTTGCGGCCAATGTCAAACCTGTATCGAAATATCTCAGGGCAGATATCCTGATTTAATTGAAATCGATGCGGCTTCACGAACCAAGGTAGAGGATACCAGAGACCTTTTGGATAATGTTCAATATGCGCCGACTCGTGGCCGATATAAGGTCTACCTTATCGATGAAGTGCATATGCTCTCAACCCACAGCTTTAATGCGCTGTTAAAAACCCTGGAAGAACCGCCAGAACATGTGAAGTTTTTACTGGCCACGACAGATCCACAAAAGCTTCCTGTTACGGTATTGTCGCGTTGCTTACAATTTCACTTAAAAAACATTGATGCGCGAGATATTGCAGCCCATCTAAAGTATATTTTAGATCAAGAAAAAATTACTTATGAGCCTGCTGCTTTAAGTGCCATTGCAAGGGCCGCTAATGGAAGCTTGCGTGATGCATTAAGCTTATTAGATCAAGCAATTTCCTATGGAGAAGGTTCGGTCAGCAATGCTGCGACTTTGCAAATGTTGGGAAGTGTTGGCCAGCAGGAAATTATTGCATTAATAGAATCTTTGGCGACCCAAAATAAAGAAGCTCTTTGGACTGCGGTTAAGCATTTAGCTGAAACGGCTTCTGATTATTCGGAAGTGCTCAATGCACTGGGCCGATTGTTATATCAAGTTGCACTTTATCAGGTAATGCCTCAGGCAGAGGCTCTTGAGTTTCCTAAGGAACAGGTGGCTGAGCTTGCTAAAATAATGCCAGCCGATTTGGTGCAGGTTCTCTATCAAATCAGCTTGATCGGAAAAAGAGATTTGAATCTTGCTCCAGATCCAAGAACAGGTTTTGAGATGGCCATCTTGAGAATGCTAGCATTTAGGCCATTGGATTTATCAAAAGCGCCTCAAAGAACTCAGGCGACTCCCTATACCAAGACGGCAGTAAAAGCAGAACCAAGTAAAACTACCCCAGCTAGCCCAGTGCAGGTTGTTCCCGCTCAAGCAGCTGAAGTGCCGATTCAAGCAGTGAGAGCAGCCTCCGCGCAAAACAATGAACTTTCCAGTATGACCTGGCATGAAATTCTGGCTGAGCTGCATTTGACGGGCATGTTAAAGCAATTGGCCTATAACTGTGCTTTGATTTCATATGAAAACAGCCATTTAACATTAGGCATTCATGCTAAGCATGCTTCTATTTTGAATGATAAGCTTAAAATGAAGTTGGCTGATGCCATTGAGCAGGTTTTTGCTAAGAAAGTTAAGCTCAGCATTCAAGTTGAGGGCCAACTTACAGAAACACCGGCTGAAACCGTTAAAAAGCAGGTTGATCAAAAACAGCAACAAATCGAGCAAAATATTAAAAATGATCCTTACGTGCAGTTTCTTCAAGCAGAATTTGATGCGATAATTGAACCGGGATCAATTAAACCTATTGAATAAAAAGGAGCTTAGAATGGATTTAGCCAATATTATGAAACAAGCCAAAGAGCTGCAAGAAAAAATGCAGAAAATTCAGGAAGACCTGATGAATATGCAAGTAGTCGGCGAAGCCGGAGCTGGTTTGGTTAGAGTGATTATGACAGGGCGTTATCAGGTTAAAAAAGTAGTGGTCGACCCTTCTTTGTTAAACAATAAGACCATGTTGGAAGAGCTTATCGCAGGAGCAGTGAACGATGCCGCTGCTAAAGTTGAAAGTGAAACCCAAGGCAAAATGTCAGGCCTAGCTTCTGGCATGGAGCTTCCTCCTGGTTTCAATAACGGTGAATTACAGTAATGAGTTTTAGCCCGCTAATTAGTCAATTAATCGAAGCTTTGCGTTGCCTGCCTGGAGTCGGTCCAAAATCCGCCCAGCGCATGGCCATGCAGCTATTGGAGAAAGACCGAGAAGCGGGAGTCTATCTGGCCAAAACGATTTTAGAGGCAAGTAGTAGAGTGACTCGCTGTCAAAAATGCCGCACCTTATGTGAATCGCCTTTATGCAAAATTTGCAGCAATCCTAAGCGCAATCAGTCCCTGTTGTGCATAGTTGAAACGCCAATGGATATTCTTGCCATTGAACAATCAGGCGGTTTTTCAGGGATTTATTTTGTTTTAATGGGCCACCTCTCACCACTTGACGGTATTGGACCAAATGAGCTCAAGCTCGATCAGCTTGACCAGTATTTGGCTTCGGGGGAAATCCAGGAAGTGATTTTGGCCATTAGCCCGACTGTTGAAGGCCAGGCTACCACTCATTATTTAATGGATATGATTAAGGCTCATCGCAAATCGGTTTCTCAGATTGCTTATGGCGTTCCCTTTGGTGGAGAGCTTGAATATGTTGATAGCCATACCTTGTCTCATGCGATTGCCAGCCGCCAATTGGTTTAAATGCAGTGAGAATTCTAGCTGATAATACCATTCCCTTGTTAGATTATTTTTTTGCAGACCAGGCGGATGTTATCGCTTTGCCTTTTCAGGAAATTAACCCTAAAAGTTTAAAGGGCGTAGATATTTTATTGACCCGCTCTCAATTTAAAGTGGGTCCAGATTTATTGCTGGGCAGCCAGTTAAAATTCATTGGCAGTTGTGTGACGGGAACTGATCACCTTGATACTGAATATTTAAAGCAACAAAGCATCCCTTTTTATGCTGCTGAAGGCTGCAATACTCAGGCTGTGGTGGACTATATTTTGTCCGTTGTGGCAGCTTTGATGGATGATAAAATCCTCCCCCACCCTCCTTTTTCAAAGGAGGGAGTTTTGAAAGTGGGGATCATTGGTCTTGGGAGAATTGGTAGTCGGCTAAAAAGCGTTTTTCAAAAACTCGGCTACGAGCTTTATTTATACGATCCTTTTTTGCTGGATTCTTCTTTAGACCACTTCAAAGACTTAGATTTAATTACCGTACATACTCCGCTAACCCGTAGGGGACCTTATCCAAGCTTTCATCTGATTGATAAAAACTTGATTGAAAGGCAAAAAAAGCACTGTGTGCTGATTAATACAGCAAGAGGGGCGGTCATTAATACTGCCGACTTACTCCAATATGGCAAAGACCTGATTCTTTGCTTAGATGTATGGGAGAACGAGCCTAATATTAATATAGAGCTCATGGAAAAATCTTATATTGCGACCCCGCATATTGCAGGTCATAGTGTTCAGGGTAAACAGCGAGGGACTGAGTATGTTTACCAGGCTGCAGCCAAGCTATTTAATTGGCCCAGTAAAAGCATGCCTCAGACTAGAAAATCTTTGGGGAATTCCACTGTTGAGACTTGGCAAGAACTTGTTCTTGAGTTGATGGACCCTAGAAAAGAAAGCGAAAGAATGAAAGCCTCTATGTCTAATAAAAATGCATTGCCCGCCGTCTTTTCAGAGCTACGCAAAACCTATCCTCAAAGGTATGAGCTTGATTTTGTCGATAATATTCCTGAAATAGTCACCAGAATATGGAATGCTGCATGAAAAATTTAGAAGACTATGCCATTGCCTATACCAAGCCTGAGTCTGCTTTGTTGTCTGAAATTGCCAAAGATGTTCAAAATAAACCCGGCAGCCAAATGCTATCGGGTCCGCTGGTGAGTCAGTTTTTAAAAATGCTGATTAAAATGACGGCCGCATACAGGGTGTTGGATATTGGCACTTTTACGGGATATTCCGCCGTTAGCATGGCTGAGGCTTTACCAGAAAACGGCCTTGTCATTAGTATTGAATCCAGTCAGCCCACTCTTGAGGCAGCTAAAAGTTATTTTGCGCAAAGCTTGCATGCCCAGAAAATCAGGCCAATTTTAGGAGAGGCTTTGGAAGTCTTGCCTCAATTATCAGAGACATTTGATCTGATTTTTATTGATGCAGATAAATCAAAAGTGATCGAATATTATGAGCTTGCTTTGTCCAGGTTAAAATCAGGAGGCATTATTGTTATTGATGATGTCTTGTGGCGGGGAGAAGTGCTGGAAGTTGCGCCCGCAGATAAAAGGGCTGTAGCTATGCAAAAGCTCAATCAACATATTCTTGAGGACAATAGGGTAGAAAACCTGATTTTGCCGATAAGGCATGGATTGAATCTGGTCTTGAAAAAATAAAAATTGACCTCATATGTGCAGCATATGGCAAATTTTATTGAGGAGTGATTCATGTCAGTCGATACGGCTAAAAAAACTTATGGATTTCAAACTGAAGTTAAACAGCTTCTGCATTTAATGATTCATTCTCTGTACAGTAAAAAAGAAATATTTTTGCGCGAGCTGATTTCCAATGCTTCGGATGCCGAAGATAAATTACGGTTTGCAGCACTGTCTGATTCCAGCCTATCTCCGAGAGAGGAACTGGTTATTCATATTGATATCAATAAAGAGGCTAGAACGCTCACTATTCGTGATAACGGCATTGGTATGAGCCGTGAAGAAGCTGTTGAGCATCTAGGCACCATTGCAAAGTCAGGAACTAAAGAGTTCTTGCAAGCTTTAAGTGAGACCCAGGCTAAAGACAGTAAGCTAATTGGTCAGTTTGGAGTAGGCTTTTATTCAGCCTTTATGGTAGCTGATAAAGTGACGGTGCGTACTCGCCGAGCTAATTTGCCTGAAGATCAAGCCATATGCTGGGAATCCACCGGCGATGGGGAGTACACGATTGAGGGAATTCATAAAGCGGAGAGTGGCACTGAAGTCATTTTGCATTTGAAAAAAGAAGAAGAGAGCTTTTTAGACCCCTGGACAATAAAGGGCTTGGTTCGCCAATATTCAGATCATGTTTCCTTCCCCATTATGATAGACAATGAAAAAGCCAACACTGCAACGGCTTTATGGGCAAGACCTAAAAGTGAAATTTCAGAGGCGGAGTACCAAGAGTTTTACAAACATATTTCGCATGATTTTCAGGACCCATTAACTTGGATTCACTACAAAGTAGAAGGCAAGCTTGAGTATACTGCTTTGTTCTATATTCCTCAGCATCCGGGTATGGATTTATGGGAAAGAGAGCGAAAAACGGGAATTAAGCTTTATATTCAGCGAGTCTTTATTATGGATAATGCTGAAGTGCTGCCGGCCTATCTCAGGTTTGTCAAAGGGGTTTTGGATTCCAATGATTTGCCCTTAAATGTTTCAAGAGAGATTTTGCAAAGCAATGCCACTTTAGAGAAAATTCGAGCAGCCACCACCAAAAAGATTTTGGGGCTTTTGGAGAAAATCTCGCAGGATGACTCAAAGCAGTATGCCACAGTCTGGAGCAATTTTGGCCAGGTCCTGAAAGAAGGCGTGGTAGAAGACTCCAATAATAAAGCTGACATTGCCAAATTATTAAGGTTTGCCTCTACCCATCAGGATACATCACTGCAAACCGTGTCCTTGGCCGACTATGTAAGCAGAATGCAGCAAGATCAGAAATCGATATACTATATTATTGCTGATAGTTTCGCCGCCGCTAAAAATAGCCCGCACCTTGAGATTTTCCGTAAAAAGGGCATTGAAGTATTATTGTTGAGTGACCGTGTGGATGAATGGGTCATGTCGCACCTTCAAGAATTTGAAGGCAAGTTCTTTCAATCCGTCACCAAGGCTGATTTGGCTTTAAGTGAAGAGGATAAGGCTAACGATCAAGAAGTTGAAGCACAGAAAAAAGACTTTCAAACAGTGCTTGAGCATATGAAAAAAGTTTTAGGCGAAAAAGTAAAAGAAATTAAGCTGTCTAGTCGATTAACGGATTCCCCTGCTTGTATAGTGTCAGACAATTTTGCTATGAGCATGCATTTACAGCGCATGATGGCTGCTGCAGGTCAGGCCGTTCCTATTTCAGCTCCCATTTTAGAACTAAACCCTAAGCATGATTTACTTAAGCACTTACAAAATGAGCAAGACGAAACTAAATTTGCAGACTGGACAATGATCTTGTTTGAGCAGGCTTTATTGGCAGAAGGTGGGCAGTTAGAAGACCCGGCAAGCTTTGTCAAGAGAGTTAACCGATATTTAATATAAAAATTACTATAAAAAACAAGGAATTTATTAATTTAAACTGCAAAAATTGTATTGCTATCGATAGAATTTCTTCTATCATTATGTCATAAAACTGAGCGCGGGAAGCGAAATGTTAGGTGAATTAAAAGTAGAGCAGAGCCCAATGGAAGAAGCAAAAAGCATTATTCTGGCAGCTTTCAGTAAAAGCAATAAAAGTAGACGGCAATCCCAAAGGATTGTGCAAAGGGTGCTTAACTTAGCTACTACCAGAGGTTATCCCTATAGCGAAGGTTTTAATTATTACTTTTTGCATGACACTGAACAAAGCGATATGCTGACCAAAAGATGGCTATCAGGCCTATTTGAATACGTCAGTCCAGATGAGTTTGCGCAGTTGTCTAAGCTTAATTCATTATAAAATCCACCCCTACCCTCCTTTTTCAAAGGAGGGAGCTTATAAGGAAGTCCACCCCAGCTTGCTTTTCCAAAGGGAGCACGTTATAAACTCCTCTCTTTTTAAAGGGAGGCAGGGAGGGATTTCTCAAGCGCAAGCCATTCCAAAATAGTTTTGTCCATCCACCTAAAGCCAGTTTTAGAAAAAGGTGAGCTTAGATAGCCCATATGGCCGCCTGCTTTGGTAATCAATAACTGAATATGTTCGGGCAGGGAGTGGTCTGCTTTAAACTGGCAGTGAATAAAAGGGTCATCTTCACTCATCAGAATATGGCAGGGTACAGCAATGTTTTTTATCAAATCTTTTGAGCTTGAACGCTGATAATATTCTTTCGCATCCAAAAAACCGCTAAGTGGCGCAGTATAACAGTTATCAAACTCCATAATGCTTTGATAGACTAATGGAGGTAAAGTGCCAAGCTCAGGGAAGCTTTGGTGTCTTTCTTTTACAAATTTAAGCAGCTTATTAAGAAAATAGCGTCTAAATACATGATTTTCAGGCTTGTCCAATAGTTCAGCGCAAGCTAATAAGTTCATGGGCGGGCAGACTGCTATCACTTTATTTAAAAGCAACTTGGCCTTATCGGCAAGCTCTCCCGCCAACTTTAAAGCCACATTTCCGCCTAATGAAAAGCCAAGTAGATAAAAGGCTGAATCAGGTGTTTCACTTTTAAGATGACTTAAAACATTAAATACATCTTCACTTCTGCCGCTATGGTAAAAACCTTTGGCTAGTCCCTTGCCTGAGCCGCATCCTCTAAAGTTCATGCGAATAACCCGAGTATTCCCAAGTTTAAGTATTTTATGAGACAGGCGAACTAAGTAGCTAGAGTTGTGATAGCCGCCCAGTCCATGCAGCATCATGACGGTAGGTTGCTTTGAGTTCCAGTTTTTTGGAGTAGAGATTTCAAGAGCCAGTTGGTCTTGGTCTTGCAAAGCAATCAGCTTGGTTGTCGAAGGAGGGGGCCTTCTCCAATGTAATTTAGAGGCAACAATCGTTTGTAATAGAGGGCTTTTTAATAAACGCCAGGGTTTAAAATCGTTCATGCTGACCACCAACTTAAAAGAGTTCTATTATAACAAATTTTTAAAAGCTAAGTTGGTGGTCAAATGCTTACTCCATGAGGGAGGCAGCGTAGTCTTCGCCGAACACGAGCTCGCGGGTGACATTTTCAGTTTTAGCAATTTTAGCTAGCTTTTTCATTGCTTCAATTTGAATTTGTCTTACTCTTTCACGAGTTAGGCCAATTTGCTCTCCAATGCTTTCCAAAGTGGAAGCATCGTAACCGCGTAGACCAAAGCGCATAGATATAACGGTTCTTTGGTTTTCAGTTAAATGATCAAGCCAGCGGTTTAAGTGTTGGTTAAGATTATTTTGTTCCAGTTCTTGCTCAGGAGAACGGCAATTCTCATGGGAAATGGTTTCAATTACAGGACGGCTGGAATCATCGTAAATCTCATCGATGGAATCCACATTCTTTGTGGCAGTCAAAGTCCGTTTGATTTCTTCCACTGGGATTTTGAGTTGTTCAGAAACCTCTTCCAGCGTGGGCTCTCTTTTTAAAGACTTGCGCAGCTCACTCATGGCGCGTAAATAGACATTAAGCTCTTTTAGAACGTGAATAGGGACTCTAATGGTGCGAGTTTGGTTAAGAAGAGCACGTTCAATATTTTGTTTAATCCACCAGGTTGCATAAGTTGAAAAGCGGAAGCCCAAATCAGGATTAAACTTTTCTACTGCTCTCATTAAACCGATATTCCCTTCGGCAATAAGATCAAGAAAAGCCATACCTTTATTCATATAGCGTTTTGCCATTTTTACAACTAGGCGTAAGTTAGCTTCAATCATTTGATTATAAGCTTTTCTATCGCCCGCTTTAATTTTGTTAGCAAGTTCAATTTCTTGTTTTGCTGTCAGAAGAGGCTTAGAAAGATTATTGAGGTACATATTGGTAATATCTGGCTCTTCATAAGGGATTGATTTGGTGTCAACCTTGGCAGGAGCCACTAAGCTCGCCACCTCTTCAGGTTCAATTTCCTCTATGAGTATGTTATCTTCTAAAAAGTCTTCCATAAAACGCTCCTATTCTATGTACTTGCAGTTTTAGCTTGTGGCTTTCAAGCCTGATTTACCTATAAAAACACAAGATGTAGTGTAAATATATTAGGTTAAATTTCAATAACCCCTCTAAAAACCCCGATAAATCAAAGGTTTTGTGTTTTGCTGTGGGGCGTGATCTATTGCAAAACAGGTTTAGCCCATGGCATCACAAAACATTTTTAATTGCATATAGCTATAAATAAAACCCAAAAAACAATATTTATATATAAATGCTAAAAAATAATAGTGTGCTTTCTTGTCGCAGAAGCCAAATTGTGTAGAATGGCTACGTGAAATTTATGAATTAAATGGGCGATTTAATTTAAAGGGGCAAATAATAATGACAACATACACTTATGTAATACAAGAACAAGCTGAGTCAGCAAAAGAAGCTGTTAAGCACTATCTCCAGGCTAATAAGCTTTCGGCTAAACAAGTTATAGATGATACTGACTCTGTAAGAGTTCATTGGCATAAAAGAGCTATTGGCCATTTATTGGAAGGCCGTGTGGCCCAACCTGGCGATAGCATTGTTTTATATGAAGCTTCTGATTTGGCGCGTTCTACATGTCAAATGCTTGAGATTTTAGTTAGCGCTACGGCACATCAAGTGAACATTCACTTTGTAAAATATAATGAAGTGTTCCAGGCAAAAGAAAGAAATAAGCTTGCAGATATGCTTCGTTTGGTGCATCACATCGAAAATGATTTTATTTCACGTCGTACTACTGACGCTTTGGCGCGTCGTCGTGCAGCAGGTTTGCCATTGGGGCGCCCCAAGGGAAGAAAGAACAAGGCCCTTAAATTAGACAAGTACAAAAAAGACATCGTAAAATACCTTGATCTTGCTATCAGCAAGACTTCAATTGCCAAGTTGGTAGGCTGTCATCCACAAACTTTATATGATTGGATCGATCGCAATATGATCCCTGATAGAAAAGCGCGTAAGGCAAGAAAATCTCGCCAACCAGCGATGTATGCATAGTTCTCTGTTTTGATAAACAAAAAAAAGCCCTCAATTGAGGGCTTTTTTATTAACACAAGTTTTATGAAATTGCAGCGCGTTCTTCTTCAGTTACCGCAAAGTCATTACGATCCAACCAGTCATATAAAGTTTGTGGGTGGCAATCCACTAGCTTAGCAATGGATGCTTTGCTAATACCTAAGTCCAAATACTTTTTAATGTCTTGGCGGAACTTATCCAATTTAAGGCTTTTGTTGCCGCGGCCTTTTGGTCTGCCTAGAGGTAAGCCAGCAGCTTTTCTTCTGGCTAAGGCTTGAGAGGTACGTTTGGAGATGAAATCGCTTTCAATTTTGCTGATCAATTGCAGAATATGTTGTGTATCAACTTGTTCTGATTGGTTGGCAATATGTAGGTTGTATTTAACAAAGTGAATATGAATTTTTCTGGAAGCTATCATGCTTAGCATTTCAAGAATTTGAGAGGTTGAGCAGGCCATATGTGAAGCTTCATATACAACAATATGATCTTCCTTATTGGCATTTTTAATCAATTGGCCAATCAGTCTTTCGCCCCAGTGTGTTTTAGTCGAAACGTCATCCGAAGCGCGTTTCGGCATAGTGAAATTGTGCAGTTTAATATATTGTTGTATCGCGCGTTCTTCATTAACTGAATCAGCGCTTTCCTTATGGGTATAGATGTAACAAGTCATTATAATCTCCTCTCAATTATATAGGCTTCGGCTGGTGATAATTTTACAGACCAAAGCTTAAGGCTTCCTTAAGTAAAAATATTGCCTAAAAAAAATTATTTAATTAGCTATTAAACCAACATATTAATACTACCTTATTTTGGTGCTGTAACAAAATAGTAAATTTAGAGTTTAAAAAGAGTCGTTTAAAAGTTGTGACAGGGCGCGACGCAAGGTGGCCCGCTTGATAGTGACAAGACCTAAGAAACTAGGCTTTGATTTTAGAAGGTTTAGGTTTTTTAGAATGATTTCTCAGTTTGGCTTGTCGCTCTGTTAGCGCTGAGAGTGCTTTTTGGTAAGGGCCGCTAGCGTGAAGTTTTTGCTCTTCAGTCACGACACCATCAACCTCACCTTCCAAATTGACTCGGTTTTCTTGGCTAATAATAGCCTTCCAGTAACGAATATTAAGAGTATAAATTTTTAAAGCATTAGCTAATACGGCTCTGTTCGAAGTTTTGTCAGGATGCTTTGCCGAAATGTCTTTATCAATTCCTACTTTTAAAGGTTTGCGAAATTTAAAATTAAAGCAGTTAGGATAGGTCTCACACAAAAATTCGAGTAGAAGTCGCGCTTCTTGGTAGCGTTGTTGACGACGTGCAGCAGCTTCCTGCTGGACTTCAGTTTCATGGCTGATCTCTACCGGCTTGGATTCAGGCTTGTCAGCTTTCTTTGCTTTGACAGAAGCAGCCTTCTTAGCTAGTCCCGTTTTTTTAGGCTCTGCTTTAGGGCTGTCACTTTGTAGCATTGATTTTAGCTCAGCCAAAGTAACCTGTTTTTTATGTCGAGATGTGTTCACCGCAATCCTTCAATTTCTTTTTGCTAGAATTTTGGCTGGAAATCTAAGATTTTGCAACTTTAAATAGCTATTTTTATTAAGATTGTACTGCAACAGATGCTTTTTGGCGTAGCAGCCAGTTTGATAAATAAGCTTGTGCTAGGCTGGGATCATGAATGATTAACACATTTTCAGCGTTATCATATTGAGCAGCATGGGTATAGTTGAATGAACCTGTTTCTACGATATTGTTATCAAAAATCATGACTTTGTTATGAGCGATATTAAGCTGATTGTCATTCCACACTTTTATGCCGTGCCGGATAAGGTAATAGGCAGAAGTATGGACGCCTGGCTCGAAATTGCTTTTGTCTAGGATAACTTCTACGTCTACTCCTCGCTGCTCAGCTCTGACCAAAGCATCTCCAATGGGGTAAGAGGTAAACGAGTAAGCCTGTACCCAGATGTTTTTTTGAGCCGAATCGATTTCTTGAACAATTAAAGCAGTGCAGTCCTGGTTTGGGCTAAAGCAAACCTGATAGGGGCTGGGGCCTGCAAATGCTACTGCAGGTAAGCATATGCTGATTAAAATGACATTGAGTAAGCTCTTTATGCTAAGCATGGAAATGGCCTTGTTTTTGGTGATAGTCTTGAGCTTTAATAACAAAATTTCTCTGTTGGTTTCTCATTAAGCAGTTTTTTAACATAGATGCTACCATTTCTTGGACATGTGCTTCCAGTTCTGATTTTAATAAGCTGTCGGGCAGTTCATTAATCGCTTTATAAAATTCGTTTAAGCTCAATGCGGCGTGTTTGATGTTCATTTTATCTCCTTTCGTTTTATAATGTCATTATAGAAAACAAAAAGAGAACATGCAAGTTGAAAGATTAACCATTTCTATTTTAATGAGGTATCATAATATCCATGAGACTCATTATTCCAAACTGGCCAGCGCCTAAAAACATTAAGGCTTATTCTACGACTCGAGAGGGCGGAGTAAGCTCTGGCCCCTATGAAAGTTTCAACCTGGGTGATTACACCGGTGACAAAGATAACATTGAAGCGGTTAATCAGAATCGCCAAATCCTATGTCGAAACATAGGGCTGCATTCTGAACCTCACTGGTTAAGGCAAGTTCACGGTAATAAAGTTAAATTAATCGATTCAGCTTTTAAGGCTATCATTGAGGCTGATGCAAGCTTAACTAGACTTAAAGAAGAGGCTTGCGTCGTAATCACGGCTGATTGCCTGCCCATTTTGTTGTGTGACCAAGCGGGCTCCGTTGTTGCAGCCGTTCATGCTGGCTGGAAAGGGCTGGTAGCTAAAATTATTGAAGCCACTGTTTCTAATATGTCTTGCCCTGCAGAAAATTTGATGGCTTGGCTAGGGCCGGCCATCAGCCAAAAGCATTTTGAAGTAGGGCCTGAGGTTTATGAAATTTTTGGTCCACAGTACAAAGAAGCTTTTATAGTGAGTGAGCGACCTGGGCACTTTATGGCTGATATCTATCACATAGCACGAATCCAGCTTAAAGCATTAGGCATTAAAAAAATTTACGGCGGTGAATTTTGCACTTATTCGGACCCAGGATTCTACTCCTATCGCCGTGATAATGGAGTGACTGGAAGACAAGCCAGCTTAATTTGGAAGGAAGCTTGATCGATGTATAAAGGGACGGCTCAATATTACTCTCAGTATCGTCCTCTTTATCCAGCTGAGTTGGTCGATATATTAAGAGCTGAAAAGCTTTTAAGTAAATCTGCCATGCTTTTAGATTTGGGCTGTGGTACGGGTCAGCTTGCCATACAATTAAGCCCCTATTTTGCGAATGTGCTTGGCGTAGATCAAGAAGAGGAAATGATTCAGCAGGCAGCTTTGTGTGCAAAGCACAAGCATATTATGAATATTGCCTGGCTTTGTTCAGCGGCTGAATCCCTATCTGATTCTGTAGGTTTTTTTAAACTTATTACTATCGGTAGGGCTTTTCATTGGATGGACAGAGAAAAGCTTGTGCCTTGGGTGCATGCTCATCTTGAGGCTGGCGGGGCCTTAGTCACAATTGGGGAAGAAGTCAGTTTTTGGTCAGGAAAAGAACAGTGGAAAAAAGTAGTTATTGAAGTGGTCAATCACTATTTAGGAGATAAGCGTAAAGAAGCTAAGCAGGTCTATGTTAGTGCTGATAAGAAGTTGGATTATGCCGAGCATTTTCGTGAGCTTTTTTCTGAAGTTAAAAGCTACAAGTTTTATGAAACAAGACATTGGGATATCGAGTTGATTAAAGGCTTTCTTTATTCTACTGCTAATAGTTCCCAAGCTTTATTTAAAGAAGCATTGGGGCAGTTTGAGCAAGATTTGGAGCGCGCGCTTTTGAGCCTCAATCCCAAAGGAAGTTTTACAGAAGAGGCCTGCATTTCAATGCTTGTCGCCAAAAAATGAAAAGCTCTATCAAGTGCGCCCATTGACGAAATGGCCTATTTTGCTTAAGGTGAAAGGGGTTACTTTCTTCAATCAAAGAAGGAGTCAGCTATGTTAAAATGGTCTATTATTTTTCTCGTCCTTGCTATCGTCGCTGCATTTTTTGGCTTTGGCGGAATTGCAGCTGCTTCGGCCGGAATGGCTAAAATCCTGTTCTTTGTATTTATAATTTTGTTTGTGCTTTCTCTCGTAACAGGACTGTTCCGCAAGCCACCTGTGCAGTAGCGTTAAGCTTCTGCCTTATAATGGTTGTCAGAGGCTTGATATTGGCTGTCTAGGCTTAATAAGCTGAACTTGGTATCGATGTCATAAATATCCAGTTTCTCGGTCTTTTTAAGCTTCTCAGCCAAGTTCACCGAAATAGGCAGGCCTAGTATTTCAACGATGATTTTAATCAGCCACATGGTCATAATAAGATTGATTAAATTGTCTGTACTCATGACTCCATAAAAAGCCACTACGCTAAAAATACAGCTATCTAGGGCCGCAGCAATAGCCGTGGAAGACAAAAATCTTAATGCCATCTTGCGGCCTTGAGTAAGTAGCTTGAGCTTTGCAATAATCCAAGAGTTAACCGGCTCAGCACAAAAATAGCTGCAGATAGAAGCGATCACAATTCTTACGTCCGCTTTCATTAATTCATCAAATTCAGTATTGTGATTGGGAAAGGTGGGGCTGGGTAAATGCACCACAATTTGGCCGTAAATCAAAAAGACCATGTTAAAAATAAAGCCCAAATAGATGGCCTGGCGCGCTTTTTTATAACCATATACTTCTGTGATTAAGTCCGAGATAATAAAGCTTAAAGGGAAAATAATGGTACCCGCATCGGTTACCAATCCAAATAATGATACCAACCTTGGGTCAAACCAATTGGCCAGTAAAATGCTGACGCAATAAGCCAGCATTAAGATAAATAAAAATCTGGGTTGGGCCACTTTTTTTACTCCTAAATTTTGCATGTAAGCTATGACTTACGTTATACTCGCTAACTTCATTTTGACTGAAGTGATTATAGCAATGACTGCTGATTATAAAGATACTTTAAATTTACCCAAAACAGATTTTGCGATGAAGGCCAATTTAGCCCAGCGTGAACCTGAGTTTTTGAAGAAATGGCAGGAAACGGGGCTGTATCAAAAAATTCGCCAAGCTTGCAAAGGCAAGCCGAAATTTATTCTGCACGATGGCCCTCCTTATGCCAATGGTGATATCCATGTTGGCCATGCTTTGAATAAAATTTTAAAAGACATGGTGGTAAAGTTTAAAACTTTATCAGGCTATGACTCGCCTTATGTTCCAGGCTGGGACTGTCACGGATTGCCTATTGAGCTTCAGGTCGAAAAGGAAATTGGCAAGCCTGGTCAAAAGGTCGATGCCAATACTTTCAGAAAAAAATGTCGTGAATACGCTAAAAAGCAAATCGACAAACAGCGGCAAGACTTTATTCGCTTGGGGGTTTTTGGAGAGTGGGAACATCCTTATCTGACCATGGACTTCAGCTATGAAGCTAATACCATCAGAACCCTGGCTAAAATCATTGAAAAAGGCCATTTGCAAAAAGGTTATAAGCCAGTGCACTGGTGTGTGGACTGTGGTTCCTCTTTAGCTGAAGCCGAGGTTGAATATCAGGACAAAACTTCAGACGCGGTTACCGTTCGAATCCCTGTCGTGGAAACCGATAAACTACTATCTGCATTTAACTCACTTAACCCTGAAAATTTACCGATTTCTGTATTAATCTGGACCACAACTCCTTGGACTCTGCCCGCTAACCAAGCGGTGGCAGTCGGGGCAGACATTGAATATGCCTTGGTTAAAACTGAGCAGGAATGCGTTGTTGTTGCTAAAGAGTTGCTGGCTTCAGTTATGGGGGAGGTGGCTCATAAGCTTGTAGGGACTTGCCAAGGCCAGGCTCTAGAACATATCCATTTACAGCAACCTGTGTATGGCAAAAAAGAAGTGCCAATTCTGTTGGGCGATCACGTTACGACCGATGCGGGAACAGGCCTTGTTCACATCGCTCCTGCTCATGGTGTTGAGGACTATCAGGTTTGCCAAAAATACCGCATAGAGCCTATTAATCCGGTGGGGCCTAATGGTTGCTATTTACCCGATGTAGAGCTTTTTGCCGGCAAGTTTGTTAACAAAGTGAATCCAGAAATTATCGAGTTGTTAAAGGAAAAAGCGAGGCTGTGGCATCACAATAAGTTTACTCATAGCTATCCGCATTGCTGGAGACATAAAACTCCGTTGATTTTCCGTGCAACTCCTCAATGGTTTGTCAGTATGGAGAAAAAGCAGCTTCGCGAGCAGGCATTAAAAGCCATCCCTAATGTCGCTTGGCAACCCAAAGAGGGTGAGAACCGCATCAAAAGCATGATAGAAGATCGCCCTGACTGGTGTATTTCTCGCCAAAGAACTTGGGGAGTGCCATTGCCCTTATTTGTTCACAAAGAAAGCAATGAGCTGCATCCCAATACCTTGCAGTTATTGGAACAAGTCGCCAAAAAAGTGGAAGCAGGCGGGGTGGAAGCTTGGTTTGAGTCTACTATAGAAGATTACCTAGGGGCGGATGCCAAAGATTATCTGATGTCTCGAGATACTTTGGACGTGTGGTTTGACTCCGGGGCTTCTAATCAGTGCGTTTTAGAACAAAATAAAGCGCTTCAATTTCCAGCGGATCTTTATTTAGAAGGTTCTGATCAGCATAGAGGCTGGTTCCAAACTTCATTGTTAACTTCTCTGGCTTGCACTGAGCAAGCGCCTTATAAGGAAGTGCTAACTCATGGCTTTGTGGTGGATGCTAATGGCCATAAAATGTCTAAATCTTTGGGCAATGTCATATTCCCGCAACAAGTCATGAAAACTTTAGGAGCGGATATTTTAAGATATTGGGTAGCATCCAGTGATTACCGCAATGAAATCACCTTGTCTGAAGATGTATTGAATCAGTCCGCCGATGCCTATAGAAGAATAAGGAATACCGCGAGATTTTTGTTGGCGAACTTGCATGATTTTGATCCTGAAAAGGATCAAGTATCTTATGACAATATGGTTGCTTTAGACCGTTGGGCAGTAAATTGTGCAGCTGGAATTCAGCAAAATATTATTACTGACTATAGGCTTTACCAATTTAGCCGTGTAGCTCAATCTATTTATCATTTCTGCTCAGCCGAAATGGGAGCGTTCTACCTTGATATTATCAAAGACCGTCAATATACCTGTAAAAAAGATTCTATTGCGCGTCGTTCTTGTCAGACTGCGATATACCATATTTTAAATGGCTTGGTTCGCTGGATGGCGCCAATATTAAGCTTTACAGCTGATGAAATTTGGCAAGCTATACCTGGCAATAAAGAGCATGAAACTGTTTTCTTAACCGAATGGTATGAACCTTTAAACAACAAAAAGCAAGATGAAGAGCTGAGCGAAAATGAGTGGTGGGAGATTCAAAGCATTAGAGCTAATGTCTATAAGGTGCTTGAACAAAAGCGGAATGAAGGTTTAATTGGTTCTGGCTTGGAAGCAGAAGTCACTTTATATGCAGGGGGAAATTTATTAAAACTCTTGCAAGTATTTGGCGATGAGCTACGCTTTATTTTGATAACTTCCAAAGCTATTGTTAAGCCTTTAGGTGAGGCAAATGAACAAGCTCTGGCGACAGAAAGCGAGCAGTTAAAAGTATTGGTTACTCCAACCTCCGCCCCAAAATGCGGACGTTGTTGGCATAGGGTGGATAGCGTGGGAAGCAATCCCGATCACCCGGAAATTTGTGAAAGATGTGTGGAAAATATTGAAGGAAACGGGGAGCAAAGAAAATATGGCTAAATCAGGTGGTGGACAATGGCGTTGGCTATGGGTCACTTTTGGCGTGATCGTACTAGACCAGTTAACTAAGAGCATGGCGAAATTCTATTTAAGCAGCTTAAACAGTACTCAGGAATTTTTCTGGTTGAATTTTGTTTTGGTGCATAATACAGGCTCAGCATTCGGCTTTTTAAACAATCAAAGCGGTTGGCAATTGTGGCTATTTGTGGGTATTGCTTTGGCTGTCAGCATCGGTATTTTGGTTTGGCTGTGGAGAGCAAGCAGTATGCATCATTATACCGCAGCAGCTCTGGCTTTAATTTTGGGCGGCGCCTTAGGTAATCTATATGATCGTTTGGTCTATGGTTATGTGATCGATTTTATCGATGTGCATTTCGGTGAGTGGCACTGGCCGGCTTTCAATATTGCGGACTCTGCGATTACACTAGGCGTGATCCTTTTACTAATCAGTGCATTTCGCAAAGCCTAATGATAAGATTCCCGATTTTTGAATTTAATCAAGGCGCTTGCAGGCCGAGATCCCGGAGTTACCTAACTTGGTAATGAGGATAGCGAGGACAAAAAGCAACGATGAGTAAAGCAAAAAGTGGGAATATTATGGTTATAGAATCTGGAAGTACAGTAAGCATGCATTTTGACATCCGTTTAAAGGATGGCTCTATTGCTGAATCGACAAGAAGTTTTGAGCAGCCTATGACATTTACTTTAGGGCAGGAAGTATTTTCTGAAAAGCTTGAAAATGAAATGCTGGGCTTAAAAGTTGGCGATAAAAAGAAAATCATGCTGTTACCGGAGGATGCTTTTGGTGAGCCTCATCCGGCTAACATTTATCAAGTGTCACGCTCACAGTTTGCCAAAATGGAAGCAGAAACTCCGCTAGAAGAAGGCCTGATTGTGGCCTTTGTTCAACAAAATGGAGATGAGCTTCCCGGCATTATTCGCGAAATTGCTGAGGATGAAGTCACTGTGGACTTTAATCATCCTTTATCGGGACAAGTCGTGTTGTTTGATATCGAGATAGTCGACGTTAAGGCTTAATCTCTCATCCTGGGGCCGCATAGCGGAACCCGGGATCTATTCTTTGTCTTCCTCGTCGGAAGATTGATCTTTTTCAATTTTAAGATGATTGGATTCAGCGAAGTCTAATATTTCTTTGTAAATTTCAGGATGAACATTTTTAAGCTCATCATCAACAATTACGCATTTATTGCCGTTTTTAACAGCAGGTTGAAGCAATGGGGAATAAATAATTCGGCGGTTTCTAAAAGTCGACAGGCTGCCACTCACTCTTTCGGCCCAATCAGTAGGATGAAACTTCTTCCCTTCGTCGGTGATGCCTTCAATAATAATTTTAGTGCTGTCTTTTTTGGTCATCTTTCATTAATCAGAAGTAGCATTGCGCGGTATTATACTGCATAATTGAACAATATGTGAATTAAATCCGAGCAGAAGCATGACAGACCATATTGAAGAGCAGGAACCAGAAGAAATCACCCAACAGCGTAAGCGTGGGATTTACATTTTGCCCAATCTTTTTACTACGGGTAGTTTGTTTTCTGGATTTTACGGTATCGTTGCCGGCATGAACCAACATTTTATCTTGGGCGCAGTCGCTGTTTATATCTGTTTAATATTCGACAGTTTAGATGGCAGAGTAGCAAGATTAATCAATGCTCAAAGCGCATTCGGTGCTCAATACGATAGCTTGGCCGATTTGTTAGCTTTTGGTGTGTCGCCTGCATTGCTGGTTTATAATTGGAGCCTATCTGATTTGGTGCAATACGGTTGGCACAAGATTGGCTGGTTATCTGCTTTTATTTTTGTGGCTTGTGTGGCAATGCGACTGGCTAAATTCAACACCATGCCTGAGAACAAGCGCTATTTCTTTGGATTGCCTTGTCCAGCCGCTGCTGCTGTAGTTGCCAGCATGGTATGGGTAGGAAGTACTTATGGTTTAAGCGGTTTGGGCGTATCCCTAGTCAGCATGGTAATTGTGTGGTTCCTCTCTTTCCTTCAAGTCAGTAATATTAGATTCCGCAGTTTTAAAGATATCGATCTGAAAGCCAATGTTCGATTTACCGTATTGGTTTTAATGATGTTGGTCTTGGTCTGTATTTCTTATAGGCCTGCCCAGGTTCTGTTTATATTGTTTTCAGTCTACGCTTTATCCGGGCCTATTCTGGGTTTATATTCTCTGAAGAATAAAAAGCGCAAAACTCAATGATGCCCACCGTAGAAAGCTTAAAAGCAATCGGTATTGATGTTTGGTTGCCGATCAGCGCCACGGAAAAAACCTACGGACTTATTTCAGCACTTGAATCTAAGCCTTATTTGGTTTTAGTTGCAGCTGAGGACTATGAAGAATGGCAGGCTGTGCAAGAACAGTTATTTAATATTTTAAAATGGCTAAAGCTTGATTCCGAATCTTATTGCGTTGGATTTTTAAACGACTCCAATCCAGCAGAAACTTATAGCTTGCAAGAGCTATTAGAAAAAGTCAGGCCTAAGCAAGTGATTAGTTTCGGCGTGCCCATTAGATCAGAGCTTGATTCACGCTCAGAAATTCGCTATGTTGAAACATTAAATCTTACGCGTGTGCTAAATAACGTGGAGAATAAACGTCGGGTGATGAATGACTTCGCAGGGTTTTCACTTTAAGCTTTTAAACTTAAATGATCTTACTCAAATTATGGCCATTGAGAGGCAGGCAAGTTCTGCTGCCCGCTGGTCAGCTTCGGTTATGCGCGACAGTTTATTAGCAGCTCACAGCCAAGTCTGGGGAATCGTCTTAGACGGCATGGAAAAGCTAGTGGCTTTTGGCGTATTGTCAGTCGTGATTGATGAAGCGGAAATTCTAACGATTGCCGTGGACCCAGCCCTTTATCGCCAAGGTTACGGCGAAAAGTTGTTGGGCCATTTAATTCATATAGCCAAAAGCAAAAAAGCTGAAACCCTATATTTAGAGGTCAGAGCATCTAACTCACCTGCCATAGAGCTGTATAAAAAGGCGGGTTTTCAAGAAATTGGCCTTCGCAAAAATTACTATGATACCGATGAGCCTCAAGTCAAAGAAGACGCGATTTTAATGTCACTTAAACTCGGCTGAAAAATTCTTAATTAACTTGGCTTTGAATGCCATTTTCAAGAAATAGGAGTGTTTATGTTTGCACTATCGAGCATAAGAAGCGGCCAAGGTGTTGAAAGCCCTATTATAAGCCAGCTTGAGAATATAATCTCAATTGAGGGCCTTGCTGGTAAGGTTATCGGTTATATGTCAGTGCCAGATATTCTGCGGTTAAGTGGCGCCACTAAGGGGTTGCATCTTAACACTCTTGAAGTAGCCACTGCTATTTCCAAGGAAATTCAAGATACTATAGCAGGCCGTAAAACAGCCTATGATATTCTCTGGCAAATGAAAAACGATTACTCCTATTTTCTTCTAATAAGAATGCTATCACCACCTAGGATAAGAACAATCTTATCTCACTATAGCATTGCTGAAATTGATAAGCTGGTTAAAGTTAATTTAAGATGGTTCCCAGAGGCAGATAAGGTCATACAAGCCAGAATGTTGTCTTTATATAAAATGTTTCCAAGGGCTTACATTATACTCGTTAGTATGATTGCTTTAAGGTTGGGCATGATGGCAGCAAGCATTTTATGTTCCCCGTTATTTCTGAATTATGAGCAAATGTTGAAAATTTCTTTTCCTGTCTATCTGGCATGCATGGTATTGTTGTTAGTCATGCAGTTTAATTTACTTCATTCTGGCCCAGATTCTGATATGAACATGCCTTTGTTCTGGGGATTAAATTTAACTTGTTCTAAAATTGATGCTTTATTAGCTAATAGCTATTCATTGCCTCCTGCAAGAGAAAGACTATTTGAGCAATCACAAGCGTCCTCTTCGGAGTCAACAGTTTTCGATGGGGTATTTTTTCAAAAAGTTCCTGGATTCAAACGATCTTTATTGTTTACTTATACTACTGTAGCGTTAGCAATATATTTTAGCACGATTGCTTTGTACCGCCTGACATTTCCAAATCCACTTCAAATAGTTGGACCGGTACTAATATTAAGTTTTTCGGTGCTTGATATTCCCAATTTTTATTTATTGACATGGCTTGGTTATGGTTCATCTCATTATACTCAGCATATAACTGAATTAGTGCAGCAAGCGAGAGCAGAGGGTTTGACTGGGAAATTAACCTTAAGTAAATTAGACCAATATGTTAACCCTTGGCAATTAAGCACACAAACAGCTAGGCTAGTGTCAAATGATGATGTTGAGGCTGGGCTGCACCAACCATTATTGCCTCGATTTCATTGATTAGCCTTTCATAGCCTTTTGCAAAGCAAGAAGCTAAGCCTTATAATGCCTGATCACTTTATTAGGCGGCTTATATGGCAGATTTAGTTTCAGAAATTAATAAACGTCGCACTTTTGCGATTATCTCTCACCCGGATGCGGGTAAAACCACATTAACCGAAAAGCTATTGCTTTGGGGCGGAGCGATTCAGCTTGCGGGTACAGTAAAAGGCCGTAAAAATACCAAACACGCCACTTCCGACTGGATGGAGCTTGAAAAGCAAAGAGGGATTTCGGTCACGACCTCTGTTATGCAGTTTGAATTCAACGGCAAAATAGTTAACCTTTTGGATACTCCAGGCCATGAGGACTTCTCTGAAGATACCTATCGTACCTTAACCGCGGTGGACTCAGTGCTTATGGTGATCGATGCGGCTAAAGGGGTAGAGTCTCGAACTATTAAATTAATGGAAGTCTGCCGATTAAGAGATACTCCTATTTTAACCTTTATCAACAAAATGGATCGGGATATTAGAAACCCCTTGGAAATTTTGGATGAAATTGAAACCGTACTCAAAATTAAATGCGCGCCGATGTCCTGGCCTATCGGGCAGGGTAAATTCTTTAAAGGGGTTTATTATCTTTATAAGGATGAGGTGCATTTATTTGAGGGTGGGCATGGAACGCATCTGCATAACTATGAAATTGTTAAAGGCTTAAATAATCCCTTATTAGATGAAAAGTTAGCTGAGTTTGCAGGAGAGCTTCGCGAGGAGATTGAACTCGTGAAAGGTGCCAGCCATGAATTTGATATGCAGGCCTATTTAGAAGGCAAACTCACTCCCGTATATTTCGGAACCGCTTTAGGAAACTTTGGAATTCAGCCTTTATTAGAAGGCTTTACCGATATCGCGCCTTCCCCTCAAGCCAGAAAGACTACCGTGCATGATGTTCAGCCCAGTGAGCCTAAATTCAGCGGCTTCGTTTTTAAAATCCAGGCCAATATGGATCCGCAGCATCGAGATAGAATTGCCTTTATGCGAATTTGCTCGGGCCAGTATAAAAAATCCATGAAAATGCACCAAGTAAGAACCAATAAAGATATTCAAATTTCTAATGCTTTGACCTTTATGGCGGGCGAGCGGGAACATATTGAAGAGGCTTATCCCGGTGATATTATCGGCCTTCACAACCATGGGGCTATTCAAATTGGAGATACCTTTACAGAAGGGGATAATTTTAAGTTTACCGGCATTCCTAACTTTGCTCCCGAGCTGTTTAAGCGAGTTCGATTAAGAGACCCGCTCAAAGCCAAAGCCTTGCAAAAAGGCTTAATTCAGTTATCAGAAGAAGGGGCGACTCAGGTATTTAGGCCTTTAAACAGCAATGATTTGATATTAGGGGCGGTAGGTACCCTGCAATTTGACGTGGTAGCTTATAGGCTTCAGTCGGAATACGGAGTGGAATGCGCTTATGAAAACGTCAATGTGGCGGCTGCCCGTTGGATAGAGGCTAAAGATGCCAAAGCACTAGAACAGTTTAGAGAAAAGGCTTTTGACAATTTAGCCTTGGATGCCAATGATCATTTAACCTATTTGGCCCCTACCAGGGTGAATTTGGAGTTGGCTCAAGAAAGGGCGCCTGATATTACTTTCCATGCGACTAGAGAACATTAAAATACTTCCACTTTGTAACTTATCCTGCGTTGTTTCTCGGCCAAGTTTCCTCATGGATTATTTAATACACTCCGGTACTTGGCCTGCGGACGCCTTGGCTAAGCTAAAAACTGAAAGTATTGCGAAGAAAATCAGTATATGCATAATGGTATGAGTTTATTCCCTCTTTAATTAAAGAGGGTATGGGAGATTTTGAGAAATGAAAATAATTTTGTTAGGGCCGCCAGGGGCTGGAAAGGGCACTCAGGCGCAGTTTTTAAAAGAGTCGCTACAGATTCCACAGATTTCAACCGGTGACATGCTTCGAGCTGCGGTCAAAGCAGGCAGCCCATTGGGGCAGAAAGCGAAATCCATTATGGACCAGGGCGAGCTTGTTCCCGATGAAATTATTATTGAGCTTGTTAAGAATCGGGTTCAAGAACCCGACTGCAAAAATGGCTTTTTACTAGATGGTTTTCCAAGGACCATAGCTCAGGCTCAAGCTTTGCTGGACTCTCACATTCACATCGACTATGTCATCGAGCTCAAAGCCGATGCAGATGAAATTGTAAGACGTATTACAGGTCGTCGGGTGCATCCTTCTTCAGGAAGGGTCTATCACGTAGAATTTAATCCTCCCAAACAAGCAGGCAAAGATGATGTCACAGGAGAGCCTTTAATTCATCGGCCTGATGACGCAGAAGCTACCGTGCGCAACCGCCTGCAAGTCTATCAGCAGCAAACTCAGCCATTGGTAGAGTTTTACCAAAAGCTAGCTCATTCCCATCAGTCTCGTGCTCCCCACTATGTAGTGGTAGACGGCATGGCCGATGTGGATGAAGTACGTTCGCGCATTTTTTCTCAATTACACTTAAAAGAGGTAAAAGCATGAAAAACGCTATCACTACGCTTGGCAAACACAACTTCGATACTTTTTTAGAAGGTGAGCAAATTGTAGTGGTGTATTTTTCAGCAGACTGGTGTCAGCCTTGCCATGCTTTTGCGCCTATTTTTGAAAAAGTGGCGGCTCAGTATCCAGAGCTTAAATTCGGTTCAATCGATGTAGAAAAGCAAAAAGAACTGGCCGATGATTTTAATATCCGATCAGTGCCCACCCTCATCATTTTCCGCGAGCATGTGGCGCTATGTATGGAATCGGGTACTCTGTCAGAGCCTGTTTTAAATGATTTAATCAAGCAGGCGCAGGCTTTAGATATGCAGGAAGTGCGTAAAACTATAGCCCAGCAGTGGGTGAAGGATCAAGGCTAGTTTGCTGGCCTTTATTGGGTGCGATATCAATACCAAAGCCTGCCATTAAAGCTGTCGCTAAAGCTTCACCGGGCTTTCCTGTTACCGCAATGTGAGAGTTTCTTAGGTAATTTAAATATAATTGCTCAAACTGATTAGCCTGATTTTTTGCTCGCCTATAAAGGCAGTTGTTAATTCCACCGTCTTTATCGGAAGGCTGAATCAAATTAAATACAGCTAACATCCTCCCGGTATCCTCAAGAAGGCTACCTTGGCTAATGGGTAGGCAGTCTTCTTCCTTTATTTTATGCTCGGCAAGAAAGCGAATAAATTCAATAGCCTGCTCCGGGTTTTTTGAAACTGGCATCGGCAGTGTTCTTAATTTTTCAATAATCTCTTTCATATTAGTATTTACTATTTTTACTCAGGCGCTACACTGCAATTGATGCGATAGGAGTTGGCAATGAAAAGGTCTTTTTTATTTATTCTTATAAGCTGCATATCTTTGATTAATCTAAGCTTTGCCGACACTTCCACTGTACAGGCCTATCAGTTAAATAACGGACTTACCGTATTGGTAAAACCCGATCATCGCGCTCCAGTTGCAATATTTGAAATATGGTATCACGTTGGCTCTGCTGATGAAAGTGATGGCACAACGGGGATCTCGCACTTTCTTGAACACATGATGTTCCGCGGCACCACACAGTACCCGGATGGCCAGTTTGCCAAAATTATTGCGGCTAATGGCGGAGAGGAAAATGCTTTTACCACCTCGGATTACACGGGTTATTATGAAAAGATGTCAGCGGACAAACTGCCATTAAGCTTTCAACTAGAATCCGATCGCATGCAACACTTGCTGCTAGACCCGCAGGCGGTGACCACGGAACATCAGGTTATTATGGAAGAAAGACGGATGCGGATAGACGATGATCCGATGAGCTTTGCCTACGAGCGATTTTTAGCAGCAGCCTATTTAAATAATCCTTATCAGCATCCCACTATTGGCTGGATGGGAGATATGCAGCAACTGAACCGCCAAGATTTAGAAGCCTGGTATCACGAATGGTATGTTCCTAATAATGCGACCATTGTAGTGGTGGGAGATGTAGACCCTAATCAGGTGTATCAGTTAGCTCAAAAGTATTTTGGCCCGATACCCAGCCAAGCGTTGCCTCAGCGCAAAAGCTTTGTTTCCTCTCCACCTGTGGGCGAAAAGCAAGTTATTGTAAACCAAGAAGCTCGAGTTCCTGCGTTGTTTATGGGGTTCAATGTGCCTGTTGTGATTACCGATAAAACCGCTTGGGAGCCTTATGCTTTAATAGTATTGGCCACTGCTCTTGATAATGATGACAGTTCAATTCTCGATAAGGCCTTGATAAGAGATCAGCAGGTGGCGGCGGGAGTGAATGTGGGATATCAAGCATTTTCTCGCTATGACAATTTGTTTAGTATAGTGTCTGTTCCTTCTCAAGGCAGTGATGTTGATCAACTCCAAGCTGCTATTTGGGCCCAGTTAAATAAAATGAAGCAAACTCCTTTAACCGCTGCGGAACTTCAGAAAGTAAAATTCCAACTGTATAGCCAAGAAGTTTATTCCCAGGATTCCTTAATTAATCAAGCCGATGAGCTGGGTTCGTTCGCAAGTGTTGGCTTACCTTGGCAGCTTTCTCAGACTTATTTGCAAAATATCAATTCAGTGACGGCAGCTCAGGTGCAAGAGGTGGCTAAGCGCTATTTGACTCAAAATAATTTAACCACCACTATTTTGTCTCCACAGCCAGGGCTTGATGTGAACCAGGCTTTTACTCCTTCAGTCAGCCAGCCTGATTTGTCGGAACTAAGCTAGAGCGGTAATAAAAAAGGTAAGTATGATGCGTTTGCTCTTAAAGGTTTTAGTAATATCAACTAGTTTGATGGTTTCGGCTTGTAAGGCCTCTTCCGTGATTCCAATCCAAACTTGGAATACACAAAATGGCGTTAAGGTTTTATTTGATCAAAGCACTCAATTGCCTATGTTGGATGTGCGCGTAGTATTTGCAGCCGGCTCAAGTAGGGACGGGCAGCAATACGGCCTGGCCAACTTAACAGCCGATGCTTTAGATGTGGGGGCGGGGCAGCTGAGTGCCGATCAAATTGCGGATAATTTTGCTAACGTGGGCGCGGAATATGGAGCCAGCGCTAACCAAGATATGACCGTGCTTTCTTTAAGAAGCTTAACTCAAGCTCAGTATTTAGATCCTGCTTTACAAACCTTTATTACGGTGATGACCAAGCCCACTTTCCCTGCAAATGAAATTGCCAGGTTGGAAAAGCAGCAGCTGATCGGTATTCAAATGAGCATGCAAGACCCTGGCACAGTAGCACAAATGAAATTTTTGCAGGCTATGTATGGTAATACACCATACGGGCATATGGTGATGGGCCAAGCAGATACCGTTGCCAAGTTAAGTCCGCAAGATTTCATGAACTTTTATAAGCAATATTATGTGGCAAACAATGCCTTGATTGTATTGGTTGGAGACATTTCAAAGCCGCAAGCTGAAAAAATTGCCAATCAGTTAAGCCAAGGTTTAGCTCAAGGCCAGGCAGCGCCTCCTATCCCTGCGGTGCCATTTAAAGCGGCGGGCCAGGTCATTAGGGTACCTTTTAATTCTGAACAAACCACGATTTTAATGGGAGAGCCCGGCATTCAGCGAGGAAATCCTTTATTTTTCCCATTAAGTTTAGGAAATTATACTTTGGGCGGCGGCTCTTTGGTTTCAAGACTGTTCGTGCAAGTAAGGTCTCAGTCAGGCTTTGCTTATAGTATTTCAAGCCGGTTTGTCTCACAGCAGGCTCCAGGGCCTTTCGTTATTATGGCGCAGACCAGAAATGAAAAAGCCTCGGCTGCTTTAGTTCAAATTAATCAGGTTGTACAAAATTTTGTGAGCCATGGGCCCACTCAAGCTGAGCTTGATGCAGCCAAGCAAAACTTAATCGGCGGCTTTCCTTTAATGTTGTCTGGAAATGCTAATATTGCGGATATCCTAACGTCTCTAGGTTTTTATAAATTGCCTTTAAACTATTTGGATACTTATCGTCAGAAGCTTCAAGATACAACATTGGCGCAGGTCCAACAGGCGATCAACCAAACTTTGCATCCGAATGCCATGCTGACTGTTATTGTAGGAGGGGCAAATTCTTGAATACTAACAGCGTAAGAATTATTGGCGGCAAATTAAAAGGGCGCAAAATTTATTTCCCTGACAGTAAAGGCCTGCGGCCCACCAGTGATTTTGTGAGAGAAACCTTATTCAATTGGCTTATGGCTAGCACCTGGGGTTCTATTTGCTTGGATGCTTTTGCAGGAAGCGGGGCTATCGGCTTTGAGGCTATCTCTCGCGGAGCAGAAAAGGTATTTTTCATTGAACAGCAGCCGGCTATTTTAAGGCAGTTACAACTGACCGCAAGCCAGATTGGAGCAAGTCAGCAAAGTCAAATCATTCAAGATAACACCTTAAAGTTTTTGCAAAAGCCCGCCTTTACCCAATTTGATTTAATTTTTTTAGACCCGCCCTTTCATGAGCAGCTGATCGTGCCAAGCTTGCAAGCTATTCAAAAAAATAACTGGCTTAAGCCAACTGGTTATATTTATGTTGAATATGAGCGTGAGTTTGAGTTGGCCCCCTATATTCCAGAGGGCTTAAAGCTGATTAAAAGCAAGCATATTGGTGTAGTCAGCTATGGTTTGATTGGCTTTGCAGAGCCTTCTGCCTAGCCGATTTTTTCTTGCCCCAGTACCTTTATAATGCTGGGATGTTTAAATAAGTTTGCTATATATTTGGCCAAGTTAGGATAGCGAACTTGATCAATACTACAGCCTGAATATTTGAAGTTAACAAAGCTTGTAAACATACTGATATCAGCCAGAGTGAATTGATCATCTACCAAAAATTCTTTAGTTCCAATTTCTTGCTCTAAATAGGCAAACATAACAGGCAATTCCTGATTAAGGGCTTCATCAATAGCTTGTTGATTCCCTTCTTTTCCTAGGAATTTTGGCGCCACCACTTTGTTGAAAAATATTTTGCCGGCAATGCACTGAAACAAAGCATCAGCGTAGCTTTCATACCATATACATTTACCCAAGCTTTTTGCAGCGCTGGGATAAATCGGATGGGTGGGATATTGCTTTTCAAGATAAGAGCAGATGGCTGAAGAATCAGGCAAAATAAAATCATCTTCCTGATAGACTGGGATTTTTCCTAAAGGGTGAAGTGCCATTAATTCAGGCGTTTTCTTAAAAGGGTTAATCGCTTTAACTTCATATTGGATGCCTTTATGCTCAAGGACAATTAAGACTTTGCGGACATAGGGTGAAATGGTGGCACCGTGGATGATGGGCATTTTGTTTTCTCTTTAGTAAAAGCCGGAATATACTACAGACCCTAGATAATCGCAAAATTGCAGCTCAAAGCAGTTTTTCCTTTTTCGTTGTCTATGCTAGTATACTTAGCGAGTAGCTGATACAGAGGGCAAAATGAATTTGAGTCGATACCCGTTCTTGAAAAAGGCAGCCTTGGCAGGCCTCTGCACTTTATTGGCAGCCTGTTCCACTAGCGCAGTAAAATCCACTGACCCTTATATTTCACTGAATCCCGCAAAAGTGGCTAACCAGTTGCAAGTTTCCTTGCAAATGACCGCGCCTAGTAGCCCAACTCAATATATCAATGCTAATGCTTTACAGGCTAATTCCGATACGACTTATGCAAGCGATGCGGCGGCAGCAATTAACAACTATCAAAACCCACCCAATAGTTTATCCAGTAGTTCAAGCAGCTCAAGTAGCTCAAGCTCAACTCCAGGAGCCATAACGGGGACTTATGCATTGCCGCCCGGCATATCTACTCCTTTAGGAAGTAATGTCCCAGCGGCTACCGCGGCTCAGCCTCAAAGTGTCTCATCTACGAGTGCACAGAGCACTTCAAGCAGCGCCAGCAAAGACGCGGCGGCTTTATCCTCAGCTAAAATCCATGCCATTGCAGCGTTACGCCCAGAAATTGAGAACATACTAAGTCAATATGGTTTTGTTCCTGTGTCTTATCAGCCTCAATTACAAAGAAAATTGACCGTCCAAATAGTGAGCTTAACCGATACTTCAGGCTTGCAAATGACCATTGAAGTAGACGCGATTAATGGTATGTTAACTTATAGCCAAACCTATACAGGCAGCAGCTCAGTTATTTCACTGGGGAATGTAAACGATCGTACTACAAGACTATTTGGTGATTTATTAACAAAGGCTTTGGCAGATCCCCAGTTAACTGGCTTTTTGAATCAGTCTTAAATTCGTTATAGAAACAGCAATCTGAGCAGGAAACATGGAATCAACACATAATAAAATAATGGCTTGGCTAGTTGTTCTTATTGCTTCCATGTTTTTCTTCTACGAATTTATTCAAATGAATATGTTCAATTCTTTAGCACTTAGCTTTGAGGAATCTTTCCATCTATCCGCTATGCAAGTGGGACTGGTATCGGCCTTTTACTTTTTATCGGACTCTATTTTACTTTACCCCACAGGATTTGTATTAGACCGCTTCTCTTCGCGCAAAATGATTATATTGGGAATGATCATGTGTATTGCGGGGACCCTATTGATTGCAGAAGCCAGTAATTCTTGGTTTTTGGTGGCAGCAAGATTTTTGGCAGGCATGTCCAGCGCTTTTTGTTTATTGAGCATTTTAAGATTGGCAGCTCAATGGTTTCCTTCTCACAGAATGGGGCAGGTAACAGGAATCGTGGTAACTTTGGGAATGTTAGGGGGAACTTTTTCACAGGTACCTTTAACCATGCTTATAGAAGCTCAGGGTTGGCGAGAAGCGTTGAAGGATGTGGCCTGGATTGGGGTGGCTTTGTTGTTTTTAATGATCTGGCTAGTTAAAGACGCTCCAGAGCATAGACGATTTGCTGCATTACAAACTGATTCAGGGCAAAACAAAATCGATTTTTGGCATAGCTTAAAACTATTAGCAAAAAATAAAAACAATTGGCTGGTAGGCATGTATATCTGCACGATGAATCTGCCCATTATGATATTAGCCGGATTGTTTGGTAGCCAGTTCATGCAGCAGGCCTATGGCTTTAGTGCCATACAGGCATCTACCATCAGTATGATGATTTTTGTCGGGACTATTGTAGGCTCTTCCATCTTTGGCTTTTTATCCGATTATTTCGGGAGTCGGCGGGTTCCTATGTTAAGCGCAGCAGCTATTTCATTTTTGGTATTTGCTGTGATTATGTACGGGCCACATTTGGGCTATTTAAGCTATATCAGCTTGTTTTTTGCTTTGGGCTTTTTCACCAGTAGCCAGATTATTGGTTATCCCGTTACTCAGGAGTCCAATAGAAGCGTTTTAGTGGGCTCAGCCTTAGGTTTTGTGTCAGTCTTGATTATGGGGCTGCCTGCTTTATTGCAACCTTTAACTGGTTGGCTAATGCAAGTTTCTTGGAGCGGGCAGACTCAAAACGGGGCTGCCATTTATAGTCTTTGCGACTATCAGCATGGCTTAATGGTATTATTAATTGGTTTTGTCATCAGCATTATTTGTGCTTGGGTGTTGCCTGAAACCTATGGCCATAAAATCCCATAAATTCCGCTTCCAGCTCTGCATTATACTGTCATTCCTGATCAAGGCGGGGATGAGAATTGTCTACATTAAATCAAGACAATTTGTCAATTTTGGACTAAAACCGGGCAAAACACGAAAGAGAATATTATGAATAAATTAGTATTGGCGACGAGTAATCCTGGAAAGCTAAAGGAAATTCAGGCCATTTTAAATCCGGCTGGCTTAAAGATTATTCCACAGTCTGAACTCAACGTAACGGATGCTGAGGAAACGGGCTTAACTCTAGTAGAAAATGCCATTATTAAGGCCCGTCATGCCTGCACAATAACGGGTTTGCCGGCTTTGGCTGATGATACAGGTTTAGCCGTAGACTATTTACAGGGGGAGCCAGGAGTCTATTCGGCTCGCTATGCAGGTTTGCCAAGTAATGCCGAGCGGAATATTGAGAAGCTGTTAAAAGCCTTAGAAGGCGTTCCAGAGGATAAAAGGCAGGCTAGCTTTTATTGTGTAATGGTTTTAATGCGTTATCCTAATGATCCTGTTCCCTTAATTGCCCAAGGCAAGTGGAGCGGCAATATTTTGTCTGCCAAACAAGGGGAAAATGGCTTTGGCTATGATTCGGTTTTTTATGTTAAAGAACATAAAATGAGCGCTGCCCAATTAGATCCAGCTCTCAAAAACCTTATAAGCCATAGAGCTCAAGCTTTGCAGCAGTTAAAAAAATTATTTGATCAGTCGGGATCTAAGCTAGATTAAATTGAGCAATTAATTTACAATCAAGCATAGATTGTCCAAACGGGGTGGTTCAATGTTCAATTATAAGCATGTTCTAGTCGCAACGGATTTACACAACGATGATTTGCCTGTAGTAAAAAAAGCGGTCGCTTTAGTGAAGCGTAATGAAGCAAAATTGACCATCGTCACCGTGGTTCCTCATATCCCTTATTATATGGCCTCAGGCTTGTCTTCAGTGACTGATATTGAGTCCAGAATTGAGCATGACTGTCGTGCTAAACTTGAAAGAGTTAAAACTCAAATCGATGTAGACGCTGAATATGTATTAGCTCATGGTTCAGCTACCATTGAAATTGTGCGCTTGGCTGATAAAATTGGAGCCGATATTGTGGTGATAGGTAGCCATGGCCACGGCGGAGTGAAGAGGCTATTGGGTTCTACCGCTAGCAGCGTTCTGCACCATGCAAATTGTGATGTATTAGTTGTTCGCATTAGACCATAAGCTAAGCCTATTTTTTATCATCCTGGGGCCGCAAGACAGGGCCCCACATCTACTCTATAGTGATTTCATATGTTAAGCGCCGTTCCTTTATCTTTATATATTCATTTTCCCTGGTGCGTAAAAAAATGCCCTTATTGCGATTTTAATTCGCATCAAAAGCCCAATGAGTTGCCTGAAGAAGCCTATATCAAAGCCTTATTGCAGGATTTAAAACAAGATGCAGATTTTGCTCAAGGTCGGCCTATCCAGTCGATTTTTTTAGGGGGAGGCACCCCAAGTCTATTTTCAGCGAAGGCTCTTGCTGACTTGTTTGCAGAAATCCAAAACCAGATTTCTTTAGCTTCTGATTGCGAAATCACTTTGGAGGCAAACCCTGGTACCATTGAAAGAGGACAATTCAGTGAATATCGTTCTATAGGAATCAACAGAATTTCACTTGGGGTGCAGTCCTTCCAAACAGAGCAATTAAAAAAGCTGGGCCGCATTCATTCAGGGGATGAAGCCGCCAGAGCAGTGGAAGAAATTCATCGGGCCGGCTTTGATAATTTCAATATAGATTTGATGCACGGGCTGCCTGGGCAAACTTTAGAAACTGGCCTGTCTGATATCAAAAAAGCGCTAGAACTTGCTCCCAGCCATTTGTCTTGGTATCAGCTTACTATAGAGCCCAATACTTTGTTTTATGCCAAGCCCCCTCAATTGCCTGAAGATGAAATCCTTGCGAGTATTGAAATAGAAGGGGAGGCTTTACTGGCTCAGGCCGGATTTATGCATTATGAAACTTCCGCTTTTGCCAAACCAGGCCGTCAATGTAGGCATAATATCAATTACTGGCAGTTCGGTGACTATTTAGGAATCGGGGCCGGGGCCCATGCCAAAATCACGGACCCAAGTCAGCAAAAAATCTTTCGGTCTTATAAGCACAAACATCCCAAGGCTTATTTAAATCCGGAGCAAAATTTTATTGCCGAAATGAAAACTATTGATGAAGCTGAATTGCCCATGGAGTTTATGCTAAATTGCCTTCGCTTAAAAAGGGGATTTAGTGTAGAGCAATTCGAATCAAGGACGGGGCTAAAGCTTGAAAGCATAGAAAAGCCTTTATCCATCGCTTATCAAAAAGGCTTGTTGGAAAGAGAAGCCAATATTATTAGACCTACCGCTTTAGGAGCGAAGTTTCTAAACGAAATCCTGACTCTGTTTTAAAATCCTCCCCTTCCCTCCTTTTTTAAAGAAGGGGGATGTTCGTGTCTAACTTTTAGGAGGGATTTTGCAAAGAAGGAACGCTGAATCTTGCCAAATCCTCCAGCCTTAAAGCCGTTAAAGATTCTCCCCAGACACAGCCTGTATCGATGGCAAATACATTAGGAGCTTCGGCTTCTCCTTTTAAAGCAGCCCAGTGCCCATAAACAATTCTTTGATGAATTAATCGAGGCAGCTTAAACCAGGGATAAAAGCCTTCTGGAGCTTTGTCCCCTTTGTGTGTAAAATCCATTTTGCCGATTTCGTTGCAAAACCTTAGGCGTGTAAAATAATTGGTGATGGCTCTTAAACGTTCCCATCCTGTTAAGTTGTCCTGCCAGGTATCGGGATGATTACCGTACATATGTTTTAAAAATTCTGTAATATTTGAACCTTGCAAAGCAGCTTCTACTTCATGAGCATAGTTTTTGGCTTGCTCCAAGCTCCATTGTGGGGCCACCCCTGCATGGACCATCAAGAAGTTAAGCTTGGCATCATGGTGAAGCAATGGCCTTGATTTAAGCCAGTCAATCAGCTCTTTAGCATCGGGGGTATTTAAGATATCTTGTAAGGTATCGCCATGTTCAGTTTTCTCTGCCCCATAATAAACGGCCAGTAAATGCAGATCATGATTACCTAACACGCTGATGGCAGCATTGCCTAATCCTTTAACAAACCTTAAGGTTTCTAAGGATTTTGGTCCTCGATTGACTAAATCTCCCACCAGCCATAATTGGTCTTTTTTGGGGTCAAACTGGATGGCATCAAGCAGCGCCAACAATTCATCATAGCAGCCCTGAATATCGCCGATGGCATAATGTGACATTAGCTAGCCTTAGTTGAGACAGTTAATTCAAAATGTTCAGAAAACAGTACTTTGTCAATGCACTGCATAAAGCGTGGCGCAGAAGGCAAAGTTTTGAAATGCTCAAAGGCTTTTATCGCTGATTCTTTATCTGCCCAAGTTACCTTATCGCTAAAACAAAGCGGGTTATTGCTTGATCGATAAGAGCAGTACTCAATAAAGCCCGCTTGCTTTTTTAAGTCCTCAACGACAGCAGCTTGAGAGTGAATAAACTGTCCAACAGCCTCTGCCTTAACTTCATATATAACCAGTTCTACACAGCTCATTTTAACCTGGCTGCATAAGTGGCCGCGCCTAATAAGCCGACGTGAGTGTTGAGTACTATATAGATAGGAATTTCTTTTAATAAATTAGAAAGCCTTCCCTTATCGGAATAGCTTTCTAAAAACCGACCATCGATAAGCTGTGGCAGTAATTTGGGGGCAATACCTCCTGCAATATACAATCCGCTATAAGGCAAAGTGGTTAAGGCCAAATTGCCCGCTGCTGAGCCGTAGATTCGCACAAATAGATCTAAGGCACGCATAGCCATGGGGTCTTTATATTCGATAGCATATTTTGAAATAGTCGCTGCGGTATCCTCGTTTCTATGCAAAGCAAAGTGCAGCTCGGGGTTTTCTTTTTCGGTAGGCAAGGGATTGTCTTTAACAAAGCTGTAAAGATGGATAATGCCAGGGCCAGAAACCAAACGTTCTACGGAGACTCGATGGTATTTTTTGCGAAGATATTGAAGCAGTTGAATCTGCGCATCGCTGGTGGGAGCAAAATCGACATGCCCACCCTCGGTAGGGGTCACTTCGTACATGCTGCCGTTCCAATGCATCATTCCCATTCCAAGGCCTGTTCCTGCCCCAATAATGGCTTTAACCTGGTTCATTTGGTAGCGGCCTTCTTGCAGAACATGAACATCTTCAGCAGAAAGCACTTCTATTCCATAACCCACTGCCTGAAAGTCATTGATCAATTTAATTCGATCGATTTTAAGTTCTTGCTTTAATTTAGCTTCTTCGATAAACCAAGGAAGGTTGGTGAATTTTACCGTACCGTTAATAATGGGGCCCGCTACTGCAAAACATGCACTGCTGATTTCAACATTTTGATTACCGGTATCAATTAGAAACTTTTGAATGATTTCGCTAAAACTCATATGCGAGGCATTAGCATACTTTTCTCTAGCGATGGTTTTTAAATGCAGAGGGTTTTCGCAGTCAGTTAATTGTAGGCGAGTATTGGTTCCGCCTATATCTCCAGATAATACAATCATAGCTATCCCTTTTGATAAAACATGAATTCAGTAACGGGCGTACCGCCAATCAAATGTTCTTGAATAATTCTTTCTAATACTTCAGGGGTGCAGGAGTGATACCAAACGCCTTCTGGATAAACCACTGCAATAGGGCCTTTTTCACAGACTCGAAGACAATTAGCTTTAGTACGAAATACGCCGTTATTATTTAAGCCAAGTTCATCCAGGCGTTCCTTGAGGTAGTTCCAGGAAGCCAAGCCGAGTAATTTATCGCAGCATTTAGGTTTGGTTTGATCAGCGCATAGAAAGATATGGCGCTCAATTTTATCGATGCCAAGCTTGGTGACAAGAGGTTGCAAAGCCTTATCCATATACCGCCCATTCATTTAAAAAAATTAGTGTAACTGAATTTTAATGAATGAGCGAGAGAGATAATTAATGTGCCGGAGCAGGAGAAGGGACACCGGCATCAGCTCTGCGAGCAGCTTGAGGAGAGAGAAATAATACAGGTGGGGGCGGAGGAGGAACGTAAACCGCCGTTTGTGCTATCGGCGGCAAATCAGGTAATTGAAGCTTGAGCTCATCTGGGATAAGTTTTTTGACTATTTTTTCTCTGGTTTCGAGGTTAGCCATCCTGCCTGTATCAAAATCATCACAGTATTTGAGCGCGAGATAAGCTGCTCTTAGTATTTGTAGTTCTTCAGGGCTTTTAAGGTATTTAGGTTTTTCAGCTAAATAGCGCTGCCTTAAAGTTTCTTTATCGCCTCTGCCTAAAATTTCTTCAGCTCTTTGAATAGCCTTCATACGACGGTAGGCTTCATTTGGACTTTCAGGCTCTGAGTGAGAGCTAAGAATATTTGCTTCCTTTTCTTTATGGATGTCCATTTTCGCCAAGTCAGGTTCCTCAAGAATTTTTTTATAGTATTCTTTTAAAATGGTGTTGGCGTTTGTTAGCTCAGTAAAATTGCCGCCGCCTTTGTCGCTATGTGCCGTTTTCGCTTTAGTGCGATAAGACTTTGCAATGCTTTCCAACAACATTCTCAAATCAGTTGTTTTAGTGGGAAAGGGAACCTCAAGAAGGCGGTGAGCCTTATGAAACTCGTTTAATCCAATGCGCATTTTATCCAAATCAGTATCGCTTCGTGCTTCATCAGAATTTAGAAAAGTGTGAATTTCTTTTCTGGTGTAAGCCTCTTGCGCTGTTTTTATACTCGCTGGAGGGAGTAAAGGGAGCCTCAATTTTAAAAAAATTGCATAGGTAGGGTTTACAGCCCTATCTTCATATTCTTCTGGCTCCTCCGCTCTAGGTATATCGTGTGATGTGGCGGGCCTGCCTGCGCCACCTGCAGCCGGTGCTTCCGCTCTAGGAGCGGGTGCTGGGGTTGCAGCAGGAGCAGTCTCTGGTTTTGGAGCAGGAGCAGCTGTTGGCGCTGGAGCGGGAGTTGCTGTGGCGTATGGTGCTGATCTTGCAGCAGGCACAGGGGAAGCTTGCGGCCTTGTTATAGGCATTGATCCCATTCTTCTAGGCGCTGTTTGTGGTGCTGCGTTAATGCTTTCCTCTAGTGAAGGTTTGGGCCTTTCAGCAACCGAGCCAAATCTGGCTAGTCTAGCGCCTTTGAGCTCAGCAGGGCCTTCTGGAGGGAGTGATAGAATCTCGGTTAGACGCTTTTTTGTAGCCTGTTTATCGGATTCTGATTGCAAATCCCAGTCTAACAGAAAATCTAGTTTTACAGCCTGTTTGTCTGCTTCTTTAGCACGCTCCACTGCTTTGACCGCAAGCAATAAAATTTCCATATCGCTTTCGATTTTTTTAGCTTCATGATACAGGCTCGAATATCTGGGAATAGCGGTGGCCAGAACTTGAATAACTTCTAGTATTTGGCTGTCACTTACTGTCAAACAATAGGGAAGGTTTCGCAGTTTGTAATGAATATCAGCCCATAGCAGTAGGTCGCGCTTTTTCTCAATATCAGGATTGGTAGGCCCTTTAAAAGTCTTAACTTCTTGCTGGTAACCGTCGAGTTTGGCTTTAAAATGTCTTTTATCGGCTAAGCCAGCAAATCTCTCTCTAATGGTTTGTTCAATTTTTGCCTTTTCTTCGAGTGACATGAGGGTAAGTTGCTCATCATAAAATCTTGCCCACAATTCCACTAAACCACTGTAGCGAAGCAGCCATGGAGAGGGGATGTGTACTGTTTTGGGTGATTGATGCATAAGCTAAGCCCTAAATTAAGGTAAGCGCCATTCTACCAAAAAAAATGCTGGAATATAGAAAAATAATATTATTGGAATAAAATGTACAGTTAAAGTCAGGCTTTAAACCCACTTTAGCCAACGGAATACTGCCAGAGACAATCCGGTAATTCCAGCCATTAAAGCCAATACATGAATTAAGCCGTGAGGATTGCTGATTTCAGGCAAGTTGGTAAAGTTCATGCCATAAATGCCTGCGATTAAGTTAGCGGGCATAAAGATGCCGGTGATAATCGCAATGGTCCTCATAATCTCATTGGTGCGGTGACCTAAAATCGTAAAGTGTAATTGTAGTAAAGATTCAAGCTCAGTTTGAGACTGATTGCTTAGGTTAAGCATGCGATGGCTATGCTCAATCAGATCATTTAAGTTAATGAGGATGTTTTCGCCGTGAAAATAGGGCTTGTCTCCGTCATTCCTTAAGCTATTTCGCCAGGCTGAAAGAGTATCGTTTTGTTCTTCGCAAATGGCTTTTAGTTTACGCAGGTCTGCTTTAAATTCCAAAAGCTCAGTCCAGTCCATGGCTTTGCCTCGACTGACCTTTAGCAAGCGCTTTTGCCAGCTGTTCATCTGAGTCTCAAGAGGAGCTTTAAACTCAGACAGGTGGTTAACCGTATAATCCAGGCAAGTTTCTAGTGCAAGAGCAGGAGTTGGCGGTAAAATGCGATCAGGATCAATAACATAGTTGTAGACATGATCAAAATCTTTCTCACTGCTTTCATGAATGCTGACCAGCAACTTATTAAATAATAAAAAAGTGGTAGATTCCAAGCCTCGGCGAGGGCCGATCTCAAGCCGAGTGGCAGTGCGGAAAATTAAAATATCGTAGTTACTCATATAGTCATAGTAACTAGGGTGGTTCTTTTGGGTGATATCATCAAGATGGCGCGGATGAATGGGTTTACCGACTAGGTCTAAAACCCATTTACCTAAATCAAATTTTTCATCCCGGCTTAAAATGAGCCACAAATAACCTTTCTCAGGCAAGCCTTTAACATTTGCAATATCACAGACTTCAGAAGTTTGATCGATATGCAAAAGTCTAATCATTGGAGGCCTTTAAGCAGTTTGAGCAGCCGCGTCCACTTTTGGAGTAGCTTGATCCGGCAGGGTAATGTTCAATTCTAGAACAGAGCGGTCGCCTTTTTGTTCAAAATCTACCATCACATCACCTAGGCCGATGTTTACATATTTTGCGATAACAGCGGTGATTTCTTTTTGCAGTTGCTGTAAAAACTCAGGACCTTGACGCTGGCTACGCTCATGCGCAACGATTACCTGTAATCTTTCTTTGGCAAGACTGGCTGATTGTTGTTTCGGCTGAAACAGTTCTTTTAGCCATTTCATCCTGTTACTCTCCCTCTACTAAATATTCTTCTAAACAAATTCGCTTTTTCTTCAGTAATAAAGCGGTGTGGCAGGTCTTGCCCTAAGAAGCGGCTGACTGCATCTAGATAAGCTTGGCCCGCATCGCTTTCTTGGTCCAGGCTGACTGGAACCCCGGCGTTGGAAGCTTTTAACACAGCTTTGGACTCAGGGATAACACCTAGCAATGGAATGGACAGGATTTCCTGAACATCGGCTACGCTTAACATTTCACCTTTGGTCACTCTGTCGGGAGCATAACGAGTCAGCAGTAAGTGTTCTTTAATAGGGCTTTTGCCTTCTTCTGCTCTTTTAGACTTGCTGGATAATACGCCAAGCATTCTGTCTGAGTCACGCACTGAGGAAACCTCAGGGTTGGTGACCACGATTGCTTGATCAGCGAAATACATAGCAAGATAAGCGCCTCGCTCAATTCCAGCTGGTGAGTCACAGACTATATAGTCAAAGGACTGGCTTAGCTCATTTAAAACTTTTTCAACACCTTCTTTGGTTAAAGCATCTTTGTCGCGGGTTTGAGAAGCGGGCAAAATATAAAGCTGCTCTACCCTTTTATCTTTAATCAAGGCTTGATTTAAATTAGCTTCGCCGTTAATAACGTTTACTAAGTCATAAATGACTCGACGTTCGCAGCCCATAATAAGATCAAGATTACGCAGACCTACGTCAAAATCAATTAGCACGGTTTTGTGCCCACGCATTGCAAGAGCAGTCCCGAAAGCCGCGCTAGTTGTTGTTTTTCCTACCCCACCTTTTCCTGAGGTAATGACAATTATTTCTGCCATTGCTCGTATCCTTCTATTCTTTAATTAAGCCCGAGGCCAAATTACTACCCGTAGTATTATAGCGGATAAATTAAAAACTACATGTAGATTTTTCAATATTTTTGTAATTTTTTTCCAAAGATTCAATTATTAACCGATTGTCTTTTAAATGAATTTGAACTGCGCCTGGGTAATTATTTGGAATATGCTCAAATACTTTGTACTCTCCGGCAATGGCTACAAGCTCAGCTTCTAGGTGGTGGCAGAAGATTCTGGCTTTGTTGTTGCCATTGACTCCAGCTAAGGCCCGTCCTCTTAAAGTTCCGTAAACATGGATGTTGCCGTCAGCCAATAATTCAGCCCCTGAGCTCACTGATGAAACGACAACCAAATCTCCGCCTTGAGCATAAACTTGCTGGCCTGAGCGAATAGGAGAAGTGATTAAGCGGGTGCCTTCTTTGGAAACCAAGGTGGCTGCTTGGCTTTCTCGGATTTCTAAATTTTGAGGTCTTTGAGTCGGAGCACGCTTTTCAGATGAGGAGGTCGAAGAGTCTCCCATAATGGCAAATCCTGCCTGCTTGGCATTCATCTGCACGAATTCTTGGCCCCCTTTAATGCCGACTGGAATAAGATTATGCTTTTCCAGGATTTGCTTTAAGGCTAGGAAGTCTATGGATTGGCTGTCCACTTTTTGAATATCAATCACAATAGGAGTATGATAAAAAAACTTTGGGGCAAGTTTGATTTTTTCAGCAAGGTCGCGATCGAGCTCTTGCAAGTTAAGATTCTCTAATTGCAGTACACTTAGAGTAAATAAGCTGCCTTTTAGTTTAAAGCTTTGTTGTTGCATAGTGGGCCTTTAAGAAGAAGTTTGTGCTGAGCTGGTTGCCGATGTTGAACTAGGGCTGGCTGAGGATAAGTTGGTATTAATTTGACTCACTGCTGGGGCTTGAGTTTCTGTGGCCTGTTCTTTTTTAACATAGTGCCAAGTGAATGCCGCGGCAGTTAAAAGGATTGCAATAACGATTAGAATAAGGATTAGTCCTTTGAAAGACCTTTTACTAGAAGAGAGGCTTTCTAGTGGCTCATCCAGTTTCCAATTTCTATCTGTCATATAGTCGTGTTTCATATGCCTACCGTCAAGCTGTGCTAATACATGATGAGCTTAGCTGAACACAGCGATAAACTCCAGTCCTTTTAATATAGCGCCTTGGTTAAGTTGGAAATTGGAGATATGATGTTGTTTTTTAGTGATGTATGAATAGATGAAAAATAATAAAACAAGCGTTCGTTACATTATATTAAGTACATTACTGCTTGCGGTTTTCTTGCTGAGTTTACATTTGGGGGCGGTGTCGATCAGCTATACGCAGCTTGTGCCTATGCTATTTCATCCTTTTGCTTCTCAACACAGCGAAATTTTTTCGGTCATTTGGTTCTTACGGCTGCCAAGGCTTTTAGCAATATTATTGGTTGGTATGGGGCTGGGGCTTGCTGGAGCAGTCATGCAAGGCCTATTGCGTAATCCTTTAGCTGATCCTGGTTTGTTAGGGGTCTCTTCTGGTTCGAGTTTGGCTATTTTAGTGTTTTGGTTAATTGGCGGACATTTTGTAGATGCTGCGCTTTGGCAGTATATGCTTCCCTTTGCGGCCTTGCTGGGAAGTTTGGCTGTATTAAGTTTTCTTTATATATGTGCTAAGTGGAGCATGCAAAGAGATATAGCAGGGCTTGTTTTAATTGGGATTGCTTGTAATGCTTTGTTTTCAAGCCTAATCGCTTTTCTTTTGTATTTAGGCCCGCCGCAGTTTTTAGAAAATGCCGTACTTTGGGGTTTTGGCGGAGTATCGAGCATAAGTTGGGGTTTATTGGGCAGTTCGAGCATATTGTTCGCTATAGGGGCTTTTATTTTATTGAAACAGGCTTCGGCTTTAAATGTACTGGCACTGGGTGAAGAAGATGCTATGCAAGTAGGCCTGGATGTAAATCGATTTAAAACTCAGTGCATTGTTGGAGTGGCTTTGCTTATAGCCGCTTCAGTCGCTCTGGCTGGAGCCATTGCTTTTGTGGGCTTAATTGTGCCGCACATTATGCGTAAAATAATGGGCGCAAACCATCGGCATTTGTTGACTTGCTCGGCTTTGGCCGGGGGGATTTTTTTGTTAAGCGCTGACATGCTTTGCCAAAATATCAGCCATGCTGAAGTGCTGCCTTTAGGGATAGTTACTGCCTTATTAGGTGCTTTATTTTTTATGTGGTTATTAGTTTATTATCGGCGGGCGGCATGTTAGAGCTCAAAAATATCAGCCTAAGACGTAAAGGCAAAGTATTGCTGGATCAAATAAGCCTGCAAATTGAACCTGGTAAAATTATTGGCATAGTCGGGCCAAATGGCGCGGGCAAATCCAGTCTACTTAAAATATTGTCAGGTAGCCTTGCTCCTGATGAAGGCGAAGCAGCATTGCATAATCAGAATATTGGGAATTGGACTCATTTAGAAAGGGCAAGATGCTGCGCTCTGCTCAGCCAAAAACCTACTTTAGCTTTTGATTTTAACGTAAAAGAAATCGTTGCTTTAGGTCGCTATCCTTATCGGCATTTGCCTTTGAATATAAATGAAGAAGTTATTGCCCGCTATATAGGCTTGCTTGATTTAAAAGCTTTGCAAAATCAACTCTATAGCACTCTATCGGGGGGTGAGCAGCAAAGAGTTCATTTAGCGAGACTTCTGGCCCAGATTGACCATTCTGCCACAGAGCATAAAAACTTTTTGTTGCTGGACGAGCACATGGCGCACTTGGACTTAACTTATCAATATTTAACTTTCAATTATCTTAAGAAAATTGCCGGCGAGGGAACGGGCGTGGTTGTGGTGAGTCATGATATCGCTATTTTGAAAAAATTTGCTGATGAAGTGATTGTTTTAAATCAAGGAAAGCTTTATAAAAGGGGTGGGCCTTCAGAAGCCCTAAGTGACGAGGTGCTAAAGCAAGTATTTAATATTCCTTTTTATCCTTCTTTTTTTAATAAAGAAGGCTAGGGTGGATTTTTTAATAAAGGGGTATTGTATGTTCCACTTATTTGGGGTATTATGCGTCTCCTTTAAACGCGGCACTTTTATGCCGGGATTGAACGTATTATCTAGCAAATACAGGGTTTTTAAATGAAAACGTTTAGTGCAAGAAATGAAACAGTTAAGCGCGATTGGTATGTTGTTGATGCCAATGGTGTTACCTTGGGTAAATTGGCAGCTCAAGTTGCTAGCCGTTTAAAAGGTAAGCACAAGCCTGAGTATACCCCGCATACCGATGCCGGCGATTATATTGTCGTATTGAATGCAGAAAAAATTAAGGTAACCGGCAACAAAGCCAAAGATAAAATGTATTATCACCACACTGGGCATCCAGGCGGAATTAAATCTGTTAGTTTTGAAAGATTGATTCAATACAAGCCAGAACAAATTATCGAAACAGCTGTAAAAGGTATGCTTCCAAACAACCCATTGGGTCGTGAAATGTACAGAAAGCTAAAAGTTTACGCTGGTACTGAGCATCCACATACCGCTCAACAACCTCAAAAATTAGTCATCGCAGAATAAAGGTATTTTAATGGCAACTACTCAACAACTTGGAACAGGTCGTCGTAAAACAGCAACCGCTCGTGTTTATTTATCTCGTGGTAAAGGCGCTATTATTGTTAATGGTAAGCCTGTTGACGAATACTTCGGACGTGAAACCTCCAGAATGGTGGTGCGTCAGCCTCTAGAGCTCGTTAACCTTATTGGCAAATTGGACATCAAAGTCAATGTAAAAGGTGGCGGACCTAACGGCCAAGCTGGTGCGATTCGCCACGGTATTACCCGTGCATTGATGGAGCTGGATGAAACATTGCGTCCTGCTTTGCGTCAAGCTGGATTTGTAACTCGTGACTCTCGTGAAGTTGAACGTAAAAAAGTTGGTTTACATAAAGCGCGTAAACGTCCACAATACTCCAAACGTTAATATTAAATTTTTTTATCAGGCCCTGCATGTTCAGATTGATTATGTAGGGCTTTTTTGTATAAGCTTATAGCTCAATTGTTTTAACTGATAGGATTAGCAAATGTCGTTGATTACCAATAAACGCTCTATTATGACTCTGTTTTCCAATAAAGTTTGCCCTTATTCCCATCGAGTCAGAATTGTCTTGGCTGAGAAAGGGGTCGTAGCAGAATCAGTCGAAGTTGACCTCAACAACAAACCTAACGAATTATATGAGCTTAATCCTTATGGCACAGTTCCTACCTTGGTTGATAGAGATTTAGTGCTGTATGAATCCAACATTATTTTAGAGTACCTGGAAGAGCGTTTCCCACATCCTCCTTTAATGCCGGTTTATCCTGTGGCCCGTGCAAGAAATCGTTTGATGATGCTAAGAGTTGACCGTGATTGGTATTCTTTGGTGAAAGACATTTCTCATGCGTCTGACAAAGCGACTGCAGAGAAAGCTCGTAAAGAACTTTATGACAGCTTGCTATCCGTGGCTCCAGTATTCGGCGATTCTCCTTATTTCTTGAGTGAAGAGTTTACTTTAGTGGATTGCAGTTTGGCCGCTTTATTGTGGCGATTGCCGGCTTTGGGTATTAATTTGCCTGCAGATCAAGGCAAACCTATTATCGCATACGCTGAAAAACTGTTTAAGCGTGAATCCTTTCAAGCCAGCCTCTCTGACGCAGAGCGCGAGATGAGATCTTAATAAATGGCAAGGCTTCGCACTTATCTGTTAAAAAGCACTTATGATTGGCTCGTGGATCATCACTTCACTCCCTATTTGCTGGTAGATGCCGAGCAAGAAGGAGTGCAAGTTCCTTCCGAATATATAGATGAAGGCCAAATCGTACTCAATATTGCACCATCCGCCGTTCAGAATTTAGAAATCGATGAAGAGTTTGTTCACTTTGATGCCAGTTTCGGCGGTCAAGCTTGGCAGATTTTTGTTCCGTTGGATGCAGTTATTGCTTTATATGCCAATGAAACCAGCCAAGGGATTTATGCCCGGGAAGATGGTTTTGGAATGCTGGTCAATGAGGGCGAGAGCGTTGAAGAGCTTGATCCTACTCCTAAAAAGAAAGGCCCAGTGCTAAAGCTTGTCAAATAAACCATTAATAAGCCCGCTAAGACGGGCTTTTTTATTTCTATGGCAGCTTTGAATTGGGCAGTATGTTCTTATACCATAGTTAATGCATTATTAGTAAATCGATTTATCCCTAATTATTTCAAGGCTTTATAAGCTCTCAAATCTATCAAGCCAAAAGGAGATCACAGTGCAAGCTGCTGGCCAGAGAAGACGTTCATTTGAAGATTTTTTTGTTCCCGTTATGGCTAATATGGCCCCTTCGCAATTATCTTTTCATACCTGGCTTAGTTACTTGCAAAGCCAGAATCCAAATACTCGACTTGCCGCGTTAAGAGTTTTGAATCAACATCTTGATGAATTCGAGAAATATGATGTTTAGCAAGCTGACTTAAGACAAATGATAGTGAGTAATGACGTCGAAGATTTAAGGGCTTATGTCACTAGTGAGCGCAGTCAAATGGATTTTGGATAGGGATTCAAACTTAAACAAGCCTGTACTGAAGATTTTAGCTGAAATAGTGCCAGATCATGTAAATATTAGGCCAGCTCTGCACATGCTTTGAGCTTTCATACTACGGCGCAAGGCTCGGGCGGAGCGGCTGCAGGTACAGGCTTGGCTATTCAAGCATTAAATCTATGACAGCATTGTACGAAACATAGTCTTGTTTTAACATAATGGCATGCTCAATATAAATTTAATAAGCCTATTTTAACCGAAGTTTATAGCGCTGGAGCTTAAGTGAACGGCCATAAGTATTCGTTAAAAGCACCTTTTCGGCCCTTTTTCGCAACGATAATGCCGCAGTCAAGGCCGGCACATACGTGGGCCACCTATTTGCAGAGTGATGATCCTAGTAAACGGCATGCCGCTGTAATAGCTCTGTATTCTCAGCTTTTAGATCATGATGATGCGAAATGGGCTGTTAGGAGTCGCCTTCCCGCATTGATAAGCTTATTCACCGATGCAAATCCTTCAACTTGTAAATATGCCGCTCTGATATTTAATACGCTGCCAGGTTATTTATATAATAGTAATCCTACGAGTTTACAAGTAGCAATTGAAAGAGGATTAATAGATCAATTACTTCTCTCTTTAATAGACAGTACGGTAAGCACTAAGCTTAAACAGATAAGGATTTATCTTCTTAGCGAAATTGCAAAATGTGAAAAAAAACCTGATAGCTATGCGTCAGTTATAGCTAATGCAGTTTTAAGACTTAATATTATTCCGTGGTTTTTAACTCATTTGCAGCAGGGTTCTAAAAGCAATAAGATTATGATTACTAATTTATTAAGCAAAATAATGTGCAAAGATGCTCGTTATCCAATAGCTGAAATACAAGACGCTTTGCACCAATCAGGAGCCCTCCCCAAGTTGCTAGATTTGCTATTGCATAGCCGAAGCAATAAAGTTAGGCATAATGCTCTTTGCTGCCTTGGTAATATGGTTGTTTTAAATACGGCTTGCAAGAATGGGCTGTTAAACCTTTGGGGAGCGAAAGAGTTGAAAGCTTTCCTTCAAAGAGAGCCTTACACCGATATGCATGGATGGTTGTTAAAAAACCTCGTTAACAATAATACTTACGCACAAGATGTTGCTCGCGAAGCTGGGATTATCTCTGTAATGGCCTCAAAGCTAAGGCAACATCTGAACAATTCCCCGGCTGCCATTTCCCAAGCATTAGGGAATTTGGCTAAAAATAACGAAAACAATCAAAATTTTATTCGTGAAGAAGGCATTTTTAATGCGCTGATTACTTTACTAAAATCAAATAAAATCTCTTATAGAGAAGCAGCATTATACGCTTTGTTTTTCCTGGCAGAAAATAATCATAAAAATCAGCATATGATAAGAGTGTTTGGAGGCATTGAAGCAGTTGTCGCTGCCTTGCGATCCAATACGATTAACTCGACAGAAGCTATAGAAATAATTGCGGAAAATAATGTTGAAAACCAAGATGCTTTTCGAGCGGCTGGTGTGATTCCTATTTTGGTTGAAATGCTTATCAATAGCGATAAACAAAAAGCGGCTTATTGGACTTTATTACAATTAAGCAAGCACAATGTAGCTAATCTTGAGCAAAGCATTTCTGCCATAAACAGACTTAGAAAAAAGCCAGTTATTAGATCTAATTTGGCAATGCTATTGGCGCTGAGTAAATATAGGTCGCAAATTATACGGGAATCAGCTTCGGCAAGACGTGCAAGTCTTGTTAATCTTCGTGCCAGCTTCAAAGCTGAGCGCTACCAAAATGATTTGAAGGCTGAAATTGCTGCAAATAATATTGATGGCTTAAGGGCCTATGTGAATTATTATCGAAACCAAAGTGGTTTTTACACTGCAGTAAAGCGAATACTAGATGATAAAAGCCTAGGTTTAAATGGTGCTACATTGAATGTTTTAGCTATGGTCATACCAAGCCATGAAAGGCATAAAGCGGCTTCTGCAAATGCTTTGAGCTTTCATACTGCGGCGCAAGGCTCGGACGGAGCGACTGGAGCAAGTTCTAATGTGGCTTCAGCTGGGCCATAACAGCTTTGAGTTAGCAGTTTATTCCAGCCAAAATAGGAGAATCCTATGCAAGCGAGTGGTCGTAGAAAGTCATTTTTTGAAGGTTTTGTTATTTCAGCTGTGGCTAAAATTGCTCCCAGGCTGCTATCTATGCAGGACTGGATGCGTTATCTACAGAGCCAAAATCCAAATGTTCGTCTAGCGGCCTTAAAGGCTTTATGCAAAGACCTTGAAAAGATACGAAATCTTAATAATCTTCGAGATAGGAGATTGCTAGAGAGCTTGTCATTTTTAGTGCCTTTATTAATGGATCCCAATTCAAAGGCCGCTCAATATGCTACCTTAATAGTGGTTAATGTATTGGATGAGATGAATCGAAAATCAATTCCATTTGAGCGTTTTCCTGCTTTGAGCGAATCTTTTAATTCAGGCCTGCTATATCGATTGATTGTATCCGTGCAGGAGCCGCAAGCTGACTCCGACCTCAATAAGCTGAGATTCAAGCTTTTTAAAATCATTATGGATATGAAGCCTGAATACATGAGAGCCTTCCTAGACCAGGCCTCAATTTTAAATTACGTTCGTTTTTTGATAGGGGCTCGTGAAAAAGGGCTTGCTTTTAAAATCTTAGCTCAACATGCTTTCAATAATCCTGCAATGCAAGATGCTGCACGAGAGGCTCAACTTATTGGTCAGGTCATAGAGGGAATAGGCGATCGCTTTTGCAAAAAAAGTGCTTTTTTAGCACTGGAGGCCTTGGCTAAAGATAATCCGGCAAATCAAGATTTTATTCGCGAGCAAGGTGGTCTTGAAAAGATCCTTTCCTATGTTAACCCTTTAGTTCATGTGTTCGAGGAGATGAGAGAGGATAGGGAGGATCTAGAAGCTGTTTTGACTGATAGATTAGACTGGGAGGATTTTGACGAAAGATATATTAACTATGGTTCTCGCATCATGACTATGGCCTATATAGTTGAAAATAATTTTCTTAATCAGGTAAAAGCCTATGAAGGCTTAGAGCGTGAGCACTTGTTAACTAGACTTGTAAAGTGCCTGATTTTTGAACAAAACCGGCTGAATCAAGTTCCATATGGAGAAAACCCGGCTAGATTTGCTTTGCTTAGCTTATGTAAAAACAACGTGTATATCACAGAGAAAATCGTGAATATATTCAAAACATCAGCAATTACAGAAGATAAAAAGCTTAAGTTTGTGAAAGAAATAGGGTGGGGTAGGCGTGATCTTTTAGTACTAAGTCGTGCTTCTAAAAAAGTTAGGGATAATGTACGCATAATACAAGAAGACTATATCAATAAAAATGACATCGAAGGCTTAAGGAGCTGGCTTAGCACTGGTTATAATGCTCAAGTTAGCATTGCGGTAAAAAGAGTGCTAGAGACAGCTTCTTTAAGTGAAGAAGTCAAAAGAATTTTATCACAGGTCGTTACCCCATTTCGTGCCAGTCAAGGTTCTAGCGGAGCGGCTGCAGCAAGTTCTAATGTGGCTTCAGCTGGGCCATAACAGCTTAACTAGAGGAGGATATAATGGCATTTCAAGCTAATAATTTTTCCTTAAGAGCAAGAGGTAGAATGTTTGTTGCGAACGTAATGCCTTTTATGCGGCGTTCAGCTACTTGGATCAACTTTTTACGAAGCGAGGATCCCAAGAAGCAGTATGCCGGGCTGGTCGCCTTAAATCGCCTTAAAACACAATTTGATCATCCTCTCATTGATACTCATCTTCGTCGGCAAATTAGTCAAACAGTATTTATAGGCTTAATCTGTCATGATGACCCTTCGGTCTCTTTATATGCAATCAAGTTATTGTATAAAGTAGATTATCGCCTCGCATGGCTAACCGACCGTTTGGAAGCATCACTTCAAAATAAACTTGCCAATACAACGCTCGAATCACTAAAACATCTCCCACCTGCTAGCCGTCTTAAAAAAAAGAAAACCTGGCTATTATCACAGTTGAATTCATATACGAATTGGGTCCCCGTTATACGCAGTGTAATCTTAAGGCAAAGCATGATTCCCACTTTATTGGCTGACTTGGCGGATACGGATCGTGAGCATAGAGCGGATGTTCTAGAGCTGTTTATAGATTGTCTGTTAGAGGTCAATAGTTATTGTCAGGAAATGCAGGTAGCTTTGCAAAGTAATGACGCTATTAAAATATTGATTGGCTTAACCAATGCGCCTTATTGTAGCTTTCTTGCCCGAAGCTGTTTGTCTCATATTGTTCATGCCAATAGCAGATTTCAGAATGAGCTGTTTGAGCTTTGGGGTAAAGAGGGAATCATTGCTGATGTCAAGGCACATTCATTAAGGGGAAATGTCGTTGAAGGCCTTATTGCCAAAAATCCACGGATGCAAAATGTTATGCGTGAAATAGGGCTTATCCCTGTAGTTTTAAAAAAATTTAAAGCTACTGATACAGGTTATGACATAGGCCATGGTGCAAAATTGTTAAAAGCTTTGGTAGAGAACAATTATGAGAATCAAAATACTTTTCGAGAGCTTGGCGGAATACCAGAGTTGCTGAAAAGAGTTGACTATGGAATTGTTGATAATAAAGATTTTGTTGTAGAAGCCTTGGCGGCTTTGGCGCAAAACAATCCTGAAAACCAACATCTAATCAGATTATGCAATGGAATTGAGAAGTTAATTTGTGCCGGAACAGACCCTTACTTTCATAGTAAGGCTTATGCGGTTTCCATGTTGGTTGATAATAACTTTGAGAATCAGGAGGCATTTCGTAGGGCGGGCGGCATTTCTAAATTAGTGGGTTTGCTCACGTGTTGCAACTTTGCAGAGCTTGTTTATTCCACTTTATTAAGCTTGAGTAAAAATAATGAAAACAATATCAAAGAGATTCGTAGTGCTATTTCTCAATTCGCCAATTCTCAAGACATTCGATCAAACCCTGCAAGGCTGGCAATAGTCCGTCTATATGAAAGCCGATTTTTACAAGACAGGCCTTTAGCTTCTAGATTGGAAATTGATCCTGAGCCTGTGCCGGCCAATTTTGCGATGGCTTTTAATGTTCAGTGCACAAGTGCTGAAACGCCAGGCTCTTGTCTTGATCCGAGATAAAAGGAAAGCTAGAGCATGCGAAATCAGTTAAGGCTTGCCGTGGCATATATTATGCCAAGCGTTAGAGAGATAAGTACTTGGGCAAATTTGCTACAGAGTGAAGACCTCGATAAGCAATATGCAGCCCTAATTGCATTAAATAAGCTTTATTTCGGAAATTGGTCTGAAATAAATAATTCTATGAGGACAATAAACCCAAACAGTCTAATTAGGCTGCTTGATCATGATGATCCTAAAGTTTGCTATTATGCTGCGAAATTATTTTTGCATTTGCATTATTATTTAGAAGCCAGATGGGTTATGGGTTTTAATCAGATTATCCAAGAAGGCTTTATTGAGCATTTATTAGAATCTATACAACAGCTCTCAAATGATTCTTACAAAATAAAAAGAATTAAACTCATATCCTTTATCTTGAGGCATGAAGTGCATAGCTGGTCTGTTAGAACCTATCAGGCTATTGTAAGTCATAACATGGTTCCAGTTTTGCTGGCAAATGCCCAAAACCCTAATGACAGGCTGAAAAAATTTAGTTTAATTGCTTTGAGTAATATCCTTGAATATATTAAGCCCTATTCCTGTGAAATTCGTGAGCTCCTGATCTCTGAAGCTGCAATTGATATATTCCTGGCCGCATTCTATAAAGGTGACGAGTCGATAAAGATTTGGGCCAGTTTTTGTTTGGACGAGCTGGTTCGTAAAAACAAGCTTTACCAGAGCGAGCTTTTAAGGCATTGGGATATAGAAAAAATTAAACCCATGTTCAAAAAGCGAAAATATTTTAGCGCACTTTCCGCTATTTTATCAGGCCTTACTGAGAACAATACCGAAACGCAAAATATCGCGCGTGAATTAGGTCTTGTTCACTTATTGGCCCGATCTCCTGCAGTATCAAAATATCCGTATGATTGGGCAAAAGCGATAACCAGCATGTGCAGGAATAATTTAGATAATCAAGAGCTTGCCGCTGAACTTAATATCATCAAATATCTTGTAGAAGTCCTGAAACCATATCGCGGAGAGGAGCTTGCTGTGGCTTTGGGCGCTTTGGCGCAAAATAATTTTAAAAATCAAAACAGGATTAGAGGCTATGGTGGGGTGGAGAAGCTTGCGGATTTTGTACAGACCATGCGCCAAATTCGGAACGAAGAAGCTAAGTCACGTTGTATATACGCTCTAGGCTTAATAGCTGACAATAACCTTGAAAACCAGGAAATTTTTCGAAAAAAAGCAATAATCAATACATTTGTTCAGTATCTGCTTCATAATCATTTGAAACATAGTGCTCAGACAGCTTTATTAAGTTTAAGTAAAGGTAATGTGGAGAATACTAGAGAAGTTCTTCGTGAAATCCATTTGCTCAAAAGCTCTCAAGGAGTAAGGAGTAATCAAATACAACTTGCAGCGCTTGACCAATACCGAAAGGGGTTCTTACGCGATACGGCCTGGTCCAGGCGAGACCCTTTAGTTTTAAGGCGTGCTTTGGATAGAGTGAAAATGCATGAAGAATTTTTAAGAGAATGTGCTGGGCAAACTGATATAGAGGATTTGCGACAATATATTGCTGAAAAAATGAATTCCCATGCTTTTCAAATCGCAGTGAAAAGAGTGCTAGCCGATAATGAGCTTAATGAAAACCTAAAAGCGATTTTGTCTCAAACCGTCACCCCTTTTCGTGCCAGCGGAGGTTCTGGCGGGGCGGCTGCAGGCTTCAATGCTGCAGCTAGGAGCCTGTAGTATTTATATAAAAATATATTTATTACGGCAAATTTATATGATTAAATACTCTTATTATTTTTAATTCAATAGGAGAAGTATATGCAAGGACTAGCACTTCAGTCAGATAACGGTTTTTTTAATCTAAGCGCACCAGCATGGCAAATGGAAAATATGCAAAATGCTAATATATCTAGTGTTTGCCCTGGCATAAAGGTCATCGATTCAAGTCAGTTGCCGCTTGGCAATTATTCTACATTGCTTACTACTGTTTGTGGGAAACTGAGCGCAATATTTCCAGCAAATGCCTCAATGTCAGATGCGGACAATTGTTTGATAAATAGTTTTCCAAGATTTACATCAGGGCAATGTGAACCTATTGATAAATCTTTGGGTCTACTTATTGGCGGCCTCGCTGCAGGTGTTGCGCTTACTATCCTTTACTTTGTATATAGTCAATTTAAAGACTGCCAAAAAATGAACACACAGGAAAGATCAGCCTTAGAGGTGAACCCTGCTTATCGAGTATTAAATGATGTAGAAGCAGCTCGACCAAGAGTGGCTGTCACCATTGGTGCAGGAGCTGGAGCTTACACAACCTATCAAGAGCTTGAGCTTGATAACCTTGAAGTTGATTGATAGTTGGTTCATAAAAAAAAGCCCGGTTTTCCGGGCTTTTTTATTAGTTAGATCCGAACAAACTCTCATCAATCAAATCACATAAGCAGTGAATAAACAGCAAATGGCATTCCTGAATTCTTGCGGTTTTATTGGCAGGAACTCGGATTTCAACGTCAGTACTTCTCATTAATGGCGCCATTTTTCCGCCGTTTTTGCCGGTAAAGGCGACAATGGTCATGCCTCTTTCATGAGCGGCTTTCATGGCTTCTAATACGTTGGCTGAGTTTCCGCTGGTGGAAATCGCTAGTAATACATCACCTTCTTGGCCCAAGGCACGAATTTGCTTGGAAAAAACTTCATTATAATGGTAGTCATTAGCGATTGAGGTTAGGGTTGAGGTATCGGTGGTTAATGCGATGGCTGGCAAGGAGGGTCTTTCTCTTTCATAGCGGTTTAATAATTCGGATGAAAAATGCTGAGAGTCACCCGCTGAGCCGCCGTTACCGCAGCACAAAATCTTTTTGTTGTTAACCAAGGCATGTACCATGACTTCTGCTGCTCTGGCAATAGCCGGGCCTAACTTATCAGCCGCTTCAATTTTAGTTTGAATGCTCTCGCTAAAGTGGTTGTGGATGATTTCTAACATGTCCATAGTTTTTCCTTACAGGGCAATTTATAGGTTTAGCCCGAATGCGTTTTTAATCCAGTTAATAGACTGCGTATTGTGAGGGCTAACTGCTAATACGTCAAATCTACACGGCAAATTTTGTGGCGAACTTAGAAGATAGTATTCTGCTGTTTTAATGAGGCGTTGCTGTTTATGCCAAGAAACACTTTCAAGGGAGGAGCCGAATTTTTCTGAGCCTCTATAGCGCACTTCAACAAATACCAAGGTTTCTTTATCCCGCATAATCAGGTCAATTTCACCGAATCGACTGTAAAAATTTTTGGCGATAAGCTTAAGGCCTTTCTTTTTAAGAAAGCTTAAAGCCAAGTTTTCATTATCGTTGCCGATTTTTCGACTCATCTTTGCTCGAATATGATAAAATATAAGTCCATTTTGATCAAAAATTAATCGAGAGACAAGTGCAGCAGGCTGGAACTCTATATATTATTCCCACCCCCATTGGCAATTTAGGCGATATCACTTTGCGAGCTATTGAAACGCTTAAAGCAGTCGATAGCATTTTATGTGAAGATACAAGGCATAGCAGGCCGCTATTACAGCATTTAGGAATCAATAAGCCTTTGTTCGCTTATCATGAGCATAATGAGCGTGATAGTCTGGATAAGATTATTGCACTACTACATCAAGGTAAAAATTTGGGACTCATCAGTGATGCCGGCACTCCTTTAATCAGTGACCCTGGCTATGTGCTAATTAAAGCTCTTCGCGAGCAAAATATCACTATAGTAGCTTTGCCTGGAGCTTGCGCTTTGATCACGGCATTATCTGCCTCTGGGCTCGCGACTGATCGATTTCGCTTTGAAGGTTTTTTACCTGCTAAATCTAAGGCAAGACAAGATCGCTTGGCATCTTTAAAAGCTGAATCAGCCACTGTCATTTTTTATGAATCCACTCACCGTATAATTGACACTTTACAAGATATCGAATTAATCATGCCTGAACGAGAAATAGTATTAGCTAAAGAGCTGACTAAATCCTTTGAGGCCATTATTTCAGGCAAGGCATGTGATGTTTTAGCCTGGTTGAATCAAGATTCCGCCAGACAAAAGGGTGAGTTTGTTTTATTAATTTCAGGCTATGTTCAGGAGCATTCAGAGCAAAGCCAGCTAGAAGCAGAGAAGCTTTTGAAAATACTGCTGGCCGAGCTGCCTTTAAAGCAGGCGGTAAAAATAGCTGTCGAGCTGAGCGGACAAACCAAGAACAAATTATATGAGGCTGCTTTGCGCCTTTCAAAAAAATAGCTATTTTTTTATAAAAAAACTAAAGGTAGTGCTATAAATAACATAAGGATCCCAATAAAAATATATAAAAGGAATTTTTATGTATAATGCATGGCGTAGGGTAGCTCAAGCTGCTCGTTCTGCGAAAGGCCTAGAGAGTACAATTGCTGCTAGGGGCATCTCTTTTAATTCCATGAAAGTTGTTCGTGATGGCATGGAGCGTCCTGTTTTATCAGTGATGGAAGCTGGTTGCGACTGGCCTCCCCATGAAGAGAGCCGTCCACATTATATACTTGATAGTATGGAGCAACTGAGAAGTGCGCTTAGGGCATCATTTCCCGGCGCATTAAAACTATTGGTTTTTAAAGTGAATCAAACCGTTTTAGATTCGGGCTCCGATTCTAAAGCTAAACCTGAATCTGAATTTAAACCTAAAACTCAACCCCATAGACCTTATCCTGGGCATATTTCCACCTTTGTTATTGATCTCTCAAGCCCTTATTTAATCGTAGCAGGTACGCTAATGAGTAAGGTTGGACATGACACAGATGGGGGATTAGCAAAACGTGAGATAGAAGAGATTAGCACAAGAGAGGGTAAAAAGTCGGCTTTTTCAAACTATAAAGTCACAGCCGATTTCCATAAAGAAAAAGATTTTTTAGAAAATGGCGGTTTGATTACTGCGGATATTAATCCCCTGAGTGGCCCATTTTTAAAACAAGCTTCAAAGGAATATTTCGTAGCGATGCCTATAGCGATGCTGTCTGATGTGCCTGTCGCTAACTTATTTAATATTTGGCAAAACTGTGGAATTGTACCAAAAGAGGTAACGCTGCTTCCTATGGCTAAAATCTTCGAAGAAAGCGGAATAAAAGTGTCAGCAAGCGATACTTCACTGTCTTATGAAGATTTTATGAAGGCTTCTGTTCATGTTTTTCAAAATGGCATAAAAAATGAAGACGGGTCTTATCTGGTCAAGCCAAGAGCTGTCTATAACCTTTTAAAGGATGCGTGTACTCAAGCTGTAGCCGCAGTTCACGGGCTTAAAATTGGTAGTAATTCTTCTGCCCAGACTACTTTGGGCGAGGTGATTGCTGATTTGATGGGAAAAGGGGCGTTTAGCTTTGGGGTTACTGAAAGTATAAGTAATGCCATGAAAGCTATCACTATCAACGCTTTTGACTTGGGTGATGGATTGAAGGAGGCCCCAACTCCTTCGACATCTTATAGTCCTGATCAATAACTAGGAATTAATCTCTAAAAAGTTTAAGATAGGTTAAAAGGAGAAGATATTGTGAATGGTGTTAATGTTTTAAGCCAAATAGGACGAACGCTTGCACGGCAAGGTATTGTCATAGAAGCTTTGCTTGGTCTTAACAAGGCAGTTTCTAAAAGTTTTGCTGCTATTGAAAAAACTCAAGTTAGCGATGCACTAACGTTTTATTTAAGTGCTCAGACAAAACTCGATAGTAGTTTACAAGAATTTCTAAAATTATCGCTACAATATTTAGCAGTTATGAAAGATTTAAACCTTCAAGATAAAGCTGAGGCGGATAGATTGTTTATTCTAACATTAGAAGAACTTCAAATAGAGAAATTATCTTTATCCGAAGATATTAAGCACAGCTTATCTCAATTATATTGTGATTATGCTGAATTGTTGTTTCGAGGAAAGTCGGGTGAAGAGCAAAACCGCCATGTTGTAGTGTTTAGAGTGATAAACCAAGCCATAGTGCTCAATCCAGAGAATGAAGCGGCTAAAGCATTACATAAGGAAGTATCTAACGATCTTGGTAATGTAGATGTTTGGGGAGTGAATCGATCATCTGCTGATAAACCTGATGATGGATTAGGAAAATTAAGATAAAATAGAGCCATTATAAATTACTCAAATGAGTGCTTGATGAGTGCAGAGATGATTGTTTTTACCGACAGTGCAGCCAATAAAGTGAAATCTCTTATCGAAGAAGAGGCTAATCCTAATTTAAACTTCCGTGCCTATATTACAGGAGGCGGCTGCTCAGGATTTCAGTATGGATTTACCTTTGATGAAGAAATCGGCGAAGATGACTTTCAAATTGAAAAAAACGGAGTAAAGCTTCTTATTGATCCGATGAGCTTTCAGTATTTGGCTGGGGCTGAAATCGACTACAAAGAAGATGTAAATGGTTCTCAGTTTATTATCAGAAACCCTAATGCCAAAACTACCTGTGGTTGCGGGTCTTCTTTTTCGGCTTAGGGCCAATAAATAGCACCTAGTCGAGTGGCTTTTTTCGCTCCAGTCACACTAGGTAAATTACCGGCTTTGCCGCTTATGGACTGTTTGGCCAACCAGGCAAAAGCCATTGCTTCAACCCAGGCTGGGTCTATGCCTAGCTTCATGGTGGAATCGACTAAGGCTTGAGGATTAAGCTCTGCCAGACGTTTCACCAGGCTCTGATTCAAAGCGCCTCCGCCGCAAATGAAGATGTCATCTGCTTTAAACTTAGAAAGCCCGATGCCTTGAGTAATAGATTGTGCAGTGAGTTCCAATAAAGTGGCTTGCACATCTTCGGCTTTTAATTTTCCGAATTTGCTTAATTTTTTCTCAAGCCAAGCCAGGTTAAATAATTCTCGGCCAGTGCTTTTAGGAGGCTTCTGCTTAAAAAAGCTTTCAGCAAGCAGGGCCTTGAGTAAATCAGAATTTACTTTGCCTGATCTTGCCCATAGGCCATTTTTGTCAAAAGCTTGTCTTTTGTGGGTCTGGATCCAAAGATCCATCAAGACATTGCCAGGGCCGGTATCATAGCCTAGAACGGCTGAGCTCCTGCCCGCGGGCAATAGTGTGACGTTGCTCATTCCGCCGATATTAACCACGGCGATATTTTTGTTCTTTTTGCTAAATACAGCTTCATGAAAGGCGGGAACCAGTGGTGCGCCTTGCCCGCTTAAAGCCATATCCATGCTTCTAAAATCGGCTACCACGGGAATGCCAGTTCTGGCTGCAATCACGGCTGCATTACCAATTTGCATGGTGAAAGGAAACTTCCCTTCGGGGAAATGATAAATAGTCTGACCATGATTGCCGATGGCGCTGATTTTTTTAGCGGGAACTTTGGTGTTGCTTAATAAAGCTAGCACGGCTTTGCTATAAAGCTCACCTAATTCAGTATGCAAGCAGCCTAAATCTTTTAAATTGACGCTAAAATTTTGACAAATTGCTAATAAGCGATCGCGTACAGCCTTGGGGTAATCCATGTGCAGACTGGCGAGAGGCTTTAATTTCTGGCCTTCAAAATTCACTAGAATACAATCTATGCCGTCTAAGCTTGTGCCTGACATAATGCCGATAAATAGTTTTGCTGATTCAGCCATTTTGGATTCTCGCTCAGTTTTACTTTATTATAACCTGTGGTTTTTATATTATGGTCGGCAGATTGAAAAATATTAGGATTGGTATGCAATTAGAAGAAACATTAAATATTATCAGGCGCGGAACAGAGGAAATTATTCCAGAAGCTGAGCTGATTGAAAAGCTTAAAAAAGGCAAGCCGCTTAGAGTTAAAGCAGGCTTTGACCCTACCGCACCTGATCTTCACTTGGGTCATACCGTGCTCTTAAATAAAATGCGTCAGTTGCAGGAGCTGGGCCACCATATTATGTTTTTGATTGGTGATTTTACCGGAATGATCGGAGACCCTACCGGTAAAAATGTGACTCGTAAGCCTTTGACCCCGGAAGAAGTCCAGGAAAATGCCAAGAGCTATAAGTCCCAGGTTTTTAAGATTTTAGATCCTAATAAAACCGAAGTGATGTTTAACTCTGCTTGGCTAAATCAGTTTAACGGCGCTGATATGATTAAGCTTGCCAGCACTTCTACCGTGGCGCGTATGTTAGAGCGTGATGACTTTTCAAAGCGTTATGCCAATAATCAGCCTATAGCGATTCATGAATTTCTCTATCCTTTATTGCAAGGTTATGATTCTGTGGCGATGAAAGCCGATATTGAACTTGGCGGAACCGATCAAAAGTTTAACGTATTGATGGGGCGCGAGCTTCAAAAGCATCACGGAATGGAGCCGCAAGTAGTGATTACCATGCCATTGCTAGAGGGCTTGGATGGCGTCAATAAAATGTCAAAATCTCTTGGTAACTATATTGGGATTGCCGAAGCTCCTCAGGAAATTTTTGGTAAAGTTATGTCCATTTCAGACTCATTGATGTGGCGCTATTACGATTTGCTGAGTTTTAAATCCTTGGGCGAGATTGCTAAGCTTAAAGAAGATGTGGCTCAGGGCTTAAACCCGCGAGATGTAAAAGTTGCCTTGGCCATGGAGCTTGTGGAAAGATTCCATGACAAAGCGGCGGCTGAAGCTGCTTATCAAGACTTTGTGCAAAGGTTTCAGAAAAACCAGTTGCCTGATGACATGCCGGAAATTGAACTTAAGGTCTCTTCTGAAGGTCTAGGTATTGCTCATGTGTTAAAGCAAGCCAATCTAGTTTCCGGAACTTCAGACGCTTACCGCATGATTGAGCAGGGCGGTGTCAGGGTCGATAACGAACGAGTGGATAATAAAGCTTTAGTCCTTGAGCCTGACAAAACCTATACCTGCCAAGTGGGTAAGCGTAAATTTGCTAAAATCACGTTAGTGAAATGAGCGGGTTAATTCGCCCGATTCGACTCGGTAATCAGCTATTTGGCTCTAATCTAATTCAGGCCCCACTTGCTGGGGTAAGCTGTGCGCCATTTCGCGATATGATTTGGCAGTTTGGCGAGCTGGCCTATTGCGCGACTGAAATGGTTTCCGCCAAAACGCTTTTATTGAAAAGCATTCCCAAAAGGTATATTTATAAGTCGCCAACTGAAGGGCCTTTGTGCTATCAGCTATCAGGCACTGATCCGGATGAATTGTCTAAAGCAGCCTATGTTGCATCGGCTCATGGGGCGGATTTAATTGACTTAAACTGTGGCTGCCCTATGCCAAAGGTTAGAAGAAAAGGCTGCGGTTCTGCTCAGCTGTCAGACAGCAGCAGACTCTATCAGCTGGTTGCCGCTCTAAGAAAAACCACCGATAAGCCTTTATCCATTAAGATTAGAGTGGATGGGGCCAGCGGCTCAAGTTTTACTCAAGACGTAGTCAAAGCCATAAATGATGGGGGCGCTGATTTTATTATTGTACATGGCCGACATTGGACTGAAGGCTATGAGGTTCCTGCCAGGCTAGATGAAATTTCGGCCGTGGTTCAGGCTTCCAGAATTCCTGTAATAGGCAATGGTGATATCAAGGATTATCAGTCCTTGCAAAATATGTTCAAAACGGGATGCGCCGGAGCTATGGTGGGGCGAGCTTCCACGGGTAGACCTTGGTTGTTTGCTGAGTTAACTGCAATCGATCAGGGCAAATCATTTACTAAGCCATCGCCTGTGGAAATTGGGGCTTTGTTTTTATCTCATATTGAAAAGTTAATTGAGCTTGAGAATGAATCTCGTGCGCTAATGCAAGGCAGGCAGTTTAGTAAATACTATGCAAGGTCAGCGGGATTAAGTTCAGAAGTTTATTTAAAGTTTTACAGTGTGAAAGCTTTAGATGAATTGCGTGAGCTAATTGATTTGAACTTTAGATAAAGTGCAGGGCTAGCCTGCACTTTGCTTAGATTATATATGATATGTGCTAGGGTTTGCTGTGCCTGCTGCATAGTTTGCAGCTGAGCCATCTGAAGCTATAACAGCCTGAAGTAAAGGCGTTGCATTTGCTGGTTTTATATTGGTCATCTGTGTACCATCATTCTGGAGTCCCCTACGAGGAGCACGGCAGCAGAAATACCAAGTTGCAAATGAGCCAATTGCAATTAGCCCTCCGGCTACTCCTGCAGCAATTTTCACACCTAATATCAAAGGATCCATACCATAATCCTGCTCGCTGCCAACTGTGGTATTTAAAGTTCCATTAAACATTTTGATTTCCTTGTGTTGTATTAACCCAAAGACAATACTCTAGGATTTTGAAGAAAAGCAAGTTTAAATGTTTGCTTAGACTAGTTCTGGAAAGTTCATTCTGTGCCCTAGTGTGCGCTTGCACTTCATTTTGCTTTGTGTGAGAATGATTTCCCTGGGGCTTGAAATCCTGGTCATTAAATAGTCAAAAATATTTGCAAATAAAAACTTGACGAGATGAAATTGATCCGTATAATGGCACCTCACTGAACGACATGGCATAACATTCGTTCTGAGCTCTTTAAAAGCAGAATAAGCAATTAAGTGTAGGCACTTGATTGATG
>JAQSYQ010000009.1 GCA_029256015.1 Gammaproteobacteria bacterium | reverse complement strand
CGGCATCCCCATATCTTGTAGGGCTTTTTGCAGTGAAATGGCTTCATTGTCATTGATCAGCATTTGAACATTAAGCTCTCGATGCCCCGGAGCTAAGGAATAATGCTTAATTTCAGGCAGCTTCAATTCAAGCTGTAATTCCTCGTACTTTAAGTAGCGCTGTTCCTTTATATAATCACGCATAGAGGAGAAAATGGCATCGCCGTTTTTGGTTCGCTCAGGGTGAGGCATTAATGCTAAAACATTGCCGGAGGCATTGCTAATTCCTGCTATGTTATGGGCAGAACCATTCGGATTAACGGGGAACTCGTCGATCACCTCAGCCATTGAATCACAGTACTGCCAGACTTCAGCAGGGCTTTGGCTTAAGGCTTTCCAGACTTCATCTGGAATAATAAATCGGCCTTCACCGTGTGCCAGAGGAATATTTAGCGGCCCGGAATAATGCCGGCTGAATACGCTGTGCTTATTTGCTTTGCTTTTGATATAACACCAATTGTTATAAAAACCTGTGCCTAAGACTTTGCCTTGCTTCAGTCTTTTATTGTGAGTCAAAGCCATGCCAATCCGTTGATTGGCTAAGCCTGGAACCAAGCCGCTTTCTACCAAAATCTGCGCCCCATTACAGATGCCTAATACGGGCTTGCCGAGTTTTGCTTGTTCAGCAATTTTATTCATTAGAGGGTCTTTGGAAGCAATCAGACCAGAACGGCAGCGGTCTTCATAAGAAAAGCCGCCAATTAATACAAATCCATCAAAATGCTCCAAGAATGCGGAGGCATTCCACATCACATCCACTGCCTGCATCTCGGCCCTCTCGATGGCAAGCCTGGTTTCTCTTTCGCAGTTAGAGCCAGGAAATTGTATTATCGCTATTTGGATCATGGGATTATCCTAAGCGAGGGTTCGCCCGGCACCACCTCACCGATTTGATACAGCTTAAATGACGGGAAGTGTTCCAATACTTTTTTCATGGGGCTTGCCATTTTCTCATCCAGAATAAGAACCATACCCACTCCCATATTAAAAGTTCTAAACATTTCATGTTCCGGGATATTGCCAAGATTTTGCATAAACTGAAATAAAGCCAACTCTGGCCAAGTGCCTTTTTTGATTTCTACCATGCAGCCTTTTGGCAGAACTCTTGGAATGTTTTCAATCAAGCCACCGCCTGTAATATGGGCCATGCCTTTGATTTCAATTCCCTGACCTAAGCAGGCATGAACAGGATTTGCATAGTTAATGTGAGACGCCAATAAAGCTTCGGCAACGCTTTGGCCTAATTCGGAAACGTAGGAATCGATGTTTAAACCCGCCTGTTTAAAAAACAAATTCCTTGCCAAAGAATAACCATTGGTATGCAGGCCGCTTGAGGCAAAAGCATAGACTTTGTCTCCAAGCTTAATGTTTGAGCCATCGATAATTTTATTGTAATCCACAAGGCCTGTGACTATGCCAACGAGATCATGTTCTCCAGGCAAATAGGTATCCGGCATCTCAGCTGTTTCCCCGCCGACCAATGAAACATTATGCTCCAAGCAGGCCTTGCACATGCCCGCTACCAGCTCTTCGATAATGTCGGGATTTAATTTATCGTTAGCGATATAGTCTAAAAGGGTCAAGGTCCTCGCCCCCATCACTAAAATATCATTGCTGGTTGCGCTCAATAAGTCATAGCCCAAGCTGTCATATTTTCCCGCCATTCTAGCGACGATGGTTTTAGTTCCCACCCCATCGATGCTTTGCACCATAACAGGACGCACATAGTTTTCTAATAAGGGCTTGAGATCATATAGTGCTCCAAATCCTCCTAAGCCCCCGATCACATTGGGAGAAAAAGTCCTTTCAACCTTAGCTTTGATTCTTTCAACTGCCTCATTGCCAGCGCTGATATTGACCCCGGCCTCATTATAAGTGACTGTTTTCATGCTTATTTCCCTAGCAATGTTCGCCTTCCCATGCTTGATGGGCTTCTTTCACACTGATTCCAAAATCATTGATTTCAATAATCCCTTTCCGGGTGGTTTTACCGACCAGCTCAATTGTCACTTGGTATGTGTTAAAAATGGTTTTTACTTCATCCCAATGAAGCTCACTGACTTCCAAGATAAAACCCGGTGATTCACTGAATAAAAGGCTTTCATCCATTCTAATCTCAGCACCGATATAATTGCCAAAGCACATTCTGGCCAATGCAACGGCAAAGCCTCCTCGATTAATGGTTTTTGCTGCCAAAATGAAGTTTTTATCAATGGCATCGGTCAAAGCGAAAATCTGATTTTGCACCGTGTTGAAATCAGGCTTAGGCAAATGAGCACCAAGTTCATCGTATAGGGCATAAAATACGCTGCCTCCATATTCATTTTTCCGCTCGCCGACCAACACCACCAAAGAGCCGGCCTGTTTGAAATCAAAATTAATGGCTGCACTCGCATCCTTTAATTTCCCGACGCAAGCAATCATAGGGCTCGGTGGAATAGGCCCGCTTTTCGATTCGTTATAAAGCGAAACATTCCCAGCGATAACGGGAGTTGCAGCAGTAGGATAATCTTTTAAATACACTCCATCACAAGCGGCTTTTATGCCTTTTATCGACTCGACTATTTCCCACATCTGTTCCGGTTTTTCAGGGTTAGCAAAACACAGACAATCCGTGATCGCTTCGGGACTGGCTCCGACTGCTGCCACATTCATCATGGCTTCAATCACTGCATTCGCTGCTGCCCAATAGGGATCAATAAGACCAAATCGAGGATTGTCAGCCAGACTTAAAGCAATTCCCGTTGCCTGAATTTCCTTAGGGAAATCATTACTGTTAAAAGGCTGCATGACGCCTGCATCAGCTTGGCCTCTTTCTATAACAGTGCGGCCCTGGACTTGTTTATCGTAGTTTTCATAAATGGACTGCTGGGAAGCAATATTGGGATGAGCAAGCAGCTTAACTAAGCTTTCTCGGTTATCCACCTTACCCAATTGCGGTTCCGTATGTTCAAATTTAGGGGCCTTATGCGGCCTGTTATAAACGATGCCTTTGCAAATATCCTCGGCTTTGGCATGAATCAAAGTCTGGTCTCGATAGCTCACTTTATAAAAGCCATCTTTGGTAATTTTACCGATAATACTGGCGCGCGCCCCTTCTGAGATTTTGGGTAAAGCAAAGTCCTCATTGTAATGCTTAAGAATAAATTCGCTTAAACCAGGAGGGCTGACCCACATGTAACGCTCTTGGGTTTCTGCACATAAAATCACTGAAGGGTGCAGACCTTGCATCCCCACATGTACCGCATCTAAATTAACCTCTGCTCCGTAGCCCCCAGCTTCCGCAAGCTCAACGCTGGCACAGGCAATCCCTCCTGCCCCCAAATCTTTAAAGCCGACCTCATCCAGCTTGCCCATCTCGGCTAGCTTTTTAAACAAAGAATAACTGGACTGTAGCAACATCCTTCCTAAAAAGGCATTAGGCTCCTGCACAGCCCCTCGATTTTGAGATTTGTCTTCTTCTTTTAAATCCACTGAAGCAAAACTTGCCCCGCCAAATCCGCTGTTATCAGTAGGTTTGCCAATTAAAATTAAGTCATAGCCTTCTGCATTTTTTGGTGCATAGGAATGAGTAATCTGGTCTTCTCTGATAATCCCTAATGAAACCACCGTGACTAAACAGTTATCGTTATAGCGCTCGTCGTAGTACACATCGCCCGCGAGATTAGGCACTCCAATTGCATTACTATAGCTTGCAATTCCCGCCACTACTCCTTGGCGGACCCACTGGCTCTTATGCTGGTTTGTAGCCCCAAACCTTAGGCCGTCTGCATTGGCTATAACCGTGGCCCCCATGCAGCACACATCTCTCACGTTTCCGCCAATCCCCGTGGCAGCTCCCTCAAACGGCACTATTTGGGAGGGATGATTATGCGACTCATGGCTTACCACTAGCCCATAGCGATGGCCTTTTCTATCAACAGCTACCGCGACGATACCGGCATCTTCTTTTGCGCCGGAAATAACATTAGGCCCGTTTGTCGTTAAGGTTTTGAGGTGAATCCGACTGCTTTTATAAGAACAATGTTCAGAGCCCTGGATTCCCCATAAAATACATTCTGAAAGACTGGGCGGCCTTTTTAAAAGTTCCTGGATTTTGAGAGCTTCTTCTGAGCTAAGTGCTATCTGATACTGCTTTAAGCAGGCAAGACGTTCAGCCTCAGTCATCTTAGCGAAATCAAAACTGTCGTTTTGAATGGACATGGCTGCCTCCTAGCATATTCTGAAATACTAATGAAACTGCCGAAGAAATACCAGGCTGTTATAAACCTTTAGACAGGCCCGTGCTTATAAGCCTGTCTGAAAATTGAAATGCCTGATTTATTGCTGAGCTTTAACGTCGACCAGACCAAAGCTTTTATCGTAGCCTTTCCATCCATAATAAAGAATAAAGAGATAGCATATAGCCGGTAAAATAAAGGCCATTTGAACACCGATTCTATCGGCCAAAAAGCCTTGCAGTAAAGGAATAAAGGCCCCACCGACTATCGCTACGCATAACATGCCTGAAGCAGAAGGTGTATATTTGCCAAGGCCTCGAATGGCAAGGCTGAAAATGGTTGGGAACATCACTGAGTTAAATAAGCCTACTGCTAATATCGACCACATCGCCACGCTTCCTTGGGTAAACATCGTCGTCAATACCAAGGCAATAGCCAAAATTGCATGGGCAATCAATAGTTTTGGCGGATTGATTTTGCCTAATAGATAAGAGCCGGCGAATCTGCCCAGCAATGCCCCGCCCCAGTATACGGCAACATAGTCAGCAGCATGCTCAGGACTAAAGTTTGCGATATTAGGTTGCATTAAATAGCTTACTAAAAAGCTACCAATGGCCACTTCCGCGCCCACATACAGGAATATCGCAACACAGCCCAATATAAAATGTCGGTAACGCCACATGCTGCTTCGCTCTCTTGTCGATTGAAGCTGGCTGATCGTGATGTTTTGTCTTTCATGATGCAGCATTTTGGGCAAGGGAATAAAGGCGATTAACACGCCAATCAACAGCATAACTATCGCTAAAATCAAATAGGGTTTTTGTATGGCATAGGCCAGAGTCTGATCATAAGCCTGTAGTTGTGCTGCTGTCATTAGGTTCAAATCGGCCGCTGATTTCACCGCTACCGACAGAATTAACACCGCACCAAACCAGGGAGCAAGCGTAGTGCCAAGAGAATTAAAAGCCTGAGCTAAAGTTAATCGCCTGGAAGCTGTTTCCGGCCTTCCCAGCAAAGTGACGTAAGGATTGGCCGCAACTTGTAATAAAACGATTCCTGAAGCCAGCACAAACAAACCAAATAAAAAGGCAGCGTAAATTTGCATACTCGCTGCGGGTAAAAATACTAAGCAACCTATGCCGGCTATCACAAAGCCCCAGACCACACCAGCCTTATAACCGATTTTTCCTACGAGCTTCGCCATGGGCAATGACATAATTCCATAGGTGATAAAGAAGCAAAACTGCACCAGCATGGCACCCGCATAATCCAGATGAAATAAGGCTTTGAGATGGGGAACTAAAATATCGTTCAATGCGGTTAAAAATCCCCACATAAAGAAAGCAAAAGTTAATACAGTAATGGCGCCTTTATAAGAACGTTGTTGCAGCATGATGGTCTCCCATTTTTGTTTCATCCATTGTAGCCTAGTTATATCAATTTGCGAAAACTTAAAGTTTCTACCATAATAGACAGCGAGATTATCAAGGGGAATAAACATGAGAAAAATAGTTTATCTATCAAGCCTGTTCTTAGGCCTTTCTCTATGCGGCATGACTTCCTATGCGGACATTAGTGCGCAAGATGGTTTCTATATTGATGTAAACGGTGGTTACAGTGGATTAATGGCACCCAGGCAGCCCACCAATCTAATTTATGTATCCTCACCCTTAGGAACTTATAAAGTAAACAGCACTACCTGGAGCGGCAATTTCGGTTATCAATGGGCTTTAGACACTTTTTCATCAGTAGGCTGGGAAGCGGGTTATAGCCAAGACGGTAAAGCAACTTACAATGGAAGCGGTGCAACTGGTGACACAGGTTCTTTAAAGCTCAGCGCTTCAAGCTACGATATATTAGCAACATTTAATACTCTGTGGAGCAACGGGTTTAACGTATTTTTCAAAGGCGGAGTCGCTTGGCAATGGCAACAAGCTACCCTTAGCGGGCCTTTGGTAATTGATGGAGTTAGCCGAAGCTCAGATGACTTTACCAGCAGACACTTTGCCCCTGCTGCAGAGGCAGGCATTGGCTATATGGTAACTAACAACCTTAATATTTATACCTCAGTGAGTGGAATTTTTGGCGATACCGAAAATAACTGGGCCTTCTCTGAATCCGGCAACGATTACAATAATCCCTTTGCTGTATATAGGTTCCGCATCGGCTTATCCTATCTATTTTAAGTTTTAATTAGCTAATAGTTTGCTAGAAAAAGTTTGACCTTTTCAAATAGTTTTTTAAAATGGGCTCGTTATTTTAATAAAATAAGGAGTTATTCCGTGAATAAATTTAATCTTTCAGTACTGGCAACTGCTTTATTTGCCATCAGCACCGCTGCATTTGCTGATGTGACCGCTCAAAACGGTTTTTATGTAGGAGTTGACGGTGGCCAAGGTTCTATCCAAGCCCCTGATATTGCTCTTACCAACAACTGGTTTAACAATGTTGAGAACTATGCCACTTCCTCAGGAGTATGGGGAGCTTATGCTGGTTACCATTGGGCTGTAAACCAAAATGTCATGTGGGGAGCTGAGCTTGGGTATAGCCAAAACGGCCGCGCTAACTATGCAGGAAGCGGCATGGCGGGTGACACCGGTTCTTTAACCTACAATTCAAGCAGCGTTAACATCTTGGGAACTTTAACCTACGTTGGCGAATATGGAATCAACGGCTTTGTTAAATTAGGTGCGGCTGTGGTAACTCAAACTGCTGATGTTGCTGGACCTGTTTATATTAACGGCGTACAACAAAGCAGCCAAAATACCTCAGTTACCCAAACCGAGCCTATGATTGGCTTAGGCGTAGGTTATATGCCTACCCAAAACTTTAACATTTACGCTGAAATTGAGGGTACTGGCGGCGATTTCCGTCCAAGCGACTGGGGCTTCTTCACTACCAGCGGATATAACAGCAGTGTTTATGCAACAAGCTCATTTAGACTAGGTCTTAGCTACTTATTCTAATTTAGCTGCTCGAATCACCCGTTGGCTGGCTTGTCAGCAATACCTGATAATCCGGCCAACTGGCTTCTTTTCCTTGTAAAGCCACGTTACAGTTACCTGACACCACTTTCCCCACATAATAAGTATTATTGATATTCACTCGACACACATAGATATAATGATCAGGTTCATAGCCTCCAATAATAGCTTGAGTCGAAGCTTGGCCATTTGCGGCAGTTTCTTGAAAGCTGACTATCGGCAAAGATGGACTCGCATTAGAGGCATCATTAACTTCAGATGAATTGCCCCAATAACCGCCTTCTTTACTGATTAAAATTTTGAAGGGAGTTTCTACAAAGCTTCGCCCCGCAAAAGTAATCATACAGCCCTGACTTGTCAGCATGCCTGGATAAATATAGGTATTAGCCGCCCCCAAGTCTCCCGGATTCATCTTGTAATTGGCCTGGCAGATATACAGTTTATTTCCTGAGTTTTCGGCCGCTACAAAAGCGTGATCAGGGATAGTGCCGATTGAAGCTGAGACCCATTTAAAAGAAGAAGGCTCAGTATTTCTTATGGCAGCGATTTTTTGCTGAATAGCTTGAATTTGGGACTGAGTATTATTCAAGCTTTGCTGGATATTTTGAATGCTTTGCTCTTGCATTTTTGCAGTATTTTGTAAAATGCAAAGCTGAGACTGAAGTTGGGCCTTATTATTTAAAATGGCGGGAGGAGAGCTGGTATTTTGCTGACTAATATCACAGTTTGACATCGCAGCAGGAGGCCCTGGCGGTATAATGACAATAGCATGGGCTACTTGGGCAGCCATTAAGCCTAAACCGGTAATAAGCCAGAGCTTTTTATTTTTCATGGGATTCCTTCATTAAATGGACTGAGGAAAGTATTGTTCCAGAAGCTTCTAAGATTAATTTACGATAGCCATAGCTTAACGTTTTATCAATAGCGAATTCTCGAGCTTTACCGTCAAATTGCCGATAAGTAGAGGGGCATGATAAATACATGACTTCTGATTGTCTCATTTCATAAGTATAGTGTACATGCCCGGACAACACCGCTTTAACTTGAGGATAGGTTTCAATGATTTTTACAAACTCCTCTGCATTTTCAAGTTTAACTTCCTGCAGCCAGTTACTTTCAGGAACAAGCACAGGATGATGCAATACAATGACAGTAGGCTCGTTGGACTGCTCTAATTTACTTTGTAAAAACTCGAGCTCGGATTGAGCTAAAAAGCCTCCATATTTTTTGATAGCCGGGCCATTAGAATCGAGACCAATAAATTGCCAGCCACCTAACTGAAGGCTTGAGTTTGCAAGCAAGAAACTATTATCATGATTACCCGGAATGCTTAATATCGGGCAATTGAAAACTTTAAGGCCCTGGAAAAACCTCTCATAAGCTTCCTTCGAAGGCAGCTCTGCAATATCTCCGCTTGCGATAATCAAATCAGGCTGTTCACTATCAATATAAGACAGCACTGTTTGCAAAGCTTGCTCTGTATTCACGCCATGTTTTTCAAAATTAAGATCTCTGGCAAGATGGCAATCTGAAATTTGGATAACTTTTAACATGTGACCTCTTTGCACAAGGCTTCCGTTTTGTATAAAATATAATCAATGAGAATTTTTATCCTCTTCATGATAATATAGCTTTTTAAGCAATAAGGAATAACGATGATTGATCCCAAAATCTTTGATGAAATGGCCAATAAATTTATCAGTAGCCTGCCCCCTTCTTTGCTTAACTTCAAAGAAGAACTACAGCGCGACTTCAAAAGCGTTCTCCAAAGCAGCTTTAGCAAATTAGATTTAGTCACTCGTGAAGAGTTTGATATTCAAACTAAAGTGCTTGCACGCACCCGCGAGAAACTCGAAGCTCTAGAAAAAAAGCTCGACGAACTTGAATCTAAAAGTGGCAGATTATCTTAATGGCAAAGCCATTTAGATAATCGTCATCCCCGGCATGATCGGGGACCCAGTCTTTTTAAACCAGATTCGCGCGGGAGTTTATCCTTGCCCCGGTTTGGGCCTGCATGATGAATAGCATGGAGGACAGAGTGATCAATCTTGCTGTTGTACATACCCGAGCCACCCAAGGCCTCAAAGCCCCCCTCGTCACAGTTGAAGTCCATATCTCCAATGGCCTTCCAAGCTTTTCAATAGTTGGCCTTCCTGAAACCGCTGTAAAAGAAAGCAGGGAGCGAGTGCGATCGGCTTTGATCAACAGCCAGTTCGAATTTCCAAGCCGCCGCATGACTATTAACTTAGCGCCAGCTGACCTTCCCAAAGAAGGGGGTAGTTTTGATTTGCCTATCGCCATCGGTATTTTAATCGCATCCAAACAGATTCCCGCTGAGGCAGTGAAAGAATATGAACTGGCCGGCGAGCTGGCTTTAAGCGGGAAATTAAGAAGCATTACAGGCAGCTTGCCATTGGCATTGGCTGTTAAAAATGCTAATCACCATTTAATTTTGCCACGGTCTAATGCCGCTGAAGCAGGTTTGATTAAAGACTTAAAAATTTATCCCGCCTCTCATTTACTGGAAGTCTGTGAACATCTGACAAACAAGAAAAGCTTGCAGGCCTATCAAGCTGATAGCATAGCGCCTGCTTCTCATTGTCTGGACTTAGCCGATATAAAAGCTCAGCATCAGGCAAAAAGGGCCTTGGAAATAGCCGCTGCAGGCAGACATAATTTGCTCCTGTTTGGCCCGCCTGGCACAGGTAAAACCATGTTGGCTAATCGAATCATAGGCTTGCTTCCAGCATTAACCGAAGAACAAGCTCTTGAAGCAGCCAGCATAGCCTCTATAAGAAATTTACCCAATATAGTGGAACATTTTTACCAAGTTCCTTTTAGGCACCCTCATCACGGTGCTTCGAGTGTGGCAATTGTAGGGGGTGGCAGTGTTCCTAAACCTGGGGAAATTTCATTGGCCCATTGCGGTGTGCTATTTTTAGATGAGCTGCCTGAATTTGACCGAAGGGTATTAGAAGCCTTAAGGGAACCTTTGGAACATGGGAGTATTACGCTGTCTCGTGCCAACGCCCAAGTCGAATACCCTGCCCGATTTCAACTCATTGCAGCTATGAACCCATGCCCCTGTGGCTATTTAGGCTCCAAGCAACGGGCCTGTGAATGCTTGCCTACCCAGGTTCAACGCTATCGCAATAAAATTTCAGGCCCTTTACTGGATAGAATTGATATGCACGTTGAAGTGCCAGAACTCCCCGCTGGAGCGTTATCGACAATACCTGATAAAGTTGAATCCAGCTCGGTGGTTTGCACACGAGTGAAAAAAGCCCAAGACAGGCAGCTTGCCCGTCAAGGCTTGCTAAATAGCCAGCTATCAGGAAAACTTATTCAGCAATATTGTGGATTAAGCTCTACTGAATCCCGCTTTCTCGATCAAGCTATCGTTAAACTGCACTTATCAGCCCGCGCCTATCACCGCATTATAAAAATTGCTCGAAGCATTGCTGATTTAGCTGGGGATGCTAAGATAGCTCATAGTCATCTTACAGAAGCTTTAAGCTACCGAAAACTGGAGCGTATATGAAAGCCTTAGATCGTTTGAGAGCAGGTTATCAAAAATTTTCAGAAGCCTATTTTTCTGGAGACAATTTAACTTTCAAAGAGCTGGTTGCCAAGGGTCAAAACCCCGAAGTATTAATTATTGGCTGCTGTGACTCCAGAGTCTCCCCTTCTATTATTACTCAGGCGGAACCGGGTGAGCTGTTTACTATTCGCAATGTGGCCAACTTGGTCCCTCCTTATACTCATCAAGAAGACACCTATCATGGGGTCAGTGCAGCCATTGAGTTTGCAGTAAGACATTTGGAAGTGGAACATATCGTCGTATTGGGGCACAGCCAATGTGGGGGCATCCGAGCATTAATGGAAAGCGGAATTTTAGGTAAGAAGGACAGCTTTATCTCAACCTGGGTTTCTATCGCAGAGGCCGCTAAAGACAAAGTCAATGCGGAGTTTCCTCACTTAAGTATGGATGAAAAATGCCACCTCTGTGAGCAAGAAGCCCTGCAGATTTCACTCAATAATTTACTCAGTTTTCCCTGGGTGAGATCCAAGGTCGAAGCCAAAAAACTGTTTTTACATGCCTGGCATTTTGATTTAGATTCAGGACAGCTCACTGAGTTTATCCCAGGCGAACAATCTAAAATCCTTTACCACTATAAGTAAAATATAATGAACAGAATCTCGACTCTTAGTACTGTCTTGTTTGGATTGCTTCTGCTTGGACTTTTTGTATTAATCAATGCTTTGACGGTAAGATGGGCCCTGCCCGCTTATTCTTTTTACGACATCCGACGCATTACTCAATTGAGCTTATTTTTAATAAGCAGCCTCATGTTGCTGTCAAGCAAAAGCCTGAGAGAGCAAGGCTTGTCGAGCTTTTTGCACTTACCTAGGACGAGCAGAATATTACTGCTGGGATTCTTTGCCTTAGGCGCCATTTCAGCTTCATTGTCCGCTATCCCGACCTTTGCTTTTTTAGACTGGGCCACCGCTTTGATGATAGTGGTATTGGTCTTTCATTTTGCTGCATTAAGAAAGAGTTTTAACGCCCATTTTGACCGCATCTTGCTCTATGGCTTAATGCTTGCCATCGGCTGTTATAGCCTGATAGCGATAATGACTTTATTGTTTATCGCCAATCACCTTAGCGATATTCCAGCTTCTACCAATTTATTTTATGTGTTGTCTGCCCCTACTTTTAACAACCCACGCTTTTTAACCGACTTGATGAGTTGGAGTCTAGGCTTGGTAGTTTTACCTAATTTACTGTACCCCAGCAAAAGCAGACTGCTACGCGGCGCCTTATTTACCCTGGCAGCCTATTGGTGGTGCCTGGGCTTTGCCGGGCAATCAAGGGCTTTAGATTTAGGAAGCATTGCAACAGCTATCTTGCTTATCACTGTATTTGGCAAATCGGCTAAACAGTATTTATTGAATCAAATCTTGGCGGTACTAGGCGGCATTGCTTTATATTTTATCCTTTACCATTGGCTTATTTCTTTACCCTTGAGGCATTTAAGCTTACTTGATCCTGATAATCGCCTGCAAATTTGGGCGGTGGCCCTTCATTTAATCAAATCCCATCCATTACTTGGGGTTGGGCCTCTACATTTCCCCTATTATGCCTACTCTTACGAACAGCTGGTCGCTCATCCTCATAACGGTATTCTATTACTAGCCTGTGAGTGGGGCATTCCGGCAGCTCTGATGATGGTTTCTTTAATCTTCATGGGACTTTGGCGCTGGATAGGTTTTGCCAAAGAACAAGCAAAATCCCAAGCCAATGCCAACTTATATATTGGCCTTAGCGCCTCATTGTTAATGGCTGGCTTTGATTCGATGTTCAGCGGGACTTTGGTCATGCCGCTTAGCCAGGTGATGTTGAGCTTAATAGTTGGATGGGCTTTAAGCCTATATTTCAGCAATAGAACAACTTTACCTGTTACTCAATACTTGCATATTGGCTTGATAGCCTTACTCATCATAGCCTTAATTTTGTTGGCACTGGGCATATTGCCTGTTATTGCCAAGCTCCCTCAAATGGAAGTGAATTATACGGTTTCCTGCGCAGAGCAGATTTGTGTGAACTCGCCTAATTATTGGCTACAGGGCTGGATTCAGCTTTATTGAGGCATCTGCATGACAAGCTGCTCAAAAACTTGGCCCCGGTGCTCATAGTTTTTGAACATATCCAAACTGGCACAGGCTGGAGATAGCAATACATTATCGCCCGACTTTGACAGCATTTTGGCTTTTTTGATGACTTCTTCAAAGCTTAGCGCAAATTCTTTGTGAACATCTGGCAGGCCTTGCGCAATTTTTTTGGCGTCTTCTCCAAATAAAATCACCGAGCTTACATATTTATTCACAGCAGGAGCGAGCAAGCTGAAATCCTGGCCTTTGCCCACTCCACCCGCCAGTAAAACTAGCTTGCCTTTGCACTGAGGACCAAGGCCTTCTATGGCAGCCAAAGTCGCCCCCACATTGGTCCCCTTAGAGTCGTTAAACCATTTAACTCCATCAATTTCGGCTACCAATCTGCAACGATGTGGCAGGCCCTTAAACTTTTTAATCACCTCTAACATTGGCCCCATGGGCAAAGCTAAAGGAGAGGCAATGGCTAAAGCGGACAAAGCGTTTTCAACATTGTGCTGCCCGGATAATCCAGGGCTCATTTCAGATACCGGCATTAAGGGCTTGTCACCTAAAGCCAAATAAGCCTGGCCATCTTGCTCTAACAATCCGAACTGGCCCTCAGAGGGCTTATCTAAACCAAAACTAATGGGGGAGCTATCAAATTGGATGTTAAACTTCATCGCCCTATTAATGACAGGATGAGCGCAATTGTGATAAATAACTTCTTTGGCAGCCTGATAAGCTTCCATTGAGCCATGCCTGTCTAAATGATCTGGAGTCACATTCAATATGGCAGCCACCAAAGCTTTTAATGAGTGAGTGGTTTCCAACTGAAAGCTTGATAATTCCAGCACATAGTAATCGGGCACATGCTCTTGTAAAAGGTCCAAAGCAGGAAGACCAATATTGCCGCCCATTTTGGCTCGCTTACCGGCCGCATTGATCATCTCGGTGACTAAAGTGGTGACAGTACTTTTAGCATTAGTTCCTGTAATACCGATAATCGGAGCGCCGGCAACCCTTACAAAAAGCTCTACATCCCCAATAATAGGCAAATTTCTTCTTCTGGCTTCTTGAATCACAGGAATATCGAGGCTGACTCCGGGACTCACTACCACTTCTTGAATTTGATCCAGCACTGCATCGGGCAAAGTGCCTGCATACATAGGAATACCGGGCCAGCGAGCCTGATAGTTGCTAAATTCAGTCAAAGTAGGACGGGTGTCAAATACCACCAAATCAAAGTTGGGAAGCAGATATTCAATGCAAGAAATGCCAGTTTTACCTAGCCCGATAATAAGTTTTTTGGGTTTATGATCAATCGGCATTGTAAGCTTCCTAAGAAATGCATTGCCGAGTTTAGCCTATACCAAAAATTCTGCAATAATTATCAGTTTCAACGGTACGCTCAGTTTGCCTCATCTTAAGCTTGCGTGAAATTTTTACAAGAGAAAGCTTGCGCAGAGTAAAAACTATATCAGGGCTTCTTTAATTCAAACTGAGCGTACCGTTTCAGCCCCCAAATTGACAACAAAAAATGGATCCCAGGTTCTGCTTTGCAGCCCCAGGATGACAAAACCACTTGTCATTCCCGCCCCCAATCAGGTCGAGGATAAACCGCGGCGGGGACCAGGAAGACAGCAACATAGTTGATGGCAATTCAATTAATGTAAGAGTCTCGGATCGATTTTAACGCCAGGGCCGTCTTGTAACAATAAAAACTCAGGAATAGCGACTTGGAATTTATTACGGGCTAAATCCTGCATCTCATAAGCTCCTTTCATGGAACCATTCTGAGTATGCAATACACAAAAGCTGCTGTAGGAAAAAGTTTCACCTGGGTTAATGATAGGCTGCAAACCCACTACACCCGGGCCTTTGACTTCCTCAACATGACCATTTAGGTCAGTTATAATCCAGTGCCGGTTTAATAGCTGAACTAGCTTATCGCTCTGGTTAGTTATGCTGATTTCATAAACCCAGGTATAGCTTTGATCATCCTCTGAGGAATGCTCAGGCAAAAACCGTGAACCCACTTTCACTTCGATTTGATGCGTAGTTTGGCTATACATAAGCTATCCCGGTACTTACACATTTAAACGAAATTAAATATATACTAATTTGTCTAAGATTTCACCTGGCATTGTGCACAATAAACTGTTGTGCGTTGGCCTAAGCGGCTTTCTTGAAGCTCAGTATGGCATAACAAGCATGGCTTCCCGCTTCTGCCGTACACAGATAACTCCTGTTGAAAATATCCCGGTTTCCCTCGACCATCCCGATAGTCTTTTAAAGTGGTACCGCCTTGCTCAATCGCTCTTGCCAAGACTTGCTTGATTGCGCTCACTAAATTTTCACAGTCTGTTTGACTTAAACGGGCAGCTGAAACCTCAGGATGAATTTTGGCAAGAAACAGGGCTTCATTAGCATAAATATTGCCCACTCCTACTACAACATGGCTATCCATAATCACTAATTTAATTGCAGCCTGACGCTTTCTACTCAGTTTATAAAGTAGCTCTGCATTAAAGGTTTCGGACAAAGGTTCAGGTCCAAGGCTCGCTAATAAAGGATGCAAATGATCAGAATCTTCCCATAAAACTGCACCAAATCGGCGAGTATCATTTAGCCTTAAACAAATATCAGACAGTAAAAGATCAAAGTGGTCATGTTTGCCAACGGGCAAATCAGGCTTCACTATTTTGAGTACCCCGGACATTCCTAAATGTATAATCAAATTGCCATGAGCAAATTCAAATAGCAGATATTTGCCTCTTCTTTTAAGAGCTATAATTTTTTTATTTTCAATGAGCTTGGCTAGATTGGCAGGAATGGGCCAACGTAAATCAGGTCTTCTAATAATGACTTTTTTAATGGTTTGGCCTTCACAACTTAAAAGAAGGGTCCTTCTGACAGTTTCTACTTCTGGAAGTTCTGGCATGCTCTGATTCCTTGTAAGGCACTGATTATACTCCTTTTTAACGGCCTTCAAAAGCTTGATTTATTTAGGGTTTCAGAGTATAATCCCTGCAATAAATTCTATTGTCAGGATTACTATCGTTTCGTCTCTTTAATAAGCAAACTATAATGCAGAGAGAACAGCGATACAAAGGAGGACCTAATGTCATTCTACGGCTTACTCAATTTACCTTGGTGGGGCTACATCATATTTACTTTAGTCAGCACCCATATCACCATGGCTTGTATCACCATTTTCTTGCATCGAGGCCAGGCGCATCGTGCCTTAGACTTGCACCCTATCGCTTCGCACTTTTGCAGATTCTGGCTGTGGTTTACCACTGGCATGAAAACCAAAGAATGGGTCGCAGTTCATAGAAAACATCATGCCAAATGCGAAACCATAGATGATCCGCATAGCCCGCAAGTTGAGGGCTTGAGCACTGTTTTATGGCAAGGTGCCGAGCTCTATCGTGCTGAAAAGAAAATCCCTGAAACCTTAGAAAAATATGGCAAAGGCACCCCTGATGACTGGCTTGAGCGCCATGTTTATTCTACTAAATTCTTACGCGGTAAATTAGGCATTATATTACTGCTTTATGTCGATTTACTTTTGCTTGGCGGACCCGGTTTAATTGTTTGGGGAGTGCAAATGGCTTGGACTCCATTCTTCGCAGCGGGCATTATTAATGGAATCGGCCACTATTTTGGCTATCGCAATTTTGAATGCCCAGATGCAGCAAGAAATATTATTCCATGGGGTATCTTTGTTGCAGGAGAAGAGCTTCATAACAATCATCACACCTATGGCACCTCCGCTAAATTATCGGTAAAGTGGTGGGAATTTGATATCGGCTGGGCCTATATCAAAACTCTGTCTATTTTAGGATTGGCGAAAGTGAAACGCTTGCCTCCTACGCCAAAAGCTTTGGCTAATAAGCATGAAGTGGATATGGATACATTAAAAGCCATTATCAATAACCGCTTGCAGCTTTTAACTCGCTATATGCAAGAAGTGATTGTTCCTGTATTTAAAAGCGAACGAAAAAACACTTGGGACAACATCAAATATCGCAGCTTATGTGCAAAAACTAAAAGCTTATTAAAGCGTAATGATGCGCTGATTAAGCCTGAAGAAATGCCTCATATTGATCGCGCTTTGGCTAATAGCCGTACCTTGGCAGTAGTGTATGAATATCGCCGTAGACTCCAAGAAATCTGGAGCCGCACCACAGCAAGCAATGCTGAATTGTTGCAAGCTTTACACCAATGGTGTGTGGAAGCGGAAAAAAGCGGGATTAAGCAGTTGCAGGAATTTGTTGCTTACATCCGCTCTTATCATCTGAAAGAGTTTGCCTAATCAATAAAGAGGCGCTGATTCAACACAGCGCCTCTTATTTAAACCAATGACCACAAGCCTGCGACTAAACCAAATATCGCGGTTACTCCAAGAATAATACCCACAAATATCGCGTATTTGCCTTTCAATCGATAAGCCTCAGGCAAAGCTTTTATAGCTAACATATATAAGAAACCCAATACAATGGGCAATAAAACAGCATTCATTACTTCAACGGCCACACTTAAAGAAACCAAATTGATTTTAGAGGCAACCAGCACTCCGCCCAGTATTAAAACCAAAGTATAAACCCCATAAAACCAGGGCGCTTCTTTGGGATGATGCTCAAGCGAGCGCTTATATCCAGTCACTTCTCCCAAGCCCCAAGCAGCGGTCAAAGAGACGACGATAGCCGCAATTAAAGAAGCCCCTAGCATTCCCAAAGCAAATAGAATCTCGCCTGCAGTTTTCCCTAAAAAGGGAATTAAAGCCTGGCTAATTTGCTCGACAGTATCCAATGTAGCTCCTGGATTTTTTTTGCCGATAGTGGCCGCAGTGATAACCATCATAGAAACCATAATAACTTGGGTAATTACTGCCCCTACAGCGGTATCAATTCGAGCACTTTTTAAATGTACTGGGCCTAATTTTTTATCTACCACAGCAGACTGTTGATAAAAAACCATCCAAGGCATCACGACTGCGCCTACGTTAGCAGCAGCCAGATACATAAATTGCGCATTATGAATAGGGATGTTCCACATTTCCTGCCAAGCCTCGTTATAATGAGGATGGGCCATAACTGCCACAACAACAAAAACAAGCTCAAACAATCCAATTAAAATAGCGCAGCGCTCGGTACTTTGATAACTGCCGGTCCAAGTAATTAGCAAGAGAAAAGCAATGACAATAGCCATGCTAATATAGGTTGGTAAGCCCAAAAGATGGCCTATTCCTGCAATCCCGCTAAATTCAGTAATAATTGCTCCAATACAAGACAGCAGCAAGGTTCCCACCGAAAGCCAAGCCCAGTATTTACCAAAATGACTTTTGATTAACTCACCATGGCCTTGCTGAGTTGCCACGCCTAGACGCACAGTAAGCTCTTGGGCAATAAATAAAATGGGAATCAAAATAAGCTGCAGCAAGAGCATTCGATAGCCCCATACCGCACCACTTTGGGCAGAAGTAATCAAACTTCCAGCGTCAGTATCAGCCAGCATCACCACCAAGCCCGGTCCCACTGCAAAAAAGAATAGGTAAGGCCAAAACTTTTTTTGATTTAAAGCTTGCATGGAAACCTCATTGAATCTCAAATGAGAATCATTATCATTTGAGGCAACAGATTTGTCAATAAAATCTCTACCTGCCTATCGTTGCTAAGAAAAAGCCCCTCTGTGGAAAGAGGGGCAGGGAGGGTTTCTAACTTGCGGTTTTTACATTGGCTTTAGTGCTGGTAGTAATCACGCTATGAATCGAAGTATTGGCATTTTGCACGGTAACAGTGGTGACTTGAGCACTTTCAGTTTGGGTGCTTTCGCTTTGAACCACTAAATGGTGAAATGCAGCAGGTCCACCCACTGTATACAAAACACCGCCGTTTATTATCATGCTGAGCAGCATAATGCCCACTACACTGGCAGCAGAAGTTCTGCCTTTAGCATGATACAAAGTATCGCGTGAGCTGGAATCTGCGGTTTCCGCATTGATTTTAGCCACTTTTTTACTAGCGAAACGTAAGTAATAGCGCAATCCAAATAAAGCGACAGCGAAGTGCACAAGTAATATGGAATAGTGAAAATGAAAGCCGGCGATGCCCGTTGCAACTCCATAATAATCCAGAGCTTGAAAGCAGAACTCAACTACCAGAACCAAAAAAGCTGCTAAATAAGCCTTACGATAAGCCAGCCATAAAAAGCTAAAAAAGAAAGCAGGCCAGCACCAGGAAATATCTCTTGCGCCTCGACGAATGATTTTTTCTGCATTATTGCCGATAAATACTTTTAAGTTTTCTTCGCTTACACCGGGTCTTGATAATGGATGCATATCTACGCTCCTTTTTTGGTTATGCTACATTGCTGCACACATTCTATTAGCTAATTTAGTTTAGCCCAGATTTTGATATACTATGGCAAATCTTTATCACATTTTGAAGGGACATCATGCAAAAGGCCAATAGCCCAAGCTTCCAAGACATTATTTTTACCTTACAGCGATACTGGGCTGAACAGGGATGCATCATTGTTCAACCTTATGACATGGAAATGGGGGCCGGGACTTTCCACCCTGCTACTTTTTTAAGGGCTATTGGCCCTGAGCCATGGAACGCAGCTTATGTTCAACCCTGCCGTCGCCCAACTGATGGCCGCTATGGAGAGAATCCTAACCGAGCTCAGCATTACTATCAGTTTCAAGTCGTTATGAAGCCCTCTCCTGACAATATTCAAGAACTTTACCTGGGTTCTTTAAAAGCGCTAGGAGTAGATCTTTTAGAACATGATGTCCGCTTTGTAGAAGATAACTGGGAGTCTCCTACTGCAGGAGCCTGGGGATTGGGCTGGGAAGTGTGGATTAACGGTATGGAAGTCACCCAGTTTACCTATTTCCAGCAAGTAGGCGGCCTAGAATGTAAACCGGTTACCGGTGAAATCACCTATGGACTTGAAAGACTTGCCATGTATTTGCAAGACGTCGATTCTATGTATGATTTGGTTTGGAGTATCGGCCCCTTCGGCCCTGTTAAATATGGGGATGTGTTTAAACAAAACGAAGTGGAAATGTCTACTTATAACTTTGAGCAGGCGCCCGTTGAAGCTTTGTTCAAACAATTTGATTTTTTTGAAAGTGAAAGCCACCGACTTATGACAGAAAAACTGGCGCTACCTGCCTATGAAATGGCCCTAAAAGCCTCCCACACTTTTAACTTATTGGATGCCAGAAAAGCTATTTCAGTTACCGAGCGGCAACGTTTTATTTTAAGGGTAAGGGCTTTGTCCTTGGCCGTAGCCAAATCTTACTATGAGGCTAGAGAAGCTTTGGGCTTTCCCATGTGTCCATTGAAGGGAGAGCTAGCATGAATCAGCACTCAGATTTCTTAATTGAAATTGGAACGGAAGAGCTGCCACCAAAGCTGTTAAGGGAAATTACAGAATCCTTTGCCTCAAACCTTGCAAGCAGCTTAAAGGCAGCCGGCCTTGATTACGCTGAAACTTCTATTTTCGCCGCCCCAAGAAGAATTGCGGTAATGGTTAAAGCTTTGAGCTCGAAACAACCCGAACAGCATATTGAAAAGAAAGGCCCTGCTAAACAGAGCGCCTTTGATTTGGAAGGCAAACCTACTAAAGCGCTCCAAGGATTCTTGGCAAGCTGCAATACCACTTTAGATAAACTGACTACGGTAAGCACGGACAAAGGCGAGTGGTTCCTTTATCAATCCGTACAAGCGGGTAAAGATACTCAGGATTTATTGCCTGAAATTGTTAAAGAATCTTTGAAAAAGCTGCCTTTTGAAAGAGAAATGCGCTGGGGCGATCATGACTATAAATTTATCCGCCCTATTCATTGGCTATTAATGCTCTATGGTAAAGAGGTGGTGGAAGCCGAGCTATTTGGTCACAAATCAGGCTGCTTTACTTTCGGTCATCGTTTCCACCATCCCGAAGCTATTAAAATTTCAGAACCCTCTGAATATGCAGATATTCTCCTTAAAAAAGGCTGGGTAGTGGCTGATCTTGATGAACGCAAAGCAAAAATTAGTCATCAGATCGAAGCCCTAAGCAAGACTTTGGAAGCCAAAGCCATTGTCCCAGAAAGCTTATTGGATGAGGTTGCTGCCATTGTGGAATGGCCGGTTGCAGTCCTTTGCCGCTTTGAAGGAGAGTTTTTAAAAGTGCCGCAGGAAGCTTTGATTTCATCCATGCAGTCTCACCAAAAATGCTTTGCATTGGTCGATATTGATAACCGATTGCTGCCGTTTTTTATCACAATTGCCAACATTGACAGCAAGCATGTAGATTCAGTGAAATCGGGTAATGAAAAGGTGATGCGAGCAAGACTCAGTGACGCAGCCTTCTTTTATCAAGTTGACCTTCAGACTAGGCTTGAAGATCGTTTACCGGTATTAGAAAAAGTCAGCTTCCAGGCTAAATTAGGCAGCATGCTGGACAAAAGCAAACGCTTATCACAATTGGCCGGCTTTATTGCAAATGAGCTAGGCGCTAATCCTGAAATGGCAGAACGTGCCGGGCTATTGAGCAAAACTGATTTAGTCAGCAGCATGGTCAATGAGTTCCCCGAACTGCAAGGCATTATGGGCAGATATTATGCCCAGCATGGCGGGGAAGAAATGGAAGTAGCCGCCGCACTGTTTGAACAATACCAGCCCAGATTTGCAGGTGACGCTTTGCCGCTTACTTTAACTGGCCGCATTATCTCACTTGCTGACAAACTCGACAGCCTGGTAGGCATTTTTGGGATTGGCCAGCAGCCATCAGGCTCCAAGGACCCCTTTGCCTTACGACGTGCAGCTATCGGCGTAGTCAGGTTGTTGATTGAAAAGCAGCTTAATTTGGATTTAAGCCAGCTCATCGATCAAGCTGTTACACTATACTCCAGTAAGCTAGTAGAGCCCCAAGTTAAAAAACTCGTTCTGGAATTCTGCCTTGAAAGGCTTTATAGCTACTATCAAGAACACGGCATCAGCGCGGATATCGTTCAAGCGGTATTGCTAAAAGGCGGCACTAACTTATTAGATATAGACAGAAGAATTCAGGCAGTTAAAGGATTTAGAGAATTGCCCGAGGCCTTAAATTTAGCCGCAGCGAATAAACGAGTTCACAATATTTTAAATAAGAATGCCAATGCGATGAAGCTCCCTGCCGTTAAAGCTGAGCTATTAAAAGACGCGGCCGAAATCGGCTTGTATAAAGCTTTACAGCTTAAATCTGAAGAAAGCAAAAGCTTGCTTGATCGCCAAGCTTATCAGGAATGTTTAGTCAGCCTTGCCGAACTCAATCAACCTATCGCTGCATTTTTTGATGACGTGATGGTGATGTGTGAAGATGAAGCCGTTAAGCATAACCGCTTAGCTTTGCTGCAGAACTTAAGGGATCTTTTCCTTCAAGTTGCTGATATTTCGGTATTACAATAATATCAGGATTTCGTCCTGCAACCTACTCCCTACTTTTGTACTGCAACACAAATCTATCAGGAGTAGATTTGGGCGTGCTTTAGCACTCCCCGAAGGGCGTAAGGCAGGATGCCTGAAGCTAAAGTAGGCAAAAATGCCTGCCCTGCACAGGCTTCTCCTTGAAAAGGCTTCGCTCAAGCTTAAGTACCGGCACAATGGAAATCCATTTCAGTGTGCCTGATAAGCGCATCCTTGCGCTTATCCTTCGGACCTAAAGCCTGAGCATCGTCTTTTCAAGCGCCTGTGACCATGGGCGCAAAGAGCACCTTCGGCCAAGGTCTTGCAGGTCGGAGGCTTTTATCGCCCCTAGCATGCGCCGATAAAATAAAGCGATAAGCCTTAGACCCGTAGGGTGGCCGCAAGGATGCGGCCATAAGGCAAACAAGATACGGATATCTGCTTTGCCGCTTCTTAGGCTTTAGCACAATTTTAGAGGATGCAAGCATGCAGGAGGGCTGGATTTCTTTGGGTACTTTCTTTTAAGAAAGTACCTCGGCTGCAGGACGAAATCCTGCTATAAGAAAAAGTAGGGCAGTTAGGCTGCAAGCCTATTAGAACCCTTCACATTATTCCTCCTAAATTAAACACCGGCAGGTACATGGCGATAACAAGCCCGCCAACAATAATCCCAAGCACTGTCATAAGCACTGGTTCAAGTAGCTCTTTTAAAATGCTAACAGCATAATCAAGCTCCTCCTGATAGATATCCGCGGCTTTACTTAACATGCTGTCTAAAGTGCCGGATTCTTCCCCTACTTGTACCATTTGAATGAGTAGTATCGGAAAGTAATTCGAATGACTTAAAGCCTGATGAAAGGCTTGGCCATTTTTAATCGAGTGGAAACATTTTGTCATGGCAAATTTATAAGCCCTGTTTTCAAAATGCTTTGTTAAAAGCCGCAAGGCTTGAGACAGGGGCATGCCCGCATTGAGCATTAAGCTTAAGGTCCTACTGATTTTGATCAACAAAGCTTTTTGAATTAACTTACCAAAAACCGGTAAGCTTAATAAAGCCTTGTCCCAAATCTGCTTAAATGTTTCAGACTGTTTTTTTAAAAGCATTCCAGCTGCTCCCGCCCCAACAATGCCAGCCATAATCCAAAGCCCATTCTGCTTTAAGGCATTGGATACGTGAATCACTGTTTGAGTCAATAAAGGCAATGGCGCGTTAAACTCGGTAAACAAAGTTTGAAACTGCGGCACAATGAACAGCAAGAGCCCTATGCTGATGCCTAAAGCCACCAACAAAACAATAATTGGATAAGATAGTGCCTTAAATAAAGCGCTTTTAAGCCCTTGAGATTTTTCCCGATACTCCACCAGGTTTTGCAAGACTTGATCCAAGATTCCGGCCGCTTCTCCCACTTCAATTAAATTGCAAAATAAGCGATCGAACTGCTTAGGAAATTTACGCAAGCTGTCAGAAAGTGTTTTCCCTCTTTCAATATCTTTTTTTATCACCGCAATAATCATTTCAAGTGGACCTGAAGTGACACTTAGGGTTTGCAAAGCTTTTAACAAAGGCAGGCCGGCTTTTTGCATAATCAAAAGCTGCCGAGCAAAATAGGTAATATCTTTGGATCGGATTTTTTTACTAAAGAAACTAAATTGGCGCTTAACCTTAATATGCTGCAGCCCCTGCTTAGCCAAAGCCAGTTTAAGCAGGTCGGCATTTAATTCATAAGCCAGGCCTTTGGTTTTTTGTCCAGAAGGATTAAGGCCTGACCAACTAAATCCATGCTTTTTCACGGGCTTGTTACTCGATTGAGCTCATCCAATGTGGTCTCCCCCATCCGCACTTTTTCAAGGCCCATTTCTCTCAAAGAACAAAACCCCATGCTTTTTTGTAGCCTTACTAAATCGCTTAGCTTGCCATTGTGTAAAATGCAGTCCGCCACTTTGGCTTCAATAGGTAATAATTCAAATAGAGCCAGCCGGCCTTTGTAGCCCAAATGACAGTGCGAGCAGCCTTTAGCTAAATACACAAAAGGAGACTGACAGCCTTGTTCTTTTAAAATAGAGAGAGGAAGCTCTGTCTTGATCTTGCAGTGATCACACAATCTTCTCACCAGCCTTTGGGCAATAATTAGCGAAACAGAGTGAGCCAATGTGTATGAAGCAACGCCCATTTGGTTTAATCTCATTAAGCTATGAGCCGCACTATTGGTATGCAGGGTTGAGAGCACCAAGTGCCCCGTTTGAGAAGCCTTCATAGCAATTTCAGCCGTCTCCACGTCACGCATTTCTCCCACCATAATAATGTCAGGGTCTTGACGCAAGAATGCCCTTAAAATATGAGAAAACTCCAAGCCTGCTTTGGGGTGAACATTGACTTGGTTCAAACCCGGCAAATGAATTTCAACTGGGTCTTCCACCGTGCAAATGTTTTTATCCAGAGAGTTAATTGCAGCTAGCAAGGCATACAAAGTCACGGTTTTACCACTGCCTGTAGGGCCTGTCACAATAATCATGCCCTGAGCTTGCTTCAAATATTTTTGCACCGTTTTTAGCTGATTGGCTTCAAAACCAAGCTTATCCATATCTCTTTGCATTTGGCTGGCATCTAAAATCCTTAACACAATTTTTTCGCCAAATATCGAAGGGCAAGTGCTAAGCCGACAGTCGATTAAACGCTCATCATATTTGAAACTAAACCTACCGTCTTGTGGCAGCCGCCTTTCGGCAATATTGAGATTCGCCATAATTTTAAGCCGGGAAACGATATTAGCTGCCACATTTAAGGGAGGGGAGGCAAGCTCATGCAACAAACCATCAATCCGACAACGAACCCGATAATACTCTGCATAGTGCTCAAAATGCAGATCTGAAGCTCCTTCTTTTATCCCTCGCTCAATCAACTCATTGATAAAATGAGTGATGTTCATTTACTGACCTTCTGGCAAACAACCAGCTGGAGCATAGCTTTTAATTGGACTATCTCTAGGATAACTACAGTTCCAGGCTATATTGCCGGTGGCAGGATTAAAAGCCCCCGTCCAAATAAGTTCGCCTAAACTATCAGAAAGCTCAACGTTGATAGCAGCTGTTGTATCACTTGTCCCTTTAATTTCAATGCTTTGGACATTATGTGAATTTCCAACCAGCTCTTCGTTACTTAAATCTAAACTCTCATTGCTAATATCCGCTAGATTACCATGATGTAAACCGGCGTATTCAGTGACTGCCATTTTCGCAGGCCCTACCAAAACAACCGCTTCCACCACCCGGCTTTTATTTAAATAATGGTGATAGGCAGGAATGGCAATTGCGGCAAGAATGGCGATAATGGCCACTACTAACATTAGCTCAACTAAGGTAAAACCTTGCATCGGCTTCATAAAAAAATCCTGTGATTAAATTATAATCACAGGATAACATGATGAAATCCGTTTGATCAATTAGTGCACAATTATTAATATTTTCATAATTGCCATCAACTATGTTGCTGTCATCTTGAGCGATGCCAGGCAATCCCGGAATCTAAGCTCTAGCAATTAAGCTCTTGCAGGCCCAGCTGTCTAACTTCCAATATATCCAAAACAATAGCGCTAAACCCACCATGCCAGCCGCTAAAAACAAAAGGCTTAAGCCGACAAGCTCCCAAATATTGATATTGGGCGGGAAGATTATATAAAAATCTTGAACAAGGGTGATCACTGTGCCGATAAATATAAGGCTGATCAATACTCCCAAGGCATGCAGCCTGTGGCTTTTTATTCTAAGCTTGCAGGAAAAGACCACAGCAATTACATAAGCCAAAATCAAATAAGCCAGCACCTTCCACCAGGCAAACGGGACTTGAGAATATAAAATGGCAATAGGAAAAGCGGGTATCAACACCGTAAAAGCGCGAATTAGGCTGTCAGAAAATTTCATATTCATCACCTCCTATAGCCTTTATTTTAGCAGATTAATCAAGACTGCCCAAGCACTCAAGGCCAAACCCGGCCCAAACGGAAGCGAGGCTTGCCAAGAATTTTTGAAGTAATAATGCAGCAAAACTGCGAATAGGCTGATTAAAGAGGCCATCAGTACAACAATCGGCAAAACCTGCCAACCCAGCCATGCTCCAATCGCTGCCAGTAATTTAAAATCGCCATAGCCCATGCCTTCCTTTTTTCGGCAATATTTAAATAACTGATAAACAAACCACAGGCAAAGATAGCCCATCATAGCCCCAATAACGGCAGAGCTTAGACTCACGAAACTATGGAATAGATTGGCAAAAAGGCCCAACCACAATAGAGGCAAAGTAAACAAATCGGGCAGCAAGCCTGTATATAAGTCAATGATGGCCAAAATAAATAAGCCCTCAGTAAAAATAAAGGCAAACAAAAGCTGCCAGCTTAGGCCAAATTTAAAGCACAAGCAGGCAACCAAGCTGAGGTTAAGAATAAGCAGAAGCATTTTCATTGATTAAAATATAATCAATTTATTCAAATAACTCCAGCTGAGTAGTTTGAGGCGCTTCCTCGGCAAACTGCACGCCAATTCCAATTAAGCGTACTGGAATTTGATAGCGCTGATAGGCTTCTTGGCATAAAAGCTCATAGCGATCGAGGGAAGGCTTAAAGCTTTTACACTCAACCGTAGTCTGATTAAAGTTGTGAAACTTCAGCTTCACAAACTGCTTGGCAATTGGATAGTTTTCATAGCGTTGTAAGCGATGTTTTAGCTGCTCAAATAGTTTCGGGAGTTCTTTAAGACAGCTTGCTAAATCCGGCAAGTCTTGCAAATAGGTATTTTCAATACTTCGAGACTTGGCCTGTCTATCCGGCTCAACTTTTCTTTCATCAATCCCCCTGCATAGCCCGTACAGCGAATAGCCAAACTTTCCAAAATGCTGAACCAAGCTTTCTAAAGGCAGCTTTTGTAAATCCAAACAAGTTTTCAGGCCTAACTTTTCCATTTTTTCAGCCGTCTTTTTGCCCACTCCCCAAATCTGCTCCACAGCTAACTTTGCAACAAACTCGGCAACTTGATTGGGTTTGATAACGGTTTGCCCATTAGGCTTGTTCCAACCGCTGCCAACTTTTGCTAAAAACTTATTGGATGCGATCCCGGCAGAAGCTGTCACTTGATGGACTTTTTCGATTTCTGTCCTAATGGCCTCGGCGATTAAAGTGGCGCTGCCTGAATGCTGCTTGCAATCAGTGACATCAAGATAAGCCTCATCCAATGATAATGGCTCAATCAAATCGGTATATTTCTGGAATATTCCAAAAATAGCAGAAGAAGCTTCTTTGTATTTATACATATTCACAGGAACCAAAATAAGCCCCGGACAGTGCTGTAGCGCCTTGGAAGTCGGCATCGCCGAGCGCACTCCAAACTTTCGGGCCTCGTAATTGGCCGAACAAATCACCCCTCGCTCAGAGGCTTTCGCCCCCACAGCTACCGGCTTATTTTTTAAGCTTGGATTGTCCCGCATTTCAATTGCGGCGTAGAAACAATCCATATCGATGTGAATGATTTTGCGGGTCATTTTCGCCTATAAAATAATCAAAATTTAATTAAATTTATGGATTTCCAACGGAAAATAATATAGAATTTTCCCATAAAACCTTTAATGAGGCAAAGGAAATGCCTAAACCTGGCATAGATTACAGCAGAATTAAACGTGATATGCAAAAAACTGGCTATGGAAAAAAATGGTCAAAACTCCATGGCTTAGATATCAGTAGCGCCGATCTCCATCACAGCTCATGCACATATGATGCGGATAGCCTGCCAGAATTCCGATTTACTCATTTAGGTCAATTTCATATACACCCCGGCTGGGACAAGGACCGGTCTGCTGCTGAAAGGATTATCCATTCGCAATTTATGGTGGCCCAAAATCTGCTTGAAATGCAAGCTTCAAGCTCAAATATGGTGGTAATATCAGAAAGCCTCAATGAAGATTTAGACTGGGATGCAATTAATAAAAATCCTCAATTAGCAGTGCAACTTCACGATAATTCTCGTGCATTTAAAGCTAAATTCCCAGAGGGATTCCCTAAACGGCTTGAAAGCCTTAATTTAGAACAGCAGTTCTGGCTTGCAAAATTGGGGGCCCCCACTTTATTGTTTTTTCTAGGCCAGCTCCCTCTTGTATATAAATCTCTTCCTTCTGATAAAGTTGCTAACGCGTTAGGCATGATATTCGCTGATGGAAACATTGAACTGGATTCTTCATTAATTGAACAGCACTCGATACATTGTTTAAAAAGAGCGCTTGAAATGGAAAAGGCAAAATCCCAAGATCCAGTACAAGCGTTTCATGCTGTAATAGTCTATGGAACACATCATGACTTTTCCTTTATTGCCGATGATTCTCATGTTATCAGCCATCAAAAAATAGACTGCCACAAACCTTTAACTCATGCTTATCTGACAGAAGAAAAATTACCAAGCATTCAGGCCAGCCCGTCAGCTTCTCCATTCCAAGAAGCTATGATCGCTCAAACCCCAATCCCGGCGCTAGCTAGCCCAGAACCCACAAGCTCAAGCGCAACAGCCGGCAATGTTGCGTCAGCCCTTTTATTCGGAGCTTTGGCCTTATTGGGTGCAAGATGCTGCATGAGAAGAAGACAGGCACAAGCAAGAACCCCAGAATAAGCCTTGTATTTCCAAGCATAATCCTTACAATATGACCCTTATGCTGCGAGCTCAGTTGGGTGAGCCGGATAAGCTGAAGCACTGCTTCAGCCCGGCGAACGCCCGAAGCATGGATTGCGCAGGGCCGGCATTTAAGCCGAGTAGGATAAACGAGGCGAAAAATGGAGGCGGAAAAATCAAAGCATCGCTTTGATCCGGCGAACGCCCGAAGCACGGATTGCGCAGGGCCGGGGTACTTAATGAGGCACGAAGCCGGATTTAGTACCAGGACTCTAGCAACTGAGTTATGGTAAAGTTTTATTTAACAAGTTTGGCTGACATAGCTCAGTTGGTAGAGCAACTGATTCGTAATCAGTAGGTCGGCGGTTCGATTCCGCCTGTCAGCACCATATATTTTAATGAATTACAATTTAGCTATCAATTAAATTACCTCTTGGGGTAGCAATTGGGGTAGCGTTTTCGCAGAATATTTTATTTCATCTGATATTGAAAAAAGCTTATCTAAACCTCATTTGCTTTATGTTGCATCAACGGGGACGAAAATGAGCTTAATAAGACTTGATAAAGTCAGGGAAAAATATAAACAACAGCTAACAGTAAATTTTGCCGCTAGAGCGGATAGTATTACAAGAACAGACAGCACTAAAAAGTATGATGTATTCCTATCTCATAGCTTCCAAGATAAAAGTGATGTCTTGTTAGTCAAAATGATGTTAGAAGAGTTTGGGCTTAGCGTATATATAGATTGGGAACAAGATAAACAGCTAGATAGAAAAGCTGTAACCAAACATACAGCATCCATTTTAAAAAATCGAATGAAAGATAGCCAGGTTTTGATTTATCTAATTACCCCTAACAGCAAAAACTCTAAGTGGATGCCATGGGAGCTAGGCTATTTCGACGGCTTAAATCAAAATATACGTATAGCTGTAATGCCATTGATATTAGATGACACTGATTATAAAGGCGCTGAATATCTAAGCCTATACCCCTATATTGATAAAGCTAAAAGCACAATAGGCGACCAAGAATATTTATGGGTCAATAGCATTGATACAAAGGGCTCTTATAAATTGCAAAATTGGATTAAGAATGAACATCTTGCCAATACTAAATAACAAGGTGACCGATGAATAATTTAGATTGTTTTCACAAACAGATTGATCTACTTCAAGGTTGCATTAATCGAATGGCAAACAATTCATTTTTGATTAAGAGTTGGACAGTAGGACTGATTGTATTAATACTTACGATCACGCGAGACTCTACTTGGAAAGCAACCGTAATTGTATTTTTACCATTGCTAGCATTTTGGTATTTAGATGCTTACTTCCTAGAACAAGAAAGATGTTATCGAGCAAGGTATCAGGAGCTTGTCCAAACGGATGAGTTTGACAGAAAATTCTATGAACTTAACCCAAAAACATTTAATCAAACATCTAAATGTGTCTGTTGCACAATGTTCTCTACCACATTACTTTTTTATTACGGGACAATAACTGGGCTAACAATATTGCTAAGCTGTCTATTAAAATCTGGTTTTTTGTCATAAGCTGAGCGCTTAGGAAATGCCAGAACAAAAAAGCATGAAATAATTTGCCAAGGAAAACATTATGAATTTACTGCAAATTTTAAGTGATCTCTCAGGCTTTATCGGAACCATTTTAGTGAGCATCTTTGGTATTGCAAAGTATATTGATGATGCTGGGACTTCCTACATAATCATGGAGCAAATTGACCATGAAAAAGCAAAAAAAATTAAAATTTACAAAATCTTAAGTAGAATTGGTCTAATGTTTTTAGTTTTGAGCTTTGGGATTAGTTTATATCAAGATTTTCTCCCATTTCTTATGAAACATAAATTCTTTTGGTGCTAATATAAACTAACTTTTTGAGGTTTCCATAATGTCATTTGAATTTCCTTATGCTTACGTTACTGAAGAGCTAGAGCTGACACGAAACGGTATTGAGGATAATTGCAAACAGTACAAAATTAAACATAATAATGATGAGCTTGTGGTAATAGAAGATAAGCACGCTCAACTTTTTATTGAAACAGCAAATGTAATATTGAAGACAAGCATTTATGCTGGTGGTGAAAACGACCATACGGATAGTCTAACAGGAACAGGGCACATTAAAGACAATCAGGTAGAACTACTTTTCGATAAAATTCAAAATACTCAAGAATGGGTGAAAGAAAATTTACACAAAAAACCATTTCATAAAGTGGAAGTAACAATTCAATCTACTAACGATAACGCAGAGGAATTTTGCTATGCCTTCCATTCTACGCCTTATTTTTGGTTAGGTAATTTAAATGAAAGATCAGAAGTTAACATAACATGCTTCATTCGCAAATCAAATTTCGACCTAATCAAAAAGGCCTTAATTGAAGCTGGAGATTTAGGTCTACTAAGTATTGCTCTTAACCCAAATCTATATGAAGATAAAGATGATTTTGAACCATTTCATAACCCCTATAAGACATTTTTTATGTTTGTGAATGACTCAAGCAAAGGATCTATAAAATGGCTATCTGTAAAAAGAAAACTAATTTCAGACATCACCACTTGCGATGAAGAAGAGAAAGAAAATGCAAGTATTTCATCTCAAAAACAAGTCCCTGCCCCCCCAGAAAACAAAGGCCTTATAATTTTAAATCAGCTTATTATCAAGTTACAAAGCAAAATGAACTGGTTGATAACAGGCGTCTTCATTATTGCAATAATCAGCTTGTTTAAATAAGCTTATGATGAATATTTATTAGAAATTAAATCATTTATGCTTTTTATTAATTTCTTCATTTCCTTTACTCCTGCTATATTTTGGTTTGTATGACGGCCGTGCTTAAGAGCATTACGATTACCTATAGGTGCGCCACTACCTCTAGCGCCCCCGTGCAACTTACAGCGCCCCTTCTTAGTTGAGGGGGCAAGACAAGAAGTTCCCATGCGAGTTTTTGCTCCACAGGGTTTAGCTTTTTAAAAAGCATACTCCGGCTCACGGGGTTGAATTTCAGTTTTCATTACCCCACCCCCTCTTGTTGTGATCTAATCTCATTTGCAACAACAGCCTGACCACCATTAATTTGAACATTTTGATGCTGTACGACAATCGTTTGCTTACCTGAATTTCTGACACGATGTAATGTTTCATATCCCTTGAATCCAGCCAAGCTGATTTTTGTGCGCCCCCAATCAATAACTGTATTATTGAGATCGTCGTTTTCTGTCATAATTTACTATTATTACCAATCAATATTCGAGTGACAGAAGCTATCACATCATCACGTGGAGCGGCATTTTGTTGCGATTGAGTAAAATAAACTACAAGTATAATCGGCGAGCCTTTAGGCGGCCAGAGGACTGCAATATCATTTGTTGTACCATAGTCACCCGTACCGGTTTTATCGCCGACAATCCAACCTGAAGGAACACCTGCTCGAATACGTGCGTTACCCGTTGTGTTTTGTTTCAGCCAAGTTTGTAGTTGGCTTTGCTGTGCTGGAGCTAAGACGTTACCAAAAACAAGCTTTTGCAAGCTTTGTGCCATCGCTAAAGGAGTAGTGGTATCGCGAGGGTCACCTGGAATCGCTGAATTAAGAGCAGGCTCCCAGCGATCAACTCTAAAAGATTTATCTCCTATGGAACGTGCAAAAGCAGTTACAGATTGCGGGCCGCCTAACTGCCGCATCAACAAATTAGCAGCGGTATTATCGCTTTCTGTAAGTGTAGCAGCACATAAATCAGCAATTGTCATTCCATCAGTCAAATGTTGCTTAGTAACAGGGGAATAGAAGTCTAGGTCCGTTTTTGTATAGAGGATTTTCTGCTGCAGTAGATGAGGATCATTCATACTTTGTTTAAGAATATCTCCGACCAGCATGACTTTCCAAGTGCTGCCCATAGGAAAACGCTGCGTAGCCTGATATTGAAAGTTGTCTTGATTAACAGTGTTGATTTCAGTCACGCCAAGCCGCCCATGAGATGAGGTCTCTAAAGCTTGAATTTTGACTAAGGAAGGCTCTGTGGTGCCATAAGCGCTTCCTGCTGCTATTGCCAAGGAAAAAATGAAAGTCATCAAGCCCTGCAAGATTTTAAACATAATTTACGTGCCCGTCTTTTACTGTGATCTTTTTAGATTTTCATAAGCTTCATCAACTATCTTTTGAATATCAGGGTTATTGAAAGTAAGGTATTTTTTAAATCCCAGCACAACTAGTGCAGGTGCAAGATCTCGAATTGCCTGTATGATGGCTTCTTTTTCAGCCGAGATTACATTAGGCATATCTAAAGCTTTTAAGTTTGCCAAAACTGCTGCAACTGTTCCCTTACGAACTCGAACGCCTTCAATGATTGTACTGTCCACATCATCTGGTAACATATCAGAAGGTTTAATTGCCATAGACTTTCCTATTCAGTTGTTTGCATTAATTCAGTAAGAATTTGGAAACAGTACTCACTTTCCACATTATTACTTTGCGTCATTTTATAAGCAACAATTAATGCTTTCCATAAAGCCCAACCTTTGGCACATGCCCAGGTGTCTTTATCAAGTCCTAGATTGTGCGCATGCTAGATACCAACCCAATTTTGACTTCACAAACTACGGCCTCATCAACACAGCAGCCATTTTTGGTGTGGTACCTTAGGATAATTGTAAAATAGTGACCGCCTTCATCACTGCAGCGAATAACGGGATCAAACTTGGTGATATTTGAAAGGCTTTTTGCTCTATATTCAGTTGGATCAAGAAACTTATCTAGAAATTGCTTCTTGTCAGCATGCTTCCAAAAAGGAGATGAAAATTCAAAATCATCTGAAAGAATAGTGGGATCGAGCTTACCCGATGTAAGCCATAACTCAACTGTGGTCGTTAAAGTTGTAACTAATACACCTTATGGGAGTTTTGCAGGTTATGCCAATAACCATGGCCATCAGCTTTTTAGCAGCAATCTCCTAGAAGCTCAGATAATACAGCTATCTATTGAGCAAAATGCCAATGTGCCTATAATAGGCAAAATCTTCATTTTGTATTATTGCATTTCTTTGCCTTGAACTCTATCAGGCTTGCTTTTTTCGTGTGCACCGTTAAAAACACATTGGCATCTAGGGCAAATTTTATCAGGGTTATTCAACTGAGCTTTTTTAGAATAATGATCATCTTGTATGCGTAATTGAAGTCTTACAGCGAGAATAAAACAACCTGTAATCATGCCTCCGAATATAAGGTGCTCACACGCTTCTTTAATCACATCTTTCAACTCTTTCAACTCCAGTATTCATGTATAGAATTCATGTTACCTGACTGTTAAAAGATCGTAAATGCCGCACAGCATATCCCACCTAGTTTGAGAGAGAATTATCGTGAATAGTATTCTTTCAAACTTGATATCAAAAACTAGCTTGGTATTTACTCAAGCATTTTCGACTCAGCTAATCACCACTGGCATCAAATTTTTTTATAAAAAGGCAGAGCATCCCTACCCTGCCTTTTAATAATCGAGCTTTAAACTTAAACCCTATCTAAGCTCCCGCCCTGGGTACTAAATACATCAGCATCGCTTAGATGAACAGCGCTTGTTCTTCTATCCATGGCAGCCGCTCCAGAGGCACGCCCAAATGACAGAGCCTCTCTTGCATCTCTGCCTAGTAGTTCCTCTAATGGAGCTCCAGCCCCACCTGCCGCAGTGCCTCCAGAGCCGCCACGAGTGCCGCCCTCTCTTGTTCCCTCTGCATCACCCACCCTCATTGGTAATCCATCGTTTGCGGTTATTTTGGAACCGCGTGGCAAATTTAGGGCTGAATCATTGCGTGCTGTAAGGATGGTTTCAGGTGCTGGGCTGACAAGCGTAATAGTGGCTGCTTTGCTTCGATCCTTAGAAAATGTTCCATCCGCTTTCAAATAGTAATCTCCCTTCTCTAAGTCCCAACGCCCCATGAAACCCTTACTCCAAACAGTTTGCGCTACTAAGCGATAAGGTCTAGCAGTATCAGCTGTTACGTTAGCTATTCCCTTATCACTTTGAAGTAAAAATTGATAGGCATCTTCATGCTTTAGATCCTTATCCCTATGTATACGTAACTTATATTCACCAGCCATCCCATGAGACTGGGCTAGTAAAAATCCGATTAGACTGTCTCCTTGGAACACTTGAATTTCAAATTTTTCTGTATTTGGAGTCAATAGATCGGAGACATTGGTAGGAACTAATTTAAACACACAATTGGGGCTGGCTATAAAAGTAAGTTTATCATCATCACTTAGCCCTAAGTATTGACCAGCAGAGTTAGTAATATTCATCTGATCTATTCTACTAATAACATGATTATTCCTAAGTTCTGCCAAAGCCTCTTCCAATCTGATAGTTCTGCCTGACAGATAAGAATCCTTAAGAAGCTTATTAGCATGAATGCGGGCAGCCAAATTGTAGTAATGATTAGCAATTCCGTTTTCCATATCATCAAGCACACGCAATTCACCCACTTCAGGTGCGCTTAAAGGCTTAGCGTGATAATAAATAATAGACTGGGTTTTTGAATCTATTGGCGCAGTCCTAACCCATTCTGAAACTTCATTGTAATAATCTAGTACTTTTTTCTTCTCTTCTACTTTGGGGAAGGCTGCTGCACTGGCGGCAAATCCTCTTCTATCCAGTACAACAGAGAGCTTAGCGCCTTCTGATTCAGCTGTATGAGAAGCTTCCATCAGGGCATTAATACTGTTAGCAGCAGATAGTTTCAGATGAGCGCTTGCAGCTTTTTTACTCGAAGTAAATTCATAGGTAATATTAACAATAGCTTGTCCACCATGGGCAATATGATCAATATAATGACTATATTGTCTAATAGAATCACGTTTATCTAAAGATTCCCAATTTGTTTTAAGCTCAGCAGGGGGATCATAAAATTCACATTCCGTTACTTTATCAACTTTGATACTGCAAGTGATGAGGTAAGTTTTTCCACTACTGCTTGCCGAAGCGCCTGCCCCAACTGTTACAGGTATGGGTGAGTTAACGCTAATTGAAGCGTTAAGCTTACTATCTGAACTAGTCGTTCTGGTTTCGCCAAGAAAGTTCTCACTGACCTTGTGCTCACTTTTGCTTGTAGTCGTCCAGCCACCAGATAACCTTGGGTGTGTGCTGATGGTAGGCTGCATTGTAGTGGTATCTTCGACTGTAATGAAATGACCACGCTTTGCTGGCAAATGAAAACTTGGCTCAACATGCCGAGCAAAACCATCACCATTGATCAAATCTTTTATTTTTTCAACAATAGGAATTTCACCAAACATATAGCTCTCCTCGATAAGTGATTAAGTTTGATTAACTTTGGTTAATCCAAGGAGAGTGTATGGCTTAAAGAAATTTAGGGATATTCGTAAAAATACGTAGGTAAAAATAACAAATTCACAGAAAAATCACCTCTTAGAAAAGGGCAGCAACAGCCACAACAATAGTGGGATAATAATATCGGTATAGAAAATTAATCCGGCATTGCCTGCGGCAAAATTGTGGTGGGCCAGCATTTGATAAAGATGGCCAATTGCGGCTCCCCAGCTAAAACAGCTGACAAAAACGATGGTGGCTAATCTAAAACTATAGCTAGCACGAAAAGCAAATAGTCCAGCAACTCCCATTCCCAGGTTGGCCACAGCTACTTCAAACTCAAAGGGGCTATAAGCCCAGCCAATGAATTTGTCAGCAATGCCAGGGAAAAAGGCATGTACAATAAAGCCCCAGATCCCCGTTAAGCCCACCGTAAATAAAAAAAGATAAGCTAGATAGCCTTCTTTTTTATCATCCGGGCGCCTTAAGGCATGAAATGACCCGAAAATAAAAGCCAAAATAAGCCCGACAAAAGGCACATGACTTAGTAGAAAGGCGGTAGATTGAGCGATAAGTTGGTTCACAATAAACCTCTTTGATTTGTTATCTTCTTAGTAAGCATAGCTCATTATAATAAAAATTAAGGCAGTTCCCATAGTTCTACTCCATCCTTTTGAAATGGTTTTCCGAACAATTCGGTCAAAGCTTGCTGCAATGACGGCGGCATAGTTACGAATTTGCTAGGTAAATACACTATTCTCTTGGGGTTCCGAATCTTAAGAAAACGTTGCAACTTTAGCTTTGCTGAAGCAACATTTAAATTCTGATAGTCATCACTAAAAATAAAAAAATCCGAATAATCTAAAGGGCGCGAAGTATAAGGAAATTGGTAAGCATTGGTCACGGGAAAAGCGTAAAAACCACCTGGCAAAGCGCCCATTTCATAAATATTCCCATAGCTCGATTCAATGATAGTAACAGGTTGGCCTACAAGCTTTGGATAAAGCGCCCCTCCTTTTTCTATTGAATGGAAACTGAGCGGCAGAGACTGATGCCAAAAGTTCCAATTAGGTAGCCAACTTACTGCTGTTAGGGCCAACAGTGTCAAAAATAAACACTGACTTAGCTTTCCACATTTTTTGCTGGCATGTTCAACCCCCAACACCGTTAAAATTACAAAAATGATGTCAGCAAACAGCATCAACCTGCATGGCAAAACATTGCCAAGCAAAGGAAGCTTTTGAATAAATAACCAGGGCAGATCTATTCGAATCAGGCTTGTATCAGAAATACGCAAACAAGGGCCTAGTGAAAGCACAATGATGATCAGTAATAGCCAGATCAAACTGCGTGAAAGTTTAGTTCGCCAAAAAAACCTGGATAAGCAAAGTATACTCAAGGCTGGAATTCCAATATAAGCATTGGCTTCAGATAGCAGATTGTCAGGAACACTATAGAAGGAAAGCGTAAAATTAAGCCATTGTGCCTGGCTAGGGATAAAGAAATTGAGAACACTTGAGTTGTAAACCCAGCTTTGAAAAACCGGCTGAAAAATTAAGCCAGATGGGCCGAAAAAGAATACGACCAAGCCGGGTAAAATCAATATCAGGCTAGTAATAGCAGCATTAAAAGCATGCCCATAAACTTTAAGCTTGAGATTTGCCCAAAGCTCTTTTTGGTAAATCATTAAAAATACTGTGAAGGCGATCAATGAAATTAAAAACAAAACGGCGAACATTTCTAAACTAGTATAAAACAAACAGCTAAGCAGCAAACCAAGCATTACCCCATGTAACTTTAAAGGCTTATTAGCATGCAGCATGAGAATCAGAAGATAAATCAAACTTAGAATAATGACATAGGCAAAAATAAGATGGAGATGCCCATCAACACTTTGGTTAACTGCAAATGGGCTAATTTGAAATAAAAGCCCCCCTAGTGTGGCCAAATACTTTCTTACCCCAAGGCTTTTGAAAATAGCAGCGCCCACTATGCCTATCAGCAAAAATGCACTGATCATTGCAACGTTATAAGCAAAAACCGCATTAAACAGATAAACTATAGGCCCAAATAAAACAGCCTCCGCCACAACGCCAGGATTGGCCATCAAATTAACGCTAGAAGGATAATTCACCATAGTGGACAATAAAGGATTCTGAGCAGTCAATACCGCATGCCAAAACCAGCCTAAATACCACATAAAAGAGCATGCATCAGCATTACGGCCAACAAAACCAGAACCCGGATGGAGCAGGCTGCCTTTGAAAATGAATATAATGGGAAGCAAAAAGCAGCAAAGGCTCAGCGCATAATACCGAGTTTTAGAATTCACTATATAGCCTCATCTTTATAAGCCATGCTGTCTTTCAGTAAATACAACAATGAATAATAGGGTATGCCACTGTGTTTCGACAATCCTATTTCGCAGGTTTGCAAACAAGTATAGCCTTCTTCACAATGATCGGAAATCTGAGAAGCTAAGGTTTTTAGCGCATTTTGGTTGAGTTCAGGCACGGTAAAACCTTTGCTTCCTGCAAAGCCGCAACAGTAGATATCAGGCGGAACAATCACTTCTTTAGCACAGCGCTTAGCAAGCTTAATTAAGCGGTCTTTTTCTTTTAAACGGGATAAACTGCAATTCACATGCAGCATAACGGTTTTATCAAGCTGTTTTAAAGGGTATCCCTCTAAAGCCTCGATTAAGAAATGCCAACTATCTAAAATCACCAAGCTTGGTTCTTTGACTTGCAGTTCTAAAGCACAGCTCGCGTTCTCGGTTACAATCGGCCACTTGCCATTTTCGCTTAAAGCTTGCAAAGCCTTAACTAAATCCTGACGTTTATTTTTAGCAATATCTCTCGCGCCTTCGCTCTCATACATTAAGCCACAGCAGTAATTGCTTAGATCAGGAACAACGAACTCATAACCCAAATTATTAGCGATCTCTTGTAATAATTGAGCCTCAGAAGTTTGCGAACTGTCCAACATACGACAGCCACAGCTTGGATAGAATATCAGTTTTCTGCTGGGAGCCTGGTTTTTTAAAATACTGTGATGTTTAGGCGCTGGCTTAGAAGCCTTACCTGATATTTTCAAAGCCAAGCTTATAAGTTTTAAAGCCTTGGCCTGATAACGCGACATCAATTTTAATACACTGTGCTTAATGGCGCCCAAGTGCTGAGATCGCCAATTTTTAATGGCCTCACCGGTATTGATCCCCACCGGACAGACCTCACTGCACATGCCGGTCGCCGCACAAGTTTGCGCCCCTTTATATTCAAAAGCCTTTCGCAGAGTACGGTATTGTTTTTTATCGGAATGCTTTAATAACTCCATGCTTCTTAAGCTCACGATTCTTTGTCTTGGAGTCAGAGTCAAACCCTTAGAGGGGCAGACTTTTTCACAAAAGCCACACTCTAGACATTGGTCGATAAGGCTTTCTACTTCTGGAACTTTTTTAAGGTTTTTTAAATGCACTTTAGGGTCATGCGACAAAAGTACATCAGGGTTTAAAATAGCATTGGGGTCTAATAAGCTTTTAAGCTGCCACATAAATTCACTGGCGGTTTTGCCCCATTCGAGCTCCACAAAAGGCGCCATATTGCGGCCTGTGCCATGCTCAGCCTTTAATGAGCCTTGGTAGCGATGAACAATTAGTGTAGAAAGCTCATTCATCAATAGCTCATAGCGCTTTAGCTCAGACTCCTCATTAAATTTCAAAGTCATCACAAAATGCAGATTACCGTCCCTGGCATGCCCAAAAATACTGGTTTTAGGAAATCCTAAGCGCTCGAAAAGCTTCCTTAATTCAAGCACGGTTTCAGTCAAATGCTCCAAAGACACTGCAATATCTTCGATTAGCACTACCGTGCCTGGCTCACGCATGGTTGCCACCATGGCAAAATAGCCTTGCCTCACCTGCCAGATTTGACTGTATTCCTTTCCTTCAAAAAAGCCTGTATCAAAGCATAGACCTTTATAGCTCTCTAACTGCTGATAAATAAGTTCTATTTGCTTTGCGAGCTCCTGGGCTGATTCCGCCCTGACATCCACCAATAAAGCAGCCATTTCTGTATTAAAGTTGGGGGGTAAATATTGAGACAGATGGGCCCTGGCACAATCTAATGAAATGCCGTCCAAAAGTTCAATGGCGGCGGCTTCGCTTTGGCGCAAAATCTGCACCGCTGCCGTAGCCTGTTGAATGTTATCAAAAAAGAACAGAGCGGCTTTTTTATAGGGGAAGTCTGGAACAGTCCGATAAGTCAGTTCTGAGATGAAGCCCAGCGTACCTTCAGAGCCAATCATCAAGTGCGCTAAAATTTGTATAGGGTCTTCAAAGTCAATAAAAGCATTTAAGCTATAGCCTATCGTATTTTTAATGGCATATTTACGGCGAATTTTTTGAAACAGCTCAGTGTCCGCCAAGATCGATTTGCGTATTCCTAATAAAGTCTCCAGCCAGGCGCTATGACTTTGTCGAAAGGCCTCAACCGATTCATTTTTGCCTGTATCCAATACACTGCCATCAGCAAATACCAGTCTTATGCTGCTTAGAGTGTGATAGCTGTTATGCTTGGTCCCGCAACACATCCCACTGGCATTATTGGCGGCAATTCCCGAGATTTTAGCGCTGCTGATAGAAGCTGGGTCTGGACCAATTTTGCGCCTAAATGGAGCCAGATAAAGGTTAGCCTCGCCACCTAATACCCCAGCTTGCAGCCTAATTTCCTCAGCATGGGCCAAAATTTCATACTGGCGCCAGTTTTCATTCAATACGATCAATACTGAATCGCTAATGGACTGGCCAGAAAGGGAAGTGCCTGCTGCTCTAAAAGTGACTGGAACCTGAAATTGATTAGCGACTTTTAAAATAATCTGAACCTCAGCCTCACTATCGACTTGAATGACTGCTTGAGGCGTTAACACATAATGACTGGCATCATGAGAATAGGCGTGCAAGCTTAGTAAATCGGTCAAGATACGCGTTGAGGGAATATGATGCTCAATTGCTTTTAAAAATGCCTGCATGCCTGAATAATCCTTTGGAAACCTTAGGCAGTGTAGGAATAAGAGTGAGGCTTGGCAAGCACATGGAGTTTTATTTTTTAAGCTATTGATTTATAATGTTTTTTACCGGTCGTTTTTGCTAGAAAAACCTTGCTTATTTCTGTAAAAATGCTATGATGTTGTTGATTCAAAAATAAACCATACAACAAGGAGAGTTTTATGTTTAACGTATTAAGAAATGCAGCAGTCGCTTTTTTAGCCGTTCAAGGTGGAGCAGCCGCTTCTTTAAGAGGCGCCGAAGGCACAGTAGAAGGCATGCCTTGCCCAGATGCTGACTTGACTTTTTACCAACCAAACCCAAACATTACAGACGGTGTAGTGATTGTTAATGGTGTGAATGCTGACAATCAAACCTATGTTAGCCTAAATGAAAATGGTGGAAATACTGTTCTTCACCCTATGACTGAAGGCATCAACGGCACGTTAAATGCTACCTCAAGAGGACCATCAAATTCAAGCCTTTGCTTATACAACTATCAAGGCTTTACTGGGGTGGACGTTTACTTAGTAATGGCTCCAATCCAATAATTATTGGCTCGATATTAAAAGGCTGCTATGCAGCCTTTTTTATTTGCCTATATTTGCCAAGAGAATTCCAAGCACAACAAAGCAAATTCCCCAGACGTGGTAGGTATGGAGCTGCTCCCCTAAGAGCAAAACTGCTAAAATAGTGCTATATACCGGCAATAAGTTAAAAAAGTAACCGGCTATGGCTGGGCCTTTTTTATAAATGCCCAAATTCCAAGCAGTGAATCCCAAAACAGAAGAAAAAGCAGAGGCATAAATCAGGCCTACTCCCGTTTGCACACTCCATATAGTGTGATATCCGAGGCATAATTCAATTAAAAAAGCTGGCAGCAGCAATAGGCTACCCATCGCACTTGTGACAAATAAAAACAATAAAGGCGGCAATTTAAGAGGAAAAGTCTTTAGATAGACTGAAAAAATCGCCCAGGAAATAGCAGCTATCAATATTGCCAAATCCCCTTTATCGAATTGAAGCTTAAGTAATAAAAGAGGATGGCCCTGGGTCATAATCAATACAATGCCAAAAAATGAAATCAAAATAGCAAGCAGCTTTAAGCCAGTTAGGCTGCTCTTTAAAACCAACCAGGACAACAGTAAAATAAAGGCTGGAACGGTAGAATAAACCAGACTTGCATTAATAACCGATGTGTAATGCATGCCTAGATAAAACGACGGACTGTTAATAGCAATACTAAACAAACTCAATAAGCAAAGACTCATACTGTGTTTTTTAATATCGGGCCAAAATTCCTTTAAATGTTTAACTACAAAAGGAAATAATATCACCACTACCAATGCCCAGCGGTAAAAGCTTAAAGCAAAAGGCGGCACGGTGGCATGCATTACTCGGCCGACAATAAAGTTGCCAGACCACATTAAGGGGGAAAATGCCAATAAAACAAAGGCATACCAATTAGAATTTTTCATTTAAAGCCGACCGCCCTAATTTTTTTATATAGACATATAGCAAAAGATTAATTATAACATCACCCTTATAAAAAAAATCATATTGACGAGGGACTTTTATGCATGCTCTAGATTCAGAGCCACGTAAAATTAAGCCAGAAGGCCACTTCGAACCCCCAGCAGTTATTCGATATACAGTACAATACCCCAGTAGGCCTGTGGAAGTAAGGGACTTTGGTATTGCTCGAAAAGCCATTAAACACTATAAGACCCCTCCCTTCACTTTTTTTAAAAAACCTGAACCCTCCGGAAGGCGTGACCGTACTCATTGGCATGTAAAAGCGCAGCCACACGCTGCCGCAGAGGCTATTGCCAATAGTTTAAAACAGCTTATCGTAGGTAAAAAAGCAGCACCTAAATCTCGTCCAACTTACTTTGGAGGAAAGCCTTATCTTGCCTCTCAAAACTTGCACTTTACTCCTTTCTCTGCCACCAGTACATTGTATAGATCAGCTATCCCAGACCAACCTAACAATGGAAAGATAGTAAAAGGCAAGCCAGCTCGAAACTTTGCCTGTTCCGTGGAGTGCACAGCAGAATACGCCAGATCTCTGGCAGCCGCTTTAGTATGCAATTACCTTTATGCAGAAAACGATGCTCATGGCCTCAATATAGGTAAAGCCAAGTATCAGCCTGGCACCATCGTTTTAATAGATTCCGGCCAAGCTTTATGGCCCATTAGTTGCAAGCATTTGAGCTCCAGTACCCCAGGCGAACACGCAAGACCTGATGGGAGATATATGGAATATGATCTCATTAAACCCAGAGATGCCTTTCCTATTACTGCAGAAGATTTAATAAACTTTCCTTTAGGGGCGGATTTAGAAATATACCCCACAGCTTTAAATATCAAAAAAGCTAGGCCATACAACACTCCAGAGGTTACCTTCGATAGCCCTTCCACCAAACTTAAATTCACTCGTGAAAAATGGAAGTATTTTCTAAAGGCACTGCTGCTTAACCAGCAAATATTTAAGAAAGTGGCCGATCAATTTATGAAAGATGGGCCAGAAAAAACGGAAATTCTTGATTACCTGAAGCAGCGCTGGGTTGATTTGAGAGAGACTTTGCTCAGCGTTCCAGATTTTCGTAAGCAGGTGTTTGAGCAACTTTCTCAATTTAAAAAAGAAATACTGGAAGAATTTGTAGAGTACAATGCCTTGGACAAAGCCACTGACCCGGTTAAGTTTGATTTAAAGGCCTGTGAAGCAGGCTGGAAAAGCTTAATTCGTGATATAGTTGTAGCTTCTACGGATATACGAGCTTTATTGATTGAAAAAATAATTAGATTTATCGATGCAGAATTAGGAAATAAAGAGAACAATCGGTCGAAAGCACAGGCCCTTTCATTCCCCAAAAGGCTCATTCAAAGATCAGACTCTACAACTAAGGCTGCTGAACAAGAAATCAGCGACGTGTGTAAGGCTCTAGCCGAATTAGATAGCATCACGGCCAAGAACTACTCTTGCAATCCATTTACCCCGGCCTCAAAAGCTCGCTGGGAAGCTTTTAAAGCGAGACATGCCAATACAATTCAAGCCTTTAAAGAGGCTAATAGGCCGGTGCGCTTAAATCTTTATGCCACCGCTGCTCTAAGAAAAGATACTGAAAGTAGCCCGTTATTAGCTAGAACTGCTAGCCACTAATTTAATAGGAAAATATATGCCAAAAGAAAAGACAAAAGGAGCTTCATCTGGATTAGCTGCAGGCGGAGCAGGCGTTCGCTCATTTGAGCATAGAGTTGAGATTGAGCCCGGCATGACAAAAGAGCAAATCTCTGCCCTTATCGCAAATGCCGAAAAAGAAGCCGCAAAACATGGTTTAAGCTTATCTCAAGTCCTGCAAGAAACGCCTGATAGCTCTCTTGAAGTCTTTACGCTTCCTTTTGACCCTAAATTAAGTCAATCAGTACAAGCCGTGCTATTGCAAGTAGATCAGGTAACTCAAGGTATTAAATCCAGAGTCATCGACAATAATACCATTCAAAAGCTTATTGAATCCATAAAGGCTTTGTTGAGAGAATCCGTGGCTAAACATAATGTCTTGCATGATCTCAATACTAGCTTAATGACGAAATTCAAAATGCTTCAAGCTGAACTTGAAACAGCAAAGGCTGGCAGTAAGATAAGCGAATCAAGCTCAGTTGGAAGCCCTGGTTCATTAAGATTAAGAGAATGTATGCTGAAGGAAGAGGTAAATTTAATCCGCGAAGCCACTGAAGAATTCTTGAATCAAATTTTAGAATCATTGGGAACGGCAGAGAGCATCAGCTTTAAAACTACAGAGTTAGCGGAAGCTTTTACTAAAATTAAACAAAGTATTATGGGATTAACGAATAGTCACATTACTTTATTACAGTGGAATGATAGCTTAGCTGAAAAGCTAAATAGCGCTAATGAGCAATTGGCAGATCGCCTTAAAGTTGTAGAAAAAAAAGCTCCTCCTAAAAAAGACCCTTCAGAAATCGATGCACTAAAAAAACATATTGCAGAACTTGAAGCAAAACTAAGCGACGCGCATCGAGCGAGAGATCAAGCTAGAGAGGGAAGAGCCAATGCAGAAGCTGAAAACAAACGTTTAAAAGCACAGCTTCGCGAAATCCAATCCGATCATCAGAAAACATTAGCTGCTCTGAGATCAGAAATATCAGCTTTGCAATCAAAAGCTGCTGGCCTGGCTCAAGAATATAAGCGCATGCCTCTTATAATCAAGGCTGAACAAGAAAAGCAAATGACAAGCATGAAAGCCGCCATCACTCCCTTAATGGCTACATTGCGCCAGCAACTTGGCCAAGTTACTGCCCGAGCCGAGTCTGCGGAAAGCAAAGTTGCTGAGCTAACTGCTGAGCTTGCCAGAAGAGATGCTGTTAAGGCAAAATTCAACCCAAGCGCTCAGGCGTATACGCCGCCTTCTTCAATGCCTGTTGCGCCTCAAGGATTAATTCCTATGGTATTCGTACCGGGGGCCGGCTACCTTCCCCCTCATGCTGCAATGGCTCTAGCTATGGCTCAAGGGATGATCCCGGCTTATCCTGGCCAAGTTGCTCCTGAAATGCCAGGTTTTATGCAAGGCCCTCCAGCAAACCCTTAGGAAACCGGAATGTTAAACCTTGCCAATAGATACGTTTTCGATATAATCGATTCACTAATAGCAAGGTTAATATGTTATTAAATACCAACAATTTACGAGTTCAAAGTTTATCTAAACTGGGGCTTCCCCAAGCTTTGATCGATAGCATTAAAGTAGATACGCAGGCCTCCATTCTGATTACAGAAGCCAGAAAGTCTGCTGCTAATATTATGAAAGGCCTAGAGGATAGGCTGCTTGTAATAGTGGGCCCTTGCTCTATTCATGACGTCAAAGCCGCGCTCGAATATGCTACAAAGCTTAAGGCCTACGCCGATACTGTCTCACAAGACTTACTGATTGTGATGAGAGTCTATTTTGAAAAGCCCAGAACGACTATTGGCTGGAAAGGGCTAATCAACGACCCTCAACTTGATAACAGCTTTGATATCAACCAAGGTCTAAAAATAGCCCGTCAATTGCTGGCCGATATCAGCCAGCTTGGACTTCCTATTGCGACTGAGTTTCTAGACAGCATTACTCCACAGTTTATCAGCGACTTTGTATCATGGGCCGCCATAGGCGCTCGCACCACAGAAAGTCCAATACATCGACAGCTTGCCTCTGGCCTCTCTATGCCAATCGGCTTTAAAAACGGTACGGATGGTAATATTAAAATTGCTATAGATGCCATTCAATCCGCTAACAGTCCTCACCACTTTTTAGGCATCGCTCAGGATGCGACCGCGGCCATTATCAAAACCTTAGGTAATAAAGACTGCCATGTGGTTTTACGCGGAGGCAATAACAGCAGTAATTACGATGAAAAAAGCATTGTTGAAACATCGAATAGTTTAAAGCAAGCAGGTCTGGCGCCTCACATTATGGTAGACTGTAGTCATGGTAATAGCGGCAAAGACTATAAACGCCAAAGCGAAGTGGCAAAAAATCTAAGCAGCCAGATTGCTGCGGGCTCTGATACGATTTCTGGCGTGATGATAGAAAGCCATCTAGTGGAAGGCAGACAAGATTTAGTAAAAGGCAAAAGCTTAACTTATGGCCAAAGTATTACTGATGCTTGCATTAGCTTTGAAGAAACGATAAAAATATTGAATGAACTTGCTCAGTCAGTGAGAGCTCGTCGCCGATTAAAAAGCGAAATAGGCGAAAAAATTGTTCAGCTTAAACAAGAAGTTAAAGAGAGTTCTGCATTATAAAGTCAGATTGAAACACAAATCTTCTCAAATAGTTACAAGGTTATTTTAATAATCATAACATAGGGGGATAGATATGCGTGCATCACAGCGTGCATCACAGCGTGAATTACTGCCTGTAAAACTGCCTGGACAACTGACTCAAACAAATACTGTATTAACAGAATGTGGCATGCCTGAATCAGGGGATCTAAGCAATTTTACTACAACACAGCTTAGAGCCATTATCAATAAACTAGCTCAACGTGTAGAAAATCATAGAGATTTAGTTACAGCCGCACGCCACATTGGTGGGGCTATGGTAGAAGGCCTCCAGGATGACTCATTTACGTTATCAGATACGCGTTACTTACGTTGGGCTGATCATGTTGCTTCTAGTATCTCTAGGCTAATTGCAGAGGGAAAAGCTGATAAACAATCTGTGGTGACAGCGCTTCATAAAAGAATTAAAGAGCTTGAAGCCTATTTGAGCGCCGCCCAACTTGAGACTTCAGAAGCAACCGAAGAAAGTCGTCGCTTAGCTAATGCATTGAAAGATGCTAAGCGTTCCACCGATCAAGCCAAAGAGGGCCATGCCCGTGCCTTGACTGCCAATAAACAACTTAGAGCTCAGATACAAAGCCTTGAAAGTGATTACAAAAACCAGATCACAAAACTGGAAGCAAAAATCACTACTTTGCAAACTGAACATACGCAGCAGTTGAAAAATCTCGTGGATCAAACCCAGGCATTACGCAAAGAGTATGAGCTTTTATCCGATACTTACAAACAAAGTAATGCCAATCAGTCAGAGGAGTTGCGAACTTTAACAAGAAGCATAACTGACAAAATTAAGGGAGAAACCGGAGCCCTCCAGTCCAAAACTGTCTCTCAAGCAGACCAAATAAAAGCCTTAAACAATAATATTGCTCGCTTAAATCGCGAACTTAGCAACCATCAAAAAGCTCTTGCCAGAAAGAATGAGAAGATCGCCGATCTTGAACAACGATTAAAGGCTAAGCAGGAGGCCCCTAAAATTTTAGCTAGGCGACCACAACCACAAGCCGAACCTGCAGGTGACGCGGCTCCAGCTAGCAGCACAGCGCCAGTTGCTGTCCAAAACTCAGCTTCTAACATACAAGCTATGCCCTATCAAAGGCCACAAGCAATGCTCATGTCTCAAATGCCAGGCATTGCCTATACTCAGCCAGCTCCGCCAATTGTTTATTGTATGCCAACAACCGCCGGCCAGATTTATCCATATCCTACGCAAGGAATGTACCTGCCCTATCCAACCCAAGGAGTCGTGCAGGCGCCTTTTTATGCTGCGCAAATGGCAATGCCTCAGACTACGCAAACCGCCGGCATGTATCCGCCTGCCCAATAAAATTAAATCAAGGAAGCAGCAATGGCTTTTGCTAAACTACACTTTGAGCGGCTTGAAGAGGAAGCCAGCTCTCAAAATCCTTATTCTGTCACAATGACTAAGACAGGAGGAATTAGCGTAGTAATTCCTCCTGGAGAAATGGAAACTCCCCATGCAAAAGCCATTGAAGCTCTATGCGCACATTTAGCTTCCGCAGCGGCCCAGCTTAGGAAAAGAGATGCAACCCTAGAAGCAAAAACCGAGAAAATTTCGGAATTAACTAGAAGAATTGCAGAGTTAACCATAGCTAATGATAATTTGCAGGAGCTTAATAAAAGGTTATTAAGCAAACTTGAAGAGCAAAGAGCTGCTGCAGCCCGAGAGCGTAAAAGACAGCTAGAGCTTGCCCAGACTAAATTGGAAACTGAGCAAAATCGATCACATGAAGCCGTTCAAATAGCCAGAAAATTTGCCAGAGAAAAGACTGAAGCTATTGCTGAGCTTCGAGAAAGCAAAGCAGCCTCAGAAGCAGCTAACGCTCGAATTCATCAATACAATGAGGAGATTAATCATATCAGGGAAAGGCTATTAGTTTTAGAGGAAAGCATTGCATTTTTGGAACGTGATAATAAGAAAATACGAGATCAGCTTCGAGAATATCAAAACCATGCAAAAATCGTAACTTGCTTTAATCCTCACTTATTGCATGGACTACCTGCAGATCTTAAAGCAGAACTTAGCTCCATAACAGGACAAGCGCCAAAACCATAACAATATTATCGGCTCCCTCGATGGCGGGTTTGAATTAAGCTCGCCACAACCGATATCAATAAAATCCCTGCAACCAAGCCCAAAGCTAGCGCCGTTGAGACCTCAAACCATGGCTCAATCAGCATCTTAGCACCGATAATCAGCAAAATAATGGCCACTGCATATTTAAGCAGATGAAATCTTTCTGCCATGCTGGCCAATAAGAAGTACATGGCCCTTAATCCCATAATGGCAAATATATTGGAGGTCAACACAATAAAGGGATCCTGGGTAATGGCAAAAATAGCGGGGACGCTGTCTGTCGCAAAAACCAAATCACTAAATTCAATCAAAATTAACACGATGAACATCGGAGTGAAAAATAACTTGCCGTTCTGTTTAATAAAAAACTTCTCACCATGATACAGAGGAGCAATGGGCAGATGTCTCTTAAGCCATTTCAATAAAACATTGTCTTCCAAGGATTTATTTTCTTTATTGGCGAATATCAGCATTTTGATTCCGGTAAAAATCAAAAATGCGCCAAATAGATATAAAATCCAATGCGCTTTCATAATCAGCCAGGCACCCGCACCAATCATTACAGCTCTTAAGACAATCGCACCAAACACTCCATACAACAGCACCCGTCTTTGGTATTCAGCCGGCACTTGGAAATAGCTGAATATCATCAAAAATACAAAAAGATTATCGACAGCCAGAGACTTCTCGACCAAAAAACCGGTTAAAAACTCAGTCGCCTTTTCCTTGGCAATAATAGGGCCATCAACTTGATTGGTATGCCACCAGATAAAAGCATTAAAGCACAGCGCCAAAACTATCCACACCGTTACCCAAGATAGAGCTTCTTTGTTCGACATCCTATGAACTTTAGAGGCCCCGCAGCCCCATAAATCTATTGCCATGGTGAGCAATACTACCCCAAGAAAAACCAACCACATCCACCAAGTTGCTATTGTAGTCATGAGCTAGACCCCTTAGTTAAATCTCCCCCTGCCCCTCTTTGCAAAAGAGGGGAATTATTTTTCCCCTGTGAGGAAGCAGCGCTATCAAGCGTAGGGCTTCCTTCCTTTGCCAAAGCGGAGCTAGGCTCGGTTCCTTCCTTATTTAAAGGAAGGCTAGGAGGGATTTTCTTTTGAGCAGGCGGGAAATTGGCATTGATAGCTTGATACATTTCCAAAGAAGCCCCTGTTAGCGCTTGATCTAATAATACCGTCAATTGCGCTGGTTGAGATTTGTCTGCTAAAGGCTGAGTCATGGCTTGAGTATACTTGAAATCAATTGGCATAATCATCAGCATTACGCCATTATCCTTGCGCAATACTCCGGTGAATTTCACACGAACCGTTACCTCTCCCAAGCTTTGGTTCATCTGGATGCCAAGACCCAGAATATTTCCTTCAATTGTGTAATGTTTGCTGGAATGAGGATTAATAAATCCTGATTGCTCACCCACTTGCTGCATCACTTTTTGTAAAAAGACATTGAGCTGCGGCTCTGTCGCATAGTGCCAAGTTCCGCTTCCCAAGCCTTGAGATTTCTGCAAAAACTCCGAGGTCATATTATCCGACTTGAGAGTTTCCTGATAAAGAATTTGCCCGTCTGTATTACGTTTATCGCTAAAAGTTTGCACTTCTATATTGCCAAATGAGGGCAGCTTGGCTTGAGGCTTGCTAAAATGCTGCATCTGAATCACAGGAACAGAGCAGGCGCTAAGCAATAATGCACTTGAAATTAAAATGATATAAGCAATTTTTTTTAACATTGTTAACTCTTTAGATTCTGACAACATATAGAATAGCAGAAGGCGCCTTAATTTGAATAAGCAATTCAAAATAGAGGGTGACGCTAAACTGCTTATTCAAACTGCCCCTAGCATTAGTGAACTCTAGACTTATCATTGTCATCTGCTATCCTAAATATTGTTTAGCTAGGAAAAAACTAACATGCTAGATCTGTTATACGCTTTATTCACCATAGGCTTTTTCGGCTGTTGTTACTTGCTTGCTTATTTGTATGAAAAATTAAGGAGTTGAGCATGGAACTTATCTATTGGATGGGTGCTATCATCGCAACAGGTTTATTGGGATATCTTTTAGTGGCTTTATTTAAGCCGGAGTGGTTTTAATTGAGAAATTGTCTTAATAGCTTGCTATCATAGACAATTGCCATCCCTGAGCTGATTGGGGATCCAGGATCTAATTTTGTGGTGGAACAATTAATGACGATCAATGCTTTTATTCAAGTCTCAGTCTATCTTCTCGTTTTATTAATTTTAGTCAAACCCTTAGGGCTTTACATGTCACGGGTTTATGAAGGAAAGTCTTGCTTTGGGGTAGAAAAATTTTTAGGCCCCATTGAGCGCTTTTTTTATAAGCTATGCGGCATTAAAGCAGACAAAGAAATGACTTGGAAAAGCTATTTAAGCGCCATTATCATTTTCAATTTGCTGGGCTTTTTCTTGGTTTATGCTGTGCAAAGACTTCAATTCTACTTACCTCTCAATCCCCAACATTTTACTGCTCCTTCTGCAGACTCTGCTCTCAATACCGCCATCAGCTTTATCAGCAATACCAACTGGCAGTCCTATAGCGGAGAAACTAGCATGAGCTATTTGACTCAAATGTTGGTTTTAGGTACTCAAAACTTCTTATCGGCTGCCACTGGAATGTCAGTGCTGGTCGCTTTGATAAGAGGAATATCCAGAAGGGAAAGTGGCTCTTTAGGAAATTTCTGGGTCGATCTGACTCGAGGCACCCTATATATTCTATTGCCTCTTTCTATCCTATGGGCAACTCTATTGATGTCTCAAGGGGTCATTCAAAACTTCCATAGTACTCAAACCGTTAATGTGTTGCAGCCTAGCTCCTACGTGCAAACCACAAACGATGCTCAAGGACGCTCAGTTAACCAAAGTATTAGCATTACTCAGCAAAGCCTTCCTCAAGGGCCGGTAGCTTCTCAGGTTGCCATCAAGCAACTGGGCACTAACGGCGGCGGCTATTTTAACGCCAATTCAGCTCACCCTTATGAAAACCCCACTCCAATTAGCAACTTCCTTGAAATGCTGGCGATATTACTAATACCCGCTGCGCTCTGCTATACCTTTGGCTGTATGGTAGGCGATACCAAACAAGGCTGGGCCATTTTAATTGCTATGCTCATTATTTTTATTCCCTTTATGTTGATAGGCATTTCAGCCGAGCATGCCGGAAACCCTGCCTTTACTCATATGGGTATCGCGGGTGGCAATATGGAAGGCAAGGAAACCCGATTTGGGATAACAGACTCTTCTATTTGGGCTTCTGCTACTTCCGCCGCTTCTAATGGTTCAACCAATGCTTCAATGGATTCTCTGACCCCAATAGGCGGTTTGGTTTCAATGTGGCTCATGCAGTTAGGAGAAATTATCTTCGGTGGAGCAGGTTCCGGGCTTTACGGTATGCTGATTATGGTAATTCTCACCGTATTTGTCGCAGGCCTAATGGTGGGCAGGACTCCGGAGTATTTGGGTAAGAAAATCGAGCCCTTTGAAATGAAAATGGCCTCGGTCGCTTTGCTTGTTATGCCCTGCACGGTTTTGCTTATGACGGCAATTGGCGTATCAACTCAAATAGGCCGTTCCGTTTTAGGTAATCCAGGAGCGCATGGGTTTAGCGAAATTTTATACGCATTCACTTCTATGGTGAATAATAACGGAAGTGCTTTTGCAGGGCTTAGCGCTGACATTCCTTTCTACAATGTCTTAGGAAGTCTTGCCATGCTGATTGGCCGTTACTGGATCATTATTCCGGTATTGGTGATTGCCGGCTCTTTGGCCAAGAAAAAAATTACTCCCCCCAGCTCGGGAACTTTGCCCACCGATACGGTATTTTTTGTGGGGCTATTAGTTGTCATCATTATGATCGTGGGAGCATTGACCTTTTTGCCATCCTTGGCGCTTGGGCCGATCGTTGAACAACTCATGATGCTAGGCAAATAAATCGAGAACCCTATGAACACTAAATCAAATAAACCTAAATTATTCGACAGCAAAATCATCTTTCCGGCGGTTATCCAGGCTTTTAAAAAGCTTTCACCACGCCGTCAATTGCAAAACCCGGTCATGTTTACCGTCTATGTGGGCTGCATTCTGTGCTCATTTTTAGCTATCGATTCTATATTTCGTCCCCACCATGGCTCTACTGGATTTGTATTAGCCATCACGCTGTGGCTATGGTTTACCGTGCTTTTTTCCAACTTTGCTGAAGCGATGGCAGAAGGAAGAGGCAAAGCCCAAGCTGATACTTTAAGAAAGGCCAAGCGCGAGCTTCAAGCCAAAAAATTAGCCTCTGAGGACAGAAACAGTAAAGTTACCCTAACTGCCTCTGCTAATCTGCGAATAGGTGACATTGTATTAGTGGAAGCAGGCGATTTTATCCCGGGAGACGGAGAAGTAATAGAAGGTATTGCCTCGGTTAATGAAAGCGCCATTACCGGCGAAAGTGCCCCGGTTATTCGTGAAAGCGGTGGGGACAGAAGCGCTGTCACTGGCGGCACTCAAGTTCTATCAGACTGGCTAGTTATTCGAATCAGCACCAATCCGGGTGAAAGCTTTTTAGATCATATGATCTCTTTGGTTGAAGGCGCTCAGCGTCAAAAAACCCCGAATGAAATTGCTTTAAATATTCTATTGGCCACCCTGACCATTATTTTTTTACTGGTCTGTGTAACCTTGCTGCCCTTTTCGATTTATAGCGTGGATGCAGCCGGCCAAGGGACTGTCATTAGCCTTCCTATTGTTATCGCCTTATTTGTTTGCTTGGCCCCGACTACTATCGGGGGACTATTATCTGCCATCGGAATTGCCGGCATGGACAGAATGATCCAAGCCAATGTGATTGCAGTCTCAGGCCGAGCCATTGAAGCGGCTGGAGATGTGGACGTATTGCTCTTGGATAAAACCGGAACCATCACTTTAGGAAACCGCCAGGCCACCGAGTTCGTTCCGGCTGAAGAAGTTGATATCCAAGCTTTAGCCGATGCAGCTCAACTGTCTTCTCTTGCCGACGAGACTCCCGAGGGGCGTAGTATTGTAGTTTTGGCAAAAGAAAAATACGGCCTAAGAGGCCGTGACATTCACGAGTTAAAGGCTACCTTTGTACCCTTTACTGCTCAAACTAGAATGAGCGGAGTAGACCTTCCTAATCGCCAAATTAGAAAAGGAGCGGCTCCGGCTATCGAGTCCTATATCAATGATCAAGGTGGGTCTTTTCCTGCCAACGTTCGCCATTTGGTCGATGAAATTTCTCGCCAAGGCGGCACGCCTTTAGTGGTCACTGAAAACGCTACCGTTTTGGGGGTCATTAGATTAAAAGATATCGTTAAAGGCGGGATTAGAGAACGCTTTGCCGACCTTCGAAAAATGGGCATTAAAACCATTATGATTACTGGGGATAATACCCTAACTGCAGCCTCTATTGCCGCTGAAGCGGGAGTAGATGACTTCTTAGCCAATGCCACCCCTGAAGATAAATTAAAGTGTATAAGAAGGCTACAAGCTGAAGGCCGCTTAGTAGCGATGACTGGAGATGGTACCAACGACGCCCCCGCTTTAGCTCAAGCCGATGTAGCCCTTGCTATGAACACAGGGACCCAGGCTGCTAAAGAAGCCGGCAACATGGTGGATCTAGACTCCAACCCAACCAAGCTGATTGAAATCGTTGAGATCGGTAAACAGTTGTTGATGACCCGAGGCTCTTTAACGACCTTTAGTATTACCAATGACTTAGCCAAATATTTCGCGATTATTCCGGCAGCTTTTGCCAGCACTTATCCTGTGCTTAACAAGCTTAATATTATGCACCTTTCCACCCCTCAAAGCGCGGTATTGTCTGCTGTCATCTTCAACGCTTTGGTCATTGTGTTTTTAATTCCATTGGCTCTAAGAGGCGTTAAATACAGCCACGTTCCGGCGGTGCAATTGTTACGCCGCAATGCTTTATTTTATGGATTAACCGGACTCATCGTGCCTTTTATCGCCATTAAATTAATCGATATGATTTTACATGCTTTGGGGTGGTTCTAATGTTGAACGTATTACTGAAACAACTACGCATCGGTTTAAGCTTATTGGTTTTGCTTACTGTATTAACCGGGGTTCTTTACCCTTTATTGATCACAGGAATTGGCCAAACTCTTTTCTCAGGTAAAGCCAATGGCAGCTTGATTACGCAAAACGGTAAAGTCATTGGCTCAAGCTTAATTGGCCAGCATTTTGATAGTCCCAAGTATTTTTGGGGAAGACCTTCGGCAACCGAGCCTTTTCCTTATAATGCCGCCTCATCCGCCGCCTCTAATTTAGGCCCCACTAATCCAGCTCTTATTTCAAGCGTTAAAAACCGCCTTATTGCTTTAAAGCAAGCCGATCCTAATGCCGATGGCCTTGTGCCCATTGATCTTGTCACAGAATCTGGAAGCGGCTTGGATCCTGACATTAGCATAGCTGCGGCTTTTTATCAGGCTCCAAGAATCGCCAAAGCGCGCAACTTGCCTATGGCAACCGTGGATAACTTAATTCAGTCGCATATTGAATCTCGACAATTAGGGATTTTGGGAGAGCCCAGAGTGAATGTTTTAGAGCTTAACCTAGCACTGGATCAAGTCAAATGACTGAAAAGCGGCTCACTCCTGAAGCACTGCTTGCGCAAATTCAGGAAGAAAACCGAGAAGCCAAACCAGGCAAACTTAAAATCTTTTTAGGCGCGGCCCCTGGGGTAGGGAAAACCTACAGCATGCTGCAAGAAGCGATGGCCCGCCAAGAAGATGGAACCAAGGTATTGGTGGGGATAGCCGAAACTCATGGCCGCCAAGAAACGGCTGAAATGTTGGAAGGCCTAGAGGTTTTACCTAGAAAGAAAATTGAATACCAAAGCAAGCTCTTAGAAGAATTTGATATAGATACCGCGCTTGAGCGACATCCTGAGCTAATCTTAATTGACGAGATGGCCCACACCAATGTCCCAGGCTCAAGGCACACCAAAAGATGGCAAGATATTAAAGAACTTTTGGACTGCGGGATCGATGTTTATACCACTTTAAATATTCAGCACTTAGAAAGCCTCAATGACATAGTCAATCAAATTACCGGTATCCGCATTAGAGAAACCGTGCCGGATTCCGCTATAGAAGAAGCGGATAAAATTGAGCTGGTGGACTTGCCACCGGATGACTTACTCAAGCGTCTTGAAGAGGGTAAGGTTTATATTAAAGATCAGGCTGTTTTAGCCAAACAGCACTTTTTTAGGAAAGGCAATTTAACCGCGCTAAGAGAGCTGGCTTTAAGGGTAATGGCGGAACAGGTTAACGCCCAAGTCTTATCTCATCGTAAAAGCCAAGCGATTACCGAAACCTGGCCAACAAGTGAAAGGCTGTTGGTCTGTATCGGCCCAGGCTCAGGCTCAGCTAAATTGGTGAGAGCAGCCAAAAGAATGGCTTCCTATCTTCATGCAGAATGGTTCGCGGTCTATGTTGAATCCCCTAAACTGCACTTAACTGACGCTCAAAAAAACAGTGCTAACCAAAACTTAAAACTGGCCGAACAGCTTGGTGGTGAAGCTATTGTGTTAACGGGAGAAGACCTGGTTGAGGAAATTCTAGACCTGGCTCGCTCCCGCAATGTCACCAAGATTATGATCAGCAAACATATCAAGCCGCATTGGAAAAACTTGTTTAGAGGCAGCCTGACCGATCAGCTGATTCGTCGAAGCGGTGAAATTGATATTTATGTGATAAGGGCAGATTCCCCTGAGCTGGCCGATGTTAAACATCGTCGTTCTTTAAAACGAACCACCGCCTGGTCCACCTACCTATTTGCCACCGTTATAGTCAGTGTTCTTTCCGTAGCGGGTTATTTTATGTCACCCTTTTTGGAACTATCCAATATGGTGATGCTCTATTTGCTTGGAGTCGTGATTGTGGCAGGCTTTGGCCGTCGTGGCCCATCGACTCTAGCTTCGGTTTTAAGCGTGCTGCTGTTTGACTTTTTCTTTGTTGAGCCCAGGTTTAGTTTCGCAATTGGAGACACCCAGTATTTATTCACATTAGCTGTCATGCTTTTGGTAGGATTACTCATTAGCCATCTCACCATTTTGATTCGCCAACAAGCTGAAAGAGCGAGATTAAGAGAACAAAGAATTACCGCCTTGCATGCTTTAAGCCGCCAATTAGCGAGCCACCGTGGAATTCAACAGCTGCTTCAAATTGCCACCATGCATATCGCTTCCGTTTTTGATGGCCAAGTGATTGCTCTATTGCCTGAACATTCAAAATTAATCATTATCGCCAGCCACCCTATTTTAAACCATGAATTAAGCCCCAAAGAGCAGAGCGTGGCTCAATGGGTTTATGATATGGGGCAAACAGCAGGACTTGGCACTCAAACCTTGCCATTCGCCGAAGCGCTGTATCTGCCTCTAACAGGCTCTAAAGGGACTTTAGGGGTAATCGGTATTAAACCCAATGATTCAAAAAGACTATTACTAACCGATCAAATGCGTTTACTACAGGCCTTTATCAATCAGACCACTTTAGTTCTTGAGGTTGACCAACTCCAGGCACAGGCTTTGTCTGCGAAAAAAGATTAGATAAGCTTTGCTCAGAATTAACTCAATATAGATATTGACTAAGATTTTATTTTCGGTAAGTTTTACTTAGCTAATCAAAGGGAAAACTCAAATGCATGGTGAGATAGTAAGCCATACTTCCACGGCGCATGGCGGAGCTGGCAGTAGCTCTATTTTATCGAAAGGTAAACATGAAGAAATAGTCAATTGGCAAATTGGTATAAGCCTCGCCAGAGATTTAGTCTGGGCTTTCCCAGGAGCCCCTTTTTTAGCCGCAGGGATTACTCTTATTGAAGCATATCTTATGCCAAAACCAGACTATGGCATCGACCCATGGAATGAATTATACAAGGCTATAGCTTTTCTTGCGAAAGAGCACAAATATGAAACGCTAAAAGACAAATTTAATGCTGTCCAAGAGTGGAGAGATAAAACCAGCGAAGAATTTGACCAAATGAGAGACAACGTAAATCTACAATATAATAAAATTGCAGGCCATGTCTTTGTCAGAGCAGGGGAAACTAAGGATAACTCTGGCGTATTCGCAGAAATAAAAGACAATCTATCAAAACTTAACGATGTTATCGGAGCACTTGCAACTGATGCTGATCTTGTGTTTGGCGAGCCGGAAAAGCCCATATACGTAAGCAAAAATGCTTATGACTTAGCTATTCGTAAATTTGATTTGCTCATTTGTGCTATGACATTATATCTAGTTTGTAGAAAGCTAGCTGTAGAGCTATGGGCTTTTGTAGAGTCTTATGAATTAATTAACAGCTCTGAAGCATTTATTGAAAGACCGACTATGGCAGCCATGGAGTTAATAAATTTAAAGGCAGATAAAAAGCGGTTTCAGGAGCGTCTTAATTTCATCAAAAAAAATATTATCAACCGTCGTATGAATTCTATTCAGATTATACATGATGATATCGAAATCCATGGCTCAGAGCTAAAGATGACTCAAGGCATGGGAAATAGTGCAAGTTTTAGAAAACCTGATAGATTCCGCTTTGATCATCAAATAGCACATTTTAGATTTGCTAATCCCTACCAATATGCATTGAGACAAGTGATTACTAAGGGCCAATTTAAATTTTTGATTGAGTCAAAAAAAATAAAAGAACTAGGCCATGGATTTCGTGACATTCGGGGCGGCGATTCTTGCTTTAATGCTATTGAAACATTTGGAACAGAGAGATGGTATGGGTCCACATTTGTTGATCGAGCAGAAGATGACAGCCCTCATCGCCACTTAGTATTGCATGATCTTAGCTTTAGAATTTTTGACATAACTTGGTACCATCGAAATGCACTTCGTGACCAAGATTATAAAGCTTATCGGCCTATTAAACAGAAAGAAACCGAAGAATTGCTGGAGCAGTGCTTAAAGCCGACTCAAGAATGGGATAAGCATATCGATGAATGGAAAGATCGTTTATACCCACCCATACCGGCTACTGCTGTTGTTATCGATTGGGCTAAGTCAGAAGCACTTAGCAAGCCGGATACCAGGTATGTTCGTTACGGCATATCTTACAGAAATGTAATAGGAAATCGCTCAAGTGAAACAGTGCAACAACCTCAGGATACAGGTATAAGGTGGACTGAGTGGGTAAAGATACAGGGTAAAAACCCAACGCTAACAGATATACCCATGCCAGTTGACCCTACAAGAATAAGCTTTATCCTAATATATCGCCAGTATGGTGAAGAAGAGGGCCGTAAACCAGCCGAAAAAAGGCTCATTCAATTTCCGGCCAAGCTTAAGGATTCTCAAGCTTTTCCAAGCTCGGTTGAAGATAAAAGCTATAAAGAGCCGCCAGCTGGCCCCAGCATAAGCAGCTCAGGCGCTGTAACAAGTGCATTTGCAGAAGCCCATAGAAGCACTGCTGCAGGAAAAAGCTCAAGCGCTTCACCTGCCCCTTGAATGTTTTCGTTGGCCTATGCTCTAAAGCGGGAGCCCTGTTTCTCATTTGGCGCTGTAAATTTTGCTAAAACAATAAGATTCAACAAAAGTTAACTTAATAGGAGGTTTTATGCATAAAGGTTTACCTCATGGCGGGTCAGGAGGCCCACACCATCCCGGGCCACACCACCCAGACCCACACCATCCTGGGCCACACCATCCTGAGCCACACCCACATCCAGGACCGCACCCACACCCTGAGCCGCATCATCCAGTGGATCCATCACATGGGGAAGGGCGTGAACAGCGAATAAGAGAACTTAATGAGCGTATAGTAGAATTTATACATAGAGACAGTCGTAGGCCAGAAAGGAGTGAACCTGGGAGAGAGCCCCGATCTAGAGAGCAACTTGCTACTGAAGTACGGACAATAGTGCAATTACCTATTGATCCTAGTAGGCATGTTGAATTTTTTCAGATTGAGATCCAGAACAGAGAGTTGAACTCTACACTGCAGAGTTTAAACAGCTTTCTCAATAGAGAAACCGCTAATGAACCCAGTGTTTTTGCCAAGCGAATGAAAATCATGTGTGGATTTCTGGGCGTGGCTGCTTCCATCGCAACCATACTAGGAGGTATATATGGGGCGTTGGCATACCACCAAGATAACCATATGTTCTTGGCTCTTCCTACCATGATAGAAGGCAGCGAAGTGAGTGATAAAGAAGAGATCACTGTCGAGGGAGTTATCAGTAAATTTAAAGAATTGGCAACTATGGATGACACGCAGTTCTGGGCCAAAGTTTCTGATTTTATAGATAAAGTTTATCTAACACTTGATGAACAGGTTCTATTTTTACAACTTCTTTGTGCAATAACTGAAAATAAACCATTTATGTGGGAAAGCCATAATGCCAAGTTTGCTGTCATCAATCGGATAGTTAGCGAATATTCGGAGGATAAAAAACAGCATATAAGCGATATTTACAAAAAGCTGCCAGAGCTGACTTATAATGAGGAAAAAATTCCGCGTAATATCTGCTGCTCTTTAGCCATGCTGTCTTTATGTCATATTCTTAATAAGAACATTGAAATTAGGCAAGTTGCCAAACCTTTGGCACAAGGAGGAGCAGGAGAGGCCGCAAGCCATAGCGAGGGAGGAATCTCTTCGGCTTTCTTCGCGCAAGCCACAACAGGTGGCGCTGCCTCAGCAAGTGACAGCATTGCACCAGCTCATTAATCATTAAAACCGCTGATCATCACGCAGCGGTTTCTCATTCACAAGATCGAGGAAGCACCATAATGGCTGTTTTTGACCGATCAGATGAGATAGCTGCAGGCCTTTATCAATCAGATGATTGCAGGGCATAGGCTTTGTCTGCGAGAAATCCACCCTAGGTCCTTTAAAAAAGGAGGGGACTTATGTGTATTCCTCCCTTTAATAAAGGGAGGCTAGGAGGGATTTTAAGCTTTCACTCTTTTATACGATATGTACTCAGGTCTCCACATTTTCTCAAGTAACATGTGAAGCATGGCTTCATCTGAAACCTCTGCTAGATGCCCTTCTTTGATGGCTTGTTTCAATACGGCCAAAGCAATCCTCATGGAAATCTCGCGGATATCGGTCAAAGGAGGCAAAAGATTAGCCTCTGGATTGTTTTTAGCAGGAGAGCAGTCAGCTAAAGCCTTGGCTGCAGTCATAAACATTTCATTGGAAATTTTCGGCAACTTCGCTGCCACCGCTGCCAGCCCTAATCCTGGGAAAATATAGGCGTTGTTGGTTTGGTCAACTCTACAAGCTTTGCCGTTTTTCATGACATCGGGAAATGGGCTGCCTGTGCCAACTAAAGCCCTACCCTCTGTCCACTTTAAAAGATCTGCGGGAGTGGCTTCGGCTTTACTTGTGGGGTTAGAGAGCGGGAAGATAATGGGACGTTTGCAATGTGTAGCCATCTCACGCACTATTTCTTCGCTAAATAAACCAGCCTGGCCTGATACTCCAATCAACACGGTAGGATGCGCGTTTTTAACCACATCCATTAGGCTAATCATGTTTTTATCGTCACATTGCCAGTCGGCTATTTTGCTGCGAGCTTGTTTAAAAGGTTCTTGGAAAGATTGCAAATCTTGCATGCCCTCAATCAATAAGCCATTGCGGTCCACCAAATAAAAACGAGACCTTGCTTCAGTTTCAGACAAGCCTTCTTCCATCAAAATATGGACCAATAGCTCACTAATGCCACATCCAGCGGAGCCTGCTCCGAACAAACAAATCCTTTGGTCTTTGAGTGAGGTCCCGGTGACTCGCATGGCGGCTAAAAGCGTACCCGCGGCAACCGAGGCAGTGCCTTGAATATCATCGTTAAAGGTGCAAAGTTGGTCTTTGTATCTGGCTAAAATCGGATTGGCATTAATTTGGGCAAAGTCTTCCCATTGCAGCAACACATGCGGCCAGCGCTTTTTGACCGCTTTGACAAACATCTCAACAAATTCGTCGTATTCCTTGCCTCTGACCCTTTCATGGCGCCAGCCCATATAAAGAGGGTCTTCAAGCAAGTCCACGTTATTGGTTCCTGTATCCAGCAAAATGGGTAAAGTAGTGACAGGATCGATTCCCGCACAGGCGGTATAAAGTGATAACTTACCGATCGGGATGCCCATGCCTCCTACGCCTTGATCTCCTAAGCCTAAAATGCGCTCGCCGTCTGATACCACTATCACTTCAACTCGATCAAACCATTCGTCGGCTAAGATTTCATCGATTCTATTGCGGTAAGGATAGGCTAAATACAGACCTCGAGGATATCGGTAAATATGACTAAATTTTTGGCAAGCCATGCCGACAACAGGAGTGTAAACAATCGGCATCATCTCGGTAATGTAGCGGTTCACCACTGCGTAAAATAAGGTTTCGTTGGAATCCTGCACGCCGCGAAGGTAAATATGTTTTTCGATATCGTTATGTTTGCTTAAAAAGGTTTGATAGGTGCGCTTGATCTGAGTCTCGATATCGCTCTCGCAAGGTGGCAATAAACCGACAAGGCCAAAAGCTTCCCTTTCCTCAGCAGGGAAAGCCGAGCCTTTGTTTAAAGTGGGGCTACGCAATAAGTTATAGCCGGCCGGTTTAACTTCATAGTAAACATTACCGTCCTGATCTTTTTTCTTGTCGTAATTGCGCTTCATATGCCATGCCTTGTAGCCAAAAAAAGCTATTATACCTGGATTGTAGCTAAATTTTCACCTATTGCTGTTAAAAGCATAGGGAAATATACAAGCAAACTGAAGAAGCAAACTTCTGCGATTTTAAAAAAGGTGGTTAAACTTCGTTTTTTTGGATAAAAGATAGTGAGTATTGTGGGGATTCGCTGAGATCAGCAAGGGGATTCTTTCGGCAACTTCAATTCCAGCTTGTTCGATCTCTGAAATTTTCGAGGGATTATTGGTCAATAATCGGATTCGTTCGACTTTAAAATCATCCAAGACTGCTTTAGCGGTTTCATAGGTCCTTGCATCGGGAAGATGACCCAACATCACATTAGCCTCATAGGTATCATAGCCTTGATCTTGAAGCTGATAAGCTTTAACTTTTTCAAAAAGCCCTATGCCGCGGCCTTCCTGTCTCAAGTAAATTAAAATGCCATTGCCATCTTTACTGATGTCTTCTAAGGCTTTATTGAGTTGAGGACCGCAATCACATCTCCTGCTGCCAAAAGTGTCTCCCGTGATGCATTCACTATGAACTCTAACCAAGGGGGCCTGAGTGGGGTCCAGCTTTTCTGAATACAAAGCAATGGTTTCTTTTCCAGGAGAGTCTTGGTATACCCGGAAAATAAAGGTCCCGAATTCGGTATTGAGTGTAGTTTCAATAAATTGCTGCATAGGTCTGCTCAATTAAAAACAGACCTACTTTAAAGAATTAATGCTGGGTTTACAAGCTTTAAGGGGTAGGACCCGAAGCACTATAAGCAGTTGTCGGCTGAAGTGCAGTAAGCAATACAGTAGGGGCTGTTGAATCCGCTTATGATGCGCCACAATTTGCGGTGCAGCGGCATCCAGAAGCCTATAGCAGTAGCAAAAACCCAGACGCACAAGCTCATCAAGCGCTTATTCGCAATCTTGCAAAAGAAGCTGATATTTTTCACCGCCGTTTTCAAATGCTTTGCGAGCTCAAAATGAGAAAAGGAAATGCCATGTGTAGCATAAACCCAAGTGCAGCGGAAGCCGTTAATCAGAAGCTTGGGAAAATATACGACCTGCATGATGAAGCAGAGCATCAATGATCTTTAAGCAAGTCTTGTTAGGCTGGGAAATAAAGCTTCCAAATTCAGCATAGAGTGTGGTTTCGACAAATGTCTGCATAATAGTCATATAGATTTAACCTGGAGTTTTCCTGTATACTCGATCACTTATTCTAACTAACGGGAGATTGCTATGTCCTACGGCTATACTAGCGGATATTATGATGGCTTTAAAAGAATGATGCAGGATAAGCTAGGGATTTCTACCTACTCCCTCAGTGATGATGAGCTTGATGAAGTTTTTACCCTCCCAAGCTATAAAGCAGCTGCTGAAGCTGTCCCAGGCTTAGCAAAAAAAGATTTAGCTACTATGCAGCTCAAAGGAGATGCTAACCTAGACTCAGTAATACTTGATATATTGGATAAAAGAAACTTTAGAGGCAGCTATCACAATGAAAAGGTGCGTCTTGTCGGCAATGATAAAGAACAGCCTCTAAATAAACTCTATGAAGAATGGAAGCTTGACCGCTTTGTTCAGGCGATAGAAATCTCTCTTAGCATGCATCAAAAAGCTGATGTGGTCGAAGCCATTTTTGGTCTGTTACATCACAAAAAACTGCTGACTGTTGAGCTTATCGAAAAAGCATTTGGTCCCTATTTACCGCCTAAACAAGAAGCAATGTCTGCAGAAGCAGCCAAACCAAAACTAACTGCTCCAGATCTTGCTAAGCTAGACTCCAGAGCTTTAGAAGTAACAATAAAACGCCATAATGATACGGTAAGACTCCTAGCTGATGACATAATCAAGGTGATCATCAATAAGATTGTAGATACAGCCTGCGGTGACATAGATACTTGGGTGGAAAGGCTTTTTCTTATCGCCAAAACCTATGATAAAAGCTTAACTTCTAATTTACTAAACGACGACAGAATCAGCCTTGAGAAGTTTCAAAAGATGGTTCCGCATGTTGGAAATATTCATATGTCTGACTTCGCTCTTGATAATTTAAGCAAGTTTCCCAGCAGGTTTTTGAAACTCCGTATGCGTTGCTATTTAAATGATGACAGCAACAAAACTTTAACAAAAGCCTGGATGCAGAAACTGAACACCGCTAATGCAGAAGAAAGTAAGGCATTATTAAATGCTTTAAATAAAATTATCCCTGATTTAAAAGCTTATGAGTTTTTGATTACTGCTTACCATGAATTGAGCGAAGATAAAAAAGCGCTTTTGCCAGCCAATCTTAAAGCTTTGGAGCATCTTGTTAGATTTGTAAAAACTACTGATTGTTATGATGGAAGCAAGCGAGAATCTTATGTGATGGATCAAACAATGATAAAAGAGTTACTCGATTTGCCTTCAGATACAATCAAAACCTGCCTTAGCCTACTTGATAAAAGTGGACCTCTTGCTGGGTCTATCAAAGCAGAAATTGAAAAAAGAATGAGAGACCCCAAGATGACAGAAAAAGCTAGAGCTAAATATACTTCTTACTTAGCATGCCTTGATGAGGTTAAACCAAAAACTGCCCTACCCCTTTCCTCTGCGATGGGAGGAGCGGGAGCGGCCACTTCCTCACCAGCCCCTTATTAATTGCGGGATAGAACTGAACTAAGCTCGCGAATAGTTCACGCCTTAGAGATTAATACCCCAAATAAGGCGTTTTTTACTGAAGTTTACTGCAAAATGACGTCGGGATCGAACTAACGTCGCGAAGGATTTAAACATCCTCACGGATTGAAAATCCAAGCAAGGCGTTTTTTTATTGAAGTTTACTGCAAAATGGCACCGGGATCGAACTAACGTCGCGAAGGATTTAAACATCCTCACGGATTGAAAATCCAAGCAAGGCGTTTTTTATTGAAGTATACTGCAAAATGGCGCCGGGATCGAACTAACGTCGCGAAGGATTCCGGGACAGAATCGAACTGTCGACACAAGGATTTTCAATCCTCTGCTCTACCGACTGAGCTACCAGACCAGCGGGCTTATTAAATAGGATTCAAGGCTCGGCGTCAAGCAATATTGCACAGAGCGGATTAAATTTAAAAAATAAGCCAGATTAATGTTATCAACCTGGCTTAATAATAGCTACTATGCGCCTGCACGCCTGATAGAAGTTAACTCTATCTCGCCTCTGCTTTGCATCGCAGCCCTTACTGGAAGCTGAGCAGCAACAATTTGTTGCCGCTGTGCTTCTTCAGCGTAGCGTCTTGCAAGCTCTCTGCCAACAGCTGGATGATCTAAAGGGGCTACTACATAAAAATGGAATCTCCCATCATAGCTTTTATCGATAGGACGCCCCATCGCTTCCCTTTGCCGAACATACTCACGGATTTCACCTCTTTTTAAAAGCCGTACTTTACTTTCTTCTAGAAGCTGCTTAGCTTTGGAGGTATGAGTGCCGAATATTTCTAATGGAAGAGATCTCAAGTAGTCTTTCAAGGCTTTTACTATGCACGCATGCTCTGCTTCAGCAGTATTTCTCGCTTTGCGTATCGTTAATATTAGCGCTATAGCTAACTTCTCAATAGTATCCAGGTGGTCAAGCGTAATAGGAATTGCTTGATAGGCATATAATGGCATGATTTTGCTCCTTCAATTTTTTATCCATTTGGTTTATATGTTTTTCTCACGCCTAAATACCCCTAACCTAGGGGGCGTGAGCGTAATAAATGGATGGGGCCTAGGCTAGGCAGGTCGCTCGAGGAGTAAAATAATACCAATAGGATACCGCAGCAGTTAAAACTGCTTGGCTAAGACTAGCTATGTTCTGCGGTAATTGAGACATTGTTTAGATCTTTTTTATGCTATTTGATCAAAATAACAAATAAATTTGCTGTGATCAATAAATCTATTTATTCAGTTGGAACATAACCCGCCGGTTTTTCAGAGCCTTCCCCGAACAGAAATTTTTCCATCTCTTTTTTCAAAAAGTCTCTGGCTTGTGGGTCAAGCATATTCAGGCGATATTCATTAATTAGCATGGTTTGATGATTAAGCCACATGCCCCAGGCTTCTTTTGAAATATGTTCATGGATTTTTTTGCCTAGTTCGCCGGGGTAGGGAGGAAAATCTAAGCCTTCTGCTTGCTTATCAAGCTTTTTGCAATAAATCATTCTGCTCATAATGTTCTCTTAATAAGGTTTTAATCGGGGCCGGCAGACCTATTTGGGCCAATGAGCCACTATCATACCAGCTTCCTGAAAGATGATCAGCGCTTTCCTGTAATTCTATCAGTACTGGGGTGTATAAAAGCTCGTAATGAGTAAATTTATGGCTACGAGTACTATGAAGCTTTTTATTTAAAGTTAAGCCATTTTGGCTAAGCCACTCTTCAAGCTCAAGCATAGAATCAAAAAAAGGCGGTACCCATAGGCCGCCCCAGATACCTTTGTTGGGGCGCTTTTCCAGCAAAATCTGATTATCCCAGCTTAGCAGCATGCAATAAGCCGATTTTTGTGGGTAGGCTTTGGCAGGTTTTTTGCCGGGGTATTCAGCAATGCTGTGGGTTTTAAAAGCATGGCAGCCTGCTTTAATTGGGCACAAACTGCATAAAGGCTTAGTTCGGGTGCAGGTCGTTGCCCCAAGGTCCATCATGGCTTGAGTGTAATCAGCCGTTCTTGTATAAGGCATCAACTCTTCAGCAATGTGCCAAAGCCTAGCTTCCACCTTTTTTTCCCCAGGCCAACCTTTAACTCCTGCAAATCTTGCTAAGACCCTTTTCACATTGCCGTCCAAAATAGGCAAAGCTTGATTATTAGCAATCGCTAAAATAGCGCTGGCAGTGGACCGACCAATGCCGGGCAAGCTGCTGACGGATTCTAAATCTTGCGGGAATTGGCCTTGATATTGTTCTACTATGATTTTGGCAGCTTTATGTAAATTTCTCCCTCTGGCGTAATAACCCAAACCTGCCCAATGCTGCAAAACTTCATCAATATCAGCTTTAGCCAAGTCTTGAATAGCAGGGAATCGCCGCATAAATCGTTCAAAATAAGGAATCACGGTGCTAACCTGGGTCTGTTGCAGCATAATTTCAGATACCCAAACTCGGTAGGCATTAATATTTTTTTGCCATGGCAAATCTTTGCGACCATATTGGTCAAACCAAGAGAGAACTTCGAGTTGAAAATTGACTGAAGTCATAGGTCTCTTATTTAGGGTTACCAATAAAAGGCTTTTCACTCTCTTCACGAAGCCTACTATATTTACTAAAACATGAGCAAAATAATGTCAAGGCGTTAGCAAATAGTGAAGAATTATAGCCGGCGGATTTATTTTTGCTTGGCGTCTCCAAGTCCATGGGCTCTATGGTAGCACTTGAGGCACTTGAGGCACTCACTGAATAGGGAGAATTAGTGGGAATATTCTTTAGCTTAGACTGCTGTAAAATGATTTGCATACCAAATACAAATTTATTAGGCTTTCCTACAGAGATCCCTACTAATTCGTTTTGTTCCTTGCTCAACACTCTGCTAAATTCTTTTTCGAAATCACCGATCCTAAGTGGTCCTTCCTGCTTTACATAGACCTTAACTGGGCTATCTATCTTTTTATCTCTGAGAACCTCATACAATGCAGACACAAATAAAGCTAGGGCTGTAGCTGATGACTGACAGTTCATTTCCAATTCAAGACAGCCTTTTCTTTTTGGAATCTGGTGAAAAGTACTTATAAGCTCTTGTTTATGCCCTGCTACAACCATTTGTTCTGAGTTAATTAAAAGCATATTGACTCCTTACAAGACCAATTATCCAAAAGTCCAAGGATATATAATATATAGGGTTTTATAAATTAATTTGAGCTATTTTTGTATAATACTGATAAAAAAAACCGGCACTTGGCCGGTTCTTTTAAAGCTTTGAAATTAAGCGCTTAAAGCTTTAATTCTTGCGCTCAAGCGGCTCTTATGACGAGCTGCTTTATTCTTGTGAATCAGACCTTTATCAGCATAACGGTCAACTACTTTTTGCATAGCGTTATAAGCTTCTTGGGCTTGTTCTTTATTGCCAGCGTCAAGAGCCACTACCACTTTTTTAATGGTGGTACGCATCATAGAACGCATGCTAGCATTGTGCTTACGGTTCTTTTCAGACTGTATAATACGTTTTTTTGCAGATTTAATATTTGCCAAGGCTGCTTACTCCAATCAATTCGCCGAGTTAAATTTTGACGTGCAATAATGCCTCGCAAAACGGCATTTGTCAAGGGGTATTTCTTTGTATAAATAAGGCATAAGAACCAGCCAATTAAAGATTAAGTTTAAGGCGTCGGTGAAGACGACTCGCCAGAAGCAGACTCCCCTGGTCTGCCTTGCTCTCTAGCTTTAGGAATACGGCGCCTTTCGTCATCTTCATAGCGCAGCTGTAAAAAAGGCCCTCGTTTAGCCCAAGACCATTCTTTTTTAAATTCCCATAAAATTTCATCGGTGAAAACATCAGGATTTGTTTTTTTAGCAAATTGAAAAAATTTAGTTCCCAAGCTCTTAATAGCGGGTTAGCACCGGCTTTTAGTAAATCCTTAATTATTTCTGCATTGCCTTCTGTACAAGCTTCATGTAAAGGGGCCCTACCTTGTGGATCTTGTATATTTGGATCAGCTCCAGCAAGCAGCAAAGCCCGCACTATATCAGCTCTGTCTATAGAACAAGCCAAATGCAAAGCAGTGCAGCCTTCATAATTAACAAGATTAGGATTTGCTTTAGCGGCTAGCAATGCTTGTACTATGGCCAATTCCCCTACCAAACAAGACACATGCAAAGCGGTGACCCCATCCTCCGTTGAAATATCAGGATCAGCTCCAGCATCCAACAGAACCTTAACTAGTGCAAGATTGCGGTCTCTAGCTGCTTTAACTAATACTTTACTGGCTCCCGGCAAACGCGAGCTCCTCTCTGGTTAAAATCTCAGCTGATAAATTAACATACTACCCTTAAGATTTGCTTAAGAGCATGCATCGAACTTAGCAAAAGGAAGAAACATCCCTATGCAGCAAATTAAAAATTTGCCATTTTTAAAGAAGCCGAACTGGTTTACACTATCTAAAATGTATTTAAGGAGAATACTCATGGACCTCAACACACCCAATATTGCTGCATTTGACCCAGAACTTGCCAAGGCCATAGAGTCTGAAAACAGACGCCAGGAAGAGCACATCGAGCTAATCGCTTCGGAAAACTATGTAAGTCGCCGAGTTCTAGAAGCTCAAGGCTCTCAACTAACCAATAAATATGCTGAGGGTTATCCTCATAAAAGATATTACGGCGGCTGTGAATTCGTAGATATTGCCGAAGAGTTGGCTATTGAGCGTGCCAAACAATTATTTGGTGCAGCCTATGCTAATGTGCAGCCTCATTCTGGCTCTCAAGCTAATGCCGCAGCTTACTTTGCTTTGCTGCAGCCCGGAGATACCATATTAGGCATGAGCCTGGCCGATGGCGGACATCTAACTCACGGCTCTAAAGTAAACTTCTCAGGGAAGTTATTTAATGCCATTCAATACGGGGTCAATCATGAAACTGGCCTAATTGACTACGCTGAAGTGGAAAGGCTGGCTTTAGAGCATAAACCTAAAATGATTATAGCGGGATTTTCCGCTTATTCTCGAGTAGTAGACTGGCAAAAGTTCCGCGAGATTGCAGATAAAGTGGGGGCTTATTTGTTTGTTGATATGGCCCATGTGGCAGGTTTAGTGGCAGCAGGAGTCTACCCGAGCCCCATTAACATTGCAGATGTAGTCACGACTACCACTCATAAAACTTTAAGGGGCCCAAGAGGCGGAATGATTTTAGCCAAAGCTAATCCTGAGATTGAGAAAAAACTTAACTCTATGATATTCCCAGGAACTCAAGGCGGCCCGTTAATGCATGTGATTGCGGCCAAAGCAGTTGCTTATTTGGAAGCACTTCAACCTGATTTCAAAACCTATCAAGCCCAAGTGATTAAAAATGCCCGAAAAATGGCAGAAGTGCTTATGCAAAGAGGCTTTAAAGTAGTTTCAAACGGCACAGATAACCATTTGATTTTATTGGATTTAAGCGACAAAAATATTACAGGCAAAGATGCAGAAGCAGTTTTAGGTCTTGCCAATATTACCGTTAATAAAAATGCCATTCCCGGAGATAAGCAGTCTCCATTTGTGACAAGTGGAATAAGAATCGGTAGCCCCGCTATTACCACTCGCGGCTTTAAAGAAACAGAAGCGGAGCAACTAGCTAATTGGATTGCCGACTTATTAGAAAATGCACAAGATGCCAAGGCTATAGAGCAGGTTAAACAGAATGTATTAAAAATCTGTGCAAAATTCCCTGTATATACTAAGCTGTAATTGGATGGAATTTTGAGTCAAGGAGCTTTATGAATTGCCCTTTTTGTCAGGCAGAAGATACCAAAGTGATGGATTCCCGCTTGGTTAATGAAGTTAATCAGGTAAGAAGACGTCGTATCTGTTCTCACTGTAATGAAAGATTTACCACTTACGAAACCGTAGAGTTGATCATGCCTCGAGTCATTAAGCGAGACCAGTCTCGGGTTTCATTTGAAGAAGACCGCTTAAGAAACGGTATGCTAAGGGCTTTGGAAAAACGCCCGGTCAGTACTGCTGATATCGATGCCTCAGTCATGAACATTATTCACAAAATCCGTGCTACCGGTGAAAAGGAAATTCTTTCCGATCAAATTGGTGAGTGGGTTATGGATGAGCTGAGAAAGCTGGATGATGTAGCCTATGTAAGGTTTGCTTCAGTCTATCGCCGCTTCCAGGACTTGGAATCCTTTAAAGCCGAAATTGAAAAAATGCTGCGAGCCACTGAGAAAAGTTAGAATTTTTATATAGCAAAATTTCAAGTATAATACTCTGTAATTTCATGGAGGAAATTTCAGTGGGATATCAAATAGCAATTAAGAGTGGCGTGACGACTCATACTTTGAAATTTGGTACATCAACATTAAAAATAGACCAGCCTTCCCTCAGCCACCTTTCATCCATAAAAATTAATAACAAGCACGGCCAAGAAATTGCCGGCACTCTCCCAAAAGAACAGGCAGCACCCTTAATATCTGCTATGCAAAAAACCCAATATGCGCCTTTACTTGATGATTTATTAACAGTTTCTTCAAACTTTGAAGCGCACATAAGTAAATATCTTCAATTTGTCGAAGACTCTATTTACCTAGCCATTGGCCGATCTGCTATTGAATCAGAAACAGGTCTAAGACTGTTAGGTAAACTTGATTCTATAAAAAAAGCTCCTGTCAGCTCCGTTTATGCTGTAGCTAGCCCAGTGGGAGCAATTTCTTCGGCAGCAAGGGTCCAAGCCCACGATTTAGCTAAAACCATCAAGCCTTAGTGAGTCAGTTTTTTGTATTTGATCGGATCATGTAATGAATGAGAGAAAATCTCCCCTAGCCCCTCTTTGCAAAGAGGGGAACTAGCATGTTCCTTTGATAAAGGAAGAAGCTAGCCCCCTCCTTTTCTAAAGGAGGGCTGGGGTGGATTTTCTTTTATCGCCCATGGCCACAGGCGCTTGAAGGCACACTGAAATGGACTTCCACTGTGCCGGTACTTAAGCTTGAGCGAAGCCTTTTCAAGGAGAAGCCTGTGCAGGGCCGGCACTTTTTGCCTACTTTTTTTTGCTGTAGAGAAAAAGTAGGGCCGCTCAGGCTGCAAGCCTACTAAAAACTCAATGAGTTAATTTTTTGTACTTAATCCGATGAGGATCCACGGCCTGATCACCTAATCGGCGCTTCTTATCTTCTTCATAGTCCGCATAGTTACCGGCAAACCATTCCACATGGCTATCGCCCTCAAACGCTAAAATATGAGTCGCAATCCTATCAAGGAACCATCTATCATGCGAGATCACAAATACGCAGCCTGGGAAAGCTTCAATCGCTTCTTCAAGGGCCCGCAGTGTCTCAACATCAAGGTCGTTGGTTGGTTCGTCTAATAAGAGCACGTTACCGCCGCTTTTCAGCAACTTGGCTAAATGCACTCGGTTTCTCTCGCCCCCTGAAAGCTCACCGATATGCTTTTGTTGAGCATCACCTTTGAAGTTAAAGCGGCCTACATAAGCCCGAGAGGGGGTCTGATATTTGCCAACTGTGATCATATCCAGGCCGTCGGAAAGCTCTTCCCATACAGTTTTTTTGCTGTCCAAGGTATCACGACTTTGGTCAACATAAGACAATACGACTGTTTCACCTTTTTTGATTTCCCCAGAATCAGGCTGCTCTTGATCTATCAGCATTTTAAAGAAGGTAGACTTACCGGCACCGTTTGGCCCGATAATCCCGACTACAGCTCCTGCTGGAACCAGCATATTCAGATCATCGATAAGCATACGATCACCAAAGCTCTTATTTAAGTGCTTGATTTCAAATACCAATTCACCCAATCGAGGTCCGGGTGGAATATAAAGCTCACGAGTTTCGTTACGAGCCTGGAATTCCTGAGAGCTCAGCTCTTCAAACCTTGCCAAACGTGCTTTGGACTTAGCATGACGGCCTTTAGTGCCCGATCTGACCCACTCCAGCTCTTCTTTCATCGCTTTTTGGCGAGCGGACTGTTGTTTTTCTTCCATTTCTAAGCGTTTCTCTTTTTGCTCAAGCCAGGAAGAATAGTTGCCTTCAAACGGAATACCATGCCCGCGGTCTAGCTCCAAAATCCATTGAGCCACATTGTCTAAGAAATAACGGTCATGGGTGATGGCCACTACAGTTCCTTTAAACTCCTGTAAAAAGCGCTCAAGCCAAGCCACTGATTCAGCATCCAAGTGGTTGGTAGGCTCATCCAGTAATAACATATCGGGGTTAGATAAAAGCAATCGGCATAAAGCCACTCGGCGTTTTTCTCCTCCTGAAAGCTTGTTAACATCAGCGTCCCAAGCAGGAAGGCGCAAGGCATCCGCCGCAATTTCTAAAGTTCTGTCGATTTCCCAGGCATTGCAGGCATCGATTTTATTTTGAAGTTCGCCCTGTTCTGCCAATAACTTATTCATCTCATCATCAGACATGGGTTCGCAGAACTTCATGGAGATCTCATCAAAGCGCTTTAGCATGTCTTTGATTTCAGAGACCGCTTCTTCCACATTCCCTCTTACATCTTTATTGGGATCGAGCTGAGGTTCTTGAGGCAAATAGCCAATTTTAATGCCTTTTCTGGGGATAGCTTCCCCAATAAATTCCTGGTCTACTCCAGCCATAATCCGAAGCAAAGTGGATTTACCCGAGCCGTTTAAGCCAAGCACTCCAATTTTTGCGCCGTCATAAAATGATAGGGAAATATTCTTAAGGATTTCCTTCTTGGGAGGGACGACTTTGCCCACTCTGTTCATTTGAAATATATATTGACGATCCATAAATAATCCTCGATTTGAATTGCGGGCTATGATAACGGATAATAAATTTATTGCCCAGTTCTTTTCAGCATTCACTTGTGCTAGATTACGCATGATCGAAAAGTTGGAGCTATTTTATGCAAGGAGCGACTGATGTATCTTAATGGAAATGCTCAACAGCCTTTACTAGGAAGCATCAACTCAGCAGATACGGCGTCTCCTCAACCCTCCGCAGTCGCTCAGGCAGTGGCAGGAAATCTGCCTAATTCCTCTGTTCCAGCTAGTCAGGCCATTCACCAGGATTATACTAGAACTGCCGTTTTCTTTGGAGTGGGTACCGCCACATTAGCTCTCTTTATTTATGCCATTACCTCCTTTTATTCGGCTTCAGATGATTTTGGCACCTCAGCAGGCGCATTAGTCGGTGTTCTTTGGCTAACAGGCTGCGCTGCCGCAATTAACGCAGTTTTATTTTATCTTACCGGAAGGGACACTTGGAAAAACATAACCGACCTTGACTGGCATGGAGCCAGAAATCGGCTAGCCTTAATGCTGCCTGGCTTATTACCCGCCAGCATTTTTCTTGCCTTAGTATTAAAGGCTACAGCTCCGGGTCAGACATTAGATTTTGTCCCAACGTCCATAGCATGGCCTTTAGGTATCGCTATGATGGCTTTAAGGGTGATCTTAAATGGTCAAGCTTTAGAACATTTTTACTATTGGAGAAGAGGCAACAGCCGCTTTCTGCAAATCGCTGTCAATATTGGGAGAGATTACCAAGCCCGCGGTTGGGAAGCCTTAATTTGGCCTATCTCTATGACAGTTTTAGCCTTGATTTATACTGTTTCTGCTCATGCTAAAATCAGTGCGGCACTCACCTTTATATTTGGCAGCCATTACGGGGATATTCCTATTGAGGCCAAATACTTAGTTGAAGCCATCGGCTGTTTATTTTTAGCTCCGCTCAATGTACTTTGGACATTGACTAATTATCTTAGTAATCAAAGCTTGCCTATATTGGGACGTCGTGTAATAAGCACTGAGCTTTTGGCAACGATTAGAGATGTCCGAAGCGATCGCTGGATTAGAAATAAGCTCTGGCTTACTTTGATAGTATCCTCGGGATTTTCTGCCATTGCCACGGTCATTATGGGATCCACGCCTTCTCCTGACGACACGACATTTAGCTTTGAAGCCATAAGAGGAATGCAGATTTTCCTACAAATTGTTGCCTTTCTTATCGGTTCGCAAATGAATGCCAATTCCACTTGGATGTATATCTATGAAAAACAAGCAACCCTTGATGCTATAGCTTATGTTTTCTGTGAAATGATAAATGACTCTAGGCTCTCTGTCATTGATATTGAAACTATAACGGAGCGTTTGAAAAATGCAGAAGATCCACAAGCAGAAGCCGAGGAATGGCTGACAGAAATTAGAGCTGCCCTACCCTCTGAACTGCCAAGCACCCGTGACATCGAGTTGTCAGGACAACAAGCCCCAGCGGATACGCAAGCCACTATAGCCGAAGCAGAAGTAGTCCAGATACCAGCAGGAACAGCTCAAGAGCAAGCAACCGCACAAGTGCCAGCAACAGTAGCAGCCCAGGCGCTTCAAGTGCAAGAACCAGCGAGGGCAGAGGCACCAGCTGGAGCGGCTCAAGAAGCTGCGCTGCCCCAGGTACCAGCAAGAGCTCCTCAAGGATCAACGGGCGCCTCTACAACAGCTCGTTCAAATTTACCAGCATTAGTAGTACATGGCCTCCAGGGATCTCCGCCATTCGGAACACCAGGAGAGCAGGGAGCAAAGGTTCCACCACTCTCTTTAGCTAATGATGTAAGCCCAGCATAGAATCAAAGCCACAATGCTGGCTTTAGCATGCTTTTAACTATTTTGCTTCCTAAAGCAAAGCGTTAAGCCATTTCTTAACAAAATCGATTTTAAGAAAAATCTGACCAGCTTCAGCCATAATAATGCTCAGTATTATCAGGCTGCCTCCAAATAGGATATTTCGGCCGATGTGGGCATCATTAAATGCCCAAGCAAACAGGCTGGCGAATATAGGCTCCAGGGAATAAATAATGGCAGCATGGGTCGCGCTGGTTTGGCGCTGAAAAGTAGTTTGCAAAAATAAGGCAATCGCCGTAGCAAACAGCGAGCAATAAAGCAGCGCAAATATTACAGTGTGATTTAAAACGGGAAGCTGTGGCGAAGCTTTTACGGCAAAGGCTCCTGCAATCGGCACCACAAATAAAATTTGATAAAAAGCCAGTAAAGGCAAGTTTTCGCCAGATCGAGAAATTTTTTGAAGATAGACAATTCCCAGTGCAGTAAAAACAGCACAGGCTAATACCAAGATTTCACCGGCTGACAAATGGGTCCAATGCGAATTTGTCAGGGCATACAGCCCCCCCAAACAAATCATCGAGCATAATATATCAAGCTTTTTGGCCTTGCCTAGCTTAAATAATGGCAGCAAAAAAGGGACCATGATGACATAGGTGCTCGTTATAAAAGCCGTGGTCGGCGCATCAACTGTTTTCAAACCCATGGTCTGTAAAATAAAAGAGCTGGCGTTAATGGCTCCTAAGATAAGCCCCCCTACCAGCAGCTTTCGATTGCTTCGATGCAAATCGATAAAAATCCAGGGCAATAAAAACAAGCTCGCAAACAAAAACCGAATCGCCACAAACCATGTAGGGTCAATGTATGCCACCGCATTTTCAATTAACGGAAAAGTCCCGCCCCATATCAATGTAGTGAGTAATAGAAAAAAATCTGCCTTGAAAGAACGTTCCATAAAATATCCCTAGCGCTATGAGCTTATTATATATTACGGATGGCTTATTCCCCAGTTGGGTCCATTCTTTTATTTTTTAAATTTGCTATGATAGGCCTCTATGCTTAAGGAGTAGCTTATGACAAATAAACTTGAACAGCTTAAAAAAATGACCACGGTAGTGGCTGATACGGGAGATATTAAATCGATAGAACGCTATTCCCCCCAGGATGCAACGACCAACCCAAGCCTAATTTTAAAAGCTGCTGCGGTTCCAGAATATCAGCATTTAGTGGCGGAAGCGGTTGAATTTGCTAAGCGCCAATCCAATGACAAGTCTCAGCAGCTTAAAGCAGCCATGAATAAGCTTGCCGTGAATTTCGGTATTGAAATTTTAAAACTCATTCCGGGACGAGTTTCCACAGAAGTCGATGCCAGAATGTCTTTTGATGTTGAAGCCAATATCAGACAAGCCCATGAATTAATTGAACTTTATGAAAACCAAGGCATTAGCCGTGAAAGGATATTGGTTAAAATCGCCTCTACCTGGGAAGGCATTCAAGCCGCTGAAAAACTCGAAAAGGAAGGCATTCACTGCAACCTGACTCTAATGTTTAACTTTGCTCAAGCAGTAGCCTGTGCTGATGCGGGAATTACCTTGATCTCGCCTTTCGTTGGCCGGATTTATGACTGGTATAAAAAGAATTTAAATCGCGACTACGCTGCCCATGAAGACCCCGGCGTGGTTTTTGTAAGCAAGGTCTATCATTATTTCCGTAAATTTGACTACCCTACCGTGGTAATGGGAGCAAGCTTTCGCCATATCGGACAAATTGAAGAGCTGGCTGGCTGTGACTTCTTAACGATTAGCCCTAATCTACTTGCTGAACTGCAACAGGCCCAAGGCGATTTATCACAGCGTTTGTCTGTCAAAGACTCAAAAGCGATGGATATTCAGCGCATTCAACTTGATGAACCTCGTTTTCGCTGGATGTTAAATGAAGATGCGATGGGCACTGAAAAGCTGGCTGAGGGCATCAGATTATTCGCCCAGGATATCGTCAAGCTTGAACAACAACTATTAGCATTGTTGTAATGGGTCGCCCCGTCTCTCGTTGTCCCTGGTGCTTGGGAAATCCCCTCTACGAAGCTTACCATGACCAAGAATGGGGCCAACCTCTTTTTGACAACATTAAATTATTTGAGTTTTTGATATTGGAGGGAGCTCAAGCTGGACTAAGCTGGATCACCGTTCTAAAGAAAAGAGAAGCCTATCGCGAGGCTTTTATGCAGTTTAACCCGGAAAAAATAGCCCGATTTGACTCCAAAAAAATTGAAGAGCTAATACAAAACCCCGGCATTATCCGCAATCGTTTAAAAATAGAAAGCGCTATCACTAACGCACAGGCCTATTTAAAACTGACAGAGCAGCAAAGCTTTTCAGATTTTTTGTGGGGCTTTGTAGAGGGAAAGCCCATTAGCAATTCGTGGGAGACCATGAGTGAGGTTCCCAGCAGAACTGAGCTTTCCGACCAATTAAGCAAAGAACTAAAAAAAAGAGGATTTAAATTTGTAGGCTCAACCATCTGCTATGCTTTTATGCAGGCGGTGGGAATGGTAAACGATCACTTACAATCCTGTTATAAACACAGTGAATAGCGTGGAGTTTTTTTAGAAGAAATTTACAGGATGAGTTTTTATGGATCACTCCAGAAGCGGCTCTGTTAATAACTCAGAGAGGCCTACAAAAAAAACACTCTGGTTTTTATCCTATAAGCTTAAAGCTCAAATTTCATCCCTAATTTTATTCACATTAGAGTCGACAGGTCGAACTGACCGGTTAGAAAAATAGCGAAGGTCTTATTATGGTTAATTTGTTGATTTATAACAATATTTTACAAGATGGACTAGATAAATATTCCAAAAAAACCCTAACTATTCCCAGGTTTTTCAGTTTTGCCCACAAACTTATCCACAGTTTTGTAGAAAATTTGCCAACCAGAGCAATCTGTGGATAAGCTTGTGAAAAAGTATGGGGATAAGTTTTATGAATAATCTGCAAGTTATCCGAGTCGCAGTGCCTGGACCTTTTTTAAACGGCTTGGACTACCTCAAGACTGAAGATGGCGAAAAATTGGTCGGCAAAAGGTTATGGGTCTCATTAGGCAGGCGTAAAGTTGTTGGCATTGTTTTGTCAGAAAATATTAAAACTGAATATGAAATCACAAAGCTTAAGCCTATTTTATCGATAATCGATCAAGCGCCTCTTTTCGACACAAAGCTTATGCGCCTTTTATATAAGGTTGCTGAGTATTACCAGGCCCCTATTGGGGAAGTATTTTACACAGCTATGCCAAAGCAACTCTGTGAAGGCAAGGCTTTTAGCAGTCAGAAAAAATACGCAAAAGAGCTTCCTCTTAATTTCTCAGAAGCCCATTTGAATCTTAACAAAGAGCAGCAAGAGGTATTGAATGCTTGTCTGGCCTCTCAAAATCAGTTTTGCGTGCAGTTAATCGAAGGGGTGACTGGCTCGGGTAAAACTGAAATTTATCTTCAATTGATTGAAAAAGCTCTCAAAGCTGGCAAGCAGGCTTTAATCCTCGTCCCTGAGATCGGCTTAACCCCTCAGACCATTGAAAGATTTGAAGCAAGATTTGGCCGATCTGTTATTGCGCTTCACTCCAAACTTAATGATTCTGAAAAGCGCCAGCATTGGTATTTAGCAAGTACCGGGGAAGCCAAAATTGTCATTGGAACCCGGTCAGCCGTATTCACACCTATGCCGCATTTAGGAATCATCGTCATTGATGAAGAGCATGATCTGTCTTTTAAACAGCAAAACGGGGTTAAATATTCCGCCAGAGATGTGGCTATTATGCGGTCTAAAATGGAAAATATTCCGGTTGTATTGGGTTCCGCCACGCCTTCTTTAGAATCTTTGCACAACGCTCATAAAAGCCGCTATCAACACTATTACTTGCCAAACCGAGCAGGAGCTTCTGTCCAGCCCAGCTTTCATCTAATCGATATGCGTCAGCAGCCTATGCAAGCGGGGCTTTCCAGGCCCTTGCTTGATGCGATAAAACAGCATTTAGCGAAAAAATCTCAAGTCCTGTTATTTTTAAACCGTCGGGGTTATGCACCGGTATTGATGTGCCACTCTTGTGGCTGGACCGCTCAATGCAAAAACTGTGATGCCTATTTTACCCTGCACCAAAAGCCCTTGCACTTATGCTGCCATCACTGTGGAAGCTCTCATAAAATTGTCAAAGCCTGCCCCCAGTGTAAGCTATCAGAGAATTTGATTCATGTAGGAATGGGAACCGAACAGCTAGAAACCGCTCTAGTCAAACTGTTTCCTGAGCATAAAGTCTTGAGACTGGACAAAGACAGCACCCGCCAAAAAGGCAGCCTCGATCAGATTTTAAAAAGTGTTCACCAACGTGAGGCTGACATTATCGTTGGCACCCAAATGCTGGCTAAAGGCCATCATTTTGAAGGAGTCACCATGGTCGGAATTATCGACATGGATAATGGCTTATTTAGCAGTGACTTTCGCTCAATTGAAAGAGCCGGGCAATTGTTAATGCAAGTAGCAGGCAGAGCCGGTCGAGTGGAAGATAAAGGTCAGGTTTATATCCAAACCCACCAGCCGGAGCATCCTTTACTGCTCACTCTTTTGAAAGATGGCTACCGAGAATTTTCACAACAGCTGTTAGTTGAAAGAGAACAAGCCGGATGGCCGCCCTTTAGCTATCTAGCCTTACTAAAAGCTGAGGCATTGCACTCGACAGAAGTCTTCAAATTCCTCAATCAAATTAAAAACCACATGCAAGACTTAGAACTCGGAAACCTACACATATTGGGACCTGCTCCGGCCTTAATGCAGAAAAAGGCCCGCTATTTTAGAGGGCAGCTATTACTTCAATCCCATGACAGGCCAAGCCTTCATGCCGCCTTGAAAATTTTGCAGTCTTATTTAAAAGAATTGGAAACCCATAAAATCCGTTTCAGCATAGACATCGACCCTCTTGAAATGGGCTAAGGGCTCAGTTAAGCGAGCAATTTATGGGGTGGCGCCAAACGGGGGCCCACCAACACGCGGAATTTATGAGCATGTTGGGGGTGGCTTGGCGACAGGACCCCAATCATTAAAAAATCACTTAACCGAGCCCCTGGCCTAAAACTGGTTAAGTGCAGATGCCAAGAAATTAAGTTATCATAAGACTTTATTAACTTTTGAAACGACATATATGCAAACTATTTTAGAACTTCTTCAACACAAATTTTACCGAGCTTTAGTGAGCAGCTTTCCAGAAGCTGAGCTGCAACTCTCACATGTTGAGATTACTCAAAGCACTCAGGTCCAGTTTGGCCACTATCAATGCAATAGCGCTATGAAATTAACCAAAGTGCTGGCTAAAAATCCAAGAGCCATCGCCGAAATTATTCTAGAAAATTTGGACCGCAAAGATCCCTTAAGCTCTGAAATGATGATCGCTCAGTGTGATATTGCTGGCCCTGGCTTTATCAATATTAGCCTCGAACCTCCTTATCTTGCTTTACGAGTAGAGCAAATGCTGCAAGCGCCTCATTTAGCGATTGATAAGGCAAGCCCCCAAAAGGTTATTGTCGACTTCTCAAGCCCCAATACCGCTAAAGAAATGCATGTGGGGCACCTACGCTCTACCATTATCGGTGACTGCCTGGCCAGAGTATTTGAGTTTTTAGGCTATGATGTTTTGCGCCTCAATCATATTGGAGACTGGGGAACGGCATTTGGTATGTTGATTGCCTATATGAAGGACCATGCAAAAGCAGTCCTCGCCGGCACAGAAGAGACTGACCTAAGCCATTTGGTAAGTTGGTACCGCGCTTCTAAAGCCCAATTTGATGAAGACCCAGAATTTAAAGCCCGCGCCCAAAAGGAAGTAGTAGCCTTACAAAGCGGCCAGCCTGAGTCTTTAAAGGCCTGGAATATCATTTGCGATATCTCAAGAAAAGCCTATCAAGAAATTTATGATCTGCTCGATATTAACATCATTGAAAGAGGCGAGTCTTTTTACAATCCCTTACTTGCCAAGACTGTCACAGATTTGGAAGCCAAAGGCTTAGTCGAGCTTTCAGACGGAGCCAAATGTATTTTTCCACCCGGTTTTGTTGGCAGAGATAATGCCCCCCAACCCTTGATTATTCAAAAATCAGACGGCGGCTATAACTACGCTACTACCGATATCACAGCTTTAAAACACAGGATTGAAGTTGAGCATGCCGACCGCATTATGATTTTGACCGATGCCGGCCAATCCTCTCACTTTGCGATGGTGTTTAAAGTCGCTGAAATGGCGAGCTATTTAGACCGCAGCAAAATTAGAATCGACCACGTTCCATTTGGTTTGGTCCTAGGGCCGGACGGTAAAAAATTCAAGACTCGATCCGGAGAGACTGAACGCTTGGTGGGTCTTTTATACACCGGAATTGAAAAGGCCAAATCCATTTTAAAAGAACGCTATCCTGAGCATTCAGACTCTGAGCTTGAAAAAATGGCAAAAGTGCTTGGCATTAACGCTATCAAATACGCCGATCTATCCTGTAACCGCACAGGCGATTACAGCTTCAGCTATGAAAAAATGCTGAAATTCGAAGGAAATACTGCGGCCTTTATTATGTATTCCTACGTCAGGACAGCCAGCATTAAGCGAAAAGTTAATGCAGATATGAGCTCATTAATAAAAGCGCCTCATATCGAGCTTGAACACCCTACCGAAATCAAACTGTCCCTTGCATTAAGCCAATTCCCCGAAGTACTGCAGCAGGTCACTCAAGATTTAATGCCCAACCGTTTAACCGATTATTTATATCGCTTAGCTGAGGAATTTAACGGCTTTTTCCGCGACTGTCGAGTAGAAGGCGACCCCAAACAAAACTCAAGACTGCTATTATGTGAAGCAACCAGCCGGGTTTTACATCAAGGCATGGAACTTTTAGGCTTAAAAGCCCTGGAGAAAATGTGACAAATTGTCTTGATAGCTTGCTATCCTAGACAATTGTCATCCCCGACTTGATCGGGGATCCAGTTTTTTAAACTAGATTCCCGCCTTTGCGGGAATGACAAGCAGGTGATGTGGTAATGAGTAAATTTATAATCGGTCTAACAGGCGGAATAGGCTCTGGCAAAAGCACGGTCGCCAATTTGTTTGCGGAACTAGGAATAGAACTAATCGATGCTGATATTATCGCCCGAGAAGTCGTTGCGCCCCATAGCCCTGCATTAAATGAAATCGTCACACATTTTGGATCTGTAGTGCTTAACCAAGACAGCAGCTTAAACCGTAAAGCCCTGAGAGAAAAAGTATTTCAAGACCCTGTATCAAGGATCTGGCTGGAAAATTTACTGCACCCCTTAATCCGAAAAGAAATTATTAGGCAAAGCCTATCGGCCCAAAGCCCTTACTGTATCGCAGTGATTCCTTTGCTCAAATCACGAGAAGACTATCCCATTTTAAACAGAGTGTTGGTAGTAGACGCGCCTGAGTCCATCCAAATTGCAAGAATTCAGCAAAGAGACCAGGTGGATGAAGCTCAGGCCAAGGCGATTATTGCAGCCCAAATGCCAAGATTCGATCGGCTAAAGCTTGCCGATGACGTGATGATCAACGATGGGCATATAGCAGGCTTAAAGCGTGAAGTTGAAAGACTGCATCAGCAATATCTAAACTTGATAAAATGAAAACCGCAGAAATAGAATGGATCAACAGCCTAACCTACTCTAAACAGCATGGAGGCCACTCTTCCAATGAACCGCTTCCTGCCTGGTTTGCTTTGCCTCAGCCTAAAATTTGTCATGGCAAAGTAGCGGTGATCGGCGGAGGAATTGCCGGCATTTCCTGTGCCTATCGCCTGATAAAAAGAGGCTATGAAGTGGACTTATATGAGGCACAGCCAGAGCTTGCCAGTGAGGCTTCTTCTAATCCAAAGGCCTTATTAAAGCCTCAGCTTTCTCCTAATATTAATTTAGCTGATCAGTTTTATACTGAGGGCTTTTTTTACAGTTCTCACATTATTCAAAGTTTGGACTTTCCGGTAGAAACCTCTCTGAATGGCCTGATTCAATTGGCCAGCAATACAAGCCTGCAAAGTCGATTTGCCAAAATAAAGGACAAAAGAGAACTGCCTTCAAGTTTTGTACAATATGTAGATAAAGAAAGCGCCTCAAAGCTGGCAAACATTCTTCTGGAGTTTGAAGGCTTATATTTTCCCAAAGCGGGAACGGTGAATATCAAATCTTTTTGTAATGCCTTGGTAAAAGCCTGCGGGAACAAACTTACAGTCCATACCGGCAAAAAGATCAGCAAACTTGAATATGATTCAGAGTGGAAGCTTTATGATAATGACCTTATTGGCCAAGCTGAAATTGTTATTATCGCCAACGCTTCTGCTGCAAAAATGCTCGATGCCTGCAAAAATTATCCCTTAAGCCCGCTGCCTGGTCAGTTGAGTCTGGTAGCCGCTAATAATACAAGCCAAGCTCTAAGAATTCCTTTGTCGTATGAAGGTCATATTATTCCCGCCAGCAAGGGAGTTCACTTTATTGGGACCACTTACCGCCATGGAAGAGAACAGGACTTGGCCGAAAGCGAAAGAGACCATCAATTGGTCGAGAGCTATCTTCATAAAATTGCACCCCAGCTGAACCTAGATTTTTCTCATGCCAAGGCTTGGATAAAAAGTCGATCAGTCACCCCAGATCATATGCCGCTTGTTGGCCCTATTGCTGATAAAACTTCATTCAATCAGGCTTATGAAAAGCTGGCTTATGGCAATAATCGCATTAAGTTTGAGGAAGCTCAATATCTGCCTAATCTTTATATCAGCGCAGGGCATGGTTCTAAGGGTTTAAGCTCTTCTTTATTATCAGCTGAGGTGATCGCTTGCTTGATTGCGGGTGAAAGCCTGCCAATATCCAATAAGGTTTATCAGGCGATTCATCCTTCAAGATTTTGGCTAAGGCAAATAAAATCTCCCCTAGCCCCTCTTTAACAAAGAGGGAAGCTTAACTTCCTTTTTGTAAAAGGGAACAACCAAATCCCCTCCTTTTCTAAAGGAGGGCCAGGGTGGATTTATGCAGGAATTTCTTGAGCCGCTTTACCAGAATCATAGCTAAACTTGATCGCCCACATGGTAAAAGTGGTCGCTAATAAAAGCGCAACCAGGCCTTGCCAAGTACCAAATAAGCCGATGACTAGCGCAAGTGCTAAACTCACCATCCAAGCTAAATGATGGCGGTTAAAGCGGTAAGCCCATACAAAGAGAGCAGCGAAAATAAAGCCCGCGATAAAAGCTGAGACTATGGCAAAGCAAATTCCCGTTAAGCCTGAACTAAAATGGCTGATAAGCCCTGTAGTATTCATGCTTACAATAGTTGTGCTTAATAGACCTAAACTAAAACCACCCACTAGCAGGGATTTTATTACCCGATGTCTGGCTTTAGCTAAAATCCAGGCAGTCAATGCTAAACCTGGCAACAAACCTAAACTGATTGAGCCAATAGCCAAATAAGAAGCCCAGACCACTAAAAAGCTAAATGCCGCAATAATGGCAACTTTTGTAGGAATATGGCGATGACCATAAGCTTCAATCCCACCAAAAATACTACCTAAAATAATTCCTACTCCTGGACATAATAAAGATACCCCAGCCAAGAAAATAGGAGCCGCAGGATCATGATTAGGCATAGCCCAGTAAATCGCCGCTGTGGTGCTAAAGCTTCCAATCAATAAGACTGGGCAAATTAACGTACCATGCAATAAAGATTTTACTGAAGTGTGGGGTCTAAATTGAACCCTAATTGCAAGAGCGGTATAAAGCAGCGCCAAAGCCAGCCCTAAAGCAACTAAAGGAATAGCAAAATTGACCCACCAAATTAGCGCCAACCAGATAAGGCCAATAGCAATCTCAATAGCACGAGCCCATTTTTTCTGGCTAAGGTAATAATAGGCTCCTATACCTCCCATCAATCCGCCCACAATAAAGCTACTTACGGCTGTTAAGGGAATATACCAATAGTAAATATCGACAAAGGTATTGTAAGAAGGGGTAGGCGCGTTAAGAGCTCCCCCAAAAGTCCCACCAAGGCTGCTTATTACCGCGAAAAAGCCGGTAGTAAGGCCAAGCACCATACTAAAGGCCAGTAACAGCATAGCACCGGTTAGAATCGATTTAAGGTAAACTCTTTTCATGTTCATATCCCTAATAATTAAAATTCATTAGCTCTCTGAAATTCTATCTCAGCATGAGTTTTTAATCGAGCATTGTGCATAAAGGCCACACTTTCTCTGAATTGATTTTTCATGCGCTCCATTGACAGTATAGACGATGCTCGCTCAGCAGTTGAGAAATGCTGATTATATTCGGCTTCTAAAGCGCTATTAGCCAGCCTATAAACAGGTTTCGATAAATAATTGAATAGATCGGCACTGTCTTCAAAAGTATATTTATACTTTCCTTTATCTGCTTCTACTTTATCCCAATAGCCTAGCCCATCTTCACCATCATCATTGATAAAAAGCGATTTTGATTTTACGACAAGTTGAACTTGTTTTCTCTGTGGCCAGCTCTTTAGAAGCGCTTCCTGAAAAATGAGTCGTGAATAGAAATACTTCATGCTAGGTTCAGGTTTACCGAGCAATCTAGCTGCTTTTTGAATATAAGAATCCATTAATTGAAGAAAATTGCTCACATATTTTTGGAAGTCTTCATAAAAACACAGGATCTCATCAGGCTTAGCTGTAATTGAAATATGCGCCATAATATGGAGCTTTAAGATATCTCGATGCCAAGCAGTAGGGCAAGCTGAAAAATCGGTGTCTGCCACGATGTCTTGATATTTGTCCCAAATGCCTTTTTGAGCTTTGGCTAATCTAAATTCATAAATCTCAGAACTTAACTTTAACCTGGGCTTTGCTTCTCTAAGCAGTGCCTCCACTATCCTAATAAAAAAATATTCAACTGGTTCGCGCCTTTGAGGTCCTGCCGGCATAATATTGCTCCTTGTTGTGGATTGACTATTACCAAGTCCAACATAGCGCAATCACTTTGGGCTTGCAATGAGCAGAAACAAAAAAGCCCGTCATTAAGAGGGCTTACTAAGGAGTTTTTACATAAACGACTTCAGCGGTAGGATTCTGCGACTTTTGTCGCATCCAAAACCAGGGGGTCGATGAATTTGTAGAAATTTTACACATTAGCTCTGCTGAAAAATCTTGGCTAAGCACATTTTGATTAAAGATAACAATTCCACGACCTTCCAACTCAAGCAGTGCGACAAATTCCTTTACTCTAGCCAGTTTAACAGCCATAGCTTGAAGCTCTTCTTCACTGGCCGAATCAAAGCTCAATACATATCCTAAGCAATAAAATGATGATGGGTCTTCCCCGAATTTAATAGGGCGCTCTTTTAAGGTAAATCCTTTTGTTCCTAATAAAGCTTGAAGAAGATAAACGCGTCTATCCTCTTCAGAAATAGGACATACCATCTGGCCTACTTTTGCTAATGCAGCTTCTAAAGCTTCTTCTAATCTTATATAACTACCATAAATGTCAAAAACGTTAGCACGGCGGTTAGAAATTCCAATATCAAGGTCTTTTAAGCTTTTAGCATAACTATTAAGTGCTTCTTCTGAGCTATCTGGCTCAAAATGTAATTCAAATTCATTGCTTGTAATTTGATGAAACTTATCCTTAAAAGTAACTGGGCAACCTAATACTCGGGTTAAATCTGCCGACATTCTATCTTCAAAAGACATGGGGCAAGTTTGAGGAGTTTGCAAGACTTCATCTAATACATTTTTTAAACGAGAAGGACGCCAATGAAAATCAACCTCATTGTCTACCGCCGGATCGTTTAAGAAAATAAATCCCGTTAAATTTTGCATCTTAAAATAGTGACTTCTGATAGCTTCTACCGGGATATCGGAAGAGAACTTTACAAGAACCATACTAAAATCTTCGCAATGTATAAAATTATCAGTGCCGAAAAATTCTTGTAACTGATACCTTAAATCAGAATCATTGGATTCTTCTTCCTCTGGTATACAGTAAGAATCAACCTTTGGAATTAAACCAGTACTTAATAGCGCTAATACTGCGGTTAATGTTCTGAAAGCCCACATAGTATGTTCCGTCTGCTCAAAAAAAATACATTATATAGCTTCATCTATGTAGATCGCAAATAAATTACAGCAATGCAAGCCATTGATCATATACAAAATCTATTTAGCGTGTTTTGAATTAAATTGGTGCTGAGCTATGACAAATTCTCTCAGCAACTTGTTGCCTAGAGAATCGTCATCCCGGACTTGATCCGGGACCCAGGATTTTGCGGTGACCTACTTAACTCCAGGCATCCTGCCTTCCGCCCTTCGGGTCCTCGCTTCGCGAGCCTCAAAATTGATCCAGTCAATTTTGTCGCATTATGCTCAAGCAGGCGCCGCAAATTGTTTAAAATAAAAAACCCGCTCAATGGCGGGTTTTATTTTAAATAAATTGGCGGTGACCTACTTTCGCATAGGGAAACCCTACACTATCATTGGCGCAAAGCAGTTTCACTTCTGAGTTCGGAATGGATCAGGTGGTT
>JAQSYQ010000030.1 GCA_029256015.1 Gammaproteobacteria bacterium | reverse complement strand
TTTGGAGAGGTGGCCGAGTGGTCGAAGGCGCTCCCCTGCTAAGGGAGTATACGGTCAAAAGCTGTATCGAGGGTTCGAATCCCTCCCTCTCCGCCATATAGAAATGAAAAAGGGGCTAAAAGCCCCATTTTTATTTCTATCAATAGCAGAAAGCGGATTTGAACCCTAATTCCGAAGGAATCATGGGTTCGACAAAAATGCAGGAGCAATTTTTGAGCGCGCTTTAGCGCGACCCGAAGGGCGAGCGCATGGATAGCGCGAGTCATTCCTCCCTCATAATACGTAGAGCTAATGCCCCCTTTTTTATTACTTGGATCCCGAGTTCTGCTTCGCAGCCCCAGGATGACAACTCTCTATAGCAGCATAGCTGCTAAGACAATTTGTCCCTCCCCCCAACTAATCCCCTGGATTCCCGCCGCAGTTTACCCTCAACCTGATCGGGGACGAGAATGACATGTGCGGGCTTAATGTCCTTTTTTATGGGCAAAAAAAAGGGGAGCTTATGCTCCCTGAAGTGATCAGACCAGCAGAAATTAACTTTGAGTTTCTGTTTCTGTGCTAGCCTGTTGAATTCTCTTGTAAATTTCTTCTCGATGGACTGAAACATCCTTAGGCGCAGTAATGCCAATCCGGACCTGGTTGCCCTTCATGCCCAAAATTGTCATGGTAATATCGTCACCAATTATCAGAGTCTCACCCACTCTACGTGTCAGAATTAGCACCGCTATACTCCTTTATCTTCGGCCACTATTTTTAATTTAATCAGCCAGTTAACCAAACTTACTATGCCATTATCCTCTATTTTTTGAGTTTGGCAACTATTAAATCTAAGTATGTTTTCCACGCAGTTTCACGATAGCGTTTAGCCAAGGTTAAAGGATTGGGCGCTAAAAGTATATCCCTTCCGACAATAATAATGTCGCAGCCCTCGTCAGATATAGCTTGACAAGGGGTTCTATACTGTTGTCCTAAGTTATCTTCCCCAGCTTCTAATTTCACTCCCGGAGTCATATAAAACCAGCCTGGCTCGTTTGCAAAACTCTGCTGACAAATAAATCCCATTACAAAGTCTGGATATTTTTTAGCCATTCTCAGGCTATCTTCTTGATATTGCTGACTAAATAGATTTCCTTTAGAGCTCATTTTGGCCAAAAGTAGCAAACCTCGGCCTTTTGCCACGCCTATTTCCCGCAGGCCCTCAACAATGCCGGGACCTGGGAGGCAGTGGGCGTTAATAATATCAGCCCATTCAGCAATATGGTAAATGCCTTTCTCATACTGCAATTGAACGGTGTGACCTATATCGGCAAATTTACGGTCTTCAAATATCAAAAATTCATGCTTGTCAGCGAGTTCCCTGAGGCTTTTGACCAAATCTTGATCAAAGTCTTCAATAATATCAATATGGGTCTTTAATACACAGATTTCCGGCCCCATCAAGTCAGCCAGCTTTAGCAATTCTGATTTTGAAGTAACGTCGGCAGACAAGGCTAAATTTGACTGCTTTTTAGCCATTAATGTAAATAGCTTTTTTGCTAAAGGGTGGCTCGTCAATTCCGCCCTTTGCTCAAATGAAAGCCTTGTTGCCATGAATCAACCTTAGAATATGTATCTAATACCCGCAGCAACAATGTTAGCATAACCAGAGTAGTCAGCAGCTACGTTTTCTGGAAGTGCGATAGTTTGAGTTACATCAATGCTTTGGTTATTCATAAAGATTCTTTCGTAGGTAAGGTCCACTTCCAGATTCTGGGTAGGTTGGTAGCCAATACCTGTTGTTAGCCAATAGCGATTGCTGTCAGGAATCCTTGCATCGCGATCGGTATCATTAGTTGGAGTAGGGTCGGTAGCTGCACCCACACGCCATTGCCATTGATTATTGATCTGATATTTAGCACCTAATGACAAGGTCCAGGTATTTGACCAGTTCATAGGCAAATTAATGTTATTAACTGTTGCGCCAGGAATGGAAATATCCAAGCTATTAAAAGAAGCCCAATTAGTCCATTCTGCAGTAGCCAGACCTGTCCATTTGTTGGTTAATTGTTGGGAAGCCGATAAAACTACTTGGTTAGGCAATTTGATGCTAGTGTAAGCATTATAAGTAGAAATAGCGCCCGTATAGAATTCTAGCCTGTTGGTTCCAGTAATACTTTCATTGATACTTGAACGATAAGCAATACCTAAATTTGTACCAGCTTTAGGAGTAAATAAAGCTCCTAAGCTATAACCATAGCCCCAGGCCGTTCCTGTCAAATCTGAGTTATACAAGCTAGTTACTACTGAATTTGAATAATTTACGTCGACACGCTCAGCATGTACTGCAGCACCCAAAGCAAGCTCTGGATTTACTTGATAAGAAATAGTAGGCGCGATATCAATGCTTTCAAGTTTAGAATCAAGCGCGTTATTTTGGCCTACCCAGCTAGCTTGATAAGCAGTTGCCATGCCCCAAGGAGCTGTTACAGCCAATCCAAAATTGACAGGGCCTGTGGTTTTAATACCGGCATAGAAGTTCGGAACGATGGCTGATTGAGCAACATTTGATTCAGAAGTTAGGTATTGGCTACCAGTAATCGGTGCCCCATCTGTACTTGCAGTAGCATTAGCGTAGGATACGTGCGGTGCAATATAGCTTGCTCCTGCATAAACCTGACTATGTTGTAAACTTGCTAAAGTAGCCGGGTTAAAAGCTATTGCAGTCACATCATCAGTGGTAGCAGCCGCACCCGCAAGCGCTGTAGCTTGAATACTTGGGCTCATTTCATTAATCGCAAAACCTGCTGCATAAGCTGATCCGGCTAAAGCCAAGCTGGTTGCAATAAAAGCTAAGTTAAATCCCATTTTTTTAATTGAACGTGACGCCATAATTCCCTCCTATTTCGGCTAGCCTACCTTTTTACTATGAAACTAAAATTTGTGCAACCAAATAAAATCCCCTTGCCCTCTTTTGCAAACAGGAGTGCTCCTTCCTTTATTAAAGTTTGGGATTTTGACAATCGATAAAAATATGCAACACTACGAAAAACCCCTATTCGGAATGACTATGCGCTTGCCATTTTCAAAAATCATTTTCCAGCCTGCAGTGCTGGCACTATTCTTTTTAGGCTTTGCTTCAGGCTTGCCGCTGGCCTTAACTAGTTCGACTTTAACAGCCTGGTATACTGAGGCTGGCGTGAGTTTAATAGGTATAGGTTTTCTGACTCTCATTGGTCAGCCTTATATTTATAAATTTATCTGGGCACCTTTAATGGACCGCTACATCCCGCCTTTCTTAGGAAGAAGACGGGGCTGGCTTTTGATTACTCAACTTGCGCTAATTATTGGCATAATGCTAATGGCTTGCTTTAATCCCAAAACTGAGCCCAATGTGCTGGCCCTGTTCGCTCTTTTGGTGGCTTTTTTATCGGCCTCTCAAGATACTACAAGCTGTGCAGTTTTGGTGGAAACTCCGAATGAACATCAAAAAGGTCTGGCTTCAGCAGTTTATATTTCAGGCTATCGGGCTGCGGTGATTATTTCAGGGGCGCTGGCTTTGATTATGGCCCAAAATATTGGTTGGCATCTTACCTATATCATTATGGGGTCTTTAATGCTGGTCGGCGTTATCACAACATTTTTAATGCCGGAACCACAAGTCCAGGTATCTGAAGCCAAGCCTAGTTTTTATGAATATGTAGTCTTGCCTTTTATTGAGTTTTTCAAACGCAAAGGGACCAAAGCTTCCTTACTTTTAATCTTACTGATTATTTTATATAAACTGGGCGATGCTTTTGCCTTATCCCTCAATACCACTTTTTTATTAAGAGCGCTTCACTTTAGCTTAACTGATGTCGGGGTGGCCAATAAAGGTATCGGCATGGTTTCCAGCATTGCCGGTGGGATAATTGGCGGGCTTTTGATGGTGAGGCTCAATTTATTTCGAGGCTTAATTATTTTTGGACTATTCCAAGCAGTGTCAAACTTAGCCTTTATGTGGCTAGCCCATATCGGCCATAACTATACAGGCATGTTGTTTGCAGTGTTTGCCGAAAACTTTTGCGGCGGATTAAGCAATACCGGATTTACCGTATTATTAATGACCCTGTGCAACAAACAATACTCAGCAACTCAATATGCCCTATTCTCTGCTTTTGCAAGCCTAGGAAGAGTTTATGTTGGCCCTATTGCAGCCGTTATGATTGATCACTGGGGATGGATGTGGTTTTACTTTGCCACCTTTGTGATTTCACTTCCAGGCATTGCCTTGCTGCCTTTTGTTAAAACCCACTTAAAAGCATAGATATATAATAGTTTCAGTTTTTAAGTTAATCGAGGCGCCCGCAAGGGCGAGTACCGGAGCTACCTAACTAGGTAGTGAGGAAACTCGACCGAGAAGCAACGAAGAGTAAATTAAAAAATGGAACTATTTAGCGTTTTGGATACACGGAAGGAGTGCCTTCAGGCCTGCTTTTAAAGCGTCGATGCGCCCACAGATACTGCCCGGGATATTTTCTAATATGCTCTTCTATAATCTGATTATATATTCGAGCATCTTTAGCATCATCTCCGCTTGGAAAGTTTTCAAGAGGAGCAAGTAAGGTTGCCTCATAGCCCCCATCATTTGGAAGGCGGTTAAAAAGCACAGGAATCACCTTGCAGCCGCTTACTTTAGCAAGCAGACTGGTAGCCCTTAGAGTTGCGGTAGGCACCCCCATAAAGTCCACAAATACTGAGCGTTCTGGCCCAAAATCCTGATCCGGTGCATACCATACATTATGATTATTTTTTAAAGCCCGGATCATTGGCTTTAAGTCTAAATGTGATAAACGCTGCTGCATATATGAAGCGCGACTTCCTTCTACCAAATTCTCCATAAAGCTGTTTTTACTGCGTTTATACACATAATCAATCGGTACTCTGGTTCCAAAGATACGACCCATAATTTCTAAGCAAGTAAAATGAGCACCACAAGCCAATGCGCCCTTCTGAGCTTCTCTTGCCTTGGCAAGCCTGTCCAAACCATGGATTATAACTGGTATCTTGTTAAAACGTTTCTCTGACATAAACCAAGCCATCAGCCCTTCCATAAAGCCCATACCCACTGCCTCAAAAGATTCTCGAGCAATTTTATTTTTGGCTTCTGTGCTCAACTCAGGAAAACAAAGATTTAAATTAGTTTCAACAATTTTGAGACGATAAGGGAGCAGTCTCATCATTAGCCGCCCTATCCCTCGACCTAATTTCATTTGCCAACGGTAAGGCAATAAAACAATCCCACGCAATAAGCCAACCAACAGCCAAAGCAGCCAGTAAGTCGGCTTAATCCAGCTTAATTTACGCATTAGGACTGAACCTTAACCTTGGCTATAGCCACTAATGCTTGAGTATATTGGTCGTAATCCAGCACGGATAAAGCGTGGAGCAAGGCCAGCTTATCGGCAGGATTGGAAGCCCCATTGCTGCTATAGGCCTTATTGACCAAAATAATAGCATAGCCATTTTGAATGCTGGCCATGGCAGGGATAGGCTGATTAGCCAAAGGCTGTGCCGTGCTAAAAGCAGCATCAATCATGGCAGGGTCCATATTTTTACTGGCTCGGCTTAATGTCGCTTGTTGCCAGTTTAAGCCGTATTGTTTCAATATCGGTCCGGCTCCATTTCCATTTTGCAATGCACCGTATATAGACTGAGCAACCTGCTGGGCTTTTTGCTGCCCTGCTTCAGCCTGCAAGGTGGCAACTATTTGGCTTTGAACAGCTGACAAGGGTTTCACCGTTGAAGGGATATCTTTAGCCACCCTGATCACCACACACTGAGTAGGTGAAAGATTGATGACATCGCTATCATTGCCCTGTCTTAGCACGCTGTCGCTGAAAGCCGCTTGCAAAACTTGAGGATTAGAAAGCCAGCCGGCCCCACCCGTTTGAGTTATTAAACCGCTTGTCTGAACATTTAAACCCAATTGCTTAGCGGTATAATCAAGCGAATTAGGGTTTTCATAGCTTAAATTCGCTAGCTGGTTTCCTATATCAGCATAGGATTTACCTTTTGGCAGGCTGCTAGCGTTGAGCATAATGTATTGCAACTGGACCTGTTCGGTCGTGTAAAAGCTAGATTGATTAGCCTCATAATAGGTTTGGATTTGATCTTGAGAAATATTAGTAGTGCTTGCAAATTTGCTACTAGGCAGAACTGAATAACTGATATCACGCTTTTGGTTTAATATTTGATTAAGCATATTCACTTCGTTTGGCAATACAAACTGGCTGCTTGTAATCCCAGCCTGAACCTGCCCTACTAAAATATCTGTCATAAGCTCACTTTTCAGCTCATCAGTGGTCATGCCTAAATTCTGTAAAACAGCCTGGTAACGCGGCATAGAAAATTGGCCATTCACCTGGAATCCTGGGATGCTATAAATAATTTGGTCAAGTTCTTGTGTGCTAATCCTAAACCCTAAATCTTGCGCAGACTGTAGCAATATTTCTCTATTGATCAACATATGTAAGGCTTGTTGCTGCAATGCAGTACTGTCAGTTGAAGCATTCTCAGACTGATTGCTTACCGATTGGTAAATATAATTGAAACTATTTTGGCTGATAGGCTCTCCGTTAACAGTAGCAACGGTTTTTTCTGTACCTGGACCGGCGTTAAGGTAATAACTTATACCAAATAAAGCGAATACGACAATAATAACGCCCAGAATAATCCAGGTGATCCAGCCTTGGGATTTATCTCTTATATCTTGCAACATAGTCGCACCTTCCAATATTTTGAATTTTTAGTCTAATCAAGGCGTCCACAGGACGAGTACCGAAGTGACCTTTTTTATGTAGCGAGGAAACTCGGACGGGAATCAACACAGAGTAAACTAAAAAGTAAAAATATTCAAAAAAAAAGCGCGTCTAGGACGCGCTTTTAAATTATTACAAACAGCTCAGATTACTGAACGCTGTCTTTCAAAGTTTTACCAGCTTTGAAGCCTGGAACATTAGCAGCAGGAATTTTAATCTCTGCGCCTGTACGTGGGTTGCGTCCTTTGCGAGCTTTACGTTTCTTAACTCCAAATGTACCGAAACCAACTAAAGACACATCTTCACCTTTTTTCAAAGCTTTGGTGATAACTACAATAAGCGCATCCAATACACGGCCTGCTGCAGCTTTAGAAATGTCAGATTTAGCGGCGATTGCATCGATTAATTGTGCTTTGTTCACTAGAATACCCTCTCTCTTTGTTTACCCATAACACTTTGTCATTATTGACTACTGTTTTATACCAACAGAAATCAACATCTGTCAAGGCGTTTAATTAATATTATTTAGCCTTGCGGCCATTCTTCATTTTTCAGAAGACTTGCTGAGTTTAGCTGCTCTTTTTAAAGATGTCATCTTTCTTTTTACAGGTTGCGCTAAAGCAGCCTCCAAAACCTCGTCAATCCAGCGAACTGGGCGGATTTCCATTTCATTTTTTATTTTAGCTGGGATGTCTTTTAAGTCCCGTCGGTTCTCTTCTGGGATCAAAACCAGCTTAGTTCCACCGCGATGTGCAGCCAACAATTTTTCTTTTAAGCCCCCAATAGGCAACACTTCACCACGCAGTGTTATTTCACCTGTCATTGCTACATCAGCACGCACAGGAGTATTGGTTAAGACAGAAACCAAAGCGGTACACATAGCGATACCGGCGCTTGGGCCATCCTTTGGAATCGCCCCTTCTGGCACGTGAATATGAATATCAAGCTTTTCATAAAAATTAGGCGCAATACCCAACATAAGAGAACGGCTTCTTACTACTGTCATGGCAGCTTGAATCGATTCCTGCATGACATCGCCCAATTTGCCCGTAAATTGAGTCTTGCCTTTACCAGGCACGGCAGAAGCTTCAATTTTTAAAAGCTCGCCCCCTACTTCCGTCCAAGCTAAACCAGTGACCTGTCCAACCTCATTATGCTCATCAGCCAATCCATAACGGTATCGATGCACCCCTAAATAATCTTCCAAGTTCTTTGAAGTCACCTTGATTGATTTTATAGCGGGTTTTAATAAAATAGCCTTTACCGCTTTACGGCAAATCTTGTTAATTTCACGCTCTAAGCTTCTCACTCCAGACTCACGGGTATAGTAACGGACTATATCGATTACTACGCTTTCATCGATGATAAGCTCCGTCTTTTTAAGCCCGGAAGACTTCATATGTTTTGGTATAAGATATTTAATCGCGATATTTAATTTTTCATCTTCTGTATAACCTGCCAAGCGAATCACTTCCATCCTATCCAATAGCGGGGTAGGAATATCCATAGAGTTAGCTGTCGCGATAAACATGACTTCGGACAAGTCGTAATCTACTTCCAAATAGTGATCGTTAAAGGCATGGTTTTGCTCAGGGTCTAGCACCTCAAGCAATGCAGAGCTTGGGTCCCCTCTGAAATCCATTGCCATTTTGTCGATTTCATCTAACAAAAATAACGGGTTTTTAGTGCCTACTTTGCTAAGCTTTTGAATAATCTTTCCAGGCATGGATCCGACATAAGTTCTGCGATGGCCTCGAATTTCGGCTTCATCACGAATACCGCCCAATGCCACTCTGACGAACTTTCTCCCAGTAGCTCTGGCAATAGAAGCACCCAAAGAGGTTTTACCCACTCCTGGAGGGCCAACCAAGCACAGAATCGGGCCTTTTAATTTTCTGACTCTTTGCTGAACTGCTAGATATTCTAAAATACGTTCTTTAACTTTTTCTAAACCATGATGATCTTCATTCAAAATTTTCTCAGCCAAAGCTAAGTCATGCTTCACCTTGGTAGCTTTAGTCCAAGGCACTGCAATCATAGTATCAATATAGTTTCTTGAAACAGCGGCTTCCGCGGACATGGATGACATGCTTTTTAATTTGCGAAGTTCAGCCATGGTTTTTTCAAGGGCTTCCTTCGGCATTTTAGCTTCAGCAATTTTCTTCTCAAGCGCTTCCAAAGAACCATAGCCTTCGCCGATTTCCCCCAGCTCTTTTTGAATGGCTTTCATTTGCTCATTCAAATAATATTCACGCTGGTTTTTTTCCATTTGACGCTTAACTCGGCCGCGAATTCTCTTTTCAATTTGAAGAATCTCAATTTCATTTTCCATGAGATTCATGAGCTCTTCGATACGCTGAGTTAAACTTTGCAATTCTAAGACCTTTTGGCGGTCTTCGATTTTCATGGTCATATGAGCTGCGATGGTATCGACAAGTCGCACAGGATCATCGATACCAACCAGGGAAGACATAACTTCAGGCGGAATCTTTTTATTGAGTTTGATGTAGTGATCAAACTGAGCCACCAATGAGCGCAAAAGCGCTTCAACATTTTGCTCATTGGCCTCTAAGGTTTTAACAATCTCAAGCTCTGCGCAAATGTATTGTTCATTTTTAACAAATTGAGCAACCTTGGCACGCTGAACCCCTTCTACCAATACTTTTAAGGTCCCATCCGGCAAACGCAGCAATTGCAAAATCGAAGCGATGGTTCCCACCTGGTATAAATCTTTTTCAGTAGGGTTTTCTTCAGTTGGATTTTGTTGAGAAACCAAAAAAATCTTTTGTTCTTCTGTCATAGCCGCTTCTAAAGCGTTGACAGATTTTTCACGGCCTACAAAAAGTGGAATCACCATATGCGGATAAACCACGACATCACGCAAAGGCAATACAGGATATTGGGTTTTACTGGATTTTATTACTGCTGGAGTTTCAGCCATATTATCTACCTAAATTTATTATTGGATTTTCTATTAGATAAACTTTAAGTCTATCACTGTTCATTCCCACCACGCCCCTCCCCCATTTCGGGGGAGGGATGGAGAGAGGGCTAAAGAGAAAGCCGCTTAAGCTAAACGCTGTTGCTGCTCATTTTCCATCACAACCAATGGCGTTTTTTCACCAGTGATAACGCTTTCATCAATGACGACCTTTTTAACTTTTTCCATAGCAGGTAAATTAAACATGGTATCAAGTAAAGCATTTTCTAATATGGAACGTAGGCCACGCGCCCCTGTTTTACGCTCAAGAGCACGCTTAGCAGTTTCATGCACGGCGCCTTCGGTAAAGACAAATTCAACGCCTTCCATTTCAAACAATCTGGCATATTGCTTAACCAGCGCATTTTTGGGCTCAACCAAAATTCTCACCAAAGCCGCTTCATCTAACTCATTTAAAGTGGCAATTACGGGCAAACGTCCAACGAACTCTGGAATAAGACCAAACTTAATTAAATCCGCCGGCTCTACCGTGCTTAAAAGCTCGCTGTTGGTCTTTTGGTCTTTTTTACCTGTGATCATTGCATCAAAGCCGATGCCTGATTTTTCGGTTCTGGACCGGATAATTTTTTCTAAACCATCAAAGGCCCCACCGCAGATAAATAGAATTTTCGAGGTATCGATTTGCTCAAACTCCTGTTGAGGGTGTTTGCGCCCGCCTTTAGGAGGAATAGAAGCAATAGTGCCTTCAATCAATTTTAATAAAGCCTGTTGAACTCCCTCACCCGAAACATCTCGAGTAATAGAAGGATTTTCAGATTTACGGGCAATCTTGTCGATCTCATCGATATAGATAATCCCTTTTTGAGCACGCTCTACATCGTAGTCTGCATTTTGGAGTAATTTTTGAATGACGTTTTCAACGTCTTCGCCAACATAGCCCGCTTCGGTTAAAGTTGTGGCATCTGCCATAGCAAAAGGAACGTTTAAGCTTTTTGCTAAAGTTTGCGCCAATAGAGTTTTACCGGAGCCGGTTGGTCCCACTAACAATATATTGCTTTTGCTGAGCTCAATATCGCTGTCTTTTGCTTTAGATCTAATACGCTTATAGTGGTTATAAACCGCCACAGACAATACTTTCTTAGCAAGGTCCTGGCCGATGACATAGCCCGATAAAATTTTAAAAATTTCCTGAGGGGAAGGCAATTTGATTTGATCGCCGCTTACTACAGGCGCGCTGATCTGGTCTTCCGTAATAATGTCATTGCACAAGTGCACGCACTCATCACAGATATGCACAGAAGGTCCTGCGATAAGCTTTTTCACTTCATTTTGGCTTTTGCCGCAGAATGAACAATACAGCATGGTAGAGGTTTCTTTTTTATTCATGTTAGGTTCTCTTAGACAACATGATAACAAGATGGAGCTTTTTCTAAGGTTTTTCAAGAGCGCATCGCTTAAATGAATAAGCCATGCGCCTTATAAAGACCTATTTGTCTGCTTTTTGACCGATACGGCTACGCTGATCAAAAATAGCGTCAATTAAGCCGTAATCCAATGCAGCTTGAGCATCCAAGAAGTTATCACGATCAGTATCTTTTGCTACTTGCTTAATATCTTGGCCAGTATGTTTAGCCAATACACTATTTATGAGCTCTTTAATTTTCAAGGTTTGGCGAGCATGAATTTCGATATCAGAAGCCTGACCTTGGAAACCACCTAAAGGCTGGTGGATCATTACAGAAGAATGAGGCAAGCAATAACGCTTTCCCTTTGCTCCCGCAGCCAATAGAACTGCTCCCATGCTGGCAGCTTGACCGATACATAAAGTGCTCACATCGGGCTTGATAAACTGCATGGTGTCATAAATGGACATCCCTGCTGTCACCACACCACCTGGTGAGTTGATATAAAGACTGATGTCTTTATCTGGATTTTCTGATTCCAAAAACAGCAACTGGGCTACGACAAGGTTTGCCATATGATCATCAATCGGGCCTACTAAAAAAATAACTCTTTCTTTTAATAGTCGGGAATAAATATCAAAAGCCCTTTCACCTCTGGCTGTCTGCTCAATTACCATTGGGACTAAATTTGCACTAATCACGGATTTGTCTCTCTCAATTTAGTTAATGTTCCCCTCCCTTTTACAGGAGGTTCGGAGGAATTTAAAACCAATTAAGAAGGAGCCCTTTGCTGCATCACTTCAGAAAACTTCATTGGCTTCTCATTCACTTTAGCGGATTCAAGAATTTTTTCCACTACCTGTTCTTCAATAACGATTTGCTCAATTTCAGCCATTTGGTTTCTGTCGCTGTAATAGTGCTTAGCCACTTCTTCAGGATTTTCGAATACTGAAACCATTTTTTCAACCATAGCTTTTACTCTGTCCTGATCCGCTTTAATCGCATTCATGGTAATCACTTTATTCATGAGCAAGCCTAAAGTCACACGACGCTTAGCTTGATCTTCAAATAGCTCATTAGGCAGCTCAGGCTGTTGAGCAGATTTATTTTTTTGCCACATTCCCATTCTTTGAAGCGCTTGTTGTTTCAAACGCTCAATTTCATCATTAATAAGACCAGAAGGAAGCTCAACGGTATTATGCTTTAACAAGCCTTCCATTACTTGGTCTTTCACTTTGTTTTTCAAAGAGAACTCAAGCTCACGCTCCATATTAGAACGCACTTCTTTTTTCAGCTTGTCAAAGTCAGAAACATTGAACAATTTAGCAAGCTCTTCACCCAATTCAGGCAAAATAGGCTCAGCGACTTCTTTAACAGTAATCTTAAAAGAGACAGGTTTGCCGGCAAGTTTTTCAGCGTGATAGTTAGCTGGGAAACTTAATTCAAGATCACGTACATCTCCTGCTTTCATGCCTTCAATTCCAGCCTCAAAGCCTTCGATCATTTGCTTAGAGCCCAAAACTAAAGGAACATCATTAGCTGAACCGCCTTCAAATTTCACGCCGTCCATTGTGCCTTCAAAGTCGATTATCACACGGTCACCGTTATTTGCCACACGCTCCACTTTTTCCCATTTAGCATGTTGCTTGCGCAAGGTTTCCATCATTTCATCTAAATCCGAATCGGTCACAGTTGAAACTGGTTTTTCAATAACCAATTGATCCAGGCCTTTTACTTCTACTTCTGGAAACACTTCAAAGCTAGCTTTAAATTCTAAATCAGCGCCTTCTTTATCAACC
>JAQSYQ010000029.1 GCA_029256015.1 Gammaproteobacteria bacterium | reverse complement strand
CCTTCACAGTCGCTTGCGGTGATAATGGGGGTATGGATCCAGAAATAGCCATTCTCGTGGAAAAAGCGATGGACCGCCTGAGCTAAGCAGTCTCTTACCCTTGTGGCAGCTCCAATAATATTGGTGCGGGGGCGCAAATGCGCATAGTCACGCAAATGTTCCATAGAGTGGCGTTTTGGAGACATCGGATAAGTGTCTGGATCTTCAACCCAACCCACGACTTCTATTTTATCAGCTTGAATTTCAACGGACTGACCGCTGCCTTGAGAAGCTACAAGTTTGCCTGATAGGATTACAGCGCAGTCTTTGGTAAGCTTCAAGACTTCGTTTTCATAGTTAGATAAAGAGCTTGGAATAACGGCTTGGATGCCTTCAAAACATGAACCGTCATGCACGGTCAAAAAGGAAATACCGGCCTTGGAATCACGGCGAGTACGCACCCAGCCTTTGACAATGACTTCAATACCAGGTTGCTGTTTTAATAAAGCAGAAATAGAGTTTTGTAACATAGCAGCCCCAAACAATAAAAATTGGCGGCTAGTATACCAGAAATTATGGGATAATAGGGTAGCGGTTTTTTGCTAGTGTTTGTCATCCTGGGGTGGCGTAGCAGAACCCGGGATCCATCCATTAATAAAACCTTAAGGTTTTATGGGTATAATAGCTGAAACTTTCATGGAGATAGTTATGGATAAGAATAATCTAAAATCTGTTCGAAGGGATTCTCTTCATCTTGATATGGCCTATGGTGATGACGATATGGAAACAGGTTCAGTTTATGGTGATGATGAGCCACAAGGCGGTGTAGGAGCTCCTTCCTTATTAGCTCAAACTCCTTTAAGAGCTGTAATCGCCGAAGAATTTGCTAAAAATGCAGAAGCTGATAAGAATGCAGCAAGGCCCTAAATCCATCCTAGCCCTCCTTTTATAAAGAAGGGAGATCCCGGGTTCCTGATCTATGATCAGCACCAGGATGACAAACCTTTTGTCATTCCCGCGAAGGCGGGAATCCAGTGTTTAAGTTAAATGTGTTGCGTAGACAAATGAAAAGATATAAATCAGCGCAAAGATAATCGGTAGAGCAACTTCCATGCTTTTCAATGGCTTGTATGGATTGTCTTTGCCCATAGCCTTTCTTTCAGCTTGCATGGAGGGGCTTGAAGGCATGCGCTTTTCAAGTTCGATAATCACTTTGTTTCTGGCGCTTGTGACTCTTCTAAAGTACTGAACCAATCTCCACCAGCCGTAGCACAATACCAAGAGGCCTAATAATGGGAAAAGCAAAAAGCCCACACGATGAACGGCTTGCTGATGGCTTAAAGTAATCCCAAGGACGCTCAATACAATAGCGTGCATGGTTAAAAAGTAAGTGTTAGCAAGGTTGCGTCTAGCACTGATTCTATCGGTCATTTCAACGTAGAGTTTATATTGCTCAACCAAAAGCACATGATAGGTTTCGTTGTTAAATGACTCAGTGTCGTTGATGTTCCACAGCGCATCGCCTAAATCGCTATCGTTTTCGTTTTTCATATCAATCCCACTTTTGAAATGTCGATATCTAGTTTATCACAAATTTCGATTAAGCCCAGTCTTTAGCTGGCAGAAAATCACTGTAAAGTTTGGATTCCTCAGAGCCCGGCTCCGGCTTCCAATTATAATTCCAGTGCACAACAGAAGGAAGTGACATTAAAATAGACTCGGTGCGCCCGCCAGACTGCAAGCCAAACAAGGTTCCGCGATCATATAGCAGATTAAATTCCACATAGCGGCCGCGTCGATAAAGCTGAAACTCACGATGTTTGTCTGAATAGGCCAAGTTTTTGCGCTTTTCAATAATGGGGCTATAGGCTGTTTGGTAAGCATTGCCTACGCTTTTAATAAAATCCAGGCTTTGTTCAGGGCTGAGCTCATTGAAGTCATCGAAAAATAGACCACCAATCCCACGAGCCTCATTGCGGTGACGTAAATAAAAATATTCATCGCACCAGGCTTTAAAGCGAGGGTAAAAATGCTCACCAAATGGCTTACAGGCCGCTTGAGCTGTTTGATGCCACAAGACACAGTCCTCAGTAAATCCATAGTAAGGAGTTAAATCAAAACCGCCGCCAAACCACCAGACTGGAGCTTGATTGGGGGCTTCTGCCACAAAAAATCTAACATTGAAATGGGAAGTGGGCACAAAGGGATTTCGTGGGTGAATCACTACAGAAACGCCCATCGCTTGAAATGACCTTCCGGCAAGTTCCGGCCTGATGGCAGTGGAACTTGCAGGCAAGCTTGCTCCCATCACATGCGAGAAATTGACTCCGCCTTTTTCAATCACTGAGCCGCCTTCTAATACTCTGCTAATTCCACCGCCGCCTTCTTTGCGCTGCCAAGCATCGGTAATAAATTGCACAGAAGGCTCATGCGCTTGGATGCTGTCACAAATTTGATTTTGCAGGCTTTTAAGATAGTTTTGGACTTCCTCTATAAAGTTTTTCATGTGCGCTACAAGCCGATTTTTAGTATAGTGGGCGACTATATCAAATTAGGAGCTTGCTTGCCATGTTGTTAGAGCACGATACTTTGCAGAACTTCATTTTCGATAATCATCCTGTGAGAGGCGAAATTGTAAGGCTTGATAATACTTTTCAAACTATTATCAACCAGCATTATTATCCGCCTGTAATTCGCCAACTATTAGCCGAAGCCTTATTGGCTGTAAGCTTGCTGTATGGAATTTCCAAGCATGAAGGCAAACTGACTTTACAATTTCAAGGCACAGGGGCTTTGTCTTTATTATCGGTACGTTGTACTCATGATTATCATTTAAGAGGAGTGGTTGAATGCAGCGAAGGCATTTCGACTGTTGATTCCCTGGCTGAGGCCCTGGGGAATGGCACCTTATTGCTTACTTATGAGCCTGAAGGCCAGGGCCAGCGTTATCAAAGCGTGGTTGAAGTAAAGGGCAATTCAGTGGCTAAGGCCATTGAGGATTACTTTGCTCAATCTGAACAATTGGCGACCCGGATTATTTTAGCGGCAGATGAAAAAAGCGCGGTGGGTTTTATGCTGCAACAACTACCTTCCGACTTTGAAAAAGAAGAGAGCTGGAACCACGTTCTAACCTTGGCAGAAAGTTTGACTACTAAGGAGATGCTCAGTGTAGATAACCATACTTTGCTGCATCGCCTTTATCATCAGGAACAGGTCAGAGTCTTTACTCCGCATGCTCTGCAATTCGGTTGTAGTTGTTCGATCTATAGAATGGAAAATGCCATTATTGGCTTAGGCAAGGAAGAAGCTTTAAAAATTTTAGAAGAGCGTGATAGCATCGAAGTCACCTGTGAATTCTGTAATCATCACTATGAATTTGACCGGGTGGATGTTGAAGGTTTGTTTAAAGTAGACTCACAACGGCCTGGTTCTGAAACAAAGCATTAGTATCAAAACGTTGTCATTCCCATCCCCGATCAGATCAAGGATAAACTGCAGCGGAGAATCTAGGTTTTAAAACTGGATCCCCGATCAAGTCGGGGATGACAGATCGTTATCTATGACTTTTTAGGTCTTGGCAGTATGCCCTGAGCTTTGGCCCATTTTCTTAATCTGACAGCACAAAGCACTACATAAACCATACCGGCAATAAGAAATGCCGAGGTTAGTATCAGGCTGGCAAAATAAACATAGCGCCAGAAAGTATCCTGATGACGAATTGCCATATTGATCAGAAAGCCGTTAACTATGGCGAGTACAATCCAGATCAATAACAAGCCGGTAAACCGACGGCAATAGGCCAGCTGCATGCTTTGCCAGGCTGCAACTTGCTCTGGCAAAACATGAGGATATTTGGCAGGGTTAATACGAGAAGCTCTGACCCAAAAAAACAATAACAGTAAGCAGCAGGCAATGATTAACATTAGTAGCTCGAATTCATGCTGTTAATAATATTGTTGAGCTTGCCGGAATCAGGTAATCCCATCACGCTTTTTGGAGTGCCGTTAGCATTTTTATATAAAATAACGGGGGTTACGGTGATTTGGTTTTGTACCATAAACTGCATGTTTTTATTGAACTGGTCTTTAATCGCTTGAGGAGGGTTTTTCACAGGAGTGATACCGCCTTCTTCGATAGACTGGTTAAAGTTTTGTTCATTCTTCTGTAGAGCTTGCACAGGGTTTTGCGCACTTAAAATTGCATAAACTTTGCCAGGGCTGCTAGATTTTAAAAAGCCGACTGGGATCCAGCGCACGGCAAGTTGGCCTGAAGCAATTTGAGGCGCTAGGGTTTTATACAATTGATTGCAATATACGCAGTTTGGATCAATAACAATATAAGCTTTATGAGGGGCTTGAGGTGAACCTTGCTCTACCCAGGTTGTATTGCTCAAGGTATTGTATGCATTGCTGATCGCAGCAGGGGCTACATATTTTTCAAAGTCCATTTGGTTGATGTTGTTGCCATTTTTATCAACGATGACTCCAGAAATAATAAATTGGCCTTGGCGGTCAGTATAGATAATTCCTTGTTGAGGATTAGTGCCTGTGCTTTGAACGACATAGCCTTCCAAATTCCCTATGGAATTGAAATTGCTCAATACCGTTACATTGCCTTGAGTGATCTTTTCAATCAGCAATTTACCAGCATCAACATTAGGCATTTGCTGAAAAGCATAGAAAGACACTGTGAGAATAATACCGACTACAAATGCGGCGATAATTAAAATAATGTTCTTAGTTTTATTCATGAATTTTCCTTAACTGTGTTACTGATTTTTGCTGCTTGATTTTTTAGCTGGAGCAGCTGATATCAATTCTATTTTAAAGGTCAAAGCTTGGTTTGGACCAATGCTAGGCGGAGCGGATTGACCATAAGCGAGTTGAGGCGCAATATAAACCATCCAGGTTGAGCCAATTGGCATTTTTACTAAAGCTTTTTGCCAGCCAGGAATGACCTGATTAAGCGGGAAAGTTAGAGGCTGGTTGCGTTGATAAGAGCTATCAAATACCGTCCCGTCAGGCAACGTTCCTTCGTAGTTTACTGTAACAACATCTGTAGCAGTAGGGGTTTTGCCCTTGCCTGCAGTAATCACTTGGTAGTATAGGCCGTCTTCTAGCTCTTTAACCCCAGGTTGGCTAGCGATTTTTTGCATATAAGCTTGGCTAGCAGCTAAATTTTGCTGGGCGGCTTGGGCTTGTTTTTGCATCATTTGTTGCATCATCTGCTGTTGAAAGCTCTGCATGCTGGACTGCATATCAGCTTGGCTTATAGCTGGCTGTTTGCCACCTAGTCCCGCTTCAAACCCAGCTTCAAAAGCTGAGGCATTAATATCAATATTTTGGGTCTTAAAGTTGTTTCCGACATCATAGCCGATGGAGTAGCTTACTTTATCCATTTGAGTCTTTAAATCTGGGCCAAAAAAAGCATAAGCACTACCAATACAAGCTAAGCCAACTGCGACACCCACAGCGGCAATAATCATTTTTTTCATTCTATTTTTCCTTTGAAGATCAGTTGAAACCATTTCATTATTGATAGTATGGAATAGGGGCTACAAAGTCAATCATTCTACTTTCCAGCGATTTTGCAAAAGGTTTCCTTAATAAAAAGGCTAATAATGAAGCCGACTAGAAATATAAAGGCAAATAACATCATAGTTGAGCGGTAGGGATCTAAGGGGCTAAGCGCTAGCTCATTCCAGATATCTGATTTAATCAGAGAAGCAAAACTAGATTGTAAAATAGCGTTCATAATAATGGAAATCGCGCAGGCAAAACCTAAGGAGACGCTGGCAATTCTTGATAAATTGCACTCAGTCAAAATAGGGTAGGCCAAAGCCTGAGCGCTCGAGAATAAGCCCAAAATAAAAAATAATGCCGAGAGGTAGGCTAAGCTTAGGTTGGGAACAAGGCAAATCAAAGCCACTATCACTATGCCAACCACCGGGCAGACAAACATTAAAGGTTTGCGACGGCCCATTTTATCAGACATCCAGCCGATAATGGGTCCTCCAATCATTGAGCCAATGTATAAGGTGCTGACAATGCTTGAGGCCTGGACAGTGTTAAGTTTTTCAGCCCCTTGTAGATAGATGTTTCCAAGAAGGCCGCCTAAAACAATCACAGGCAGGTTAAGAAAAGTCGTATATGAGGCACACAGCCAGTTTTGTGAAAAAGTTGTTGCCTTTTTGAGCTTGGAGCCTAAGTCTGACCAGCTGTCTTCGTTGACTTGGTTTTTTTCTTTTTTATCTTTAACGACAAAAATAATGAGAGCAGTTACCGCTACGGTAAGCAGCGTGATAATCCATAGAGCATAGCGCCAGCCAAAATTCTGTATAAGTAAAGTAAGAGGAGTTTGAGCTGCAATGGCGCCAAATAGACCAATGGTAATCACTATGCTATTGCCCAAAGCAAGTTGGCCTTCTAGCCATTTCGCTACCAATCTTAGACAGCCTAAAAATACAAAGGACTGGCTGATTCCCCCTAAGACCCTGGCTAAGCCGGCTAGCAGGATGGAGTGAGAAGAGGCAAACAGGCTAGAGCTAGCAATGGCTAGAATCATTCCAAAGACAATGGCTTTTTTAATAGAAAATCGGTCAATTAAAAAACTGACCGGAATTAAGGATAGGCCGCCCGCCAGCAAATAAACGGTCGAGAACATACCAAGCTCCGAAGCACTCATATTAAATGAGTTCATTAAATCATTAGAGAGCGAGTTAAAAGCATGCATTTGAAAAAAGATAAAAAACAGACCCAAAGAGGCAGTCAAACAAATGATCCAGGCTTTAAGTTTTTGGGAAGAATGATGTGAGCCGGTACTCATAAGAAATTCTCCTCATTGGAATGCAAAAGCTATGTTTTCATTGTAAGGAAATGCGTATACTTATGTAAACGCAATCACAATTTCAAGGACTTTACATGAGAGTTGTTTCGTTCAATGCTAATGGCATCCGTGCCGCTGCCAAAAAAGGTTTTTTCGAATGGGCCTGGAAACAGAATATTGACGTACTCTGCATTCAGGAAACCAAAGCTCAAGAATCTCAGTTATCTGAAGAGCAGTTTCACCAGCAAGACTATCACCGTTATTTTTTCGATGCCCAAAAGCCAGGTTACAGCGGAGTGGCCATTTATACTCGGCATAAGCCTGATCACGTTCATAAAGGGCTAGGCTTTGATATCGCCGACAATGAAGGCCGCTATATTCAGGCTGATTTTGGCAATTTGAGCATTGCCTCTTTGTACCTACCTTCTGGCTCCAGTGGCGATGAACGTCAAGCCGTGAAATTTAAGTTTATGGAACATTATGAGTCCATCTTAAAGAAGCAAGCTCAGGATGGCAGGCAGTATGTTCTTTGCGGAGACTGGAATATCGTCCACAAAGAGATCGATATCAAAAACTTCAAATCCAATCAAAAAAGCTCGGGCTGTTTGCCGCAAGAACGGGCCTGGGTCGATAAGCTTGTCACTTCCTTAGGCTGGGTGGATGCCTTTAGGGTATTAAACCATGAACCTGATCAATATACCTGGTGGTCCATGCGAACTCGTGCTTGGGAAAAGAACGTGGGTTGGAGAATTGACTATCAAATGGTTACCGAAAACTTAAGGCCTAAAATTAGCCATGTTGAGATTTATCGAGGGCAGAAGTTTTCTGATCATGCCCCATTAATTGTGGATTATAAATTGAAATAGGTTTGCAACCTATGACCGCCCTCCTTTCTTGCTTGATCAAGACAAAATTGACTGGATCAATTTTGGGCGCACTTTAGTGCTCCCAGAAGGGTGTAAGGCAGGAAGCCTGGAACTAAGAGGCAAAGAATTCAAGCCCTGCACAGGCTTCGTCTTTTCAAGCGCCTGTGACCATGGGCGAAAGAGTAAATCTCCCCTAGCCCCTCTTTACAAAGAGGGGAATTAACTCCCTCCTTTTCTAAAGGAGGGTAGGGGTGGATTTTCTTTTGATCAAGCAAGAAAGTACTAAGGAGTCATTACCAGGCTAAATCTTTAATAGACTGAATCCCCAAAGCTTGTTTTTGCTTCTGGATTAATTCCTGGATTCCTGCCTTGCCCAAAGCCAGCATGCTTTGAAGCTGTTCTTCAGTGAAGGCTTCTTTTTCAGCAGTGCCTTGGATTTCGATAATTCCACCGGCTTCATTCATCACAAGGTTCATATCGGTATCGGCGTTGGAGTCTTCATCATAGTCCAAATCCAATACGGGCTGTCCCTTGTAAATTCCCACAGAAACCGAGGCAATTAAATGGTTTAGAGGGTGGGGGATTTTAATGCTGGATTTGATCAGCTTTCTTTCCTTCATCTTAGTTAAGCAGTCTGCCACGGCCACGCAAGCTCCGGTAATAGAGGCAGTCCTGGTTCCGCCGTCTGCTTGGATCACGTCGCAGTCAACGGTGATGGTATATTCAGGTAAAAAGCTTAAGTTCACAGCGGAACGTAAAGCGCGGCCGATCAATCTTTGGATTTCCAAAGTTCTGCCACCTTGTCTGCCACTGGCAGCTTCTCGTTGTGTTCTGTCATTGGTGGCTCGAGGCAACATACCGTATTCAGCGGTAAGCCAAGCTTGGCCCTTACCTTTCAGAAATCTCGGCACGCCTTCCACCAGGCTGGCATTGCATAACACTTTGGTGTCACCAAAGCATACCAATACTGAGCCTTCAGCATGTTTGGTATAATGACGTTCTATTTTGATGTCGCGAAGTTGGTTGGGCTGACGTTTGCTGGGGCGCATAAATTTTCCAATTCTTAAGTTTTGATCGTGTAGTATACTGTTTTTTTATTGCTTGTCATAAGGATATTGCTTTGAACGCTTCTCAAGATTCTTTAAATAATGTGCCAAAAAATCTTTATGGTTGGCTGGTCCTAGTAGGGCCTTTAACTGAGGCGCTTAAGCAAATATTTCCTGACTGGCAGTTGCAAGTTTTATCTCAAGAATGGCATGAAAATTCAAAGACTTGGGTGAGAGAAATCGCGCACGTGAGCAATAAGAAAAATCTTGTTTACGCTAAACTGGAGGTTCCAGAACAATCCTTTAAAAGCTTCAAGTCTGAATTGCAAAATTTAGGAAGTAAACCTATCGGCGTCACTTTGTTATACGGCAATCCTGATGTGACTCGATCGGCTTTTAGCTATAGTAAACTAGCTTGCCCCATGCTTGGGGATGGTCTGTATTGGGCAAGACAATCCACTTTTTACTGGAATCATTTGCCTTTAACTTTAACTGAGATTTTTAGCCCAGATTTGCCGGAGCTTAAATAAATGTCCAGAATTCTGCCTTATATTCATCTGCTTAGACTGCATCGACCTTTGCCTATTTTATTGCTGCTTTGGCCGACTTATTGGGCTTTGTGGATAGCATCAAACGGCATGCCGCCCTTAAAGATTTTAATGATATTCACTCTAGGGGTAATTTTAATGCGCTCTGTGGGCTGTATTTTTAACGATATGGCCGATCATAAATTTGATCGATTTGTCGAAAGGACTAAGGCCAGGCCTTTGGCAGCGGGCCAGATTAGTTTAAAACAGGCTTTAGTACTTGCTATCATTTTAAGCCTGCTGGCATTTGGCCTGGTTTGCTTATTGAATAAATTAACGATTATTTTATCCTTCGTGGCGATTTTATTGGCATGGATCTATCCCTTTGCTAAAAGGTTTACACATTGGCCTCAGGCTGTATTAGGCCTGGCTTTTAACTGGGGCATTATCATGGCCTTTGCTGCCGTACAAAACCATGTCCCTTTAATTGCCTGGTATCTACTGCTGATCGCCGAGTTTTGGACTCTGGCCTATGACACGATTTATGCTTTGGCTGACCGCAACGATGACCTTGCAATTGGGGTCAAGTCAACGGCGGTACTATTTGGGCAGCAAGCCGAGTTTATGATTGGCTGTTTTCAAGTTTTAGTCATAGCAAACCTAGCCTTTTTAGGCTGGATTTTACATTATAACATGTTGTTTTATATGATAGTTTTACTAAGCGCCTTTTGCTTTGTCTATCAACATATTCTTATCAGGAACAAACAGGCCTATATTAAAGCTTTTTCTGATAATCATTGGGTAGGTCTATTTATCTTTATCGCTATTGCGCTGCACTATGGGGCGAAAATATAGTTATTGCCAGAGCGTAGGTTACAGCAAATTAAATTGCTACAATAATAGCCAATAGTTGTGAATGAATAAGGATATTCATCATGCAAGCTAATGGATTAGCTGTGAGAGAAGCGACTAGGATTTTGCCTGTCGCAGTTTTAATTGAACATAATATCGGTTCAGCCGCTCCCATTGGCAGTCCGACTCAAAGCACCGGTGTCATTGCGGCGCTTAAACGCAGAGCTTTTCAAAAGACTCATGAGCTTTTAGAAGCCAGTGTTGGAAGTCTTCATGCACTTGATTTGAAGCAAAGCCTGCAAAAAATAGGCATCTATCCCCATTTTTTTAGCGAAGCCATTATAAATATCTGCAAGAGTCAACGCATGGAAGCTTTGAATGATCGAGTCCAGGTTACAGCGGTTGTGCTTGATGCTAACTTGCAGATGCCTTCTGAGTGTCCTTTATTGGAAGATTTGGATAGCAATATTCGTTTTCTATTAAGCTATTTTCCAAATGCTAAAGTTATGCTGTATTCTGGTGATGCAAAGACCCTGGTAGAAACAGATAAACCCGGAGCACCTGTTTATAGGAAGTTGAATGAAACTTTTCAATTAGTAATGAGTCGCTTGCCAAGTGAATTGAAAGCGCGAATACACTACGCTGATAAAATTAGCTTTACGCTTCCAGCAATTAAACTATTTTTTGGCTTAGCAACTCATACTCCTTCCAGAGAGACTGAACTTGGCACGCCTATGGCGGCAGCTTCTGCCGAGGTTGCAGATTTCCCTGTTTCTCCCGCTTCCAGCACGCCGAAAGGCCAGTGTACAAGACCGGCAGACAAAGAGACTTCGCCTCTAAGAAAAGAATTAGGGCCAGGTTCGCCATTTAGGGCTTTGAGTCTAGAGGCCTCTGGTGAATGTACAAGAGCATCTCCAGCCCCTAGTCCTTAAATAATAATACTACGCAGTAGTCTTGACAGTTCTCGCCCAATCTATATGATAATGACCGTCCCCGGTTTCTAAAGTAAACTGGGGTTTCTCTATCATTTACCTTATAAATTTAAAGGAGTAATAAGATGAAAATTCGTCCTTTGCATGATCGAGTTTTAGTTCGTCGCGCAGAAGAAGAAACTAAAACTCCAGGTGGAATCGTATTGCCTGGCAGCGCTACTGAAAAGCCTCTAAAAGGTGAAGTCGTTGCAGTAGGTAATGGCAAAATTCTAGAAAATGGCCAAGTTCGTCCTTTAGATGTCAAAGTAGGAGATAAAGTTTACTTTGGCAAATACGCAGGAACCGAAGTTAAAGTAGGCAATGAAGAACTCTTGATGATGCGCGAAGAAGACATCATGGGCGTTATTGAATAAAAATTAACTATTTTAAACAGATTATACCGGTTACAGCTCAAAATTAGGCCAAGGCGTGCGAAGATCGAGAACCAGAGTGTATTTACTAATACATGAGGACACGAGGATGAAGCGCAACGAAGGCATAATGCAGAGATGAAAGCGGTAGTAAGGAGATAAGAAAATGGCAGTCCAAGTAGATTTTTCTAATGAAGCCCGCAGCTTAATGCTGGAAGGCGTAAACATTTTAGCTGACGCAGTTAAAGTAACCCTAGGCCCTAAAGGCCGCAACGTAGTGATCGAAAAGTCTTATGGTGATCCTGAAATTACCAAAGACGGCGTGACCGTTGCTAAAGCAATCGATTTGAAAAACAAGCATCAAAATATCGGTGCGCAAATGGTTAAAGCTGTGGCTTCCAAAGCCAACGAAGATGCAGGCGACGGTACTACTACCGCAACCGTATTGGCTCAAGCCATTGCAATTGAAGGCGTTAAATATGTAACTGCCGGAATGAACCCAATGGACTTGAAGCGTGGTATCGACAAAGCGCTAAAAGCAGTTGAAGATCACTTGCAAACTTTGTCTGTTCCTTGCAAAGATAGCAAAGCGATTGCTCAGGTTGGGACCATTTCAGCTAACTCAGATGAGTCTATCGGTAATATCCTTGCCGAAGCTATGAATAAAGTTGGTAAAGAAGGCGTGATCACCGTTGAAGATGGTTCAGGCTTTGATAACGAATTAGAAGTAGTGGAAGGGATGCAGTTTGACCGCGGTTACCTGTCTCCATATTTCACCAACAACCAACAAGCTATGACCTGCGAATTAGACGCACCTTACATTTTATTGGTAGACAAAAAGATCTCCAATATTCGTGAAATGTTGCCGGTATTAGAAGCCGTAGCTAAAGGTGGAAAACCATTGCTGATCATCGCAGAAGACGTAGAAGGCGAAGCTTTGGCAACCTTGGTTGTGAACAATATTCGCGGCATCGTAAAAGTCTGCGCAGTTAAAGCGCCTGGCTTTGGTGATCGTCGTAAAGCGATGCTCGAAGATATCGCTATTTTAACCGGCGGTACCGTGATTTCTGAAGAAGTTGGCTTGAACTTAGATAAAGCAGGCTTGGAGCATTTGGGCCATGCTAAAAAAGTGATCATCAACAAAGAAAACACCACCATTATCGATGGCAGCGGCGATGCTAAAAATATTGAAGCTCGTACCAAGCAAATTCGTACTCATATCGAAGAAGCTTCTTCTGACTACGATCGTGAAAAGCTCCAAGAACGCTTAGCTAAATTAGCCGGCGGTGTCGCAGTAGTTAAAGTCGGTGGTTCTACCGAAATCGAAATGAAAGAAAGAAAACAACGAGTGGAAGATGCCTTGTCTGCAACCCGTGCTGCGGTTGAAGAAGGCGTGTTGCCAGGCGGCGGAGTGGCTTTAGTTCGCGCAGTGGATTCCTTGAAAAATCTGAAAGGTGACAACACCGATCAAGATCATGGTATCGCCATTATGCGTCGTGCTTTAGAAGCGCCATTACGTCAAATCGTTGCT
>JAQSYQ010000008.1 GCA_029256015.1 Gammaproteobacteria bacterium | reverse complement strand
CATCGCAAGGCAAGAGCGCTTATTACAGAACTTACTATTGGTGGAATTAAATTAAATATCGGAAAATATATAGGGATTTAGTCTATTATAAATATATAAAACAAAGCCGTGTTTTAGTAGATTTGCGGCAAGGATTTCGGTATAATGTGTCAAGAAGTTACAAGGACGTCTGCATTAAATGGAATTTTAGGGAGTAAACAATGCAACATGGTCAAGAAGTTAATCAACCTAGCACTGCAGCAGCCCCAAGTGCTTTAGCTGCCCCTGCTCCACAGCCTGGAAAAATTGATTCCTCCGATGCTTTGCCTTCTCCTCCAGGAGCAACTCCTTCAGGCCCAAGCGTTAGTATACCCGATGAAGAACTTAGCAAAGCAAAGGCACTAGCCCGTGGGACAGCTGATTCATATAATGAACTTGTAAATTCGGTTAAGGGGTGGAAAGATCTGCCAATTTCTGAAATCAGTAAAATAGCACTTGCAGATGTCATCGCCCTCGTTGATGGATTTGATGCTGCAAGAAAACAAAATGAAACTCAGCTCGATCAAAGTTCAGATATAGCAACAGTTGATAGAATAAGACATGATTTTGAAGCTAAAATAGGAGAGCTTGGCGCGAAGCTTTCTGAGTTCTCTCAGTTAGTGACTACGAGAACCTCTAGAACACAAAATGCTGCGAGCCCTGCTGGTGCTGCCGCCGCTTCAACTGCTAGGTCTGATTCTGTAGGTGCTGCTCCAGCGGCCGCTGCTGCTATTGGCCCGAATGAAAACGCAGAAGATGCGCGCGCTAAAGCTCTACTCAATGTGCGGGTCTATAGTGAGCTAGAACAAGAAATTGCGAAATGGGATTCTGAAAAGGATACTCTTGCTGATAATATCCTAAGCTTGGTTAATCAAGCAAAAAAAGACTTTACAGACTTTAATGCTGATGCCGCAGCTAAAAAGGATCGAATTACATTAAGTGTTGATTATGTTGAAATAAACCAATTATCTGAAGAATTTCAAAGTATTTATCAAAAAGTTAAAGGGGCTTTAAACGAAGCAGATATATGGAGAGAACTCAATTCTCAGGCGAGCCCTGCAAATGCAGCCAATACTGCTACAACTGGCGGAAATGCTTCTCTAAATGCTGATACTGCAAATAAAGCTGCCACTGCTAATATAGCCATAGGATTGAGCACTAGAGCCAAGCCTGCTCCTGTAGCCAGCACTGGTACTGCTGCCCGAACAGCTAACGTTCCTGCAAGTGGGCCTGCTTCTACTGGCGGTGGAGTTGGTGCTCCGAAGCCAGTTACCGCCCCTGCGGCTGCCCCTGGTTCTTCTAGCGGTGGAGTTGGTGCTCCTGCTAAGTCAGCGACTGTTCATGCGAGCGGCCCTAGTTCTTCCGGTGGCGGAGTTGGCGCGCCTGCTCAGCCTGCTGCCGTACCAGCCGCTTCACTTGCTGTATCAACAACGACTCCTGCAGGAGCTGCTGGCGCAGCTCCAAGAGCTGGGTCTCCTGGATCTTCTCCAGCCAGCACAGCTGTCAGCAGTAGTGGATCGTCTTCTGCTGGGTCGACTCATTCTAGTGGTTCGACTAGCAGCACCCGTTCTGTTAAAGATATTCGTGGTCACTTAAGTACCAAATACAAAGATCTTTTTGCAGTTCCAGCTGAGATAGCGGGTGAAGAGGCCATCAATAATATTCAAATATTTGACGATGTAAGAAAGACCTTAATACCTGGCCTAAGCTTGCAGATTAAGCCTAAAGATTCTTTAGTTGAGCTAAGCGGTACTGACAATATTATTAAACTTAATGCTGAAAATGTGGCAAAAGCATTAGTCGCCGCTGCTAAAGCTGCTGGTATGGATTCTGAAACACTTTATATTACAGGCGACCCTGAGCTTAATACACTTAAGGCCATATATAAGCATGCAGTTAATGAACTCATGGAAATTGCCGTGGAAAATGAGGCTGAAAAAAATGCTATTATTGAGTTAATTAATGGGGCTGATCAAGATACATTGAATCTTATAGCAGCCTGTGTTAAGCCTAATCTTTCCTATAAAGTAGCTATTGATAAAGCCAGAGCTGATAAAGAGGCTGAGCTTAATAGAGCAACAGGAAGAACAGTTGGAGTTAGCACTTTAGGTGCACCTGCGGCTGCTTCTGCTGCAGCTGTTAGATCAACTGCAGGCCATACGGTTACTGGTGCTAGGACACCTGCAGTTCCTGTCCGTGCTGCTCTTCCCGCTGTGGCTGCTAATGGCGCTGCTGCTCGTAATAGAGCTCGTGCTGCTCGTCCTGTTATAGCTGCTCCTACTCATGTAGCTACCCCTGCTGATACTGCTGGTTACAGAGCCCGCGCTGCCGTCCCTAAACTTCCTGCTGCTTCTGCTGGAGCAGCTAGCTCAACTAGAGGCCATACTACTATTGGTGCCAGAGCCTCTGCAGCTCCTGGTCGTGCTGCTCTTCCCGCTGGGGCTACTGATTTTGCTAGCCTTCATGCAGCTCGAGTTGCGCGTCACGTTCCTGCTGCCGCTATTGCTAACGGGCGAGCTGATCCTAAATCTGGATTTATTGGTACTTTAGGTTCATGGTTCAATGGTCATAAAGCAGAGCCAAAAGTGGCTCCAGCCTCAGCAGCTGTGCTACATGCTGCCAGCTCAGTAGACTCTGGTGACGAATCAGAGACTTTACTACCGGCATCTGCACGTGCTGCATCAAGTAGATCGTTTTTAGCAGCTGGAGCTTTTACAGAGGCAGCAGCTAGGCGACTAGCAGCGGGGAGAGCTTTGCCCGGAATGCCAGCAAGTGATTCTGACACAGAAAGTGATGGAACTGGCGCTCCTCGTGCTGGCTAGAGCTTAAGTCAGGCTGTTTGCTAACGCCACGAAATCAGCAATACTTAAATGTTCAGGACGAAGGCTAGGATCAATTCCTAGCCTTTTTATTTGTTCGCTCGATATAAGCTCTTTCAAAGCATTAGATAGGGTTTTGCGGCGCTGATTAAAGGCTTGCTGCAGGACTTTTTCTAAGAGTTTGATATCTTTTACGGGATGAGGCGGACTTTGATAAGGTATCAGTCTTATTACCATGGAATCCACTTTAGGCGCTGGGTCAAAAGCTTCAGGCGGAACTTCTAATACGGCTTCGACCTGACAGAAATATTGAATCATCACGCTCAAGCGCCCATAGTCTTTATTGCCCGGGCTGGCGACAATTCTCTCCACGACTTCTTTTTGCAGCATAAAATGCATATCTTGGATGAAAGCTAAATAATCCATTAAATGAAATAGCAAAGGAGTAGAAATATTATAAGGCAGGTTGCCAACCAGCCTCATTTTCTTGAGTGAGCTGAAATCAAACTTTAAGGCATCGGCTTCGATTAGATTAATTTTATCGCCAAACTCGTTTTTCAGCTTCGGGATCAAATCCCTATCTAATTCAATCGCGCTGATATGCCCACTGGCTTCTATCAAAGGTTTGGTTAAAGCAGCGCATCCGGGACCAATTTCAACGATATTCTCACCTGACTCTGGCCGGATACATTGAATAATACCTTCAATAATAGATTGATCGATTAGAAAGTTTTGCCCAAATCTTTTCCGAGCCTGATGCTTCATTCTTATTACCTTTTTTGCTGGACCAATTTCACTGCATAGCTTATTGCTAATAGCAGACTTCTCTCATCGGCCGCTAGGGTTCCTGCAACATCTAAAGCTGTGCCATGATCTACCGAGGTTCTGATAATCGGTAAGCCTAAAGTGATATTGACGATTTCGCCAAAAAATCGTGCTTTTAGAGGGGCAAGACCCTGATCATGATAGAGTGCTAGAATAGCGTCGAATTCTTGTGAGCGCTGGGGAGCAAATACGGTATCGGCAGGCAAGGGGCCGCTTAGTTTGAGTCCCTGGGCTTTTAGTTCATCCAAGCATGGGATCATCACAGCTTGTTCTTCAGTACCAATATGACCGTTCTCCCCGGCATGAGGATTCAGTCCACAGACTGCTATATGAGGATGACGGATTCCAAATTCATTTTTCAAAGATCGATCCAAAATATGCAATACCGTGCTCAAGCGTTCTTTTGTAATGTTTTTAGGAACTTCAGATAAGGGAATATGCGTGGTTGCCAGGGCTACTTTAAGCTTTTTAGAGGCTAGCAGCATTAAAGGCTCACCATGGTCCGCATTCTGTAATAACTTATCACAATGGGGGTTTGCAAAGGGGGAGATAGTGCAATTCTCTCCCTTTGCCGCCTCGCCCGGATTTAATTCGGGCTGGCGTTCAAACTCGGGAAGGGGTGAGCGCTTATTTGCGCGAACCCCTGCGTCATGACAAAGGGCGGCAATCCACTCAGTATGTCCGCTGAACTTAACTCCGGACTCATTAATAATGCCTTTATGGACTGGACCTGTCACCATCGCATCGGCTCGGCCATCCATGCACATATTAGCCGCTGTGCTGATGCCCTTTAATACATATTCAGCATTGGCTTTGTTAAGCTCACTTGGAATAACAGGGGCGCCTAGGGCTAAATTGTAAACCAGCAAAGAGCCTTTTTGATGGGGCTCTGCTGGATTTGAATAGGGTTTGATTTTAAGACTTAAGCCCAATTGTTTGGCCCTGCTTAATAACAGCTCGCTATTAGCAATCACTATAAGCGAACAGGGCAAGCTGTACTGGGCCAGTTTTACCGCGATGTCAGGTCCAATTCCGGCAGGTTCACCGACACTAAAAGCAATGACTGGCAATACTTTTTTAGGATTGGGCATCGGGCATTTGTAAAGATGGGTCTAAAATTTCCACATAGGATGCACCGCGGATTTGGGCCTGCCATGTCGCAACAGCTTGCTCAGCTTTGCGCTGGAATATAGCTTGCTGAGCTAACGTGCGCTCATAGTTTGCCGTATCATCCACTTTGCGTTTATCAACAACTTGAATAATGTACCAGCCCTTTTCGGTTTCAAACGGTTGGCTTACTTTCCCCACTGGAGTGCTGCTAATCGCTTTAGCAAATGCGGGATTTAATTGGGTAGGGTCTTGCCAGCCCATATCACCGCCTGCTTTAGCACTGATTGGGTCTTCTGAATTTTCTTCTGCAAGTTTGCTGAATGAAGCGCCTGCCACAATGTTAGATCTCAAGCTAGCGAGCTGCTGTTTAACATGGTCCGCCGTCATAAGAGGGCTGGTTTTCATGAAAATGCCGTTAATTCTGTATTCATCAATAAAATGAGCGGGGACACTACGGTTCTTTTTAGCAACTAGCTTAACGATATGAAAAGCTCCATCGCTCTCAAATGGCCCGTAAATCTGGCCTACTTGCAGGGTAGGAACCACATTGCTCAATGCACTAGGAAGCTGACCAGCAGTTTTATAGCCTAAATCTCCGCCACTTAAAGCATCGCTCGCATTAGAATATTTCATGGCTGCTGCAGTAAAAGTCATGCCTTGATTGATCTTTTGAATAATCATCTGGCCTTGCTGTTTGGTTTTCGCCAAATTAGCTGCGGTGGGATCACTGGGTAAAGGAAGCATAATATGTTGGACGTGATATTCCATATTACCGGAAGCCGCATTTTGCATAGCAATATAGCTATCGATTTCACCCGGAGTAACAATAATGGAGCTTGCCACTGCTTGCTGTTCAAGCTGGTTGATGGTCAGCTGTTTTTTAATGGTAGCTTCATAGGAAGCGAAGCTCACTCCCTGCTGCCCCAAGGCTGACTGCAATTGTGCCACGCTGATATTGTTTCTTGAAGCAATGCCGGCGATAGCATCCTGAACTTGGCTGGAGCTGATATTAATATTGTTAAGCTGAGCTAATTGTAAAGCCACTTTTTCTGAAATAAGGTTTTGTAATACTTGGCGCTCTAAGCTCAATCTATCCGGCACAGCCATACCTTGCTCTTTTGCCTGAGCTATAGCTTGGTCCGTGGCTAGATTAAGCTCAGCCTTGGTGATCACCCCATCGTTTACAATGGCCACCGTGCCATTAATAAATTGGCCAGGAGCAGGGCTTGTATTAACTGGAGTGGCAGCTAAGGCTGTCATGCTAATAAGACTAAGCATTGCCACTACAAACATTTCTCTCAAAAAATTCATACGCTTCATTTTAAAATCCTAACTGATTGTTATATCCGGGAATACCATTTAACAAAGTATTTATTTGGGCGCCATTGTTGCCCAAGCCTTCACTACCGAGGCCTTTCAATTCAAATTGTACCATTAAAGTGGTATTTTTGGGTCCGCTGATCACAGCAGGCAGGTTAGGGTTATCATTTACTATATATTGGTAAACAAGAAAACGCGCTGCCCAACAACAAGCATCATACTGCAAGCCACCAAATTGGGAAATGATATTTTTGTAGTTCAGAGAATAGCTGACGCTGCCTACTACACTCCATGACTGCAATACATTCCAAATAGTCGAGGCATTAATTTGTGAGATTTTTGGAGGGGTAGTGCCGGCAAGAATCTGTTGGTTACTCAATAAGCCGTAGTCATAGTTATTGGTTTCATACTCGACATTGAAGAGGTGCTGGTCATCCGGCTTATATTGAACTTGGTAATCTTGCGAATCCAACATAGTAAATTTTGGGTTGTAGGCTAAATTAGCATTAACAGACCAGGCAGGGTTAAAGTTATAACCTGCCATACCCACTACATCAGAATAAGGCTGATTATATTGCGGGTTTTCCGTAATAATGCAAGCCGGCTGGCCTGGGGTATTGGTACATAATGAGGCTTTTCTATTTACAAAATAATAAATCTGGCCAATGGCGGCGGTAAATAATTGCTGCCCTTTACTGTTATTGATATTGGTCTGCAAAGCCGCACTAATCTGGTTAGCATCCCCGATACGGTCTAATCCACTGAAACGGTTGGTGCTAAACAACGAGTTGTAGTTGAAGCTATTAATGCTGGTATCAAATACAGGAATATTGTTTTGATTGGTATAAGGCACAAGCAAATAAAACAATCGTGGTTCTAAAGTTTGGGTATAGGCATTGCTGTCAAAATCAAAATCTCGGTCAAAATAAAGCCCGGTATCCACATCAAAAATAGGCAGAGTCCTGGTGATGGTGTTTTCCGGAAGACCGTTTACTGTAGTATTCTGTAAATTATAGGCTGTACCATTCACGGTTAAAGCCGGGGTAAAGAAACCGTAGTTTTTTGTTAGCGGTAAGCTAAGGGTCGGCGCAACATAAGTACGTAGGCCGCTAACCGGCTCAACACTGCCGCCGACAGAAGACTTGGCAAAATTAGTCAAGCCGCTGTCAAAACTAAAGCTGAAGGGATTTAAAGCATTAGGATATTGGGCTTGCAGCTCAGTAGACGGGTATTCATTATAGGGTTGGTTCTCCACGCTTAATAAGGGGTTAACCACCTGATAAGTCTGAACAATTCCATTAAAGGTCCAGTGAAGGCTGTTGTAGTTAAGTGCCAAAGACTGGTTTAGTAATACTTGGTTCGCAACCACAGCGCTGGTTTGGCTGCCAAAGTCTTGTAGATAGTTTTGGTCACTGACTTTGTTATAGTCCAATATACTTTGCCAATGCTCGCTTAAATTGGTGGTATCGTTGATAGAATACGCATAGCGAGTTTGATGAGTAAGCTGGTCATTTGGCAGGACTTGGCCGTCAATCTGACCTTGGCTTGATGGGGTTAAGTATCTGAATAAGTTATCAAATAATACCCCTCGCTTGGTATAGATAGTAGGGGTAATCGTATCATCGTAATTGGGCGCTAAATTAATGTAGTAAGGAAAGCTCAGCGCCATTCCGTTTTGGCTATTATAGCTCGCGCTGCCATATAAAAAACCTGTTTTACGGTCTTTGTTAATAGGGAAGCTAAAATAGGGCGCGTAGAATATCGGTACGCCATGAATCATTAGAAAAGTATTTTCCGCTTCTCCGCGACCGCTACTTTGATCTATATCGATTTTATCCGCTTCCAACATCCAAGTACCGCTGCCGGGCGGGCAAGTCGTATAAGTAGCATGGGTTAGAGAATATTTATTTTCGCTAAGCTGACGCACAACATCCGCATGCCCTCTGGCATAGCCTGTGAAATTAGGATCAGGAGTGCCTGCCTGCTGTAAAAAATCCGGCTGACTTGCGCTCACTCGAATTAAATAAGTAACATCATCGACTTCAGCCTGGTGAGTCGTTAAATCAGCCTGTAATTGCTTGCCTAGCCAGAGCTGCCCTGCTTGGTGTAAGCGAATATTCCCAGAGGCAACTATTTGTTTTAATTTTCCGGAAGAGTCAGGGGAAACGGTGGCTTGATCGGCATAAAGCACTCTGCCTGGCTGAGTGACGACTACGCCATTAGCCAAAACCAAATCCCCTTGAACTTTGTAATAAGTACTGCCGGGGTTAATGGTCGTTTTAGATCCCGCCAAAGTACCCGCAGTCTCGCTCACCGGTAAAGGAGCTTCATAATAATGTCCGCCGCAAATGGAACAGGTTTGTGCATTATTGCTATCATCCTGTACCCAGCCTAAAGCTTTGGCCAAAGCGGCTTTTTGTTGTTCAGAGCTTAAATCAGTACGGTAAAGATCAGCGTCGGTTGAAACATTTTCATGGCATACCCAAGCGCCATTATTGTTAGCGCACTGCCAAGGGACATGATAAGGATTGCTGTCGGTTTCATCAGCCTGCGCCACTCCAAAAAAGCCCAATAGGCCAAAACATACTGTATGGCATATTAAAGCTCTGACTGTGGTGGCAATTTTATTCACGGGCTTAACTTCACTAATAATAAGCGATTATTCTAGCAGCCTTAAGCTTTCGAGACTAGTGTCTGAGCGCTTTCTTTAAAAAAGAAAAAACTGAGAAAGCGTTATGGTCCACACAAATCACTGGCCAGTGTAATTTTTATAATATGCTGCTATGCTTATCGGGTCATTTTTATGAGGAAAATTTTAATGAAAACTCGCTCCCGTTTAAGCTTAGTAGCTTGCCTTCTAGGCCTTTGTTTTTCGGCACAAGCTGCTGTTGATCCTAATTCAGCCGCTACTAAACTAGTAGAAAAATTAACCTATGGGCAAGTGAATATCGTCAATGAATTTCAGGCAGCAAACGGATGGCAAGGCTTTGTTGTCCAAACTAAAAAACAGGGCAGTCAGGCCATTTTATACGTTGATCCTAGCAACCAATATTTATTTGCTGGCGCTTTAATATCAGCAAGCGGTCAAAACCTCACTCAGCAATACACCGACCAGTATATTAATAAAGCCATCGCTCAAGGCGCTTATCAAAGCATCGCCAATATCCATTGGTTCAGCGAGGGTAGCGATACGGCTCCCCATAAAATGTATGTGGTGATCGATCCCAACTGCGTATATTGCCATATGATTTATCAAGCTTTAGAAACCTATATCGCTAAAAACCAGCTTCAGGTCCGCTGGGTTCCGGTCGGTTTAGTTAAAGCTTCAAGCCCTGGAAAAGCGGCGCATTTATTAAGCTTAAAGTCTAATGCCGATCAGGTCGCGCTATTGAAACAAGATGAGGCTAATTTTAACAACGGGCAAGAAGAAGGCGGAATTTCAGAACTCGATAGCAACGATTCTGCTAATGCATCGGCTTTTGCCGCGTTAAAGCAAAACAATGGCTTTTTTACTCAATACCAGTTTATCGGCACCCCTATTTTGATCTATGCCAAAGCAGATGGCTCATCCTCTATTTATGCGGGTTTGGCGCAGGGTAAAGATTTGGATGATATTGTTAACAGCGCCCGCTCTACTTGGTAGGCGCTATTATCTTGAAATAAATAGTGGCAATAATGAGCGAAATTGCCGTTAAAATAATCGCAAATGGCCTTTGATTGTGGACGTGAAATTGTGTGCCAAAAGCACTAATTAAGCCGGCACCAATCATAAGGCCACTGCCATAAACAGCTCCGGCCACGCCCATTCTATTGGTGAATAAGGACATAGCCAAGACTCCGCAAGGGATAGTAACCAAGCTCATTCCCATCATAAAAATTGTTATCGGCAATAAAATAACCACCGTGTTTAACTGCCAGGAAAGCCCCAGCATAAGCAGGCTGGCAAAAGTAATCGTCATCACCCCAACTTTCATCATTTGCTCAGGCTTGTGACTACGAGACATTCTGGAGGCAATGACCGAGCCCGCTAAAAAGCCGCAAACGCTAAACAATCCTAACCAGCCATAAGCAATAGGCGACCAGCCTAGTTCATTTTGCAATAAAAATGGCGCAACAACCGTATAGCTTGTCTCGGCCGAAAAAGCCAACATACTGCAGCACAAAAATGCCATAAATTTTTTATTGGACAAAACATGCTTATAGGCTTTTAACAAAGCTTCCAGGGTAGGATGACCTGGATGCCGATTATGATTGGTTTCAGGCAGGTATAGGCTGGTCAAAATGAGAATGCCCAAGGCATAGAATAATAAGAAGCCGAAATTGCCTCTCCACCCGATATAATGCTGAATATAGCCCCCTAATAAAGGTGCCAGTATAGGAGTAATAGCCAATATCATAGTGATATAGCTGCTAACCCTTAAAAATTCTTCTGCTTTAAATATGTCTCGGTTGATGACCCGAGTCAGACCGACCGCTCCCATTCCTACGCCCTGCACGACCCTGCCCAGCAATAATATGTGAATATCATCAGCCATTACATTTATCGCGCTTCCACAAACAAAAATAGACAAGCCCACTAATACTAGAATCCTACGGCCGTAATAATCTGACAAAGCTCCGTAAAGTAATTGAGAACTTCCATAGGCGATCAAAGTCACACTTAAAGTCAGCTGAACTTCTGTAGTGTAAGTATGTAAGTGACTGACCATAGCCGGCAATGAAGGCGTATAAAGATATCCTGAAAGCTGACCTATAGTGACAATCAACATGGATTGTAACAAAATGAAATATCGATTAGGCATAAACTAAGTTTAACTAAACAGGTGGGTTAACTCAAGCATGGAAGTCCGATTAGATAAATGGTTGTGGGCTGCTCGCTTCTTCAAGACCCGAAGCATGACTAAGGCCGCCATAGAGGGAGGTAAAGTCCATATTGACGGACAAAAGGCCAAGCCCAGTAAAAATCTCAGTATTGGCATGGTGTTGACGATAAAACAAGGCTTGGAAAAGAAAACGGTAATTATAAAAAGCTTAAGTGATCAGCGCCGCAGTGCGACAGAAGCCGCTCTCTTATACGAAGAGACCGAAGACAGCCTGCAAAAGCGAGAAGACCTAAAAGAAGCTAATCGCTTTATGCCTAAATTTGAATCAGAAGGTAGGCCTAATAAAAAGCAACGGCGCCAACTGCTTAAATTTAAAACTATGAAGTAAGTGCCGATATAATCCATTCAGCCTCATGTTCCGGCGGCACAGATGCAGTTGAATTAAATGACTCGCTTTTGCCCGCGCTGCAATGGGTAAGACTGCTGACTCCAACCATTCTTAACATGCCAAGCCCAGCCCCGGCATATAAGCCACGGAGTCCTCTCGTTTGAACAAGCGTGCTTAAGGCCTTCGTAAAATTGTCCCCACTTTTTCTTTGGCAGTTTGAAACCGTTGCAATAGGCGCTGTTACTGCTGAAGATGCTAAACCGCACAACACAGGAGTAACCATAGCCGGCACAGAAGAATCAGGGACGATCTTGTCGAACTTTCCTTCTAAAGCCTGAGTACTGGCTAAAAATAGTGACCAGAATAAGCCATTTCTTGCCGCTGTAGCAGAAGCACCGGCCAGCAGTTGTTTACAGTTAAGATAAGTTCCGGCCTTAAGCGCTTCGGCATCCGTTTGCATTCTTACTAAAATAGTAGACAGCGGATTGGAGACATAGGCCTGAAATGCTCCTGCTCCCATACCGGCCAGCATTTTGCTAACAGGCCCTTCTCCGCAGAGGTCTTCAGCTAAATCCTGCAATAAAACCATGGAAAATAGCAAGGAAGTATTCAATATCACTTGCTTGGCAATAGCGGTGCTCAAGCCTTTTCCTTGAATTTCTGATAGGTGAATCAGTTTTTCAGGCCATTTTTTAGGAAGCTGGGCGATAGCTGTATTGGTTTGGCGCCTAACAATAGTATTGTCCAGGCCGTTAAAAGCTAAAGCAATTGCTGTGCCGGTCAGAGCTGAATAGAAAAAGTGATTTTTCGCGGCAGATAAATGATTTGAAAAAGTCTGTAAAAAGCCTTTTTCATTAGGTGTTGTCTTGGGTTTATCTAAAGCGTCCCTTGAGGGCATTAACGCGACGGCAGTATGCATGAGCTTATCAAATCCTTTTGATTGAACTCTTTAGTAATATTAACTATGTTAACTCAGCAAGCTTAAGGCTTCCTTAAGACTACTGACCAAATGCGCTATCATTTCATCCGTATGAAAGGGACTTGGAGTTATCCTTAATCGCTCTGAGCCTTTAGCCACAGTCGGGTAATTAACGGCTTGAACGTAAATCCCGTAATCGTTCAGCAAGCTGTGGCTGATTGCACGGCATTTCTCCGCATTTCCTATAATGACAGGAACCATATGGCTTGGGCTTTCTAAATAAGGAATATTGGCTGCTTTTAAAGCTGATTTCACTTTGGCGACTACCTGCTTTAAGGCGGCTCTCTCTGTTTGGCTATGGCGCAAATACCTTACACTGGCTAAGGCGCCGGCCACAACGTCCGGAGGCAGAGAAGTGGTAAAAATAAATGGCCCAGCAAAACTTCTAACAAAATCCACCACCGTGTTAGAGGCGGCAATATAACCTCCCATCACGCCATAAGCTTTGCCAAAATTGGCACAGATAATATCAACTTGATCTTGAAGCCCTAGTTCCTGAGCGATTCCACCGCCTTCTGGCCCATATAGGCCTACAGCATGCACCTCATCCAAATAGCTGAGCGCTTGATAGCGTTTCGCCAATTGGCAGACTTCTTTAATAGGAGCCACACTGCCTGACATGGAATAAACCGATTCAAACACGATGATTTTAGGCTTATCTAAGGCTGTGGCTTTCAGTAAAGCTTCTAAGTGTTCAAGATTATTGTGCTTAAAAATATGCTTTTCAGCGCCAGACTCTCTGATTCCATGAATTAAGGAGGCGTGGTTTTCACTGTCTGAAAATACCACGCAATCAGGTAGCTTGCTTGCCAAAGTGCTTAAGGCTGCCTGATTAGCGACATAGCCTGAGCTAAACAACAGCGCAGCTTCTTTAGCATGCAGGCCGGCTAATTCTTGTTCTAATGCTTTGTGATAATGCTGAGTTCCGCTGATATTGCGGGTCCCGCCTGAACCTGCACCGGATTTCTCTAAAGCTTCTTTCATAGCGCTAATAACAACGGGGTGCTGACTCATTCCCAAATAATCATTGCTACACCACATCACTATTTTTTTGCCCTGATGCAAAGCATAGGGAAATTGACCGGCTAGGCGCTCCAGCTCAATAAAAATCCGATATTCACCGCGTTGTTTCAGGGCGTCCAATTGCTCGGCTAAAATGCTTTCGTATATGTCCATACTTACCTTCCTTGGCCCATTGTAATACGAATGGGCCAATGCTGCCACGCAGCCTTTAATCACTTTGCTGGGCTTTATTTTTTGCTTTATTAAGTAAATAGCTGACAAGAGCACTTGGGAGGAAATTAAGGCTTTTAAGCCCTAAAATCATGATTTTAGGAAAAGCGATTTCGGCTTTTTTCTTAATGATTCCTTTCACGATAATTTTGGCCGCTTTTTCAGGGCCCATCAGAAAAGGCATATGAAATTGATGCTTAGCCGTTAAAGGAGTATCAACAAAGCCAGGGCAAACCACGGATACAGCCAGGCCTTCATTTTTAAGATCGGCTCTTAAGCCTTGTAGCAAATTTAAAGCAGCAGCTTTTGAAGCGCTATAAGCCTCTCCTAATGGAAGGCCATGAAAAGCCGCCATGCTGCTCATCCCGATAATATGAGGATCTGCTGAATCCCGTAGCAAAGGCAATGCGGCTTCTATGCCGTAGACCAGGCTGAAATAGTTAAGCTTTATCATTTCAACAAAGACTTCGCTTTGAAAATGTTTGATATCAATATGTCGACTGGCACCGGCATTAAAAAAAGACTTTATCCAAACCGCCCATTTGATTTTTAATCTGTTGAGCGGCTTGTAGATTAGCATTGAGGTCAGTCACATCAAAACATAAAATCAGTTCGATTTCAGTGGGATAAGATTGCTTTAATTGATCTAAAGCCTCTTTGTTTCTGCCGGAGATAATCAAACGGGCGCCTAATTTGGCCAGCTCAACGGCAACAGCCCGACCAATTCCGCTTGAAGCGCCTGTTACCCAAATTCTTTGACCTTTTATCACGAAAGCAAAGCCGCAGCTTGCCTATAAGTTTTTAGGGCTTTTTGAGGCTCGCCTTCCTGTTCAAAGATCTGTGCCAATATGCAGTAAGCCGCTGCATTAGGTTTAATGCTCAGGCTTTGTTCCGCGTAGCTTTTGGCTTTTGATAGTTGTTTGTTGCTTAGGCAAATTTGCGCCATTATGCTTAAACTCTCTGCTGATACCGGGTTTTGTCTAAGCCATACTTCAGCTTGACTCAGACGATGGCTGTGATCGGCTTGCTCAATTTGGCTATAAAGCAAGAAGAGTTGGGCATCGGGATGCTGCTCAATGGCTTTATCTAATAGCTTTTCCGCCTTATCAAACTGCTGGGCCTTTAACAAATGTTCGGCATAAGCAGCCGCTACAGGCGCCTCAAGCTGATAGTTGCTTGGGATAGTTTCCCAAATCATGTCTACGGTCTGAGGAGAATAACGCACCGCTTTACGCAGAGTTCCCTGATAGGCTTTAATAGCAAGCCTGTCGTATTCGGCCTCACTCAAAACAGGATGTTGTTTACATTCGGGCAGTAACTCAACAATTTGAGGCCAGTATTTTAAATGCTCTAAAGCCACTATTTCTCTACGGAGCAATCCGGCATTACTTGGAAAGCGTTGCTTTATTTTTTGAATCTGGTGAAGCAGTTCCTGCCAATTTTGAGCACTCGCTAATAGGTCAAGCTTGGTCAATTCGATCAATGCGGTTTCATGAGCCAAAACAGGTTTGGCCGCTTTAATGTATTGTTCCTGAGCTTCAAGTCGGCTGGCTTTTGCTGCAGAGTTTGCCGCCATTAGCTGAGAGTAGGGTTGTAAAAAATGGGCTTTCGCTAGTTTTTTAAAGTGTTGCTCTGCCTGAAGCCAATCTTTATTTATGAAGCTTTCTAGAGCGCTTTGTAAGCGCTGCATTTGTCTGCGCTGTTTCATTTTTTTCAAATAACGCGGGACTTTCATCACTATCGCTACGGCTCGATATAACACGAGCAAAATGAGAAAACTGCCTAATACCAGCAAAGCGGCCAACCATAAAGGCATCTCTACCGACGAAAGATTGACCTGAATAAGAACATAACCTGGCAACTCAATTAGGCCTACCCCCGCCAAAACTGCAAGCACTAATATTGCGAGTATCCATAGAAATCTTTTCATTTTAACCCCTTAGCGAGAAGCAAATTGATTAAGCACTTTGCTGAAAGCTGCTTCAACAGCTTCAAGCTTATCGCTCGGGTAAACAGCGGGAGTCGCCCGAAGTGTTTGCAATTGATTTAACCAGGTTTGTTGGGCCGCATTATTGACCGTATAGTTTTGTATTTGGTTTTGCAGCTGGTCCAAATCATTTAAGTATTGGGAATTGCCGCTTATAGCATCCCACTTAGCTTCGTTAATACTAAGCTGAAGGCTTCTCACTGCATCAAATCGAGCGCTATCTGACACCAAATTAGGGCCAATTTGGTTGTTTGAACGGATAATTAAAAATGATTTTAGTTGTTGCCAACTCTGTTGTAAGCCTGTACGCCAGCCCGATAGCTGAGTTTGATCGGGAATATTGGCCTGCTCGGTGGAAGGAGGATTAACAGGAGCAACAAATTCCAAATTGGCAATACCTTGAGCTAACTGATCAAGCTGTGAATTGACCGAAGTAGTATCCACTTTGGGTAGTGCTGATATCAATACATTTAGACTTTGCACTTGTTTTAATAGGTTTGCAGCCGAAGGCCCTGATTGAGCCAAAGCATCCTGTGCCATATCTAACTGTTGGCTAATGACAGCAGGATCTTGATGCTGCCACAATAAAGCATGGGCCAGTTGTACGCTGACTTTAGCTGACTCAAAGTTAAGCCGATGTAAGGTAACCTGGGGTTGATGACTGCTTTGCAGTAAAGCCATCATACTTTGCTGAGCAGTCTGTAAGGCGGTAATTGTTTGTTCGTTTTGCTGCATTTCATTTTGCATAGCCTGATTGCTTTGCTGAAGTGCGGCGATAGCGGCTGCATTATCCTGAGTAACTGGGCCGGCTGGCTGAAAATAGCCTTTATAAAATGGATAAGCACTTAAGGCCAAGGCTGCAAAAGCAATAAGCAGGCTGATTGTGGCCCTTTTTCGGCCTTTTACTTTGGCTGTTGAGGCATCAATTGTAACAGGAAAATGCCTAATTTGTTCATAATCGCTCATGCAAAAACCTCTTCAAATAATCTAAAATGGCTGAATTTGAGGCCTTATCAATCCACAAAGGCCGGGACTCTACCTGCTTAGCCAAGTGTAGCATTTTTTCATTCATCACAGTAAGCGTGGTCTTTTTTAATAGTGCTGATTGCTCCCCCAGCATTTCAATTAAATTTTGAAGCCCTTCACTGCTCGTTGCTATAACAATATCAAAAGCTTTATTGCGCCAAGCTTGGATTAATTTTTGGGGATCCGTATCGGGTTTTTGGCGATGATAGACTTCAACATATTCTACTTTAGCCTTTTTTTCTAACAGGCTGTCAAATATCAATTCCCGACCGGATTGGCCTCTGAAAATCAGAATAGACTTGCCCTCAACATTGTGTAATTGCGGCAAATTCAATAAGCCTTCACTATAGGCCCGTTCTGGATACGCAACCTGCAAGCAGCCTTGCTCATTTAAGGCTTTAGCCGTTCCCTCTCCAATGGCGATTAAAGGGGAATGTTGCAACCTTTGTTTTTCAGCCTGGTTTAAAGCAGAAAAAGTATACGCAACCGCGTTGGGGCTGACAAAAACAAACAATCCATTTTGGTCAATTTTTCTAACAGAATCAGAGATATGTTTGAGACTGGGGCTTGGGACAATTTCCAAACAAGGCCAGACAAAACTGTGCCCACCCTCTGCTTGAATAAGCTTAGCTAATTGTTCGCCTTGGGGTCTGGGCCGGGTAATTAAAACAGTTAATCCAAGCAAGTTTTTTGTCATGACAAATACTTTGCAGCGCCTTGTACTAGCAAATCTTCCGCAGCAAGTTGGCCAATTTTTTCAGCCTGTTCAGGCTTGCCTGTCTGAGTAGTCCTAATGACAACCTTCCCCTCTTTGCTTGCTACCAATCCTTTTAAAACCAACTCATGATTTTTGATTTCAGCAAAACTTCCCACCGGAGAAAAACAACTGGCCTGTAGGCCCCTGTTCATAGCACGCTCTGCTTCGATGCAAAAACGAGTAGGCTGATGATTAAACTTTTGTAGCATTTCTATTACGGCTCGATTATTGCTTAAACACTCCAAAGCTAAAGCCCCTTGCCCTACCGAGGGCAGAAGATCGCTGTCTAATCTTTGTTTAATTCGCTGTGTTAAGCCCAATCTGCGTAGTCCAGCCTCTGCCAAAACCAAAGCCTCAAATTGGCCTTCGTCTAACTTTTTAAGTCTAGAATCGACATTGCCACGAATATCTTGAACTTCTAAGTCAGGCCTGATATGTAAAAGTTGAGCAGCTCGTCTAAAACTACAGGTTCCCACTTTAGCGCCTTTTGGCAATTCATTCAGGCTATCATAGTGATTAGAGACCAACACATCATAAGGGCTTTCTCTTTCTCCAATCGCCGCCAGCACAAAACCTTGCGGTAATTCTGGAGGAACGTCTTTTAAAGAGTGAACGGCAAAATCAGCTTCGCCTCTCAGCATGGCCTCCTCCAAGGCTTTAACAAATAAGCCTTTTCCACCAATTGCCGCTAAGGATCTATCCTGAATTTTATCGCCGGTCGTGGTAATTTCTACAAGCTCAATGGATAAGCCGGGGTAGTATTGCTGAAGTTTTTTTTCAACGAAATGTGCCTGCACTAAGGCCAATGGGCTTTTACGAGTAGCAATACGAAGTTTGAGAATATGCATAAATCTTGACCTTCAATTCAATGGCTTAATGATAGCGATTTCGACTGCCGTTGTCGATTAAGCTATTTTTTTGGTAGAGCCTCAGCTTGAATTAAAACAGTCCCGGTATCGAGTTCGTTACTTTGCACAAGCTTGTTCTTGTAAAAATTTCACGCAAGCTTAAGATGAGGCATAACAGACGTCCCTGATCTTGTATGCCTCATGCCGCATCCCTTGCGGCATCCTACGGATCTACAAGCTTGAGCCTTATTTTTCCAAGCGCTTGCGACCATAAGCAACGAACTCGATACCGGGACTTATACCAATAAACTCAAACTGAGGCTCTATTATTTTTTATGCTGATTTGGCCTGACACAAACTCCCGAATTTCACCGCTTTCCAGCTCCAACAATAAATGCCCCTGCTCATTAATGCCTTTTGCTAAACCGCATATTTGTTCGGAGCCAAATTGCACAGTCAGCTTTTTATTATAAAGCCAATCACTTTGCTGCCAGTGAGCCATAAAACCCGGCAAGCCTTCTTGTTCAAATCGCTGCAAATCCGAATGCAATCTAGTCATCAAAGCAGTCACAATAAGATTGCGATCATAGTGCTTGCCCGATTCATTGCTAAGCGAAGTCCAGGCCTGAGTAATCTGCTGGGTTTCATCTTTGCTCATATTAACATTAAGGCCAATTCCAATAATAACTTTGGAGCCCGCCTCTTTGTCATTAAAAGCTTCCACTAAAATCCCAGCCAGCTTTTTGTCATGACAAAAAACATCGTTGGGCCATTTAATTTTAACCTCTAGCCCTAGTTCCTTTATGACTTGAACTATAGCCAGTCCCACTACAAGACTTAGGCCTTCTAGTTTATGAAGTTTTTTATGGCTGAAATATAGATAAGACAGATAAATATTAGCTGCAAAGGGTGAAGCCCATTGGCGATTTACATATTGACCTCTGCCAGCCGTTTGCTGTTCCGCCAGACAAACTGTGGGCTTATTTAATGTATCCAATTTGGAGCGTAAATGGTCTTGAGTGGAAGGCAAACTAACATGAGTTTCAATTGTGAACTCTGGAAACTCAGCTTGCAGATAGTCTTGGTCTAAAAGCTTGGTGCGATTATTTTTCATATAGCACGACGTATGCTGAATGAAGCCGGTTTTATCTCTGCGTTAGACTGAGGCGCGCGCGAAGCGAGTATCAGAGTTACCGTAATTAGGTAATGAGGAAACTCGCTTGGAAGCGCAACAAAAGTATAATGCAGAGAGGGGAGCGGCATTATAGGCGGATAGGCATAACTACATATAAATTCTTACTATCGTCTCTATCTTGAACCAATGCGCTGCTATTGGCATTAGCCAAAGAAATTTTGACTGCTTCGCCGTCGATAGCATTAAGTACATCCAATAGGTAGCTGACGTTAAAACCGATTTCCAGTTCACTGCCAGTGTAATTTACCTCTAACTCGTCCTCTGCTTCTTCTTGCTCTGGGTTATTAGCCATCAACTTCAATAGCTTTTCTTCAAACTGTAAGCGCACTCCTCGATATTTTTCATTGGATAAAATCGCGGTACGGCTTAGAGCTTGTTTCAACACTTCTTTGCCGGCTAACAATACATTAGCTCCAGGGCTTGGAATCACTCGGTTATAATCAGGATAACGACCATCTAATAGTTTTGAAGTAAAGGTAAATTGAGGCAATACGGCTCGAATATGGCTGGTTCCAAAAGTCAGCTCAATAGGCTCATCTGTGGGCTCAACCAGTCTCATTAATTCAATAATGGCTTTTCTTGGAACAATCACCTGAGTGACTCCGGCATACCCTTTTACGGTTTCATTGGCCATAGCCAAGCGGTGCCCGTCTGTCGCAACGGCTCTTAAATTATGTTCGGAAACTTCCAACAGCATCCCATTTAAAAAATAGCGAACATCTTGCTGCGCCATGGCAAAATAGGTATGTCTGAGCAATCCGGCAAAAGCTTTTTGTGAAAGCTTAACGTGAATTTCACCGATATTCCCTTCGATGCTGGGAAAGTTTTCAGCAGGAAGGCTAGCCAAACTAAAGCGGCTTCGCCCGGATTTAATGGTCACTTTATTTGCGGTTTCGGCGCTTATTTCAATCTGCGCACTCTCTGGCAGGCTTCTGCAAATATCCAAAATTTTTCTGGCTGGGACAGTAATAGCACCGTCGGTTGCAGCCTGAGTTAAATTAACTATAGAAATCATCTCAATTTCTAGGTCAGAGGCGGTTAAACGCAGCTCTTGGCCTTTTACCACAATTAAAATGTTGGCTAAAACAGCCATAGTATGACGCTTTTCCACCACACCAATAATGGACTGTAGAGGTTTAAGCAAAGTTTCTCTTTGGATAACGCACTTCATATTGGACTCCACTTAGAATTAGGTTGATAAAGTACGAAGCAAATTAGCGTAGTCTTCGGCAATATCATGGTCTGAATTTTTTAGTTCGGCAATGGTACGGCAAGCATGTAAAACAGTAGTATGGTCGCGGCCCCCAAAAGCCTCTCCAATTTCGGGTAAACTGTGATTAGTCAGCTCTTTAGATAAGGCCATCGCAACTTGTCTTGGTCTTGCCACAGAACGACTACGTCTCTTGGACAATAAATCCGACAGTTTAATTTTGTAGTATTCGGCTACGGTCTTTTGAATATTATCCAAAGTGACCAGTTTGTCCTGCAGGCTGATTAAATCTTTTAGGGCTTCTCTTACAAAATCAATGGTGATTTCATTTCCCGTAAATTTGGCATTGGCGATCACTCTTTTCAAAGCGCCTTCTAATTCACGAACATTAGAGCGCACTCTTTTTGCGATAAAAAAGGCCACTTCATGCTGCAAAGGCACTTGGCATTCTACCGCTTTATTGATCAAAATCGCGACTCGAGTTTCCAAATCAGGCGGCTCAATCGAAACGGTCAATCCCCAGCCAAATCTGGATTTAAGTCTTTCTTCTAATCCATTGATTTCTTTAGGATAACGGTCACAGGTCATCACAATTTGTTGATGGCCTTCCAACAAAGCATTAAAGGTATGGAAAAATTCTTCTTGAGATCGGTCTTTACCGGCAAAAAACTGGATATCATCGATAAGCAGCGCGTCCACAGAACGATAATATTGCTTAAAATCGTTAATAGCGTTGCTTTGCAAAGCCTTTACCATATCTGCTACAAAGCGTTCAGAATGTAAGTAGACAATATTGGCATTAGGTTTCTGTGTCAAAATAGCATTGCCAATTGCGTGCATTAAGTGAGTTTTACCTAAGCCCACTCCTCCATATAAAAACAGAGGGTTATAGGCCTTACCTAAATTTTCCACGACTTGAGTCGCGGCAGCTCGAGCTAATTGGTTTGACTTACCTTCTACAAAGTTATCAAAAGTGAATTTGGGATTTAAGCCGCTTTCGTGAACAAAGGCTGGCTTTTTAGGCTGAACTACTTGTGGTTCGGCTTGAATAACGGGAGGCTCTTGTCTAGGTTGAGCAGAATTATAGGTAGGCATATCACCCACTCTTACCACTACTTTTTTATCTGCATCAATTTCAACCACTATGGCTTCAATTTTTGGTTGATAGCGTTTGGCTACCCAATCCATAACAAAACGGTTCGGCGCATATAATACTAATTCTTGGTCAGAATCTTGCGCTTGCAAGGGTCTAATCCAAGTACTGAATTCTTGAGCAGGCAGATCCGTCTGCAATTGAGTAAGACATTTGACCCACAGCGACATTATATTAAACCTTATCAAAAAAAGTTATCCACATCCCGAAAGAGAGTATCACAAACCCCGAACTTCGCAAGGGTGATCCAAAAAAAATGTCCTTAGCCTCGTCAAATAAGGCTTTATAAACACTTTATATGCTGTGTATTGGCTTTGGATAAATAAATGCTTGAAAATCACCCTCATACTTATCCACAGTTATAAACAGGACTCAAGCACCCCATTACAAAAATTTGAATCGCTCTCAAAAGCCTTATTTTAAATGGCTAGAAAAATGTATCCACAGAAAAAGGCGCCTCTAATAAAGAAAATAAAAAAGAAAAAGAAAGAAAAGATCTTTTTAATATTATATAAGCGGCAAACAGGAATTGAGAAATAAGCTTGACTTGAGACAGCAAGGAAAGTAGAATGCTCATCCCTAATCAGGATAAGCTTTAATTTAGGATCGATATTATGAAAAGAACATTACGCGCAAACAACAAAACCAAAGCGAGAACTCACGGCTTTAGAGCACGCATGGCAACAAAAAATGGCAGAAAAGTCATTAATGCAAGACGTGCCAAAGGCAGAAAACGCCTCAGCGTCTAACTTGAATTACAAGCTCCCTAAAAGCAGTTTTCTCGATACAAAAGAATATAGCCAACTGTTAAAATCACAGAACAAACTACATTCTCAACATTTCGTACTCATCTATCAAAATACCAATAGCCCGGACAGCAAACTGGGCTATAGTCTTTCTAAAAAAAATATTCCATTAGCAGTTAAAAGAAACCTTTGCAGAAGAATAATTAAAGAAGGTTTTCGACAAACACAGCATAGTTTCCCAGGGAAATTAGTGCTGATCATAGTCAAAAAATCAGCTAGAAATGTTGAAAAAAGAGAGTTACGTCAATGTTTAGAACCCTTTTGGAAAAAATTAGCTGGCCTGTAAAGCTCGTATTTACTCTATTAATCAGAGCGTATCAAAAAATAATCAGTCCTTTTTTAGGAAACCGTTGCCGCTTTTACCCAAGCTGTTCACAATATGCTGTTGAAGCGCTAGAAAATTACTCTGTTGTTATTGCCCTTTGGTTAATTGCAAAACGTCTGGTAAAATGTCAGCCTTTAAACAAAGGGGGCTTTGACCCTTTACCAAAATTCAAAAACAGGTTGGAAAAGAATGGATTATCAAAAGATTAAATTAGGTATAATGCTTGCTTTAGCAGTAGTAGTAGGTATTTTGTTTTCAAAATGGGAAGCCTTATATCATCCTGTGGTTCCAGCTCAAACCGTACAAACAAGTAGCGCGAATAACCAGGTGCCTGTTTCTGTAGCGAGTCCAAGCTCTCAAAATACTCCATCCAGTAGTCAGCCTATTGCTGTTACTCAGCCTTCAGAACAAACAGTTTCGGTGAATACCGGTCTGTTGAATGTCAAAATTGATTTAATGAACGGAAGCATTGTGTATGCTGAACTGTCACAATATCCAGACAGCCTACATTCTCAGAATCCCTTTGTTTTATTAAATAATCAGGATGACAATACCTATATGGCTGAAAGCGGCTTAGTAGGGGATAAACTGCCTTCTCAAATGTTGTTTAAAGCAGATCAAAGCAGCTATCAAATAGGCAATCAAAACCAAATTCAGGTCAATTTAACCTGGAGTAATAATCAGGGATTAACCGTTATCAAAAGCTTTACTTTTACCAATAACAGCTATGCGGTTAAAGTAAACTATCAAATTATCAATAAGTCTGCACAGCCTGTCACGGCTCGGTTTTATGGGCAATTAGTCAGAACGGCACCAGAACAAGCAAGCTCTTTCCTTTCCCTTTCAAGGACTTATACCGGAGCGGCTATTTCAACCTCGGATAATCACTATCAAAAAGTCACTTTCCAAGATATGCAGGAGCAGGATATCAGTCAAAGCTCTGTAGGCGGTTGGGCTGCAATGTTGCAACATTACTTTATTACAGCTTGGGTACCGGACCAAACCCAAAACAACAGCTATTTCAGCAAAATCTATAACAATTTGTATGGAATAGGCGTGGCTGCTCCGCAAGTTTCTATTGCAGCTAATCAAACTGTTTCCACAGGGGCAACGCTTTATATGGGCCCTGCCATTGCCTCAAATTTAAATGCGGTGGCGCCTTATTTGAACAAAACCATCGACTATGGATTGCTGTGGTTTATTTCACAATTGATTTTTTCTGTGATGAAATTTATTTACAGTTTTGTAGGGAACTGGGGTTGGTCTATTGTTCTTGTGACTATCTTAATTAAAATTGCATTCTATCCCTTGTCAGCCAAAAGCTATCAATCAATGGCGAGAATGCGCGCGCTTCAGCCTAAAATCCAAAAGTTAAAAGATCGCTATGGAGACGATAGACAGAAGCTAGGCCAAGCTACCATGCAAATGTATCGGGAAGAAAAGGTCAACCCATTAGGTGGCTGTTTGCCTATGTTGATCCAAATCCCTGTATTTATTGGACTTTATTGGGTATTAATGGAAAGCGTGGAACTCAGACAAGCTCCTTTTATTTTCTGGATCCATGATTTATCAGTGCGCGACCCGTATTTTATTCTGCCTGTATTAATGGGCGCGAGCATGTTCTTCCAACAAAGGCTTAATCCGCCTTCCATCGATCCGACTCAGGCCAAGATGATGATGTTTATGCCTATCCTTTTCACTGTGATGTTTTTAGGATTTCCATCAGGTTTGGTGCTTTACTGGCTCGTCAATAACTGCGTCAGTATATTGCAGCAATGGTGGATTATTCGTAAGTTTGAGAAAAAGGGCGCTTAAATGGATACCATCGTTGCAAAGGCTACCGCTCTTGGCCGAGGCAGCGTGGGTATTATTAGAGTTTCAGGGCCGTTAGTTCCTAAAATAACTGAGGCTTTTTTAAAACAAAGCCTTAGTCCCAGGACGGCCCATTTTCTGCCTTTTTACGATGAAAAAGATCAAGTTATCGATGAGGGAATTGCCCTTTATTTTAAAGCCCCTCATTCTTTTACCGGAGAAGAAGTCCTAGAGCTTCAAGGCCATGGCGGCCCTTTGGTAATGGACTTATTAATCAAAACAGCTTTAAGTTTAGGAGCGAGATTAGCCAAGCCCGGTGAGTTTTCAGAAAGGGCTTTTTTGAACGACAAGCTGGATTTAGCTCAGGCTGAGGCGATTGCCGATTTAATCAATGCCAGCTCCGAACAAGCCGCGCGATCTGCTGTTCGATCTTTGCAGGGCGAGTTTTCTCAAAAAATTCACGAAATTGTCGAAAGTTTAATTTATCTTCGAATGTACGTAGAGGCTGCGATTGATTTTCCCGAAGAGGAAATCGATTTTTTAGCTGACAGTAAAATTCCTGAAAACGCTGAAAAAATTTTAGCTCAAATTCACGAACTTTCTAAAAAAGCCAAGCAAGGCAGCATTTTGCGAGAAGGTATTAACTTAGTGATTGCCGGAAAACCTAATGCCGGTAAATCCAGTTTACTCAATGCCTTGGCAGAAAGAGAAGCCGCTATCGTCACTGAAATCGCAGGGACCACTCGAGATATTTTAAAAGAAGCCATCCATCTAGACGGCGTGCCGCTTCATATTATCGATACAGCCGGTCTTCGTGAAACAGAAGACATTGTCGAAATGGAAGGCATTAAACGAGCCAAAAAAGCGATATTAGAAGCCGATAGAATATTGCTAGTTGTGGATGTGAATCAAAAACAAGATCTAAAGGCCCTATTAGCCGAGCACTTAAACGATCTCCCTCAATCCATACCTGTAGACATCGCTTTCAATAAAATTGATTCAGCGGGCTTAAATTCAAAAATAGAAAAATTGGAGCATCACTCCGCTATTTACCTCTCTGCTAAAACAGGGGAGGGAATCGAGCTATTAAAAGCCCATTTATTGCAATGTGTAGGATTTGATTCAAGCAATGAAGGCACGTTTATTGCCAGACGCAGGCACCTAGACGCCATTGAGCGGGCAGAAGGTTTTGTTCACAAAGGTTTGGATCAGCTACGTCAGCATAAAGCCGGCGAGCTGTTTGCCGAAGATTTAAGACAAGCTCAAAATGCCCTATCCGAAATCACCGGAGAGTTTCACTCCGATGATTTGCTGGGCCGGATATTTTCAAGTTTTTGTATTGGAAAATAGAGCCAGTACAAATTATTTGCCAATTACTATTGCCTCCTCTATTATTTCTTATAATTTAAAAAAACTAGGCGGCGTTATTAATGAAACAGTCTATTAAAGTTTGTATAGCCCTGATTTCCTCACTGTTAGTTTCTTATGCCTACGCAGGTCCCTTTGATGGTTTCTATGCGGGTATAGGTGCCAATGCTGTGAGTAATACTATGCAGACTAGCTGGAATGGCAAAGTCTCTCCCAACGTTGTTTTAAGCTCTAAGGGATATGGTATTCCTGCTCCTGCTTTAAATTTCAGTTCCAGCTCTAACGATACTGAATGGAACCCGGCATTGGGCCTATTAATTGGCTATGGCCAATCATTTGGGCAATATTATACCGCGGCTGAAGTAGGTTATATCAGTAATACAAAAACCATGAGCAGTTATGGTACTAGCCAAACTTTTTCAAGCACTAGTTTTAACTATCATAACCAGGCTTCATTATCTGATCAGTTTAATATAGGGATAAAGCTAGGGCGTTTGATTACTCCTAATGATTTAGTATACCTGCGTCCGGCAATCTCTTATGCCAAAATGAGTTACCTTCAAGAAATCATAGGGACTTCTACTCCTATTAGTATTGCAGCCCCACCGTCTGCTAGTGGAACTTATCAGCTGTCCAATGCGAGTTCCAGCATATGGGGTGAGCAGATAGGTTTAGGCTATGAGCATGCGTTTACTAGCCGATTTGCGGTAGAAGGAGAGCTAACTTATGTAAGCTATGCTTCTAATACAGTGACTGGAGGTATTATAAGAACCGCTACTGTAACGGGCACTACCAGCTTTAAGCCTTATGCATACCTTATGGGCATATCCGCTATTTATCATTTCTAATTTAGCTTAAATCTGGATTTAAGCGCATAAAAATAGTATCATTCCGGTCCTAATTAAAATCCCTCTCAATCTCCCTTTAAAAAGGGAGAGGATGAAATGTATGGACTATCAAACACATTACGACGTTATCGTTATAGGCGGCGGCCATGCCGGAACTGAAGCTGCCCTAGCTTCAGCCAGGATGGGCTGTGCGACTTTATTGCTAACTCATAATGTAGATACCTTGGGGCAAATGTCCTGTAATCCAGCCATCGGTGGAATTGGTAAAGGCCATTTGGTCAAAGAAATCGATGCCATGGGTGGAATTATGGCCCAAGCGGCCGATCATGCCGGAATTCAGTTTCGGATATTAAACGCCAGCAAAGGCCCTGCCGTTCGAGCAACTAGAGCTCAGGCCGACCGAGCCTTGTATAAGCAATTTATTAGAAATCATTTAGAGAATCAGCCCAATCTCACGATATTTCAACAGCCGGTTAACGATTTGATTATTGAAAACGATCGAGTCAAAGGTGCTATTACCCAAATGGGGCTAAAGTTTTATGGCAAAACCGTAGTGCTTACCACCGGGACCTTTTTGGCGGGTAAAATCCACATTGGTATGAGTCATTATGCCGGCGGACGTGCGGGAGATCCTCCTGCCATTGCCTTGGCTGAAAGACTAAGAGAACTGCCTTTTAGAATGGGCAGGCTTAAAACCGGAACCCCTCCCAGAATCGATGGCCGTACGGTTAATTTTGATGTATTAAGTCAACAGCCCGGGGACAATCCCACCCCGGTATTTTCCTATTTGGGAAGCCGGGATCAGCATCCTCGCCAAGTCCCTTGTTATATCACTCATACCAATGAAAAAACCCATGAAGTGATTAGACGCAATCTTCACCAATCGCCGATGTACGCAGGAGTCATCGAAGGAATTGGCCCAAGATACTGTCCTTCTATTGAAGACAAAGTGGTACGTTTTGCTGAGAAAAATCAGCATCAGATTTTTATTGAGCCAGAGGGTTTAAACACCACAGAATTATACCCAAATGGTATTTCCACCAGCCTACCTTTTGATGTGCAATTACAAATAGTGCGCTCGATGAAAGGATTTGAAAACGCCCATATCACAAGGCCAGGTTATGCCATTGAATATGACTATTTTGACCCAAGGGATTTAAAGCCAAGTCTAGAAACTAAAGTGATCCAAGGGCTATTTTTTGCGGGACAAATTAACGGCACCACGGGTTATGAGGAGGCTGCAGCGCAAGGATTATTGGCGGGTCTTAATGCTGCCCGCCAAGCTCAGGAAAAAGAAGCCTGGTGCCCCACTCGAGATCAAGCCTATATTGGCGTTCTCGTGGATGATTTAATCACAAGAGGAACTTCTGAGCCTTATCGCATGTTTACCAGTCGAGCTGAATATCGACTTTCCTTACGCGAAGACAATGCAGACAGAAGATTAACTGAAATTGGCCGTGAATTAGGCTTGGTGGATGATAGCAGGTGGCAGGCTTTTGAAAATAAGCTTGAATCCATCGCTCAAGAACAGCAGAGATTAAAATCCATTTGGATTAGACCAGGCACGCCTCAGGCTGAAAAATTAAGCCCGCTTAGCGCAAACGAGCTATTAAGAGAATATAGTGCTGCAGAGCTTTTAAAACGCCCTGAATATACTTATGAAATTTTAATGAAAGTCGAAGGCATCGGCCCTGGAGTCGATCAGCCTCAGGTAGCCGAACAGGTTGAAATTCAAGCCAAATATGCAGGCTATATCGACCGCCAGCAGGATGAAATTGAGCGCCAGCGCCGTCATGAAGAAACCAAACTGCCTGAAAACTTTGATTACCAAAATGTCTCTGGCCTATCTCATGAGGTCAAACAAAAACTGAGCAATGTAAAACCCGCTACCGTCGGCCAAGCTTCAAGAATTCCAGGCATGACTCCGGCAGCGATTTCACTGCTTCTCGTTCATTTAAAGAAAAAACACAAGAACGGTGCTTAATTAAAAAGCCGCAATAAGCGGCCATGGGCTTAAAAACAAAGAGCTGAATCAACTTGGATTGTCTTGTATTGCTTCGCCTTATTTTCTTCTGAGCAGAGAGCAGGATTAAATATTATGGTTGAGTTTCGCTCGGCCCTTTTGCCTTCTGACTCATAGCTAGCATTGAGAGATAAAAAGGCTTTTTTGGTGCCTGTGCAGTCTAACCAAACAGTCTCAGCTGCTCGACGATGCATAACGGGATTCCAGACTGGAAATTTTACTGAACCTTCAGAGGTTGCGTTAATAGGTTGAGGAACCCAGCAACTAAATTTAAAACTGCATTGCAAATCACTGCTTGTTGCATTGGTTTTGGCACCCCAGCTAGCATTAGCTTCATGAGGCATTCCATACACATAAGGAAATGGCATGGCAGGAATGTGGCCGCAAAACTCATAGCCTTCTGGAAGTAAGCCGCTCAACCCGTAATCTGATTCTTCACTGGCTTCGCCTTTTTTGTGGGTTGCATTATAAAATGCAGTGACGCCATAACTAATGCCTATTACTGCCCCTACTGCTGCTGCAATCTTCCCAAAGCTAATGAGTGATTTTGTTAAAACGCTAGACTTTTTTTCTCTTCGGGGTGGATTAACTGGGCCTGGGCTTAATATCAATTGTTCTTGCACAATAGTCTCCTTTTTTTGATTAAGTTTTTGAAGCTTTCAAATACTTAGAGCTTAAAATTTATTTTAGTTTTATGTCTCCTCCTACTAGTGTTATAAAGCCAAAATATTAGTTTTTAAGTGCTGGCATAGGGCCGAGATTATTTTCTAAACCGCCTCTTAACAGGGATTTAAACAGGCTTAATCCGGAATTAACTGATGAATCGCTAAAGTTGCTGGGAAAAACCGGCAGTATTTGACTTGAATTAAATTCAGTGCCGTTAGGAACTATTCCAGGAAAAGTTGGGTTTTTCTCAGAACCAGGCATGCTAAAAAAGTGTTTTACCAAAAAATAGAGCCCTACCCCAATCCCGCTCAAAATAAGACAGCAGCAGCAAGCGCTTATTAATCTATAGGACCGATTTTCACCCCTTGCAGAGGCATTAGATCTAGGGATTATCTGAGTACTAGCTTGTGGAGTTGCTTGCACCGGAGCTGCTGGAGGCAGTGATACGACTTCGGTAGTGCTTGCAGCTAAATGTCTTGTTTGTTTTCTGTGATGACGGTGTTTTTTTCCCTGTACTACCTGGGCTGGAGCTCCAGGATCCTCATCATCTCCAAGCTTTGCTTCCTGGCAAATGACCTGCTCCAAAGGAGGGGCGCTGGGGATGGGAGGGGAATAAGCTTCTGGGTTGAGTAAAGCTTGTATTTTGGAGATGTCCTCGTTCATGGCTTCCTCCTAATATTCAGGCAGTGAGGTCTACTGATTTTATGCAGGTTGGTAATATAAAGCCGTTTTCTCTCTAGCAGTTTTGCCATCAGCATGATAAACAGCTTCAAATACGATCGTTGAAAGTTTTGAACCACCCGAGCAAATAGCCATAGGCTGAGCTTTTTTTAAATAGTCAGTTGGATTTTTTACAGAGAAACTGATATTGGCTTTTTTGCTAGCAGTGAAATCTTGTGGTTTTTGGTCAGGGACATAAAGTTGGCAGTTTGCATCATCGGGTTCGACAAACCAAGCTGCAAATGAAACCTCTGCTTTTCCATGCATCCCGTAGGGATAAGGTGCTGGCATAATTTCTGCAGGGCTATCAGGATATAAGCGGCTACCGTTAGCAACTAAACCGCTTAAGCCGTAGGGTTCATCGACTGTAATGGGACCCTTGCGCTGCTCGTATAGAGCAATACTGCCTAAGACGGCACCGCCTAGCGCAAGACCGCCCACAGCGATATCCCATATCAATCTTGGGATAGAAATTTTCCTCTTGGGTTCTTCTACTACATAATATTGGCCTCCTAGATTGAGACCTTCCATCAAAGTGCTAGATCGGTCATGTGTAGGCATATCAATCTCCTTTGTCATGACAAATTATAAAAAGGGGAAAGCATTTTCAGAATCAGTGGTGGGCGGAGCGATAAGGGACCTGTTATCCACGCCTATTGCGCGATTGCCGTTTCTACCCCATACCATGAGCGAAAGTCCCGCTATTAGACAAAATGCGCCTATAACTGCCAGCGGAGTAGCCGCATTATTATTTTCATTATAAAGAGTGGCACCTATAGAGGTTAAAATTGTCCCCGCTAAAAAAAGGGCAGCGCCCATAGAGGCAGTTTTATGGTTTCGGATGAATTGGGTAAACCGACCAAATGTTAATTGAGCTTGCATAAATGCCTCCTAAATTTGCCAATCAAGGTAGTGCAGCAAGAGAAGCGTAGCCATTATCGTTAGGACTGACTGTATTCGGAGTGCATAGTGCAGAAACCGAGGCAATAGCGCCTAGTATCAAAAGAGCAGCAGCAATGCCTCCCCCAAGCTCTTCACTAGCTTTGTTGCCATGAATAGCCAAAGCTATGCCTCCTATTATTCCACCTAGAGTCATTAAACCTAAGCCAAAACCCATAAATCTTTTGCGAAAAGCTGTAATTTCCGGGTTACTAAAAAAGGGTAAAGAACAATTCTCAGGCCTCATAAAATCTCCATTGTCTTGACGGTTTTTGATAAAGGAAACAAAGATTATGGATAGTATTTGTAAAGGATAACGGCTTTAGCGTGAAATTCCCAGGCTGTTACTCAAGGATTGAGGTATAATAGGCATATAGAATCTAAGGATTGCCATGAAAAAACTGATCATTATTCCGCTGCTATGCTGGCTAAATTTAGCCTATGCTGATATCAATTCTCAGCAAGTGGTTAATACCTTTGCCAGTGATTTAAATAATATCAAAATTCAACTACAAAACGGTAGCATGACACCGGCCCAGGCCAGCGTTTTATTACAAGTTATCCAAGCCAGACAAAATAATGTGATTATTCAGCAAAACCAAGAGATTGTTAATCTTTTAAATAAACCGACTCCTTCTAAAGCTGCTTCTTAAATTCCAGCAAAATCCCGGTTATATTTAGCCTTTAAAAATCATAATTAACATGGATGAAAATTATGCATACCGCAAGAACCCCAAGAAAAATGCCTTCAGCAAGCAGCAGTAGCCCCATAGTATTGTCCAAAGATAAAAAGGCCATTTTGAAACAATGTGAGGCTTATTTAGCAAAGCATAAAGAAACAGATCGGTTACATCGGCTTAAAAGTGGATACATCAAAGAATTAATCCAAACCATTCACAACAACCCCACCTATCCACTTTGCGACATGCCGGCTTTAGTTAACAAAACCAGCCTTATTTTTGGACCAGCCATTATGGACGAAGTAAAACAGGGTTATCGTAGCGAAGTGCGTTCCATTATCCAAAAATGCCAAGAAAATAAAACCGATGGATTAATCCCGGGAAGCTGTTAAGAGCCAGCTGTTACGAAGTTTAATTCATCGCTTTGACACATTCTTTAAAATATTGAGGGGCTATAGCCCCTTTTTTATTATATTTATCCGACAAGCCAATATATAATCAACCAGAATGACATGTGGTGGTATTTATGACAGGAATTAAAAAAATAGGCACATTTGCCTTAGTGATGCTGATTGTCGGCGGGATTGATAGCGTCAGAAACTTGCCGGCAACCGCTCTATTTGGCACGGCTTTGATCTTTTTTTCGATTGCATCAGCCTTGGTATTTTTAATCCCAAGTGCCTTAGTTTCAGCAGAGCTTTCCAGCAGCTTCCCTGAGCATGGTGGAATCTATCAGTGGGTCAAATTGGCCTTTGGTGAAAAAATTGCTTTTTTGAGCATTTGGTTACAGTGGATTAATACCATGGTTTGGTTTCCCTCCATTTTATCTTTTATCGCCGGGACCTTGGCCTATCTTATTAATCCTGCACTGGCTGATAATAAAGCTTATCTGATTTCGGTAATTCTGATCGTGTTCTGGGGCTTAACTTTGTTGAATTTAAAAGGCCTTCATGTGTCCGCTAAGTTTTCAAAACTGTGTACGATTATCGGCACTTTAATTCCCATGGGGCTGATCATTATATTGGCCGTTATTTGGCTTTTTTTAGGCAAGCCTATCCAACTTCATTTTACTCATGAAAATTTACTGCCCAACCTGCATACTTCTGACAACTGGGTGGCTTTAATCGCAATTATGACGGCTTTTTTAGGGATGGAGCTTGTGACCGTTCACGTTAAAGAAGTCAAAGACCCGCATAAAAGTTTTCCTAGGGCTTTAAGCATCTCAGTGGTCATGATATTAACAACCATGCTGTTGGGCTCCCTGGCGATTGCTTTGGTGCTGCCAGCTAATCAGATTAATTTAGTAAATGGAGTGATGCAGGCCTTTAGCAATTTTTTTGCTAACTATCATCTAAGTTGGCTTATTCCCATTATGACAGCAGCTTTAGTGGTTGGAAATTTAGGAGGAATGGTAACCTGGGTCATTTCCCCTGCCAAAGGTTTGCTGCAAGCTTCTCAGTCCGGATTTTTGCCAAAGTTTTTGGCTAAAGAAAACGAGAATGGAGTGGCTGCCAATTTATTGCTGGTGCAAGCTATTTTAGTTAGCCTATTTTGTATGGCGTTTTTGCTGATGCCCAGTGTAAATGGTTCTTACTGGCTGCTTTCAGATTTAAGCACCCAGCTTTATATGCTGATGTATGTGATGATGTTTATCGCTGCAGTTACTTTAAAGTACAAATTTAAATCGGCTTCAGAAGGTTTTAGTATTCCGGGCAAAAAATGTGGCATGTGGATCACTTGTCTTTTGGGCTTATTTGGCTGTGCTGTGACTTTAATTGTCGGATTTATTCCTCCATCTGGAATTGATGTGGGAGGCTTTTGGCACTATGAGATTATATTTATTGCGGGAATGTTAGCGATGATTGTGCCGGTATTGGGATTTTATTACTATCATTCTAAAGAAAATTTCAAAAAGTTATGCTACAAATAGAGAACAGTCCACTCTGTGCATAAGGAGCTAATATGAAAATCAATATCGGTATTGATGAGAAGCACCGCAAAGCAATTAGTAATGGTCTCTGCCATTTTCTGGCTGATACTTATGTCCTCTATTTAAAAACGCATGGTTTTCATTGGAACGTTACCGGTCCTCATTTCAAAAGCCTGCATGTTATGTTTGAAGAGCAATACAATGAGCTTTGGCTTGCGACCGATGAAATTGCAGAAAGAATTCGCGCATTAGGCTCATATGCCCCAGGCAGTGCAGCCCAGTTCCACAAATTGGCTAGTATTAAAGAATCCACCAAAGTTCCTGCTTGGAAAGAGATGATCAAGCAGCTGGTTGACGGTCATGAATCTTGCGCGCGTCAAGCTCGCGAGTTGTTCAAATTAGCCGATGCGGGTGGGGACGATGGTACAGCTGATTTAGCCACCATTCGTATGAAAGCCCATGAAAAAACAGCTTGGATGCTAAGAAGCTTAATCGAGTAAATATGCCGCAAACTAGTATTCCGGGTTTTTATATTCCAGGGGCCGCGACTGACGCGGCTTCTACAGTTCAGACTGTCGGTTTTTCCAAAGAGTTGCTTGTTTCAGGCATTATTGTGCTGGTGTTATGGCTATGCTATCTCTTAGCCCGCATTTGGATTAACCATCATTTTGATAATTTAAAACAACGCTATACCTGGAGAACCCGGGCTTTTTATATGGTTTTGCTGGTCTCCTTTTACTTTATGGGGCGGGTATGGATTGATGACCCCCAGCACATTATTACTTTTCTCAGCATTATTGCCGCCGCTTTAACGCTTACCCAGAAAGAAACCATTATGAATCTCGTGGGATGGGCTTTAATTTACGGGCGTGATTTATTTGCCACCGGCAATAGAGTTCAGATTATGAATTACTACGGTGATGTTACTGCCATGGGCTTATTTTATTTTAACCTGTTGGAATGCAATCCTAATTTGTCTGGAGATCAAACCACCGGAAGAATTATCAGGGTTCCTAACGGTCTGGTGATCACGAATCCCGTGGTTAATTTTTCAGATGCCTTTCCCTTTATTTGGCATGAATTTAAAGCGCTGCTGACTATGGACAGCGACCATGAGAAGGCGAGTTATATATTAAAGCAAATTATCGATCAGCGAGTTCACCCTTATTATGAAGAAGCAAGAAAGCACCTAGACCACTATACCAAAGATAACTTTGTAGCTGAGCAACAACTTAGCACTCAAACCTTTTTAATGGCAAAGTTTGCTGCGCCGGCAGGTATAGAAATTACTATCCGTTATCTTTGCTATCCTTCACAGGCCAATAAACTTGAATCTGAAATTTGGCAAGAATTCCTTAAAGAGCTTCAAACTGAAAGCAAAATTAAACTAGCTCATGCTTAGTTTTACGATGCCGATAGATTTATAGTGTTTAATTTTATAAGCAAGAGCAATGCAATGGATCTTAGTATCATCATTCCAACATTTAATGAGCGAGAGAACGTACGCTTCATTAGCCAAAGAATTAAGACCGCTTTGGGGCATTTGGCCATTTCCTATGAAATCTGGTTTATTGATGACAGCAAAGATGATACCCCTGAAGTTTTAAAGCAATTATCAGAGGCTGATCCCTGTATTCATTATGTTCACCGCGATAAAGGCAGAGGGCTAGGAACTGCGGTAGTAGAGGGTTTTTCAAAAGCAAATGGCCAATATTTAATCGTTATGGATGCTGATTTGCAGCATCCCCCTGAGTTGTTGCCAAGCATGATAGAAAAGTTAAAACAAGGTTCTGAGATCGTTATTCCCAGCCGATTTGTTCAGGGAGGTTCTGATGGCGGACTAAATGCCTTTAGAAAGCTCGTATCTTGGACTGCAAGAATGATCGGGCAAATTGCCTTAAAGAGGCTTCGCCCCATTTCAGACTGCACAGGCGGTTACTTTGGGATTGACAAAAAAGTCATTGAACAGGCTAAACTCGACCCCATTGGATGGAAAATCCTGATGGAAGTATTGGTTAAAGGGCGTTATTCCAAAGTTGCTGAAATCCCTTATGAGTTTGTTGACCGAAATGCCGGTGAATCAAAAATGAGCTTAAAGGAGCAGTGGAACTATTTAAAGCATATCGGCAAGTTGGTTTTGAACTCCCCTGAAGACCGCCGATTCTATTTGTTCTGTGCAGTGGGCATTACGGGAGTGGTGGTTAATTTACTGGTATTTGCTTTGTTTTTTTATGGGCTTAAGTTTGATCCTATTATTTCCTCCATCAGCTCTTCATTTATCGCCATGCAAAATAATTTTATATGGAACGATTTGGTGACGTGGAGAGGTCATGGGGCTACTGGGAAGCGATATCAGCTAAAGCGATTCGTACAATTTGTGAGTGTTTCTCTGGTTGGGATTGGCCTCACTGCGCTCACCCTAAAGATTTTCTTAGTCTTAGGCTGGCATGAATTGCTCGGCCAGTTTAGTGGTATTGCCATCGCTACATTCTGGAATTATTTTGCTAATAGCCGCTGGACATGGCGCTCAGCTAAATAGCTGGTTGACATTCCACCTAGTTTTTCTTAAAGTACGCATACTTTAATTAGCACCATTTTGGTATACTATGTTAAGAATTAGCAGGCTTGCGGATTATGCCGCTGTTATTATGAGAAATATGTCAGCCATTAACCAAGCGTTAAGTGCGGCTGAAATTGCTCAGTGCACGGCTATTCACCTTCCTACCGTTCGAAAACTATTAAAGCAACTCCTTAAAGCGGGTCTACTGGTTTCAGAAAGAGGCGCCAATGGCGGCTATCAGCTGGCTAGAGCCTCTGAGCAGATTAGTTTAGCTGATATTGTAGAAGCAATAGATGGGCCTTTAGCGTTGACAGAATGCTCTCATCCTTTGGGCAATTGTGTTATTTCAAGCCAATGCGTTAATAAAGAAAACTGGCTAGTCATCAACAAAATAGTTAAAAAAGCCTTGAGCGAAGTGAGTTTAGTGCAAATGGGACAAAACCCTGGGCAGAGAAATGAAAGAATTAGATAAGCTGGTTAATAAAGAATATAAACATGGTTTTGTCACTCAGATAGAAACAGAGAGCTTCGCTCCTGGCTTGGATGAATCCGTAATTCGCCGGATTTCTGCCAAAAAAAATGAGCCGGAGTTTTTATTAGAGTGGCGCTTAAAAGCCTATCGCCTTTGGAAAGAAATGCAGCCGCCCACTTGGCAGCACCTTTATTATGATCCCATCGATTATCAGTCCATCAGCTATTATGCCGCGCCTAAATCTAAAGAAAATGCACCCAAAAGCTTGGATGAGGTAGACCCTAAATTACTGGAAACTTACGACAAGCTTGGTGTGCCATTGCATGAAAGAGAATGGCTGGCTGGAGTGGCAGTTGATGCCGTGTTTGACAGCGTTTCAGTGGCCACCACTTTTAAAGATAAACTGGCTGAAGCGGGTGTGATATTTTGTTCATTTTCAGAAGCGGTACAAAAATATCCTGATTTAATTCAACAGTATCTAGGCAGCGTGGTCCCGCAAGGAGACAACTATTTCGCTGCATTGAACTCAGCTGTGTTCAGTGACGGCTCCTTTGTCTATATTCCAAAAGGTGTGCGTTGCCCAATGGAGCTTTCGACCTATTTCAGAATTAACGCCGCCAACACCGGGCAGTTTGAGCGGACTTTAATTATTGCGGATGAAGGCAGCTTTGTAAGCTATCTAGAGGGCTGTACAGCGCCAATGCGGGATGAAAACCAACTGCACGCGGCAGTGGTCGAATTAGTGGCATTAGAAAACGCTCAAATTAAATATTCCACCGTACAAAACTGGTATCCTGGAGATGAAAACGGCAAAGGCGGAATCTACAATTTCGTCACTAAGCGTGGCATATGTAAAGGCTTCCGCTCCAAAATTTCTTGGACCCAGGTTGAAACAGGATCTGCCATTACCTGGAAATACCCGAGTGTGATATTACAAGGCGATGAAAGCGTCGGTGAGTTTTACTCGGTGGCTTTAACCAATAAATATCAGCAGGCCGATACCGGTACTAAAATGATCCATATCGGTAAAAATACCACTAGCACCATTATTTCAAAGGGAATTTCCGCCGCTAAAGGCCAAAATGCTTACCGAGGCCTGGTAAGGGTTAGCCCTACTGCAAATAATGCCAGAAACTATACTCAGTGTGATTCTTTGCTGATCGGGCATCAATGCGGGGCCCATACTTTTCCTTATATTGAAGTAAAAAATAAGACCGCACAAATTGAGCATGAGGCCACTACTTCGAAAATTTCAGAAGACCAGTTGTTTTATTGCTTGCAAAGAGGCTTAAGCGAAGAAGATGCCATAGCCATGATAGTCAATGGGTTTTGTAAAGAAGTATTTAAGCAGTTGCCGTTGGAGTTTGCAGTAGAAGCGCAGAAATTGATGGAAGTGAGTTTGGAAGGGGCAGTTGGGTAGCTGCCGGGGTCCTGCCGCTTAGCACCCCAATCATGCTCAGTAACTTGCGTCGTTGGGGGCCCCGCTTAGCGTCAGCTCTAAATATTATGGGAAGAAGTGAGAAAATGTTACTAGAAATTAAAAATTTACACGTCAACGTGAACGGCAAAGCCATTTTAAAAGGTTTAAATCTTTCTGTTAAAGAAGGAGAGGTTCATGCCATTATGGGGCCAAACGGCGCTGGAAAAAGCACACTGGGCAATGTATTGGCCGGTAAAGAAGGCTATGAAGTCACTGAGGGATCGATCAGTTTCTTGGGGCAAGACTTATTAAGCCTCGATCCCCAAGAGCGGGCTCTACTGGGTTTGTTTTTGGCTTTTCAATATCCCATTGAAATCCCCGGAGTGAATAACGTTTACTTTTTAAGGGCTGCTTATAACACTTTGTTAAAAGCACAAGCCAAAGAGCCGTTGGATGCGATAGATTTTATGGGGCTGATTAAGGACAAAATGAAACTAGTCAGCATGGATGAAAAGTTTCTTAACCGGGCGGTAAATGCCGGTTTTTCAGGCGGGGAGAAAAAGCGTAATGAAGTCCTGCAAATGCTGCTACTGGAACCTAAGTTGGCTATTTTAGATGAAACCGACTCAGGCCTTGATATTGACGCTTTGCAAATGGTTTCACAAGGGGTCAATCATCTTAGAGATCCAAATCGCAGTTTTATTGTGATTACTCACTATCAGCGCTTGCTAAATTATATTGTGCCTGATTATGTGCATGTGTTGTCTGAGGGAAAAATCGTTAAGTCAGGCGGTAAAGAGCTGGCTTTGGAATTAGAAGAAAAAGGCTATGGCTGGATTTAGTATGAATGCACAAGCAAGCATTATAAGACCTAACCTTAATCTGTTTGGGGAAAACCTTTCCGAAATAAGCGCTATGCGAGCGGAAGCCTGGAAAGAATTTTTAAATGAAGGCTGGCCTGATCGAAAATGGGAACAGTGGAAATACACGGATTTAAAAAAGCTGCTGAATCACTATCACTTTAAAGCCCTAGCTAAAAAGCCGGCTAAGTTCCCTCAGTTTGAAGTCTGCCCCAATACTTATCAAGCCGTTTTACTGGATGGAGAATTTTGTCCGGAATTAAGCCAACTTCCAAAAGCAGTTGAAGTCATGAGCTTACAAGAAGCTTTGCTAATGGACACTGAAGAGGTATTGAGATACTTAAGGCCTATGAACTATAAAGAGCAGCCTATGGCCGCTTTAAATCAGGCTTTGATGAGCGATGGCTTATGGATAAGATTGCCTGCGGATTGTGTGTTAGATAAGCCTTTGCAGATGATTTATTTGCATAGTGAACAAAGAGAACCTGTCGCAACTTTTTACCGTAATATTATTGTGCTGGGACATTCCAGTGCATTAACTTTGATAGAAGACCCGCAAAGTCAGAGTCGCTTACATGTGTTATCTAATAGTGTTACCCAAGTGTATCTAGAAAGCGAAGCTCAATTTCAATGCATTGGTCTTCAGCGAAATCTGCCTTTATTGTCTCAATTTTCTTGGCTATCCATAGAACAAAAGCGCTTAAGCCAGGCCCGATTATTCAATATCGCCCTCGGTAGTTATATAGGCCGCTATGATCTGCACAGTAGCTTGCTTGAGCCTGAGGCAATGTGTGAGATGAAAGGGATTTATGTATTAACCGGCACTTCGCATACTGATTATCATACCCGGGTGGATCATATAGCCTCTCATACTAAAAGCATTGAGGTATATAAAGGAGTTGTCGATCAAAAAGCCCATGGAGTCTTCAATGGCAAGGTCATGGTCCACCCTAATATTAAAGCAGTGGATGCAAGACAATCTAACCATAATTTATTGCTCTCTAATACCGCTGAGATCGATACCAAACCTGAGCTCGAGATTTATTCGGATGATGTAAAATGTAGCCACGGCGCAACCATTGGCCAGCTGGATGAGCAAGCTTTATTTTATTTGCAAAGTCGAGGCATCGAGTTGCAGGCTGCCAAATTGATGTTGACTCAAGGCTTTGTTCTGGAATTATTGAACGAGATTCAGCAAGAAGACATCAAAAACTATTTGCAGGGATTGCTTGAAGCCAAAATGCAGCAACACTTTTTGCTAAGAGATTAATATGAACAAAAATACGCTCAATTGGGACATTGAATACATCAGACAGGATTTTCCGATTTTGCAGCAAAGCATGAGCGGAGCGCCTTTGGTTTATTTGGATAATGCTTCGACTACCCAGAAACCCAAAGCCGTTTTGAACGCGATGCAAAGCTTTTATGAGACGAGTAATGCCAATGTTCATCGAGGAATTTATGCTTTAAGCGAGCAGGCTACGGCGCTTTATGAGGGTGCCAGAAAATTAATTAAAGAATTTATTCATGCCAAAAGCACTAATGAAATTATTTTTGTAAGAGGCACGACTGAAGCCATTAATCTGGTAGCGCAAACTTATGGCCTTTCCCATTTCAAACAAGGGGATGAGGTTATTCTCACAGCAATGGAACATCATGCCAATATTGTGCCCTGGCAGATTTTAGGCCAGCAACTGGGCATTCAATTAAAAGTGCTGCCCATGGATGAAAACGGCGAGCTTAAGCTAGACAAACTCCCTGAGCTATTTAATGAAAAAACCAAGCTGCTGGCTATGGTTCATATTTCCAATGCCTTAGGGACGATTAACCCCGCCAAGAAAATCATTGAAATGGCCCATTCACACAATGTGCCGGTGCTACTAGACGGGGCTCAGTCTATTCTACATGGCGCTATCAATGTGCAAGAACTGGATTGCGACTTTTTTGCTTTTTCAGGGCATAAAATGTACGGCCCGACCGGAATTGGCGTCTTGTACGCCAAAGAAGCTTTACTTGAAAAAATGCCGCCTTATCAAGGCGGCGGCGATATGATTAGAACTGTGACATTTGAAAAGACCGAATTCAATGAGTTGCCTTATAAGTTTGAAGCGGGAACTCCCAATATTGCAGGGGCAATTGGCCTGGGTGCCGCAGTTGAATATCTCAGCAAGCTGGGACTCGAAGCCATTAGGGCTTATGAAACTCAGCTCTTGCACTATGCTACAGAGCGCTTAAATGAAATAAACGGCTTGAGGATTATCGGCAATGCCAAGCATAAAGCCCCGGTTATTTCCTTTATTTTAAAAGATATTCATCCTCATGATATCGGCAGCATAGTCGATCACAGCGGAGTGGCTATTCGGGCTGGGCATCACTGTGCAATGCCCGTGATGCAGTTTTTTAATGTGGCGGCAACGGCCAGGGTCTCATTTGGTATCTACAATACTTTTGCCGAGATTGATGCTTTGATCAAAGCCTTGCAGCATGTTCAGGAGTTATTCTCATGAGTGATATTCGGGAGCTTTATCAACAGCTAATCGTTGAGCATGGCAGACAACCTAGAAATTTTGGGCAGCTTGCAAACCCCACTGTAGTGAAATTGGGCCACAACCCTTTATGCGGAGATGAGCTTAGCCTTTATCTAATTATAGAAAACGATGTGATCGTGGATGTGAAATTTGAAGGCAGGGGCTGCGCTATCTCTATGGCTTCAGCCTCTTTAATGACTCAGGCAATTAAAGGCATGAGTACAGAGGCAGCTCAGACTTTGTTTAAACAGTTTTATGAAGTTGTTAAGGAACATAATCATGATCCTGAGCTTTTGGAAAAACTAGGAAAACTCAGCGTATTAAGAGGGGTTTCTGACTATCCTGCGAGGGTAAAATGCGCCACTTTAGCTTGGCATACCCTACAAGCCGGATTGGCTGGAGATAACAAGGCGATAAGCACGGAGTAACAATCATGGTCGAGAAATTTAACCCTAACGAAGTCGATATCACGTTAACCGAAGCTGCATTGAAGCATTTTGAATGCTATTTAAGTGAGCATCCAGAAGCCGAGGCTTTGCGTTTCACCGTTAAAAAAGCAGGCTGCTCAGGATTTAAATACGTGACCGAATTGGTTGACCGCATTATTGATACTGACGTTTTTATTCCCAATGCCAGCAATTTAAAGCTTGTGGTGGAACAGCCTCATTTAGCTTATTTAAACGGCATGGTGGTGGATTATGTCAGCCAGAATTTAGGTCAGTCTAAAGTGGTGTTTATTAATCCTAACGAAAGTAATCGGTGTGGTTGCGGGGAAAGTTTTTCAGTATGAATATGAAAGATATCACTATTATTAAACGTGAGGTTGAGGGCACTCTTATTCCCTACGGCCAAACAGTTAATCTTATGCCAGGCACAGAGGCGCTGGTCACTCAGGCGCTGGGTGGCAGTTTTACTTTAAATGTAAATGGCAACTTAATTAGGCTTGATGGAAAAGATGCAGATGCCATCGGCAAAGAACCTATTAGCCTTCCTTCCGATAAAGTTTCAGTCAAAGGAGAGGGGGTAGACGTTGATTTACTTTGGCAACAACTTAAGACTTGTTATGACCCAGAGATTCCTGTTAATATAGTAGACCTGGGGTTGATCTACGATCTAGTAGTTACTCCCAAACAGGGAAGTGGCTACCACATTGGAGTTCAAATGACTCTTACCGCCCCGGGTTGTGGAATGGGCCCAGTTATTTCTCAAGATGTCGAAAAAAAATTGCGCGCAGTTCCCAACGTTAGCGATGTCGATGTAGTACTAGTGTTTGACCCGCCGTGGAACTCCGATAGGATGTCCGAAGCGGCTAAACTCGAGTTAGGCCTACTTTAAATTCAGTTCAGGTTCTAAGTTTGGCCTAAAATTGTAGTGGTTTCAGATCTTGATTAGGCTGAATCCTTTTACAAACGCAGGAAAACAGCCAGTAAAGAAATGAAATTGCTATCACTATCAACACAGAAAATCTGGAGGGTAAGTGATGTCCGCAATGACTGTAGAGCAACGAATCGTAGAAGAGTATCACTGTGATGTAGCCGATCTTCTCGCGGGCTACGCAAATGAGGGAATGACATCCAAACAAGTTGCAAAAAAACTAGACTGTGGTGTCAGCAATGTTCGACGAATTGCTCGAAAATACAATATCCGATTTAATCAACCTGTTCTTGAACCGACTATTATCTCAAGCGCTAAATTTCAAGAACCCAAAATGAATCCCATTAATTTTTTATCGAGAGTCTGGCATACATAAAACTGAATAGATAAACAAAATCATTCAAACTGCTTCTATTTAGCAGCGCTAATTTGCTAGCAGTATTTCGACAAGTCCTCTTCAAGGGGATATAATATTGCTCATGCCATTTGGCGTGCAAATGAGAAGCAGTATGAGAACCGCTATTTACCCAGGAACCTTTGATCCCTTAACTTTTGGGCATATGGATATTATTGCTCGAGCCAGTGACTTATTTGACCATTTGATCGTTGCAGTCGCTCCCAGTTCTGGAAAAAATCCCCTGCTTTCTATCGAACAAAGAATGGCGATAATTCGCGAAGCCTATCTCGGCATAAAAAATATAGAAGTCGTCGAGTTAAATGGGCTTTTAGCAAATTTTGCCATGACAAAGAATGCCAAAATTATTATCAGAGGCCTTCGCTCTAGTAGCGATTTTGATTATGAATTCCAGTTAGCCGGAATGAATCACAGGCTTAATAAAGAAATTGAAACCGTGTTTTTGCGCACCTCAGAGCACTATGCTTTTATTTCATCGACCCTGGTAAGAGAAATAGTCAAACTAGGCGGCGACATTTCCGAGTTTGTGCCAGAGGCAGTAACCAGGCTATTAAATAAAAATTAAGTCAAATTTTGACGTTAGAACATGATAGTGTCTTAAGTTCGAATAATAGAATGGGGTCCTGCCGCCTTGCACCCCAATCATGCTCATTAACTTGCGCGTGTTTGGGGGCCCCGCTTGGCGTCACCCCGTATAATAAAAATTCGAACTTAAGACACTATCCTGATAAAAGAGGAAGGTATTAAGTGGCTTTAAAAATATTAGATGCCTGCATTAATTGTGATGTCTGTGAATCTGAATGCCCAAATGGCGCTATCACCCAAGGTGCTGACATCTATCAAATTGATCCCAATAAATGTACTGAATGTGTCGGGCATTTTGATACTTCTCAATGTACCGAAGTTTGCCCGGTGGAGTGCATTATTTTTGACCCTGAGCATGTAGAAACAAAAGAGCAGCTCTTAGATAAATATCACAAATTGACTGGCTCTAAATAAAAAAGCCACCCGAAGGTGGCTTTTGGTATTTCTTTTACGACTGATTCTTAGAAGTAAGCAGTTACGTCTAATACTAAAGTGTCGTTAATCGCATTGCTTTGAGTCGCAATAGTATCAGGAGTGGTATTGTTTAGAGAACCACCTAGCAAGCCTCTGCTGTAAGTATATTCAAGGCCTGTCCAAACGTTGCTGATAGGTTGTACGCGATAGCTTGCTACATATTGGAATGCAGTGTAGCTAGAGCTACCTTGACCTGCTCTGCTGTAAGATAGAGCGGCAATGGACTTGTAACCCATTACTGGGAAGTTATAGTCTCCACCAACGCTCCAAGCTTTAAGTAAGCCAGCAGGGAAAGCGGTATCACCAAATGTAGTTAACTCAGCAGGAGCGCTATGAACAGTAGAAACGTATTCTGCTAACAAGTCAAAATTGCTGACAGAAGCTTTACCGTTAAGGTCCCAAGCTCCGCCTGTACGCGCTGGGGTGCCGGTTGCTTGTGGTTGTGAACCCGCTAAATAACCTGCGCCTGCAGTCCAGTTAATGCCCTGGGTTGTTGCGGTATAAGAAGAGTTAAATGCCCAGTTGTTAATACCGTTTCCATTAGCAGTATAAAGGTTTTGATACTGAACGATGCTGCCTACGTTTTCAATATTCGCTGTGGTATTCCCGCCATTCATGACGCTTGCGGTTACATTTAAGCCAGATTGATTATAACCAATACCCGCTGTATTGCCGGTTGGCATAAAGTAGATTCTGGTCAAAGGTTGTGCATAAGGTTGAACGTTGGCAAAGCTACCAAAGTCAATTTCTTTTCTACCAGCGAAACCATAAACAGGGTTTTGGGCCAGGTTACCAAATACTAAATAAGCGTCTTGGATGCTAGCGTTGGTGCTGCCGATTGTGCTTTGACCGATGTTATAAGCACCCAATTGAATATAACCGGTTGCCCAGGTATTAAGAGCAACAGCGGAATCCAATTTAGCAGCGCTTAATGCTAAACCACTGTAGCTTTGGTTAGGAACATTAAGGAAATTATTATCAACAGCACGGTTAAATGTATTATTAGCCTGTGGGTTGGAGAAATATCCAGTGCTGTCAGTGTGTTGAGCGATAGCATCGGCTTGGACTGTGCCACCCAAGGTCAATGATTGATTTGGTAAGCTGCCCATTTGACGAGCTTTCAACAGGTTCATCTCACGACCTACACCTGATTGGTTGCTCAACATTTGTTGGCTCAAGTTAGCATTCAAGCTCAATACATTGCTCACGCCTGTCATGCGAGCTGGAGCATTGTTTATGTTATTCACTTTCATTTGCAACTGGTTGAGCTGGCTTTGCAAGCTTTTGAGCTGAGCACTAGCAGAAGCAGTATTATTGCTAGCAGCTAAGGCTGTGCCAGCAGTCGCCATGCCGATTAGGCACAAACTTGCAACGATGGGTTTTAACTTCATATTTCTTCCTCGGTTATTATTTCTCATTCCCAATGATAGCTTATCTATAAAAAAGCGCTATTTTTTTAAAACCAAAACAAAGTACACTATTGTGCAGATGAAAATCAAAGGAAAAATAAATGAAGACTAAAAAATTATTACAAAGTCTTATATTAACGGCAGGCTTTTGCTCAGCACTCAGCTTTGCTCAACAAGCGACAGGAGCAGGTTCAAGCTTTATTTATCCTGCTATTTCACAGTGGACTCAAAGCTACAGCCAAAACGCTAGCCCACTCAATTATCAACCCGTAGGCTCCAGCAGCGGCTTGCAACAATTCTATTCGCACCTGGTTGATTTCGCTGCCACTGACATGCCTTTGACTCCGGCTCAATTAAGCCAGAAAAATCTTTTACAATTTCCGGTTTTAACAGGCGCCATTGTGCCTGTGGTGAATATTGCGGGAATTCAAAGTAATCAGCTTGTTTTAAACGGCCAAGTATTAGCCGATATTTATATGGGCAAGGTGACAAAATGGAATGATCCAGAAATTGTGGCACTTAACCCGGGGGTCAATTTACCCAATGCTTTGATTATTACCGTGCACCGTGCGGACGGTTCAGGTACTACTTATAATTTCACTCGCTACTTATCTACAGCAAGCCCAGTCTGGAACAGTAGTCTTGGGGCTAATATGCTTGTTGCTTGGCCTGGATTTGGTTTGGGGGTCAGAGGCAATGCTGGTATGGTCTCTCAAATTCAACATATGCCTAATTCTATCGGCTATGTGGCTTTCACTTATGCTGAGCAGAATCAAATGCAGATGGTGACTTTACAAAACCAAGCTGGGAAAGCCGTATCGGTCTCTTCTTCAAGTGTTGAAGCGGCAATCAAAAATCCAAAATCGGCAGAAAGCTGGCCTATTATTGCGACAACCTATATTGAGCTGCCTAACCAACATTCCAAGTATTCCAAGGATTCAGCTCAAGTATTGAAGTTTTTTGATTGGGCTTATAAAGAGGGTGACAGCAGTGCCGAGAAGCTGGGCTATATTCCTTTAACTAGAGCTGAGTACCAAAGCATTGAAAAGCAGTGGGTAACTCAATTGCCAAATTGGAATAAGTAATATTATGCCATAATAAGAAAAAACCCGGCATAAGCCAGGTTTTTTTATTGAGCAGCTTATTATTTTTTAAACTCAAGCTGTGCACTCATCCAATTGGTTTGAGCAGCTCACAACTAATCCATTGTTGCAGCTCTTGTAAAATGGGGCAGGCCCGCCGTCTGTTATGCCAAGCACCGCCGTTCCCGGGTTAGTACTATTAAACAGCATATTTACTAGCTGGTTTGGTGAAACGGTAACTTGACCAGCAGTTTGCGCGCCCGGTGCAGGGTTATAGAATAAAGTGCTCACTGTGGCATTGATGGGCGTATCTGCACCTGATTCGCATGGAGTAATAAACATTTGACAGCATTGAGGCTGGGTTAGATTTAAGCCTAAAGCCTTAAAAGGAGCGACGAGTTGGTAAGGCCCAAAACTATCCGGAAGATCAGGTGGCAATGGCGCCCCTTCTTGAGTGCAGGAGGCGATTAGCAGGCTCTTACAGTTGTTTTGGAAATACTCTCCCGGACCTTGATAGCCAAAGGTCACTGCAGCAGGAGCAGACATATTTAAAACTGAAATTACTGTCCTAGTAGTGCTATTCATAGCGACAGGAACTCCGTAAAAATCGATGTTGGGCCCTGAAAAGCTGGTAAATACCGTTGCTGGGGCATCTGCGCAATAAGTACGCTCTAGTTCGCATATAAGAGGGGCTCCGCTAACATTAAATGCCGGAGTGGTAAAAGGTTTTCCCCCTTCAATTCCATAAATAGTATTTTGGCCTAATACCTTGCCTGCCGATACTGCTAAAGCTGCGACTACAGCTTGCCATACTTTTGATAACATAATACTCTCCGCTTAGAGTTAAACTTAAGCGTATTTTGAAGTGTTTCTTAAATAAAGCAATAAGATTACAGCAGAAAAACTAGTCTTCAGTTTGGTGCAGATTAACATAGTGTTCAAGCCGAGCTATTTCATTTTTTAAGCGATCGACTTCTTCCACCAAGTCCAAAGTTAAGGCCACGCCTGATAGATTAATCTCTAAGTCTCTTTGCAGGCGCAAGGCTTTTTGTAAGCGGGTCACAGCAGTCATGCTAAATTGCCAGGTTTCAGGCGAATGGCCTTTGGGATGGATAATATCAAACTGCACCATTTCAATCACGACCTCAATTGAAACTCCGCCTTTTTGGATTAGTTCGTTTAAGCTTAAAGTGCTTTCTTCAAGTAGTTGAGCTAAATCATGTTGGCTCATATTTAGACTCCCAATTTACTTCGAGGGTTAAAGGGCATGCTCTCAGCCATATTTTGATATAAGGCTTTGGCTTCCTCAGTGTTGGCAGGAGGTGTGTGAACTTGTAACACTACATACTGGTCTCCTGCAGGATTACCCGGTAAACCGCGGCCTTTTAGTCTTAATTTTTGACCGCTTTGAGAATTGGCTGGAATTTTTAAAGCCACTGCCCCGCCTAGAGTAGGGACATTGACTGAAGCGCCTAGAGCCGCTTCCCAAGGAGTCACTGGCAGAATCACACTGATATCTTTGTCTTTTACGCTGTAAATAGGATGAGGGATAAACTCCACCTCCAGATACAAGTCGCCGTTTTCTCCTCCATTAAGCCCTGGGCCACCTTGGCCTTTTAAGCGGATTTGCTTGCCCGAGCTAATGCCGGCTGGGATTTTAACGTTTAAGCTTTTTTTGCCTTCTAGATTTATAGTTTGGCTGCCGCCGTGATAAGCGGCTTCTAGAGTGAGATAGAGTTTGGCGGTCTGATCTTGGCCTGCTTGTTTAAACTCTCGATGAGATCTTTGAAAGCCGCCGCGCCCTCCAAAAATAGACTCGAAAAAGTCACTGAACTGTTCGGAGTTTTCCTCAAAGCCATGGTTGCTTGATTGAGAGTCCCAGCCTGGAGGAGGTCTGAAATCTTGGCCTGACTGATAGCCACTTTGTCTGAGCTGATCATAGGCTGTTCTTTTTTCCTCAGAGCCCAGGGCTTCATAGGCTTCTGAAACTTCTTTGAATTTATCCTCTGCTCCCGGGTCTTTGTTAACATCGGGATGATATTTGCGTGCCAGTTTGCGATAGCTTTTTTTAATATCTTCCTGGCTGGCTTCTGGCGAGACTTCTAAAATTTTATAGTAATCTTTAAATTCCATAGTTCCTCAATGGCTGCCTTTAATTAAGGCTAAGTACTCAGCTCGGGTTTTGGGACTTTCTCTAAAGCTTCCAAGCATAGCGGAGGTCACCATTATTGAGTTTTGTTTTTGCACTCCTCGCATTCTCATACATAAATGCTCAGCCTCAATAGTCACAGCAACGCCTCTTGGCTTTAACACTTCCATTAAAGTATTCGCGATCTCATGAGTCAAGTTTTCTTGGATTTGTAATCGTCTTGCAAACACATCAATCAACCTTGCAACTTTAGACAAACCAATCACCTTGCCGTTTGGAATATAGGCCACGTGACATTTGCCGAAAAAGGGCAGCATGTGGTGTTCACACAGGGAGTAAAGCTCAATATTTTTAACTATTACCATTTCGTCGCATTGGCTTTCAAACAAGGCATCGTTAACAATGTCGGTGACGTTTTGATGGTAGCCTTCTGTCAGCTCTTTTAATGCAGAGGCGGCTCTGGCCGGGGTTTTAAGCAGACCTTCCCGATTAGGGTTCTCACCAATGGCTTCAATTAATTGCGCGTATAGCTTATCCATGTTTATCCTTATAGGCGGCATCCTTGAATGCCTTGTTTTTCATAATAGCGCTGATGATACTCCTCTGCCTTATAAAAAGTCGAGGCAGGGACAATTTCAGTGACTATTTTATTGGGATGAGTGCCGGATTGCGCTAATTTTTGCATGGAAAGTTCAGCAATCTGCTTTTGCTCCGGGTCATAATAAAAGATGGCAGAGCGGTATTGGCTTCCGACATCGGGACCTTGTTTGTGAAAGGTGGTAGGGTCATGAATGGCCCAAAATACTTGAAGCAGGTCTTCGTAGGGAACTTGGGAAGGATCATAATGCAAATGTACAACCTCAGCATGGCCGGTATTGCCATTGCATACTTGCATATAGCTGGGCTGATCGGTATGCCCTCCCATAAACCCGACTTGAGTCTCCACAACACCGTGGACTTTGCGAAAGGCCGCCTCCACCCCCCAAAAACATCCGGCAGCAAATGTAGCTAGTTGAATTGGCATATTGGCTCCTTAGTTGCATCCGCTCAATATTACATTTTACTCTGCACATGCTCCATCTTGTCAAAATGGCACACAAGCTTAAGATTAGGCATAACAGACGTCCATATCTTGTATGCCTAATGCCGCATCCATTGCGGCATCTTTCAGATCTAATAAGCTTGCTGCTTATTTTTCCAAGCGCATGCGACCATGAGCAAAATCTAATATTGAGCTTAGCGCTACAGCGAATTGTTATAAGTGAAGTTTGCTGCCAAGGCCAGGAACTTCTCGAGCTAATTTAGGAACGAGATAGCCAGGCAGACGTTGGGTCATGCCGGCAATAATCTGTTTGGCTGCTTCATCGGTTACATAGAAATGCGCGGTGCCTCTTACTTTGTCCAAAAGGTGAAGGTAGTAGGGCAATACGTTATTTTCGAACAGTTTTTGCTGCAATGCAATTTGAGTATCCACATTATCGTTAACCCCAGCCAATAGAACGGATTGGTTAAATAGGCTAATCCCTGCATTTTTAAGCCTATGCAATGCTTGGGAAACCTGAGAGTCGATTTCATTGGGGTGATTGCAGTGAATCACCATGACTACTTGCAATCGAGCCTGCTCTAATATATTGATTAAATTTTCATTGATTCGCTCGGGCAATACTACGGGTAATCTCGTGTGAAAGCGAAGCGTTTTGACATGACAAATTTCAGCAATTTTATTGAGCAGGTTTTGCAAAGGCTTATCGCTTAACATCAAAGGATCGCCCCCGCTTAAAATCACCTCGGTAATGCTAGAGTCATTTTGAATATACTCAATGGCTTTATCCCAGCCTTTAGAGCCGGGATTATTGTCTTCATAGGGAAATTCTCGGCGAAAACAATAGCGGCAATTTACCGCGCAGGTTCCGGCTGTAATCAGTAAAACCCTGCCGTGATATTTATGCAATAGGCCTGGAATGGGATTGCTTGCTTGCTCTTCTAACGGGTCAGATCCATAGCCAGTGGTTTCAACAAGCTCAGCGCCTAATGGCAAAATCTGTCTCAATAAAGGGTCGTTGGGATTGCCCTTTTCCATCCGATTGGCAAAACCTAATGGCACTTTTAAAGGAAACAGCTTGCCGGCCGCTTTGGCTGATTCCAGCAAACCTGGAGCTAAGTTTAAATAAGCTAGCAATTGAGCAGGATCAGTAATGGCAGCAGACATGGCCTGCTTCCAGGATGAATCGCTGCCTTTTACATTGTTCAAGCTTAACATATTGAAATTACTTACCTGGGCCAAAACCTTTGTAAGTTGGGCTTGTGCTGCCGCTAAAAGGATTGCCTAGCGTGAATGCTGAGCCTGGCCTACCTTTGGAAGGTTTAGCGGGAGCTGCTTCTGCAGCAGGAGCAGCACCATAGCCACCTTGAGTTGAAGCTGCTGTAATAGAGGTCCTTTCTTTAGCTGTGCCGCTTGGGCTTACTAAACCCATAGCCGCGGACAGAAACCCACCTGTAGCAGGTTTAGCAGCTTCAGCTGGTTTTTTTTCTGGAGCTGTGCCATAACCGCCGCTTTTGGGGGTTAGACCTTCTTTATCTGTGCCTTTTTTGCTGAACATGTTTTCCTCCTAAGCATAAGATGCGATATGATTACTCAATAAGAAGGCTTTGCCAAGTTTTTTTCAGCGATAGAGTCAAAATTTATACCAAGACTGCAGCTGTTTTTTGAGCTCATCGAGCCCTTGGCGATTAAGGGTAGAAAACAATTGCATCGTTACTAGCTCAGAATGCTCTTTGAGTTTTTTCTTGGCTTGTAGCAAGGCAGTCTGTTGTTGAGAGCGGGATAATTTATCAGCTTTATTGAGCAAAATATGGCAGGCAAGATCGCTTTCCAAGCACCAGTCGATAATAGCGCTATCGGTATCTTTGAAAGGGTGGCGGCAGTCCATCACTAAAATCAGGCCTTTTAGACATTCTCTTTCTTCTAAATACTGGCTTAGGGTCTCTTGCCATTGCCTTTTGATGGATTCAGATACTTTAGCAAAGCCATAGCCAGGTAAATCTACAAGACGTCTTGTTTGATCCAACTGAAATAAGTTGATGAGCTGGGTCCGCCCTGGGGTTTTACTAGTACGGGCTAAGTGCTTCTGGTTGGTTAATACGTTTAGGACGGAGGACTTGCCTGCGTTGGAGCGCCCTACAATTGCCACCTCAACCCCCTGATCTGCAGGAAGTTGAGAGACCTTGGCAGCGCTTGTTAAAAATGTAGCTTGTTGAAATTCATTCATAAGCAGGCGCTTTTAGTAATTTTTTAATAAAGGGAATTAACAGGACTGCAATCACCCCAACAACAATAGTGCCTAAACCAATTTTTAATAAGCTTGAGGCAAAAATCGGATTGGTTTGTAGAGGACTGCCTCCATTTGGAGTGACAGCCAAGTTGGCCAGATAGCCTGAAATAATCCCTGACAAACCGGTAAAGGTTTGCCAAATTCCCATCCCTAGCCCCTCATTTCCTCTAGGCATTAACACTCCGATCATGGAAATGCCGATGGGGGAAATCAAAAGCTCTGCTGAAGCGAGCAAGGCATAGCCTAGTACTATCCAGAGTGAATTCACTAAATGAGTTTGTGGGCTGACCAGCATAATACCCAATACAAAGATTAAATAGCCGCCCCCCATAGTCAGCAAAGATAAGGCAAACTTACTGGGAAGAGCAGGTTCTTTGTTTCTTTGAGCCAAAAATTTCCATAACCAGCTAAAGAAAAAGCCGAGAATGATGACAAAAAATGAGTCCAAACTGTAATAACTGGAAGCGGGAATGTTAAAGCCGGCTATCTGACGATCCACGTTTTGCGCAATAAATACGGTTAATAAAGAGGGTTCAAGCATATAAAGCGACCAGAAACCGACTGATAAAATGCAAAGGATCAGCAAGGCAAGCATTTTATAACGAGCCAATTTGTCCTTTTGTTTAAAGGCATAATAAAGCATGCCTGCTGAAGCCGCGACAACTAAAGCCCATAACAAAATATTATTGGCAGCTAAATGCTTTAATAACCAAAATGCGACTGCGCTTATCGCTAAACATGAAATAATCAAACCAGTTGAAGCTTGTGCAAGTTTAGGGGTGCTTTCCTCGATAAGGATCCAATGTTTAAACCCGACAAATATAATAATGGAAACCAAAATTAAGGCACCTGCTAAAGCAAAGGCTAGTGAATAGCCAAGATACTGCGCGATAAAGCCGGCCAATAAAGCGGAAGTTAAAAAGCCGACATTGAAAATCAAATAATACAAGGTATAGCCGCTGTTGCGGTTAATATCATTTTGCTTATAACCGAGGCCTACCAGGGCATACATACTGGGCGTAACAAATGAATTTCCCGCGGCAAAGGCGGCAATTCCAATATATTGAAAAACTACAGCATGTAAACACAGCAAAAAACAGCTCAGCATAGAGACTGAGGAACCAATAATAATACTGCTTTTGTAGCCTAGCTTCTGGCTGAGATAGCCGCCAAACAGCGGCAAAGTAAATAAAAGGGAAAGTAATGCGGCAAATAAATTGTAGGCATCGGATGACTTCATCCCCAATTTTTGAATGAGATAAAGGGTCAGCAAAGAGGTGATCGTGCAAAAGGCAAAACAGTAGAACACCGAAGCGGCAGATAAAACCCAGAGTGCTCTGGGATGTTTGTCAGAATGCATTTATACGTCCTTATATCGTTTTCATCTTTGCATTGAGTTGAAATTGATCGTTAAAGTCACATTGCTTATTATTTTACCTAGACAGCTTGCCAGAAATCGCGCAAAAATGCCAACAAAGCCTATTTGGGATATAATTAACCCAAAGGAGATATTCCATGCAGGGCAATCGAATCAAAGTCATGTCTTACAACGTGCATGTTGGCATTGGGGCCAAAAGTGCGCTCCATTATTGGCTGCATGTCTGGCACCACTTTTTGCCCCATCCAAGAAGACAAGATACTTTGCGGAGTATAGCTCATCTTATTGCGCCTTATGATGTGGTTGGCTTACAGGAATTAGATGGCGGCAGCTTAAGAAGCGGGCATATTAACCAAATAGAATTTTTGGCAGAGCATGGCGGCTTTTTATGCAAACAGCAGCAGACTACTCGAGACATGGGACTGTTTGCTCAGCACGGTAAAGGTCTGCTCAGCCGCTTTCCAGTTCATGCTATTAAAGAGTATCCTTTGCCCAGCAAACTACCGGGAAGAGGAATAGTGACATTTTGCGTAGGCGAGGCTTCAGCTCCTTTATTTGTTATTAATGCGCATCTTTCATTGAGCAAAAAAGCCCAAGCCAAACAGTTTGACTTTATGGCTGAGCTAGCGGCATCTTATAAACATGTTATTGTGATGGGGGACTTTAATGCAGAGCCGGATTTTTTAATGAATCATCCTTCCATCAAGGTTTCCGGATTGGTTCTGGCTAATAAAAACTGCTTTACCTATCCCAGCTGGAAAGCCCAAAAACAGATCGACTATATTTTAGTAAGCCCCTCGTTGCAGGTGTCTGATGCAGGAGTAATACAGTGTGAGCATTCCGATCATTTGCCGGTTTATGCTGAGCTGATAGTACCAGATGAGGTGAAGCTGCCGGTATTATGTGAAATTCCTAAGCTTTCTAAAAGGAATTAAAAATGCGACCATTCATTAAATTTTTTGGCCTTGTTTTAGCAAGTTTATTGTTAGTTGCCTGCGCCACCCAGGCCAAATATCAGCAAATGCTCAGCAGCTGGCAAGGTAAAAGCATTGAGGACTTTGTTAATACTTGGGGCTATCCTGATCAAACCATCACCGCCTTAAACGGTGACACGGTTTATGTATATCGAGATCAAAATATTGTATCTTTTCCCTCTATGACTACGCCAGGTTATACCAGCGTTAATACCAATAATGGGCAAACAGTCATTACTCAGGCACCTTCATTTAGCTCTGGGGGCGGGACTTTTTACTACGACTGCACAACCTGGGTAGAGTTCAATAAACAGCATATAATCACCAAGACTTTATTTCGCGGCAATAATTGCGTTATGTAGCCTGTTAGCGGGCAATCTCTGCGTTGTAAGCAAGCTCAAAAGTGCTTCATGTACTTGGTTGTACACTTCGCATTATGAGAACGCTTACGCCTTGACCTTGCCTCGCTACCAGCCCCTATGCATATTATTGAAAATGTATATATCCTGAAGGTTTGATCATCACTTTATTATTAGCATCCAATGAAAATAGGCCGGGTTCTTGGACAATTTTGCCTATTTTGGTAATAGGCGTTTGGGTGTAGTGGCTGAGTGCTTGTATTTTATCTTCCATTCCAGGAGTAGCAGTAAAGCAAAGCTCGTAGTCATCCCCGCTGTGTAAAGCAAGCTCAATAGCTTTTTGTGGGTCCAGATTTTTTAAAGCAGCGGATAAAGGCAGTTTATCGAGTTCAATCTCTGCCCCCACTCTACTCGCCTTTAGAATATGGTTGAGATCAGCTGCCAGCCCGTCTGATATATCGATGCAGGCATGGGCTATATTTTGCAAAGCCTGGCCTATTTCTACTCTTGGACTGGGGCGATTCAATCGAGATTCAATATAGCTTTGCTGAGTAGAATCAAGCTTGGGCAAATGACCTAATAGGGTTTGTAAGGCAAGTCCCGCATCACCCAAGGTTCCTGTGGCATAAATATCATCGCCGCTTTTGGCAGAGGCGCGCAATAAGGCTTTTCCTTTGGGAATAATGCCGTGAATCTGAACGCTTATCGAAAGCGGACCACGAGTAGTATCTCCGCCAATTAAAGCTACCCCACAGGAATTTGCCATGACAAAAAATCCTTCTGCAAAGGCTTTAAGCCAAGCTTCATCAGCTTTCGGTAAGCTAATGGCCAAGGTGGCCCATAAGGGTTTCGCTCCCATTGCCGCGCAGTCTGATAAATTGACCGCGAGGGCTTTATAACCGATATCATAAGCTTTGGTATGCTCTGGAAAATGGACTCCTGATACCAAAGTATCGATGGATACGGCAAGTTGATGGCCTTCGGGTATTTCAAGAATAGCGCAGTCATCTCCAATGCCTTTTGCTATGCCTGGAGCAGTGCTTGGGCGTTTGAAATAACGCTCGATTAAATCAAATTCATGTATAGCCATAGGATACCGTTGTTTGTTATTCCCATCTTCGATCAAGTCGGGGATGACAATTTTCTAGAACAATGAAGCAGCTAAGAAAATTTGTCATTTGTATTAATTAAAAACCCCGTCTATAAATAAAGTGAGGTCAATAAAAATAACAAAAAGGAGACGCCAATGAAAGCGAAAACTAAAAAACGCGCTACTACTCGTAAAAGTAAAAAGTAGTATTACATACTAACAATTACAAAGGGCCTTAATGGCCCTTTTCCGCTTCCATCTCTTCATCATACTTTCATGTTTAGATCCCGGGTTCCGCTAAGCGGCCCCAGGATGACAAGCACATTTTGTCATCCCCGCGCAGGCAGGGATCAGGATGACAGCAACATAGTTGATGGCAATTCTCTAGGCAGCATGTTTCCATACCTTCATTAATGTCTAAAATGAATCGCTTGTAGCTTTATCCCAATGGTATTTAAAGTTTTCTGGAATGCTATCTTTTAACAAGTCACCGGGTTTAAGGTATTCAAATACTTCAATAAATGGCTTAAATCGCTCAGTATCGACCCGATGCATAACATAAGCTGGACTAATATCGCTTGGATTGCTGAGTCCCATAGCGCCTATCAGCTCCAAAAAGCTATGTAAAGTATTGGCATGGTAGTGGGCAACCCGATGTTTTTTCTCTTCAACGACTAGGCCTCTTTGCAAACGCTTATCCTGAGTTGCGACTCCGGTTGGGCAAGTATTGGTATTGCACTGCATGGACTGAATACAGCCGGTTGCCATCATCATGGCCCTGCCGGCATTACACATATCAGCACCCAGTGCCATTTTGACAATCATATCAAAGCCGGTGGCAATTTTACCTGCAGCAATAATGCGAATATGCTCACGAACCCCTATACCCATTAAGGAGTTATGGATAAAAAGCAGGCCTTCGTTTAAAGGGGTCCCAACGTGATTGGCAAATTCTAAAGGAGCTGCTCCAGTGCCGCCCTCGGCCCCATCCACCGTAATAAAATCAGGCAAAATACCTGTTTTGAGCATGGCCTTACATATTCCTAAAAACTGACTTCTGCGACCCAGGCAGAGCTTAAATCCCACAGGTTTTCCTCCGCTTAAAGAGCGAAGCTCCTGTACAAATTTCAACAGGCCTTCTGGGTTGTTAAAAGCAGTATGAGCCGCGGGAGAGAGTACGTCCTGCCCCATGGGGACTTTACGAATTCTCGCGATTTCAGCGGTGAGTTTAGCTGCAGGTAAAATACCACCGTGAGAAGGCTTGGCCCCCTGAGACAGTTTGATTTCAATCATTTTAACTTCAGGGCGAGTGGCCTCTTTTACAAATTCTTCTGGGCTAAATTTGCCGTTAACGTCCCGGCAGCCAAAATAACCTGTACCGATCTGCCAGATAATGTCTCCGCCTTGTAGATGATGTTCACTTAGACCGCCTTCTCCGGTATTTTGAGCAAAATTTCCAATCTTGGCGCCATTATTCAGTGCCATAATGGCATTCGCTGACAAGGCCCCAAAGCTCATGGCTGAAATATTTAAGCGAGAAGCGGAATAAGGCTTGGTGCAGTCTTTGCCGCCTACCAAGATTCGTGGTTCCACTTCAGAGACATGTTTGGGGCTTAAAGAGTGCAATAACCATTCATAACCAGGCTTTTTGAATTCGCGGTCGCTGCCAAATGCAATGGTATCTCTTACATTTTTAGCACGTTGATAAATAATGGTACGGGTTTCACGGTCAAATGGTCTTTCTGAATGATCACTGGCAATAAAATACTGCTGAATTTCAGGACGGATAAATTCTAGAATAAATCGAAGATGCCCTAAAATGGGGAAATTACGCAAAATGGTGTGAGAGCGTTGAAAAAAGTCATAGATTCCAATTAAAACTAAAGGAATCAAGATCACAGTAAACCAGCGAAGATCGTGCAGCATCGTGAAAAATAAAGCGATAGCTAATAAAACAATGGCAAATGCCAGATAAAATTTACGTCTCATATTTTTATCCAAAGTAAAAAGTATACTAGTGTATAGTAGCGGAATATGACTGCTTTGACCAAGCCGGATCACTATATTCCAGCATTATTCTTTGTAATAATAGAGTGATAAAGGGAGATGCTCAAAATGGACTTTGAACAACTGTTGGTTGAATTAGATTATTTACCTGCAAATAACCGCTTAGCATATATTCAGGAAATGGGTAATGATTTCAATGAGCTGATGGAAACTCACAAAAATCCTGATGATTTGCAGCAGCTCTTGCTTAGAATACCCTATGAAAACGAAGGCCGAGCTCAAGTTATTACTAGGCTTGGCTTTGATTTCATTTATAACTGCATCAGAAGTGCAGAGGAACTAGCTGAATTTATCTCCATTTTTACTTCTGAGGAAGCCTTCGATTTAATTTGCAATTTCTATTGGCATGAGCCAAATGGCCATGATGTTTTTTGTGAAATAGTTTCAAGCTTTGAAGAGTTAATCATTTTAATGTGTGTTTTAGATAAAGAATATTGTGTCTGTCTTTTGGAGTATGCCGATCGCAGCCTTATTCAAAATTATAATGAATTAAACATAGTCCTCAGACACCTTAACGAAGACGATTGTGGCAGGCTTTTATTGGGTCATGGTGCGAATTTGGCTGAGATGATGAAAGACGCCAATGTGGATGATGCTTTAAATATGCTTCAAGCCGCACCGCAAGCACAGCGAGCAGAAATTTTAGCCAATATGGGTGCTGTTTTTTACGACAGCCTATCTGAGAATGAGAAAGCTCAGCTTCAGGAGGTAGTCAATCCTCCTTTCCCAGCACCTTTTGCCGCTGCCCTAGTCTTGTTGCAAGCTCCTGAAGAAAGTACAGACATGGACAACGACTCTCCAGGAAATAACTAGTTGCTTTAGGTTATTGAGCAGGGTTAGGAAGCTGGCTGCTGCTGGCTGCCCCGCTTCCTCCAATTAAAGAAGTAGGACTTGTGGCAAATGAAGTGTGGTGAGATCGATGCTCTCCCATCATGTCCCTAATATTGTCGAACTTGACCTGCATTTTAAGAAGCTGAGCATTGATTTGAGCAAATAGCTGTTCAATCTCTTTTAACAAGCCTGCTTTTTCTTGAGCCAAGCGTTCTAACTCAGATTTCAAGGCGGCAAACTGGGTTTGTTTCGCTTGTTTTTGGCCTTCATCATAGTCGGCACTATGATTGCGATAGTCCAAACGGTTTTGAAAGTCTTGAGACATATAGTGATAAGAGCGCTCTTCAAGCCCATTCAAGCTTTGTATCTTTGTCTCAAGCTTATGGTTCAATTGCTCAACTAGCCTTAATAAAAAATAATTGGCAAAACTGCTTTTTAAGATCATTTCGCTAAGATCGAGAGTTTGAGATTGGTAAACGTTATCGATATCTTCCTTGTTTTTTTCAGGAGAGCCAATGATGAATTTAAGGCTTCTAGCTATAGAAATATGGGCAAAAAACATATCCAGCTCTACGATGATGTGGCGATTAAGAGGAGTATTAAGCTCCCCTGCCAGCTCTCTGCCTTCTTTAAGTTCTCTAATTTTATCTTGCATAACTGAGTTAAGACTGGGCTGCATAGGATGCCGCACCCCTCCGCTTAATCCTCCCTGTTCAAACATAGCCATTTGACTGGGGTAGATAATTTTTAAAATATCATAGAAAGTTTGGCACTCAGCCGTTTTTGCAAGCTCTTCTTCAATAAGATCGGAGGCTTTAAAGCGCTTAGCTAATTCCATCAGCTTGTCTTCTCTAAAATGCATTGCTGACAATATGTTTGCAAGCGCTTCTTTGACTTTTTTGAGTTCCTCTTCTTCAGAGCATTCTTCTCCTGCCGCAGCTGCGCTGCCACTACGCACTATTTCTTCAATCTCAGCAATTTTTTGAAGTGAAACAGTAGGCATATCTTTAGCCAGTTCTTGATCAAGGTCAGATTTAATGGCCCAAACTTGGGGCAGTAATTTCTTTTTTTTGCCATGACAAATTTCTAACTGAGTTTGACATGCTGTCAGGCTTACCTGTATAGCAGAGAGAATCGGTTCTTCACCTAAAAGAAGCTTTGTGGTAAAGCCAACGATGACTTGGGCCTCAAGCAGATTAGAGGCATTTCGCATTGTGCGGATTTCAAGCATAAGCTTATTAAGCTCAAGTGCTTTTTGTTCGAACTCTATGATATTTCTTCGAGTTTGATCCAAACCTGCTGCCATTATTTATCTCCTTATTACTAATGGCATTATATTATATTAAATTAAATGATCTAATAGGTTCATAACTGAGGAGAGTCAAGATGGATGAATTAACGTATGAAGATTTATTATCAGCATTAGATGCTTTGTCAAAAGGCAGGCGTTTGGTTTTGCTAAATGCTATCTTTCCTGATACGCCTGAGGCAGGCGCCCGCTTACAGGCCATTGCCCCCGAAGATGAGGATCTCTCTAAGCTATTAAAAAAATTCCCAAAAAATGAGCGTGCCAATCTGTTAGCACGGATTATTGGAGAGCGCGGTTTCAGTGATATTGTATCGGGAATTGACGATTTTCTCAAAGTTCTGAAGTCTTTGCCAGAGAAAGAACGCTTTGTCTTCGTTGATGAAATGAATGATTTACAAGAATTCATTGAGAATAATCTGGATAATAATGAAGATTTTGAAGAAAATGCAACGAATCTAGAAGAAATCATCGGCGATCTTTTGGCTATTCTTCCTGAGTCTAGCCACATAGCTGTGCTTGATCAGATTGGCCTTAAGTATATTCGTGAGAACATTTCTAAAGACATATTTTATGCAGCTATACGTGAAGCAGGTCTTGAGCATCATACAATAAGAAGCTTGAGTGATCATGTTTACAATCAAGTCCAGCTTCAGGCTCAGCAGGCTATCGCTTTCTCTCATTTGCCATTTATGCCAATAGGAGCGCATATTTTGCCGCCGGTGCTGCCTAAGAAGGACATAGGGCCAGGACTACCCTAGCCCTGTATTCCAGTAAGTTCAGTCGAGAATGCAAACGAGCTAGCATAGTTCCTTTGGGATTATCCTTGGCTACTAGACCATCATGGACTATAAGCTGTAATACAGTTCAAACTCGATAGGATGCACCGTAGTATTGAGTTTAATCACATGCTGCATTTTAAGCTTGATATAAGCATCGATCATATCATCGGTGAATACCCCGCCTTGAGTTAAAAAGGCCCGATCTTTATCCAGGGCTTTTAAGGCTTCTTCAAGAGAGTGCGCCACGCCTGGGATTTTCTTGAGCTCATTTTCGGGTAGCTCATACAAGTCTTTATCCATAGACTTTCCTGGATGGATTTTATTTTTAATGCCGTCAATTCCTGCCATTAACATAGCTGCAAAGCCTAAATAAGGGTTGGCAGTAGGGTCCGGAAAGCGCACTTCAATTCGAGCTGCTTTGGGATTGGCGGTATAAGGAATTCTAATGGAGGCTGAGCGGTTACGTGCAGAAAATGCCAATAAAACAGGTGCTTCAAAGCCTGGCACCAATCGTTTATAGCTGTTGGTACTTGGATTGGTAAAAGCATTGATAGCCTTGGCGTGCTTAATAATTCCGCCTATATAAAACAAAGCTTCTTCAGATAGGCCCGCGTAATGATCTCCGCTAAATATATTTTTGCCATTTTTCGATAGGGACTGATGGCAGTGCATGCCAGACCCGTTATCCCCTACCATGGGCTTTGGCATAAAGGTTGCGGTTTTACCATAGCGGTGTGCCACATTGTGTACTACATATTTTAAAATCTGGATTTCATCGGCTTTTTTAGTCAGTGAGTTAAACCGGGTAGCGATTTCATTTTGGTTGGCGGTAGCCACTTCATGATGATGTGCTTCGATAATCAGGCCCATTTGGGTCAAAATCTCGCACATTTCAGAGCGAATGTCCTGCGAGGAATCCACAGGAGGCACTGGGAAATAACCGCCTTTCACCCCCGGGCGATGACCACAGTTGCCTTCCGGATAACTTTTATCCGTATTCCAGGCTGCTTCATCGGAGTCAATTTGGTAGCTGTTGCCGCGCATTTCAACTTTCCAGCGCACGTCATCGAATATAAAAAATTCCGGTTCTGGACCAAAGATAGAGGTGTCTGCAATGCCGGTTTTTTTCAGGTATTCTTCAGCTCTTTTTGCAACAGAGCGCGGATCTCTTATGTAGGCCTGTTGAGTGCTAGGGTCAAATATATCGCAGCGTAAAATAAGAGTCGGCGCTAATGAAAAAGGATCCATTACCGCAGTGCTGCCGTCGGGCATCAAGGCCATATCTGATTCGTTGATTGGCTTCCATCCAGCGATAGAGGAGCCATCAAACATTTTGCCAAATTCAAAAAAGTCCTCATCAACGGCATGAGCTGGAAGGCTGACATGCTGTTCTTTGCCATGAGTATCAGTAAATCTTAAGTCTACAAATTTAACCCCATGCTGCTTAATTAACTTTTGAACTGCCTGAAAACCTTGATACGAGGAGGGGCGAGTCGAGATTTTTTTTGTAGATTTTTTCTTAACGGTCATCCTTGTGCTCCTGCATTGAATTTGACTTTTTTATGATAAAGGAGCTTGAGAGATGCTGAAAGTAGTTTTTTGATTAATTTCTAGCAAATCCCCCTTATGCCTATTAGCTTTTATGCTAGTATTAAACTATTTCCCCTTTGGAATTTGTTATGTTAAAAGCCCCAGTTCGCTATCTTGCCACCAGCTTGCCGATTGTTTTATTGGCTATCATTATTAGCTATTTTTTTATTGATAGAGCCTTATCAGTCTGGGTCTACCAGTTTGGCTTTCATCAATCCAAGGGCATGCTTTCTTCCGATGTGGATTTAATTGTTACTCAACTGGTGTATTGCGCGCTTTTGCCTATTTTCCTCTTGTATTTTTACTATCATATGCAAGGTGTCAATAGCCGCCTGGTTCGCTGCTTGGGTTTGCTAAGTGGAAGCGTCAGTGTGGCCTTTTTTATTAAAACTTCGCTACAGTTTTTATTTGGTCGCTATGCTCCCCGGTATTTTGATTCACATGTATTAATGTTCGTGTCTGATCCCGCCCGCTATGGATTTCATTGGTTGCACGGGGGAGGTTTTCCCTCTGGGCATATGTGTGTGTTTAGTGCGGCCCTGACTTCAATTGTTCTGTATTATCCGGTCTATCGCTGGCTTGCTGTGGGATTGCTGGCTATTTTGGGAGCTTGTTTGATTGCGGCCAACTATCATTTTTTAAGCGATGTGATTGCCGGAGCCTATTTGGGAGTGAGCATCACATTAGCTATCCATTACTTACAAAAATCCCCTTCCATCCCCCTTTAATAAAAAGGAGATAGTTCTCCCTTTGCAAAGGGAGGCTAGGAGGGATTTTTCTCTAGTGCGTAGGCTTGCAACTCATCCAGCAAAGCAAGCTGCTTAGAGCTTAAGTCTGTTCTCTGGCGTAACGCATGAATGTCTGCCAATAATTGGGCCAGGCTGTAGCGTTTTTTCTGAGTATAATCGCTCAAAATTAAGCTCTCGTCGTGGCTAAAAATTTTGGATAAATGCGCATCGAATTGCTTTTGATAGGCTTCGGGCAAGTCTTGATAGCAATGACGGCCTAATGCTCTTATTGCCATCTCTTGAATACGCGGGCTTAAGTTAGGCAGTAATTTGATTTTTTCAACTTTATCAAGGGCATGAAACCTTTGACATAGTTTGGTGTCAGCATCCGTTAAAAAACCATTTTGATACAGGGCAGCGTCGATATCCGTTTCTGGATGAACAGGGTGGGTGTAGTTTCGATGATAAGTCATTATTTTATCTAAAATATCGGGGCGAGACTGCAAAAAGGCCAGGTTTTGTTCAACTATGTCTTTTCTGTCCTGGCTTAAGTATTGGCTATAGGGTTCCTGCATAGGTAAAATAAAACCAGGCTCTCCGTATTTTTTATCAAGCACCCAGCTGTGTTCTTTAATAGAGTTTTCAGTAATTTGAACAAGCTCAGGTCTATCTAGCCTTAGCCACAAATTTTGATTGCGGTAATGTTGGTGCTGGCCTAAGGCTAATACAGGAGCGTGGTAATAAGACTGAGTACCAAATTTCCCATAGAACATTAGTCCTAATAAAGGGGCATTTGAGCTTTGCCAGGCCGGAAGCAGTTTCTTTTCTCGGGATTGATCGGTCGCCTTATCAAAATATCCGCAGAGATAGCTCCACATTTTTTCATCTTGTTTAAAGCGTCTAGCCAGCTCTACAGTGGCCTCAACGTCCACTATGGCAGTATGAGCCGGCCCTTGAGCCAGGTTGTTGGCAGGGCTTAATTGATCCAGTTTTAAACTCACTTGACCGTTTAGTTGTGGCCAGTTAAGCACTTCTGGCTTAAATAAATGGTACATAATGGCCATTGGATACAGGTCCATGCGTCTGCATTCATTGGCAAACTGGTGGCTATAGGGGTTGAATAAATTGCGATAAAATGAAAACCTTAGGAACTCATCGTCAAATGTCAGGGTATTATAGCCCAGTGAAATGGTGCCTGGAGCGTTGAGAAGCGAATGAATTTTCTTCATGGCTTCAAGTTCGCTGATACCCTGTTGAGTATCAGCTATCGAGACATGATGAGTGATAGTGGCATAAGCTGAAGGAATCACATCGGGATTGAGCTTAACGAGGATTTCATGCCTTTCTATCTCATTGAGCTCTAAATCGGTGCGAATGGCGGCAAATTGCAATACTTGGTCAAAACATTTGCTAAGACCGGTCGATTCAATGTCATAAAAAAGCAGTGTTTTCATAGATAGCTTATCGATCTCTCATAACTTAGCTTATTGCAATATTTATTCCCACCTACTTCTCCTCGCCCCTTGAGGGAGAGGACCAAGGAGAGGGCTATAGAATATACCTGCTTAAGTCCTCGTCTTTCGCTAAATCACTTAGCGTTTTGTTTACATAAGTTTCATCGATAATGACATGTTTTTCAAGTTTATCGGTTGCGGTAAAGGAAAGCTCTTCTAGCAGCCTCTCCATAACAGTGTGTAAGCGTCTTGCTCCAATATTTTCGACCCTTTCATTCACTTCCCAGGCAATCTCTGCAATGCGTTTGATGGCGGGGTCGGTAAATTCGATACGAAGGTCTTCTGTTTCTAAAAGGGCGATATATTGTTTAATCAAGGAGGCGCTTGGCTCTGTTAAAATTTTGACAAAGTCCTCTACAGTCAGAGCTTTAAGCTCTACTCGAATCGGTAAGCGGCCTTGTAGCTCTGGAACCAAATCAGAAGGTTTGGATAAATGAAAAGCCCCTGATGCGATAAATAAAATATGGTCAGTTTTTACCATGCCGTATTTAGTGCTAACGGTGCTGCCCTCAACGAGAGGCAATAGATCTCTTTGTACCCCTTCTCGAGAGACATCCGCTCCGCCCATTTGTTCACTGCGACGGCATATTTTGTCGATCTCGTCGATAAATACCACACCGTTTTGTTCCACATTTTCGATGGCCTGCTGCTTGCTATCCTCTTCATTAACGAGCTTGTTAGCTTCCTCGTCTTGTAAGATTTTAAAGGCTTCTTTCACTTTCATTTTGCGCTTTTTGGTGCGTTCATGGCGGACATTCTGGAACAAATCCTGTAGCTGCTGGGTCATTTCCTCCATGCCGGGAGGCCCCATAATCTCCATGCTTACCCCGCCGGCATGAACTTCAATTTCAATTTCTTTATCATCAAGTTCGCCGTCTCTTAGCTTTTGGCGAAATACTTTGCGAGACTCAGAAATCTCTTCGTCAACAATAGGGGCACTAGGCTCATTACCAAAGCCAATATTGACTTTAGAGGACTTGGCAGGCGTAATTAAGACATCAAGAATACGGTTTTCAGCGGCTTCAATAGCGCGTTGTTGTACTTTTTCTTTAGCAGTTTGGCGGGTCATTTTGATAGAAACTTCAACTAAATCCCGGATAATCGATTCCACATCACGGCCCACATAGCCGACCTCGGTGAATTTTGTTGCTTCTACCTTAATAAAAGGGGCATTGGCTAATTTAGCCAGCCTTCTGGCGATTTCTGTTTTACCCACGCCGGTTGGTCCGATCATTAAAATATTTTTCGGAGTTACTTCATGGCGCAAATGTTCTGGAAGCTGCATGCGTCTCCAGCGATTTCTAAGAGCAATGGCAACAGATCGTTTGGCATCACTTTGGCCAATAATGTGTTTATCCAGTTCGTGAACAATTTCTTTGGGAGTCATTTGTGACATAATTTATCCTAATCTGCGCTAAGCTCTTCAAAAGTAAATTTGTGGTTGGTATAGATGCAAATATCAGCGGCGATATTCATGCTTTTTTCAACAATGCTTTTGGCATCGAGCTGGGTGTTATTAACAAGGGCCAGGGCCGCAGCCTTTGCAAATGCCGAGCCTGAGCCAATTGACATCACGCCATGTGCATCCGCCCCCATCACATCCCCAGTTCCTGAAATTAACAGGCTTGTATTTTTGTCTGCGACAATAAGCATGGCTTCTAAGCGACGCAATGCACGGTCTGAGCGCCATTCTCTGACTAGTTCAACCGCAGCACGTTCTAAGTGGCCTTGGTACATTTCAAGCTTGGCTTCAAAGCGTTCATATAAGGTAAAGGCATCGGCAGTTGCTCCGGCAAATCCGGCAATCACTTTATTGTGATAAATTTTACGAACCTTACAAATATTGTCTTTAGCCACCATATTGCCCATGGTTGCCTGCCCGTCTCCGGCTATCACGACTTTGCCATTGCGGCGTACCGCTAATATGGTGGTACCTTTCATTATGTCCAATTGTTTATTCCTCATCATTCAACAGTTATAGAATGGGGGCGAGGTATTTAATTTTCAATACCCCCTGTTTTGATAGGGTTTAGTGCCGGCCCTGCACAGGCTTCTCCTTGAAAAGGCTTCGCTCAAGCTTAAGTACCGGCACAGTGGAAGTCCATTTCAGTGTGCCTGATAAGCGCATCCTTGCGCTTATCCTTCGGACCTAAAGCTTGAGCTTTGTCTTTTCAAGCGCCTGTGACCATGGGCGAGAGCAAATCTCCCCTAGCCCCTCCTTTTTTAAAGGAGGGCAGGGGTGGATTTTCTTTTATTGCCCCTAGCATGCGCCGATAAAATAAAGCGATAAGCCTTAGACCCGAAGGGTGATCGCAGGGATGCGATCATAAGGCAAACAAGATATGGACATCTGTTTTGCCGTTTCTTAGGCTTTAGCACAATTTTAGAGGATGAAGCATGCAGGAGGGCTTGGATTCTTTGGGTACTTTCTTGAAAGAAAGTACCTCGGTTGCAGGACGAAATCCTGCTATTAAAATTCTGGATTTAATCATTATCCTTTATTAACATAGCGTTCATGAACTATACTTCTAGCAAAGCCTTAGGCTATGGATAGGATAATACCATGACAAAGCGAGTATCACTGATAGGACGTAAACGCTCAAGCGAGCTGGCGGAAACTTCTGTTGAAATGAAAAAAGCAGAATTGATGGCTTTACAATCCAATAACGAGTCTCAAGCAGAGGTCACTGAAGTTGAAGAGGTAGCCACATCTGCACCCGTAGCAGCGCAACATGAGGCAGAGCCTCAAAATGCCGCCGCAAAACATTTAGAAGAAGTTCGCAATTTGGTTTCAAAGCTTCATGCGATGGTTCAGCAATTTGAAGCTGCGGGTTCGGCTCATCGTCGAGACTATAGCATTTTAGCCCAGCAAAAAGCTTTGATAGGCGAAATCAAAAAAGCTCTACAAGAAAAAGCCTCAGCACAGTCTCAAGCCGGCATCGATGAAAAGCGCAATATGCATATTTGTCAGGCTTTTGTGGATGATGTGCTGATTGGGTTGGCGAGAGTGGGGGTTAAGTTGAATCCCCTGCAAGTCAACAAAGTCCGCAAAAAGCATTAATATTTCACTTTTTAGCTTAACCTGCGGATGCCTTGTTTAAAGCCTGGAACTCTCGGATCAGGTCCGGGATGCACATTCTCTAAAGCAATAAATTGCTAAGAGAATTCGTCATATTCTAATGACTAAAATATTGCACTTAGCCGCATGCAACACTGCATTAGCAGTGGAGCCAAGCATGGCTGAGGCAAAGGCAGATTTCCCGTGACTGCCAATGACTAGCAATTCTGCATGATGACTGTCTATTGCCTTTAAAATACTCTGTTTGGGTGGGCCAAACTCTATTTTGCTTTGGCTTAAATCAACATTGAGTTCCTGGCTTAATTGAAGCATGCTCTTTTGAGCTTCTTGTTTAAGGTCTGTTTCTATTTCAGGATAATAAGCTGCAACTGTAGCCGCTACATAAGTGATAGCATGAATGATATGAAGCTGAGCTTTGTAGTTTTGGGCTAAATTTTTGGCGGCGATGGCAACTTTACTGCTATCAGCTTTGAGGTCAGTAGCAAGAACGATATTTTGATACTCCGAGCTCGTCATGGGTTTGGACTGACTATCAAGCCGAATAGTGAGGGCATCGCAGTGAGAGTTGTGTAAAATGCCGTTTGCAGTAGAGCCTAATAATAGGCCGATACCATGCCTTCCATGGCTGCCGCAAAGGATTAAATCGGCTTGGATCGCTTTAGCGTACTCGCAAATTTTTTGACTGGCTGAGCCTTGCAGCAAAATAGTCTCACAACCAATGCTGCTCTTAATTTTGGCTAAAATTTCCAAAGCTTCTTTTTCAACCGCATTTTGGAAATCGTAAGCATAGGGAACGCTAGAAGTGATAATCGGTGAGACATAGGCACAATGGAGTTTGGCTTGTTGGCGATTTGCGAATTTCTGAGCTTCATCCAATAGAGGCTGAAAATCTTCGTAGACATCAATAGCAACAAGGATATTTTTGTAATATGACATAATCTGCGCCTCATTAAGAAAGGTCTTTCCATTTTATGTCATTGGCACAAGCTCATCAAGCAAGCACAAATTTCTTGTTGTTCTCAGTAAGTAGCAGCTACAATTATAGTCAATCAACTAATATCAACTCCATGTTCAGATAGGTTTTTTTACCGGTTTCAGCGCCAAATTAGACTGAGGCGCGCGAAAATCGAGAACCGGAGTGTGTTATGAATACATGAGGAATACTCGATTTGAAGTGCAACAAAAGTTTAATGCAGAGATGGAAGCGGGTGAGGTTAGCATGAATTCAAACCCTAGTACTAACGCAGAAATGAAAGACCAGCTTAAATCGAGTTTCCAGCTTGATATTTATTTGCTGTTAGCGGTTATCGGTCTATTAATGGTCGGCTTGGTGATGGTGACTTCTTCTTCCATGGTGGTGGCGCAGCATGACTACGGTAACAGTTTTTACTTTATCATTAGGCAAGTTATTTTTGCAATTATTGCGATTGCTTGTGCGGTTGGAATGCTGTGTGTCGACACAAGTTTTTGGTATAAAAAAGGCCCGGTGTGGTTAATACTGGGTATTTTTTTACTGATTGCCGTATTGATTCCTGGTATTGGTCATGTTGTAAACGGAAGCCGTCGCTGGATTGATGTAGGGCCTATCGCTATTCAAGTTTCTGAGCTGGTCAAACTGTGCGCGGTAATGTATGTATCCAGTTATTTAGTAAGACATGGTGATGTCGCAAGGCATACTTTTATAGGGGTAATCAAACCTATCTGTGTGCTCGGTTTAATGGGAGTATTGTTACTGCTGGAGCCCGACTTTGGAGCCACCGTGGTAGTATTTACCACTGCCTTGGGCATGATGTTTATGGCAGGCGTTCGCTTAAGATGGTTTTATATTTTGATTATTTTGGCAGTGTTGGCCGCTTCCATGTTGGTTATTTTTTCTCCGTATCGCCTCGCTCGTTTAACGGGCTTTTTGCATCCATGGGACAACCAATTTGATACAGGTTATCAGCTTACTCAGTCTTTGATTGCGTTTGGTCGCGGAGGATGGTTTGGCGTAGGATTAGGCGGCAGTATTCAGAAGCTATTTTATTTGCCGGAAGCTTATACTGACTTTGTTTTAGCGGTGATTGCCGAAGAGCTGGGCTTTGTTGGAGTTATTTGTGTATTAGGTCTATTTGTCGTGGTGGGATGGCGAGGGCTCGTTATTGCCAGGCAAGCTCACCTAAAAAGCCGAGAGTTTGAAGCGCTTGTTGCTTATGGTATTACCTTTTGGTTAGGCATGCAGGTGATTGTGAATATTGGAGTGAACATTGGTCTATTGCCTACCAAGGGATTAACCTTGCCGTTCATTAGCTATGGGGGAAGTAGCTTGGTGGTAGACTGCATGGTGATCGGCATTTTATTGAGGATAGATATTCAAAATAAATTGGCCAGCATGGGTGCGGCGTTGGACAAAATTCCCGGCCGTAAAATCAGAGTCAATATATGATTATGAAAAATCCCATTACAAATGGTCATGCCGAGCCTATCAAAGGAAGCGTTTTGATTATGGCTGGAGGGACGGGCGGGCATGTTTTCCCGGCATTGGCATTGGCAAAAAAATTAAAAGAACAAGGCTTTAGTGTGCATTGGTTGGGCACTCAAGCCGGCATTGAGTCTCGCCTAGTTCCTCAGCATGGTTTTCCTATTCATTACATCCCTATTCATGGTTTAAGAGGAAAGGGCTTGCTGAGATGGGCTGCTGCACCCTTTAAGCTTTTAAATGCTATTTTTTATTCTCTAAAAGTCCTCAAGAAAATTAAACCTCAACTGGTGGTTGGGATGGGCGGCTTCGCTTCAGGCCCAGGCGGAATTGCTGCCAAAATTTTAAGAGTTCCCTTAGTCATTCATGAGCAAAACGCCATTGCCGGTATGACCAACCGCTGTCTTGCTAAAGTTGCTGATCGAGTATTATGCGCTTTTCCAGGGGCTTTTCCTGCTTCAAAAAAGCTTATTGTGACAGGCAATCCCGTTAGAGAAGAAATTATAAACTTAGCTCAAGTAGAACATGAGGGGCCTTTGCGAGTGTTGGTAGTAGGCGGGAGCCTGGGTGCTTCCGTTTTTAATGAGATTTTTCCAAAGGCTTTAGCTCTCATTCCAAAAGTAAATCGCCCTATGGTTTGGCATCAGACCGGAGAAAAAACCTTTAGCTTAGCGCAAGAATATTATGCTAAAGAGCAGGTTGAAGCTAAAATTACCGCTTTTATAGACAATATGGCAGAAGCTTATTCTTGGGCTGATATGATAGTATGCCGCTCTGGAGCAATGACCGTTTCAGAATTGGCTGCGGCAGGGAAAGCTTCTATTTTAATTCCATTACCGCATGCAGTGGATGACCATCAACGCTATAATGCAAAATATTTAGCGGATAAAGGGGCGGCTGAGTTGAAATGTCAGTCAGAGTTAACGCCTACTATGTTGGCAGAATTATTAAATAAATATTCGAATAACAGGCAGGAAATACAAAAAATGGCGGCAATAGCGAAAAGCTTGGGGCTGCCTAATGCAAGCAATGCAGTAAAAAATGCCTGTATTGAGCTAATGAATGGAGAAAATAAATGAAAGGCGAACAAGCCATTCATACTGCGGCGCCAATGCGCCGAATCCGCCGAATTCATTTTGTTGGAATCGGTGGGGCTGGAATGTCAGGAATTGCTGAGGTTTTACATAACCTGGGTTATCAAGTTTCAGGTTCAGATCTCAAGCAAACTTCTGTAACCAGAAGGCTCAGCGAGCTTGGGATTGAAATCAAAATTGGGCATCGTCCCGAGTATGCGGAAGATGCGAATGTAGTAGTGACTTCTTCGGCCATTTCCCAGAATAACCCCGAGGTGCAGGAAGCGGTAGCCCGCCATATTCCAGTGATTCCAAGAGCAATGATGCTAGCCGAGCTCATGCGTTTTAAGACGGGAATTACCGTAGCAGGGACTCATGGCAAAACCACTACAACGAGTTTGCTGGCTAATATTTTTGGAGATGCGGGGCTAAAGCCAACCTTTGTAGTCGGCGGTAAAGTCAACAGCACTGGAACTAATGCCAGATTGGGCGACAGCCGTTATTTCATCGCAGAAGCTGACGAAAGTGACGCTTCTTTTTTATATCTGACTCCAACCATTTCGGTCGTCACTAATATTGATGCCGACCATATGGCCAATTATCAGAATGACTTCAATGTATTAAGACAAACCTTTATTCAGTTTATCAGAAGGCTCCCCTTTTACGGTCTGGCAGTATTGTGCATCGATGATGACAATATTCGGGCCATTTTGCCGGATATTACCTGCCCGGTCCTTACCTATGGGTTTAGCGAAGATGCTGATTTTAGAATAAAAGACTACGAGCAGAATGGTCTTCATTCAAGATTTATGGTGGTGCCAAAATCGGATAAAGCTTTTACCGTTAACTTAAACTTAGCTGGAAAGCATAATGCTCTAAATGCCACCGCTGCCATTGCAGTGGCTTTTGACTGTGATATTAGTGTTGAAAGCATTTGCAAAACTTTACAGAGTTTTTCGGGAATTGGTCGCCGTTGTCAGGTCTATGGCCAAATTACTTTGGATAACGGTAATAAAGTCACGCTGGTCGATGATTATGGTCATCATCCTCGTGAAGTGTCGGTTACCTATGAAGCCTTAAAAAATGCCTGGCCTGGACGCCGGGTGGTTCTGGCATATCAGCCGCATCGCTATAGTCGAACAGAAGAGCTGTTTGAGGATTTTGCTAATGTTTTATCCGGCGCGGATGCTTTGGTTATGCTGGAAGTTTATCCTGCAGGAGAGGAGCCTATCCCCGGAGCTGACAGCAAGGCTTTATGTCGAGCTATTCGAAGCCGGGGTAAAGTAGAGCCGGTCTACGTCGAGAATTTAGATGCAGCTCTTGAGCTGCTGCCCAATATCTTGCAAGACGGTGATATTTTAGTGAGTCAGGGCGCAGGAGATGTAGAGCAAATTATACATCGCTTAGTTAAGAAATTTGGTGAGAAAACATGAATAAACTAGAGAAAGGGAAACTCCTAACAAATGTTAGCTTAAAGCCGTTCACTTATTGGAGAATCGGCGGCAATGCTGAGCGCTTTTACTGGCCTTTGAATTTACAAGATTTACAGCAGTTCTTAAAGACATTACCAGAGAACGAGCCTGTCACTTTTATTGGTTTAGGGAGTAATTTATTGGTCATGGATGCCGGTGTTCCTGGCACGGTGGTTGTGACTCAAGGCGCCTTAAAAGAAATGACACAGATTGATAGCAACAAATTAAGAGTTGAAGCTGGGGTGGCTTGCGCTCAAGTGGCAAGATTTGCTCCACGATTCAATATGGTCGACGGAGAATTTTTCTGTGGAATTCCCGGCACCATGGGCGGAGCTTTGTATATGAACGCAGGAGCTTTTGGCGGGGAAACCTGGCAAAGAGTGGTTGAGGTTGAAACCATTGATCATCGCGGGAATATTCGCAGACGCCCTGCTTCCGAGTTTAAGCCGCATTATAGACATATTGAAGGCCTTAATGAAAATGAATGGTTTACTGCCGGAATTTTGCAGTTTGAGCAAGGCAATGGTCAAGAAAGCCTAGAAAAAATCAAAGCCATGCTGGATAAGCGCTCACAGACTCAGCCCACGGGCGAACCTTCCTGTGGCTCTACTTTCCGCAACCCTCAAGGTAATTTTGCAGCAAAACTGATTGAGCAGGCCGGCTTAAAGGGGACTAAAATCGGAGGGCTACAGGTCTCTGAAAAACATGCTAACTTTTTAGTAAACAAGGAAGGCAAAGCCAGTTCTCAAGATGCTTTAGATTTGATGGCTCTGGTCCAAAAAACGGTGCATGATAAGTTTGGGATAGATTTGGTTCCAGAAGTGAAGATAATTGGCAAAAGATAGGTACCCTCCGGCCCTCTCCTTAGTCCTCTCCCGAAATGGGAGAGGAGAAATTGGTGGGAATGAGCGATTGCAGAAATTTAGGCCTATCTAAAGCGGTGGGCTAAAGTAGTGGCAAGGTGAGAATATGAAGTTACGCACTAAGTTAATAGGATTAGGCTTGTTGGTAGGCATGGCGGTGGCCGGCGATCTTATGCTTTGGTCTTGGTTAAAAGAACCGGGACGTTTTCCTATTTTGTCAGTGAGAGTAGCCGGCCATTACGATGATATTGGGGCCCCTTTAATTCAACAAACTTTGATCCCTTACATGGACAATGGTTTATTTGGGATGGATAAATCCAAAGCACGTGAAGCCTTAATGCAGATTCCAGCTGTACAAAGTGCCAGCATTATCCGAATTCTTCCCTACACAGTGCAGGTGACGATTCAGCAGCGTAAAGCAATTGTACGCTGGAACGATGGAAGCTTGATGACAAGCAATTGTGTGTTTTTTGCTCCCAATGTTGCAGGCTCCGGGTCTAGTTTGCCTTTGTTTGTCGGCCAGCAGCAAAATGCAAAAGTAATGTTGGACCAATATCGTCAATTCCAAAAACAATTAAACAAAGCGGGGCTTAACATCACAACCTTATGGTATACGGATACAGGTGCTTGGCGTATTCAGGTGGACCAAGGGTTCTGGATTTATTTAGGCAGTGCAAAAATGCATGACCTGCTCGACAACTTCTTAAGCGCTTATCCTGTGATGCTAGCGAATGCGACTCCTGGCGCAGACTTAGTCTATGTGGATTTGCGCTATCACAATGGTTTTGCTGCTAAGTGGACTAACCCGCCAAAAGTCTCTAAATCCGCGCCTCAAGCCACATCTAGTAGTTGACAGATTTTGAATTAGATTCCCGCTTTTGCGGGAATGACGATCTTCTATCGCAGCAAGCTGCTAAGAGTATCTGTCAAATAATTTATATTCTTCTATTGTTAGATTCTACAAATATGTACTACTATATAATGCAATGAGAATTGCGTATTCTAAGCTTTAAGCTAAACTTACGATTTTACGCATACACTAAGGGCTTGTGCTAGGAGTCGGCTTGAATGTCCAGAACGCCAGATAAAAATCTTATAACTGCTTTAGATATTGGTACCTCAAAAGTTGTTGCTATTGTTGCTGAACACACTGATAGCGGCAAAATGAATATTATCGGTATTGGGGTGCAACCTTCAAGAGGCCTTAAAAAAGGCGTCATTGTTAATATTGATACCACAGTGCAAGCTATTCAAAAAGCCGTGGAAGAAGCCGAGCACATGGCAGACTGTAAAATCACTTCAGTTTGTGTGGGTATTGCCGGCAGCCATATTCACAGCTTTAACTCCAACGGAGTCGTTGCTGTTAGGGATCAAGAAGTTTCCAATGCGGATGTAGAAAGAGTGATCGAAGCGGCTAAAGCCGTTGCTATTCCGACCGATCAACGAATTTTGCATATACTGCCCCAAGAGTTTGTCATCGATAACCAAGAAGGAATTAAAGAGCCTGTTGGTATGTCAGGTGTACGCTTGGAAGCCAAAGTCCATATGGTATCAGGCTCCATCAGTGCAGCCCAAAATATCGTAAAATGTGTCGGGGCTTGCGGTTTAGATGTCTCAGACTTAGTGCTTGAACAGTTAGCTTCAAGCTATTCCGTATTAACCGAAGACGAAAAAGAATTAGGCGTTTGCCTGGTTGATATCGGCGGCGGTACGGCTGATATTACCGTATTTACTGAAGGGGCCATTCGCCATACTTCAGTGATTCCGATTGCAGGTTCTCAAGTAACCAGCGATATTGCTCACGCTTTGCGTATTCCTACTCAATATGCTGAAGCGATTAAAATCCAACACGGCGTTGCTTTGACCCGTATGGCAAGTTCTGAAGAAAGCATAGAAGTAAAAGGCGTGGCTGATCGTCCTGGCCGCCGTTTATCCATGCAAACTTTAGCCAGCGTGATTGAAGCCCGTTATGAAGAGCTGTTCGGTTTGATTTATCAGGATTTAAAAGAAAGCGGTTTTGCTGACCATCTTGCTTCAGGAATTGTGCTGACTGGCGGCGCTTCAAAAATGCCAGGAGTATTGGAGTTGGCTGAAGAAGTTTTCAGAGTTCCAGTACGTTTAGGGGTGCCTCATTCAGTAGTGGGTTTGACTGATGTAGTCTGCAACCCTATTCATGCAACTGGGGTAGGATTACTGATGTATACCCAGCAACAAACCAGAGAATCCATGCAGGTTGAAGTTGCACCTAGCAATGTGCCTGAGAATGAAGAAGGTATTTTAGCCAGAATGAAAAGCTGGTTTTCACGTCATTTTTAACTTAAAGAAGGTTAAACAAAATGTTTGATGTATCAGAAACTTTATTAGACAACGCAGTTATCAAGGTCATTGGTATCGGCGGGGGCGGAAGCAATGCAATTGAGCATATGCTTGGCCAAAATATTGAAGGTGTTGAGTTTATCTGTGCCAATACCGATGCGCAGGCTTTAAAGAATTCATCCGCTCGCAATATTTTACAATTAGGGGCGCAGCTAACCAAAGGTTTGGGAGCAGGTGCTAACCCAGAAATCGGTAAACGTGCGGCCCAAGAAGACCGTAACCGTATTCAAGAGATTTTAAGTGGTGCTGATATGTTGTTTATTACTGCTGGGATGGGTGGCGGTACAGGAACAGGTGCAGCGCCAGTGGTGGCGGAAATTGCTCGTGACATGGGAATTTTAACCGTAGCTGTGGTAACCAAGCCTTTCCCATTTGAAGGCAAGCGCCGTATGCAGCTAGCTGAAATTGGTATTACAGAACTCGCAGAAAGAGTCGACTCACTCATTACCATCCCTAATGAAAAATTGCTTACTGTGCTCGGTAAAAACGTTAGCCTGCTTGACGCATTTAAAGCGGCCAACAATGTATTGCAAGGCGCGGTCCAAGGTATTTCTGAGCTTATTACCCGCCCAGGTTTGATTAACGTGGACTTCGCAGACGTTCGTACCGTTATGTCTGAAATGGGTATGGCGATGATGGGTACTGCAAGTGCAACCGGTGAAGACAGAGCGCGTGAAGCGGCTGAAGCAGCTGTTGCCAGCCCATTGCTCGAAGATATCGCATTATCCGGTGCTAAAGGTGTATTGGTTAACATCACAGCCGGCATGGATATGTCTATCGGTGAATTTGAAGAAGTGGGCGAAGTCATCAAAGGCTTTACTTCTGATCAAGCTACCGTGGTTGTGGGTACTGTGATTGATCCTGAAATGCATGATGAGCTGAGAGTGACTATTGTGGTGACTGGCTTGGCTAATGTGCATGAAGGTGGCCGACGTACTTTAAGAGATGAGCGTATCGGTAGACAATTAGGCCAGGGTTCAAAAAGAGCCACGATGGTTGATCCTAACCAGGAAGCTGACTATTTAGACATTCCTACCTTCTTGCGCCGCCAATCCGACTAAGCATTCTTTTTTGAATCTGCTTTTGTTGCGAGTCGCAGTCGGTAGTCCCCCTTTATTAATTTATAAGCTGCGGGCGCTTGTGCTAACATGCCTTAGCAGCTTTAAAAATAGATGTGCTTAAAAAGTTGAATAATATGACACAGCAAACCATTAAAAATTCGATTAGTGTAATAGGAAAGGGTCTGCATTCAGGTAAAGAAGTCAAACTGACTTTTCGCCCTGCTCCTGAGAACACTGGTATTGTATTCAAAAGAACAGACCTTAAGCCTGAGGTTTCTGTTCAGGTGAATCCTGATAGAGTTCAAGAAACTATGCTATGCACCATGCTGGTAGAGGGCAATGTTAAAATTGCAACTATCGAGCATGTGTTATCAGCCTTATCTGCCATGGGGATCGACAATATTTATCTAGATCTTAATGCAGAAGAAGTGCCTATTTTAGACGGCAGTGCCTCCCCTTACATCTTTTTAATCGAGTCCGCTGGAATTGTTGCTCAGTCTGCACCCAGAAAGTATTTAAAAATTAAAAAGACCATTCGAGTTGAGCAAGAAGATAAATTTGTTGAAATCTCTCCTTACAATGGCTTTCATTTAAAAGTTTCCATCGACTTTAATCATCCAGCTATCGCTAATACTCCAAAGGAAATGAATTTTGAGTTTTCCGGTATGGGCTATACCAAGGAATTGGCTAGAGCAAGGACCTTTGGTTTTGCGACTCAATTAGAGCAATTGCATGCCCAAGGCTTAGCTTTAGGGGCAAGCTTAGAAAATGCGGTGGGGCTGGATGATAAAGGTGTGATTAACGAAGAAGGTTTAAGGTTCCCTGATGAATTTGTTAAGCACAAGATGCTGGATGCCATAGGAGATTTATATTCAGTGGGGCCCATCAAAGGCTCCTATAATGGCCACAAGCCTAGTCATGCTATGAACAATCGTTTGCTAAGAAAAATATTGGCTGATAAAGAAGCATTTGAGTACGTAGAAGCCTAGTTAGGTCATCGGGTTCAAAAATAATTCAATTTTTCTATATAAATATGTAATAATACTTCCTATATCTGACGAGAAAGGAGCAAGGAGTATTATGCAAAGACCCGCTGCGCTAACACAGGTCCCACAAAGAGTGGACGGTTTTGAGTTAATACCACCTACGCCCACGGCTAAGCACGATCATCCTCAGCCTCAGACTCCTCCAAGTTGTTTAAATAAAGTTGCGCAAGCGATTGGAGCTAGTCCCGTTAAAGAAATTGCCCCAATGGGGATGGCTATCATGGGCTCTTTCGATTTCTCTGCGATGCTAATTGCTGTTGGCTTATCGATTAGTCTGTTAACTCAAAACCAAGATGAGATAGCCGCTGCGGCTTTAGCGACTACTATGACTAACTTTTTGGTGGGACTTTCTACAGCTTATTTGTTTTCTATAGCAATTTGGGTCGGTCGCCGTCGTGGAGAATTGATAAAAATTGAAGAAGAAAAAGGCAGCGCTTCGGAGGAAACCAAGCAGTTAAGGCAATTGATTTCAGGGGTGTTTTTTAAAGGTTTGACTGCTTCAGCGCCACTTGTTCCGATTGCTATGTTTCCTTTGATTTTTTCAAGGTCTATATTAGAAGGAGTGGGCCAAAATCCAGAAGTTGCTTCATTAGCGGCTCAATTTTTGCAAGTTTACGCTGCAGCTATTCCAGCCTTATGGCTCAGAATGTGTGCTGAACAAATTATTATTGCCTTTGGCCAGCAAAAAGCAGCAATGCTTATTGCTACGGGTAGTTTTGTGGTAAGCACAGGGCTTGCCTACTATTTATATACCCAATTGGACTTAGCCGGTATTGCACTCGCTTATACTATTGGAGCCTATCTGACCACTATAGGCGTTTTAGCTTACTTAGGCTTGCATGATTCTTTTAAACAATTTAATTTTCTTAGCACTTTTCAATTAAGTGTGGAAGCAATTAAATATATGTGGTGGACATTGCTTAAAGAAGGCGGGCCGATTGCGGCGGCTTTTAGCTTTGAGTTTTTATTGATGTTTATGCTTACAGCAATTGCGGGCTTAAAAAGTAAAGATGCTTTAGCTGCTCAAAACTTTGCTGCACAAGTTGCTTTTATGGTTTTTATTCCAAACTTTGCCTTTGCAAGTGCTGCTTCAAATTTACTTAATACGGCAGTGGGTGAGGGTGATTATAATCGTGCTAGCTCTTATGCTAAATGGGGAATGGTTACTTCTCTTATAGCAGTATGCTTAATAGGTATTCCGCTTGCAGCCGTTTCACGCCAGTTTATCCAAGCGATTAATCCGAATTCAAGTGAAGCTCTGTTAGAAGCTGCCAGCAGTTTAGTGCGTCTGCAGATAGGCGCTGGTATGCTTGACTCACCAAGAATCGCCATCTGGCAAAATTTAAGGATGCTTGGTTACAATTGGCAGTCCACCCTTGTATCGATGTTCTGTATGTCGACTTCCCTTCCATTAGCTTACGGTTTAAGTCAGCATACAGAGCTTGGGGTGGATGCAATACCGATTTCTTATGCAGTGGCCTTAGTAATTAATACCCTGGCATTAGCTATTCCTTGGGCTAATAGAACGCGTCCAGAGGCTATGCAGGCATTGAAAGAAGGCGGGCCGTTGCCAAGCTATCAAATTTGCTGCCCAATGAGTTCCGGGCGGGTTTTTCCAGTTCGCAGTGAGTCTTCTTCGCCTACAAGGTATGGGCGACCCAGAGGGGATACGACCACTGCAATACAGATTTCAGCCTAGCTATAGTGGGCCATAAACTTTTTTAAGGCCTTTTTGAGTGTATCGTCTGAGCTCGCTTCAATGCAGCTTTTTAAGGATTCAATAGCTTGCTCGGACAGTTGAAAGTTAGAAGGCTCGGGCTTTTTAGATGCCGGGCTTTTATGCTGTTTAGTAGCAATTTGATGTTCAATGGTTCTAAGACCGGCCAGTTCTGGCACTTTTCTCAAGCTTGATAACAGCTCGGGTAAGGCAAATCGTAGCTTTGTTGCCCAGCTCGAGTTTTCTACCTCAAGAACTAACTTGCCTTGGCTTAGATTAAGCACTCTAACATGTTTTCTGAGGTTTGCAGGCAAATCCTTTTTCACCAGCTCATTTAAGCTCTGAATTTTGTTAACAACTTGCAAAAGCTTTCCCAAGTCCCCATGTGGAGTAGATAGAATAGTTTGCAAGTTAGGCATAATCATTTAAAGGTTTCTGACATTTATTTAATACAGTATACTACTGCAATCAAAAAGACTATAGGACTAAAGAAATACATGATACAAGCTTTAGTAAAACAAATATTCGGCAGCCGTAATGAACGTCTTTTAAAGGGCATGGACAAAAATGTAGCCAAGATCAATGCTTTAGAGCCTGATTTTGCCAAGCTTTCTGACGAAGCCCTGCAAGCTAAAACTCAAGAATTCAAAAGTCGATTAAATCAAGGCGAAACCCTCGATGATATTTTAAACGAGGCTTTTGCCACCGTGCGTGAGGCCAGTAAGCGTGTATTTGGGATGCGTCATTACGACGTGCAGCTCATTGGTGGCATGGTTTTGCATCAAGGTAGAATTGCCGAGATGAGAACCGGAGAAGGTAAAACTTTGATGGCAAGCCTGCCCTTGTATTTAAACGCTTTAAGCGGAAAAGGCGCTCATCTCGTTACAGTGAATGATTATTTGGCTCAGCGTGATGCCGGAATTATGGGAAAGCTTTATGGTTTTTTGGGCTTAAGCACCGGGGTGATTGTATCCGGCATGGAAACTCAAGACCGCCGAGCCGCTTATGCCTGTGATATTACCTACGGAACTAACAACGAATTCGGTTTTGATTATCTTCGTGACAACATGGCTTTTAGCCTTCAAGAAAAAGTTCAGAAAGCTTTGAATTTTGCAGTAGTGGATGAGGTGGATTCCATTTTAATCGATGAAGCCCGGACTCCTCTTATTATTTCAGGGGCAGTGGAAGACAGCTCAGATTTATATTTAAAACTCAATAAAATTATCCCTCGCCTTGTAAAAAGAGAAACAGCAGAAGGTGAAGGCGATTACTATTTAGATGAAAAGGTTAAACAGGCTTATTTAACAGAGTCTGGTCATGAGCATATGGAACAATTGCTCACTGAGGCGGGATTGCTGCAAGCCGGAGAAAGCTTATACAGCTCGGGTAATATTGGCTTAATGCACTATTTAAATGCAGTGTTGCGTGCTCATACCCTATTCCACAAAGATGTTGATTACATGATTAAAGACAATGAAATCATGATAGTTGACGAACATACTGGACGCGCTATGCCAGGAAGGCGCTGGTCTGATGGGCTGCATCAAGCGATTGAAGCTAAAGAAGGGGTTAAAATCCAGGCAGAGAACCAAACCTTAGCTTCTATCACTTTCCAAAACTATTTTAAGCTTTATAGCAAACTCGCGGGAATGACAGGTACCGCCGACACAGAAGCTTATGAATTTCACCAAATTTATGGCCTAGAAGTGGTTGTAATTCCTACCAATAAGCCTATGGTAAGGCAAGATCATCCCGATATGGTCTACCTGACTACCCAAGAAAAATTTGAGGCTATTGTTAAAGAAATCAAAGCCTGCGTAGAAAAAGGCCAACCTGTATTAGTGGGAACGGCTTCTATTGAAACCTCAGAATACTTATCAAACCTATTAAATAAAGCCGGCATTAAACATCAGGTATTAAATGCCAAGCAGCATGCCAGAGAAGCGGCGATCATTGCAGAAGCCGGTAGACCAGGTGTGGTGACCATCGCAACCAATATGGCGGGCCGTGGTACCGATATTATATTGGGCGGCAATTGGCAGCTTGAAGCTGAGAGCCTTCCAGAGCAAACTGATGAGGCGATTAATCAGCTTAAAGCAGATTGGCAAAAGCGCCATGAACAAGTCATTAGTGTAGGCGGTTTGCATATTATTGGTTCAGAGCGTCATGAATCCAGAAGAATTGATAACCAGTTAAGAGGACGATCCGGCCGTCAAGGAGATCCTGGCTCCAGTCGTTTCTACTTATCTTTACAGGACAACTTAATTAGGATTTTTGCTTCCGATCGCATTGCTATGTTGATGCAGAAAATGGGGATGGGTAAAGGCGAGGCTCTTGAAAGTAGAATGATTAGCCGTGCTATTGCTAATGCTCAGAAAAAAGTCGAAGGCCACAACTTTGATATCAGAAAACAGCTGTTAGATTATGATAACGTAGCCAATGATCAACGTTTGGTAATCTATGCTCAAAGAAATGAGCTTCTAGGAGCTGATGAGGTTTCCGATATCATTAGAAATATCAGAAAAGACGTAGTGGCTCAGGTTGTGCTGGGCTATATTCCGTCAGGAAGTTTAGAAGAGCAATGGGATATCAAAGGCTTAGAGCAGGCATTGTTAAGCGAATTTGATGCCAGAATTCCGGTGGCTGAGTGGCTTGATAAGGATGAGAGCCTGGATGAAGAGGCTTTGAGAGAGAAAATTTCAGAGCAGATTGAACAGCTTTATGAAGCCAAGAAAACCCAAGCCAATGAACTCGCGCTCAAACAGTTTGAAAAAATGATCTTACTACAGAGCATGGATACTCATTGGCGTGAGCATTTAAGCAATTTGGATCACTTGCGCCATAGCATCAACTTGCGAGGCTATGCTCAAAAGGACCCTAAACAGGAATATAAAAGAGAAGCTTTTAACTTGTTCTCAGATATGTTGGACAAATTCAAATTTGATGTGGTCACTACTTTAAGTAAAGTGAAGCTCACCAATCCGGAGCAAGCTGAGCAATTAGAGGATCAGTGGCGCCATTCTGTTAACCAGATGGATTTTCAGCATGCTGAGCTGGATGGCATGGGCAATGAACAAAAAGAAAATAAAGCTTTGTCTGCCGAATTTGCTAAAGTAGGGCGTAACGAGCCCTGCCCTTGCGGCTCTGGTAAAAAGTTTAAACAATGCCACGGCAGCCTGCAGTAATTCAATTTTAAATAGATAATTTATTAAGAATACAATTTACTTCGACAAGCCCATTAATCTCGGGACTTGTCGAAGAGTTCACGCAGTATTTTTTCACCCTATTATTTAATGAAAAATCCCAGGCTTTAAAATTTTTTATTAAAACTGCTTGACGATCTGATTTCGATCCGTATAATGGCACCTCACTGAACGACATGGCATAACATTCGTTCTGAGCTCTTTAAAAGCAGAATAAGCAATTAAGTGTAGGCACTTGATTGATG